>CALXLT010000033.1 GCA_944389275.1 uncultured Spirochaetaceae bacterium
CCAATATGCTGCAGCCCAGTTGGAGACGGGGCATAGCGAACGCGAACTTCCATCTGCTTCTCCTTAGATTGACGCCTAATCTTATTATCTTTAGAAGCAATTGACAACAAGAGGGATCAAGACATGCAGGACAAGATTCCCGTCAATATCCCATCTGTCCTTGATACGGACGTAAGGAACGGCATCGCTCAGGATGAGATGATTGATGCTGTCTATGCTGGCACTGCTGGGGATCTGCTGAAAGCTGCCTTTGCCGGAAGGCACGACCGAGCAGATACCAATATTGCAAAAATAAAATTTGCAAATATCAGCTTATTTGATAAAACCATATTATCAAATAATGGGTAATGATAACCTCACGAAAACCACTCAAGCACTGCCTGCACAGCCTTTTCCTCCCCATCCTTGTCCTTGTCATAGAACGGGAAATGAGTGCACTCGCTTATCTTTATGGTCTTATGCTCTGCAGGTATTGTCCTGTCAAGGATATTCGCTGGCTCCGGACCTACGACAAGGTCCTCGCCACCTACGATGATCAGAGTCGGCACGGCTAAGCTCTTCGCGGCTTTTCCAGCCTCATACATCAGGCGAAGAAGCTCGTAGCTCTGCCTTGTATAGTTCCATGACCAGTATTCCTTGCCGAGGTACGCGTCATCCGCCGGGGCATCCTCATAGTAAAGGACATATGACGGATCGGATTGCCAAGGCTTTGGCATTTTCTTCTTGAATACGGAAGCTATCCTGATCATGATGCTCGGCGCTTTCTCAGCGACAGCGGGAGCGGCAAGGACGATCCTATCGAAACGGACGCTTTGCGATGCAAGGATGACAAGAGCTGTTCCCAGCGAGTGGCCAAGGACATAGAGCGTCTTATACCTCGCTCTCAGGTCCCTCGCGGCATTGAGGACAAGTCCAAGCCAGTCCTTACCCGTGGATCTTCCGAAATCCTCGCCTGTCGTCCCGCATCCGGGAAGACGGGGCGCGTAGACATCGAAGCCTCTCTCATAAAGGTCGCGGGCGGGACGTACCAGCTCCCCTGGGTATCCTGCATAGCCATGGATGAGAAGCACCGCCTTATCTGTCTTCTCCTTATGGGCAAGGGTGAATGGACGCCCTGCCTTGCATGGAGCATTCTTATCCTGATAGACCCCTTCATACCAGGATAGCGGGACTGAGTATCTGAACACGATCACCAGGACGCCTCCTGCAGCAGGTTCAGCAGATCTATCCTCGAGCGGACCCCGGTCTTGGAGAATATGTTCGCGATATGGTTATTCACGGTATTCACCGAGATGTTCAGGTTATAGGCGATCTCCTTGTTGGTAAGCCCGTTCTTTATCTGGAGGATCACCTCGAACTCCCTCTCGGTTATATGGAACTCGCTCTGTATATCCTCGAAGGAGATCCCTTTCTTCCCCTCGGACTGCTCGAGCTGCGACTCAAGGCGCGCGATGGCGATGAAGAGGAATACAAGGATCGCGATCGTGTACGATAACGACACCAATGATATCGAGATGCCGCGAAGGGACGGGAAGAGCATCGAGGAGACAGCGACAGGCAGCATCGCGAATGAGATGATTATCATCGTGAGGCACATGGTCCTGATGGACTTGTCCGCGATGGTCTTCCATTGGGATATCATGACGATGATGCAATAAAGGACCACAAGCGTCCATATCACATACTGCAGGATCGAGCTTACCGAGGCCTTCGTCACGATCCATACAAGCGAATCGGCCAGATAGAGGATCCCGGCTATGAACGCCAAGGACTTCTCTCCCTTTCCTGTCGGGCGAGCCACCACCCAGTTGCAGAAGAAAGGTATCATGCCGAGTATGAATGTCGAGTCAAGCACCAGCAGGACTTCCCATATAAGATGGAGGACAGCCTGCGCCGTGCCATCGAACGCAAGATATGAATACTGATCGAGCGCGAAGGAAACCACTGCCCCAAGGAGCGTGGCGGTAAAGACAACGCAGGTGCGCGACCACGTGTATCGCGCCCTGCGGTTCCATACGATAGCCAATGCCAGGTCCATGCTGACGATGGCAAGGGCTATAAGGCTTAACAGAAGAGGGACAGCCTCCATCTACTACCTTCGCACCTTCTGGTTATGGGACATGTCAGCGGTGCCGCAGATAGCCGTCACATCCTCATTGAGGAGCGGCATGGCGGTAGCCTCAAGCCCCGTAGCGGCCTTTGCCACCACGTTGTAGTTGCGTGCGTTGATATCCGCACTCGCGTGGCGAGGGAATAGACGGATATGGGTGTTCAGGCCCTTCGTGAGGAAATACTCAGGGGTCATCTCGAATCCTGGTAGAGCTTCCCTGAGCTTAGCCTCAAGCGGCGATATATCCGCGACGTACGAAGTCGGCGCGCCGAGATGGAAGATGAACCAGAGATCGAACTTAGGATTGATCCAGCAGAGCTTGACCTTCTTCTTCTCCGTATACTCCTCCATCATCGACTTGACCTCGTCGACGCTGGTGTTCACATCATCGAATCCGAAGAGTGCCCATGCGCTGTCGAACTTGCCATGGTTCCTCTCCTTCGCCGTGTAGTCGATAAGTCCCTTGAGATCCTTTCCCTCAGGAGCCTTGAGGACCGTGAGATTGACGAAGCGGCAGTCCTTCCTCATCTGGGAGAAGTACAGGGCCTCAGCCTCCGTCGCACATACCAGAAGCAGTGTCTGCTTCGGCGCCGTTATGTTCTTCCTGCGCTTTATCATCTTATGCCTCCTCTCCTTCAGTCTCTGCCTTCTCAGGCTCCACAGGCGTGCCATCATGCACGAAATAGAACTCGCTCGTGATCGGCAGCGAACCATAGACTCCCTGCATGTAGCGCTGCGATGTAGGCACCTTGCCGCGCGCGCCCTTGAAGTCGGAAAGCGAGTAGTAGACAGTCGAGCTCTCCTGGTCCTTCTGCGCGAACCACACCGCGTCGCGGCGGAGCAGGCCTTCCCTGAGAAGGGATGGGTTGCAGTCGACTACGAGCATCTGGCTCTCCTGGTCGCAGTTCTCGAAGATCTCGACAAGGTGGCAGAGGATGTCCGGATGCAGAAGCTGTCCGAAATCATCGATGACAAGGGTCTTCTCGGTGATGAATGCCTCGAAGAACGCGAAGCCTATGACCGTGAGGCGCCTGAGCGAGAGGGACTCGCCCGCGAATACGTTGGCATAGCCTTCAGCCTTCTTGTCATTGACATAGATATGGGTGAACCTGAGGTGGTCCTCGCCATTCTCGTTCGTCTTGACCTCGACCCTGTTTATGTCCGTGATATCAAGGGCCCAGAGATAGTTGAGGATCTGCTCGCCCCAGCCTGGATGGGCCTTGAGCATATCGCAGGCATACTGCTCAGCCTTCGTGGAAACACCCATAGGAAGGATGTGGAGCTTCTTCTCGAACCATGTATAGAGCTCGAGCGATGTCTGTCCGCCCTTCCTTGCCGATCCCGCCAGGAATGTCCTGTTCTCAGGAAGCTTCGCCGCCTGCCTCTTCTTCTCGCCCCTGTAGAGCTTGCCGAAGCGGTAGGAATAGAGCCCGTCCTCCCCGAGAAGGCGCTCGAACATGAGCTTCTTGGAGTTGTTGATTATATAGTAGAGGGACTCCTCGTAGATCTTCTCCTTGTTGGCCTTGAGGGTATAGCGGGCTATCGTCGTCGGCTTCTCATCCGTGCCCTCTCCCTTATCAAGGAGGACCTCGATGGATATCGTAGCGGGCGTCGCCTTGTCTATACCGTACGCGAACACGGTTCCGGTGAGCGCTCCCTGGAGCGGATTCTCCGGGCCATCAGAGGCCATGACTATCCTCTTGAGGACCTCGAGGGCCCTTACGAATGAGCTCTTGCCGGCTCCATTCGGTCCGATTATGGCACTTGTCTTGATGACCTTCAGGTGATCATTGACCTCAACGAGCTTCGATGCCGGAAGCCTTGAATCCTTTACCGCCTGGAAGCTGATGGTCTGAGGTGACTTTACGGACTTGAAGTTCGCAATAGTCATGTTTAGCAGCATAAGCTCCTCCTTATTGATGGGCAGCGGGCCCATCTACTCTGATTCACGATTATAGCAAAGCGGGGCCGATGGGGCAAAAAATACCGGAAAAGAGGTGTTTCTGCCCTTTGGTAGCCCAGTCTTCGCATTCCTACCCTTAAAAATGAGGGAATATATCGCTAGATTACTGCATTCTCTTGATATTATTCCAGCCAAAGGGGGTATTATAAAGAAAAAATATTCAGAAATTACTTAATATTTTTTAAGTATTCCTCTATCTGCCCGGACTCATCGCATCTTACCCCCTCGCTCCACGGGCCGGAGGAGATGGCGATAAGCAAAGGCGTTCCAGGCTCCGCGAGGTGATCAGAGACCCAGAAGGCAGTGCTCTCCTTGACCTCTGAAGCAACCTCCGAGAAGCCGGAAAGGACGATGACGGAGAAGGAGGACGAGCTTATCCAGCGCTTGAGCATCTCCATGCCCCCGCGCGCGCTCGCGCACTCCTTGGCCTCCCGGCATCTGCCGGTGGCCTTTCCCGAGAATACAAGCTCCGCGGAGCTTATGCCTGTCATATCAGGAAGGATCCCTTCCTCCACGTAGATGATCCTGGACATGTCTCACCTCAGAAGATAATCGTAGATCGAGATCCCCGAATCCTGAGGCTCCTCTATAGTCTCATTGCTCACGGAGAACTGGCTCAAGGCCTCATCGTTGCGCTTACGGAGCGTCATGAGGTCATCATAGAGGCTCCTGGCATCCCTGTTGCCGGAATACGCCACGACCTCCTCGGCTATGGCTATCGCCTTGTCGAAGTCCCCCAAGGCTGCGGTAAGGAGCGCGGCATTGTACCCGGATGGCACATGACGCTCGCCCTGCCAGAGCGAGAGGAACTGGTCAAGCGATGCCCTGTACTGCCCGTCAGAGGCCCTCTTATACGCGTCCTTTGCCGCCTCAAGTTCCGGCTTGTTGTCCATGAGCGTGACGTCATAGCTTCTGGAGGTCGGCACGAACGAGCGCCTTATGCCTTCATTGAAGCCCCTTATCATGCGACGGAACATAAGATCGACGCCATCAAAGCGCGGCCAGAACGGGTCGAACACCTCGGAGCGGGTATCGGAATCGATGAACGTGCGCACGGCAATCACCCTGTCGGTATGGGTGTCCACTATGGATATCGAATAGCGGATGGAGGCCTTCTGCCTCACATAGTAGTCATACCAGTACTCCGTCCTGTATTCCTTGCGGTGCTCATCCCATACGCGCTCTGAGTTGCGCCTCGTGTAGATACGCTCCTCAATAGTCATATCCTCGATGCGCGGGATCATCACCGCATCATAGCCCATGTCCCTCAGCCTCTCGGATACCCTGTATCCCGAATTCACGATCCAGGCAGTGGACTGGGGATCGAGAAGGCTGAAGTAGCCGGTATTGGAAAGCGTTGAATAAAGCTGGTCGGTGGCATAGCTGGAGACGTCGGATGCTATGGAGGCGGAATAGGATGACCTGACATGCACGCTGCCCGCCATGACATCCAGCCCCGCTATCCACTGCGTTGATGGGATATATCCCCTGTACTGCACGACAGGCATAACCGCAAGGTGGCGGTAATTCGACATGTTCACGTCAGACGGATAGAGATAGTTTATCCTCACGCTCGTCTGGCACGATGAGAATAGCAATGCAGCTGCAGCCAGGGCAGCAAGAATGATCTTCCTCATACCATATAATCCTTTTCAGAGAGCCGGAGCCCCTCAAGCACGGCGGTGACCATAGGCTTTATGCTGGCGATTCCCTTTCCCGCATCATCGAGGCCCGCCTCGCCTATTATGCCAAGGCGGAGGAACGGAAGGCCCCATGTGAGCATATAGGACTCATCAGGAGCGGCGGCAGCGGATGCCGCGTATCCGACGCTCGCGGTCATCACGAGCACCGCGGAGTACTCACCCTTGGCGGCATGGCGGAAAAGGGACTCCGGGGATATCGGGCCGACTACGTTTATCCCTATGCGCTTCGCGATCTCGATAGCGGGTATGATGATCCCGCTCTCCTCTGGCCCTGTCCACTCCCCGTCCCTATCACCGGGATTGAGGGAGCATACCGCTATGGGCTTCTCCTTATCGAAGAACCTGGATACCTTGAGAGCGTCTATGGAGACGAGGGCCTCGATTATGTTCTCTCTGGTCAATGAGGAAAGCGCGTCCGAGAGGGCACGCCTATGCGTGAGGCCGAATATGTTCATCTTTCCCGCGACTATCATGTTTATAAGGCGCGAGGATGAGGCGAAGCGGGAAAGAAGGGAGAACACGGATCTCTCCTCATACCCCGCCTTCTCCAGGGCCTTTGACGAGACAGGGGTTGTCACGAGGCATGAGCCAAGGCCGTTCTGGATTATCGAGACAGCCGCCTGGAGCGCCTCGTACGCGGCCCTGCCCGTGTCTGCCGTGGCCTTGCCATAGCTGAACTTCGACATGTCCATATCAGAGGAGCGATAGAAGATGAACTGCACGCCATTCTCTTCCGCAGCCCTCAGGTCTTCCTCGTTCTCCGCGATATAAGCAAAGCATGGATCTATAGAGAGATCGGAGGCGGTATGGCTGAACACGCCCTCATCACCTGTGACTATGACCCCGCCTGAGAATGTGGCGGAAAGGGCGTTCACGGCCTTGAGGATCATCTCAGGGGACGTGCCTGCTGCCTCCCCCATGGAAATGACGATATATCTGTACATATCCTGATGATACCATAATGCGGCCATCAAGGATATAATGCAGCTATGTGCGATGATGCCTACATTTACGATGAGATGGAAGAAGACGTGGAAGATGAGGATGAGCTCTTCTCATTCATCCCCGATCTTCCAGGCCCGGATGAGGCCTTTGATGGCGAGAGCGAGTACGGAGACCTGGACGACGAGGATATGGACATAGATTTCTGATGTTTCTGCAAATAGTATCTTAACACTTATCCTTGTTCTTTCTTATAGTAACATTGTTACTAAGGAGAGAAACATGAAAAAGCTCATGATCATATTGTCCATAATAGCGCTCGCAATGATGCCTATAGCTGCACAGGGGAACACGGAGACAGGAAGCATCAGGATCGGGATATCCAAGCTGCTGGCCCACCCCGCCCTCGACGCGATCGAGAGCGGCATCAAGGATTACCTTGCCGATGCCGGCATCGACGCGGTGTTCGACACGCAGAACGCGAACGGGGAGATCAGCACCGCGGCATCTATCGCGAAGCTCTTCAGGGACGAGGGCTGCGATATCGTGGTGGGCATAGCCACGCCAACAGCCCAGGCGCTAGCGAACACGTTCGAGGATATCCCGGTGGTGTTCGCGTCGGTGACGGATGTGCCTACTGCAGGGCTTGAAGGGATAGATAATGTCTGCGGCGTGTCGGACGCGGTCCCGCTTGAGGAGCACTTCAGGATGATCGAGCGCCTCACGGATGCCAAGCGCATAGGAATGGTATATACATCAGGAGAAGCGAATGGGATTTCCCTGATGGAAGGTATGAAGGCCATATGCGAGGAGAATGGAGTGGAGCTTATATCCGCGGCAGTCGCGAACTCAGCTGAGGTGAAGATGGCGGCCCAGTCCATCACGGACAGGATAGACGCCATGTACGTCGCGACTGACAACACGGTCGTCTCGGCGATCTCCGCCCTCTCTGACGCCTGCACGGAAGCCCAGGTCCCGCTCTTCAGCGCGGACACCACATCTGCATCCGGCACGAACGTGCTTGTCGCAGGCGGCTTTGACTACTACGCGTCCTGTCTCCTTACCGGAAGGCTGATACAGGAGATCATCGAAGGCAAGTCTCCCGCGGATATCGGCACGGTATTCCTTGAGGACCTCGAGCTCTACATAAACATGGACACGGCAGAGATGTTCGGGATAACGATTCCAGAGGATATGATAGAGAAGGCCGCATACATCATTGACGAGGAATGATGGAAAGCCATCAGCGAGGCTGCTCGAAGAGAGCGGCCTCTTATGCTTCTAATATCCTCACGCCTCAGCCCACAGTCTCCTGATATAGCCCAGACCGGCTCTCAGCTTCTCAGGCGTATCCATATCATTGCAGAAATCCTCAAGCGAGATTGTGCCATCATAGCCTGTGGCCTTGAGCTCGTGGATAAACCTAGGGAGATCCGCCTGCCCATCCCAAAGGGGCGTCCACACGCGCTTCCACCGCCTTGCCCCGAATCGATCACGGCCATCTTCGGCCATAATCGCGTTCTTGACGTGCACATGCGCGACGTATGGGCCAAGCACCTGGAGGACCTTCCGATAGTTCTCATAGCCTTCATAGACCATATTGCCTGGATCCACGATAACTCCTATACGCTCGGGATCAAAGCCATCCACAAGGCGCATGACGGCGCTCGCGCTCGTGGCGATGCTGTCATGGTGGATCTCGAACACGATCTTCACCCCGTACTCCGCCGCAAGGGACTCGATAGTCCTTATGTTCTCCCGCGTATGGCTGAAGATATCGTTATACGTCTTTTCAGAATCATATGCATATCTGTCAGCAAAGAGCCTCACCATCCTGACGCCGGCAGCCTTCGCAGCCTCCAGCACAGGCACAATCTCAGGGATCCTGTCTGACGTGAGATAAGTATCGAAGCCCGTGATGGAAAGGCCAGCATCATCGCACATCCTCCTCAGCCTCGGGGCAAGCTCCCCTATCCTCTTTACATCGACGGTGCTTTCATTCCAGACCCAGTATCTTCGGTCATAGGGGATGTCATCGGGGATCTTCTCCGGAATCTCAGCGACACGCCACTCGACAGCGTCATAGCCGATTGCCTTGAGCAGGCTGACAGTATCATCCAGTCCATACTCCGGCATGCATACAGAGAAAACCCCTAGTTCCATATCTCACGTTCTCCTATTCACAGTATATATATTACGGCATGCGCTTTCTCATAATTTGTGAATATTTATTCAAAACGTGCATATGAAACATTGAATCGGCAAATTGCTTTCTGTATAGTTGAACATAACCTAAAAGGGAGGTTAACACCTAAATGAAGAAACTGACTGCTATACTGATCGTGCTCATCGCTTCCTTCTCGCTTGCAGCGGGAGGCGCAAAGGAGGCCGCGGCCGATGACGGCTCGACTCTCATCGGAGTCTCGAAGCTCCTTTCCCATGCGGCCCTTGATGCCGTTGAGCAGGGAATGCAGGACTACCTTGCCACGACGGGCCTTTCAGTAAGATATGATTTCCAGAACGCAAATGGCGATATCTCGACAGCCGCGTCGATCTCACAGCTCTTTGATGATGAGGACTGCGATATCGTGGTCGGCATCGGAACGGCGACGGCGCAGTCCCTTGCCAATACATTCACGGACAGGCCTGTCCTCTTCGCCGCTGTCACTGACCCGGCTGACGCGGGCCTCGTGGCCGATAACTTCACTGCCGATCCGGAATCCAACATCTGCGGCGTCTCCGACATGACCCCTGTCGAGGATCAGATAAGGCTTCTGAGCGACATCACGGGCGCCAAGGTCATCGGCAACGTCTACTCCTCAGGAGAGCAGAATGGCGTCGTGCTCATGGAGATGGCGAAGGCCGCGTGCGAGAAGCTCGGGCTGGAGTTCGTCCCTGTCGCTGTCGCGAATTCCTCAGAGGTGATGATGGCTACGCAGTCCATCATCGACCGCGTTGACGCAGTGTATATCGCAACGGACAACAACGTTATCTCCGCTATCTCAGCCGTGGATGACGTATGCTCATCAGCCGGCAAGCCTCTCCTCGCCGCCGATCCATCAGGCATCGACGGGCTTGACTGCATGATCGCCTGGGGCTTCAACTACTACGCGATCGGCGTCGCTCTCGGAGAGCAGATCGAGGCAATCATCAACGGGACAGTCCCAGGAACCCTCGGAACGGAGATCCTCTCCGACCTCGATGACTTCGAGCTCTGGTTCAATCTCGACACAGCTGCAGAGCTCGGCATAGAGATCCCGCAGGACTATCTTGATATGGCCCAGGTCATCATCCAGGATGGCGTGAAGACAGAGAGATGATTATCTGCTAGAATCGATGAAGGCCGCCGCAGGGCGGTCTTCTCTCTTTGAGGTTTATATGATTGAAGGTATTTTCGTTGAAGGTCTCATTTTCTCGATCATGGTCCTCGGCATCCTCATAAGCTACAGGATCCTTGATCTCGCTGACCTTACATGCGATGGCTCTGTCGCTACCGGCGCGGCTGTCGCGACAATGTGCATAGTGAACGGGCTTGGCATCCCCATGGGGCTTATCATGTCGTTCCTAGTCGGAGTGCTCTGCGGCCTTGTCACCGCCACGATACACAATAAGCTCCACATCCCGGGGCTTCTCGCGAGTATCCTGACGATGACCATGCTCTACTCCATCAACCTGAGGATCCTTGGGAACAAGGCGAACGTGTCGCTTGTACGCGTGGATACGCTCTACCGTCTTTTTCCGAAGGCCTTCTCATTCGCCTCCAGCGATGTGGCGGCCCTGCTTGGCACGCTGCTCTTCGTCCTCCTCGTGAAGGTGCTCATGGATGTGTTCTTCCGCACCGATATCGGGCAGGCGATAGGCGCTCTTGGAGGAAATGAGCAGGTTATCCTCTCGCAGGGAATGAATCCGGCCATACTCAAGGTGATCGGCCTCGGGCTCTCGAATGGCCTGATCGCGCTCTCGGGCGGCATGCTCGCCCAGTACCAGGGCTTCGCGGACGCCAACCTCGGTCAGGGAATGGTCGTGCAGGGCCTTGCCGCGATAATGATCGGAGAGTTCCTCTTCTCATCCAACCGCATATCGCTGATAACGCTCAGGGCCATTCTCGGCGCGATCATATACAAGGCGCTCATGTTCCTCGGAAGGAAGTATGGCTACCTCATCGGAATCACCCCGAATGACTTCAAGCTCCTCACGGGCATACTCGTCATCATATCGCTCGCTGTGGCCCAGACCAGGGCGATGGCGTCCAACAAGGGAGCGAGGAAGAAGGCCATAGCAAGGGTCCTCGGAGAGGCGAAGGAGGAGGAGAAAGATGCTTGAGATCAGCCATGTGACGAAGGTGTTCTTCCCGGGCACCGTCAACGAGAAGGTCGCGCTCGAGGATATAAACCTCACGGTCAACGACGGTGACGTCATCTGCGTCATCGGCTCCAACGGATCGGGAAAGTCCACGCTCTTCAATATGATAGCCGGCACGTTCCCGGTGACCTCCGGAACGATAAAGCTTGCAGGAAAGGACATAACCCATGCCCCGGAATACAAGAGGGCGTTCAATATCGGGAGGATATTCCAGGATCCGACGAAAGGCACAAGCGCGAACATGTCCATCCAGGACAATATGAACCTGGCATCCTCAAAGGGCATGAAAGGGCTGAGGTTCGGCTTGACGAAGGAGAGGAAGGCGGCATTCAGGGAGATGCTCTCCACTATAGGGCTGGAGGACAGGATGGAGGACAACGTAGGTCTTCTCTCCGGAGGCCAGAGGCAGGCCCTGACGCTGCTGATGACGACGCTCTCAAGACCGTCGCTGATGCTTCTTGACGAGCATACCGCGGCGCTTGACCCAAGGAACGCCGAGATCGTCATGAACCTCACGAAGGAGTATATAGAGCGTGACCACCTGACGGCGATGATGGTAACGCATAACATGCAGTTCGCCATCGACTACGGCAACAGGCTGATCATGATGGACGAAGGCCACATAATCATGGACGTGAGCGGCGAGGAGAAGTCAAAGCTCACGGTGCAGGCCCTGGTTGACGAGTTCAGGAACATACGCAACAAGGAGTTCGACTCGGACGAGGGACTCCTGACGAATTGACGCCATGCCGCACCAGTACACACGGAAGGAGCTCTACTCGCTCATCATACCGCTCATAGCGGATTCCTTCCTGAGCATCCTCATAGGCATGGCGGATACCGTGATGGTATCCACATGCGGGGAGGCCGCGGTATCCGGGGTGTCGCTCGTCGATACCGTATCAAACCTATTGATAACGCTCTTCAGCGCCTTCGCCACGGGAGGCGCTGTTGTCGTCTCACAGTATCTGGGAAGAAGCGACAAGGAGAGCGCGAGAAGGGGCGCGAAGAACCTCATATACATCTCCGCGGCGATCTCCATCGCCATGACGCTAATCGTCATGCCCATCAGGTCGCATATCGTGGATTTCTTCTTCGGCACGATCGACGCGGATGTGAAGGGCTTCACCGATGATTACTTCGTCCCCATCCTCCTCTCCTACCCGTTCCTGGCGCTGTACTCGGCGCTCACCGCGATCTCAAGGGCTGAGAACAGGAGCTTCAGGACGATGGGGGTCTCCGCGATGATGAACGCCATAAACATCACGGGCAACGCCATCCTCATCTACGGCTTCGGCATGGGGCCGAGGGGTGCCGGGATATCATCGCTCCTGTCGCGCATGGCGGGCTTTGCCATCATGTTCATGTTCCTCCACCGCAGAAGCGACATGCTCAGCCTCAGCGGGATCGCCAAAGGGCCTGTGGATCTGAAGATGATCGCGAGGATACTGCGCATCGGCATTCCCGCGGGGCTTGAAGGCGCGACGTTCCACATCGGGAAGATAATGGTACAGTCGCTCACGGCATCGCTCGGGACCTCCGCCATCGCGATCAACGCGGTCACCGGCAACTTCAACGCCTATTCGAATATACCGGGCAACGGCATAAACCTCGCTATGATAACGATAATAGGACAGTGCCGCGGCAAGAAGGACTTCAGGGATATATCGTACTACACGAGATACCTGCTTATCCTCGTCTATATATCCACGCTCGCGATAAACATCCCGTTCTTCGCGGTTACCCCGTCCGTTGTCTCATTCTATGGGCTCGAGGCCTCATCCATAGCCACGGCAGTGCCGATGTGCAGGCTGTGCCTCGCCGCGTGCGCCCTGCTCTGGCCGCTGGCGTTCACACTTCCCAACATGCTCAAGGCCGTGGGAGACGTCAGGTTCATCCTCTTCGCGTCCTTCTCCTCCATGTGGATATTCCGTGTCGGAGGGGCGTATCTGATGGTGCGCGCCCTTGGAATGGGGGTAGAGGCTATATGGTACGCCATGTACATGGACTGGGCGGCCAGGGGCATACTGTTCTCCTCGCGCATCCTGAGCGGGCGGTGGAAGACAAAAGAGGTCATATGAAATTGACAGAAGAGCGATATCAATGGTAGCTTTACAGAAGCTGTTTCTTTTGAAACAGTGCGCTCATACCAACTGAAAAAGAGGTTCGGAAATGCCTTCAGATAATCAAAAGGGTATTGAATTCCCACAGCAGGGAAACAGCAAGCACAACGGCGGGAAGAAGCATCAGAAGAGATCCATCGGATGGATAATCGGAGTTGTCGTCCTTATCCTCATCTCCATCACCTTCATCCTTCCCACGACAGCTCTTTCCGGCAGCGGAAGCTCAATAGAGTTCGGAAGATACAACGGGGAGAAGATCGAGCTGGAATACGGCAACTTCTTCTATAATCAGATATCATCGCTGGCGAGCCAGTATCCTATGGATGCCGCCAACAGCTTCCAGATCTACTATCAGGCGTATTACGCCACGGTATTCGAGACAGCGCTGCGCCAGATGGCCGAGCAGGCTGGAATCAGGACAACCGATTCGATGGTCAACGACGCGATTATCCAGAGCGGCTACTTCAGCAATGAAAATGGCTCATTCGATCCAGAGGTCTACAAGGCGGCTTCCACTGTCGAGAAGTCCGCTATCAGGGCGCAGATCGAGGAGATCCTTCCTTCACAGATGGTCCTTGGCGACATCGCGGACGTAAGGACATCGGACGCTGAGAACGAGTTCGTCGCGGCCCTCAACGCCAACGCAAGGGCATTCCAGTACATCACCGTAGGCGCAGAGACCTATCCAGATACCGACGCGTGGACATACGCGGAGGAGAATCCCGCCCCATTCCAGACGATGGATCTCTCCTCTATCACCGTAGCCACCTCCGACGAGGCTTCCTCGATCCTTTCCTCAATCCAGAGCGGCGAGACCACGTTCGAGAGCGCTGCTGCCGAGAAGTCAACGGACAGCTACAGCGACGCTGAAGGCGCTATGGGCGCGGTAATGTACACGGATCTTGAGGGACAGCTCGCGGACAGCACGAACGCGGCAACGATCTTCTCCGCATCCGTCGGCGATATCGTGGGCCCGTTCCAGACATATACCGGCTACGCTCTCTACAGGATCAACAGCGAGAGCATGGCCGCTGACCTTGAGGAAGCAGAGAACCTCAACGCGGTCAAGGAGTATATCGCGTCAAACGATCCGGAGACGATGGACGCGTACCTCAAGGCGAAGGCTGACGAGGTCTATGCCATGGCCCAGGGAAGCTGGGATGACGCGGCGGCGGTCTATGGAGTGACAGTGACGGATGTAGGAGCCGCGGCCCCTAACCCGGCATCATCCTCGATAATCAACGGCATCGCGCTTACCGATCCTGATTACCGTCTTGCCAACGCGGTCATGGGCAACGAGGCATTCAACAAGGAGATCTACACATCGGAGATCGGAACCGTCTCTGCCCCAGTGCAGTCAGGAAGCGACTACATCATCGTGCGCTCCGTCGAGAGCGAGGGAGCAAGCGATCTCCAGTCCTCCTATCTGACATCGCTCTATCCTTCGTTCTTCGTGCCGTATGTCACGCAGAGCGACCTCCAGTCCTCCGTGCTCTCATCGGACAGCTTCGAGGACAACTTCCTTGACACATATTTCTCATCCATCGTTGGCTGAGAAAGCGATAAGCGGAGAAAAAGACGGCTTCGGCCGTCTTTTTTTTGCTATACTGAGGATATGGTACACGAAAAGCTTTCCCGATCGCCCCTGCTCAAGGCCGACAAGACACTCACGGAGGAAGGATGGGCACGCGCTGCCCTTTGGGATTATTCAAGGAAAGAGGCTAAATCCCCGTATCTGAGGGAGAACGATGGCTATCTTGTCGCGGACAGGCAAGGCGGCTTCATGATGCTTTTCGAGTTCGCCGCGGCCGGCATGAAAGCACGTCACAGGATTACCTATGTGGATATAGCGCGAAAAGAATGCGCGGAGGTGGAATCATCGAAGGTCTCGGTGCTCAGGCATGGGACGCTTCCTGAGGATATCCTTAGCGACAGCGAGATGACCTACGCCGATCAGGCCATGACGATGGCCGCTGTGAAGAGAGGGAGCAAGAGACAGCTCCTCATAACCGCTCCATATCTTGACCTGCCTGGGGATATAACGGGACTCAAGGCTCATATCGAGCTTGAGAACAGCAACGATGAGACGATAAGCGCGGCCTCCGCGGAGAAGGATGACGGGACAAGATGGTGCCTGAGAAGCATCGAAAGCCCGCTCACGGCAGAGGGCATAATGTTCGTTGGCCATAAGCCCGTGATGCTCTCCCCCACCGCGTCAGGAGCGTTCTGGTACTCACGCTCCAAGCTCCAGCGGAGCATAGTCGGCGCGATGATACTCGGCGATGGCTGGAGCCTATGCGCGGGAGAGGATAGATATATAAACTCCATCACATACCGCGGATGCATAGACAAGCTTGGATCGATGATCTTCTCCAGGACCGCAGACAGGTGGATCGCGAGCGAGGAGAATAGCCGCGTGGAAATCGAGGCGCGCCCCATAGCCACGGCAGGAAGCGAGGGGAACGCAAGGGAGTTCATCAGCTGCTCTGGCTCATTCACGCTCAGCGACGGGCAGAGGATAGCGTTCAGCGATGCATTGGGGATCATCTCATCGCAGATCCGGTAGACACATCACGTCATTTTGATACAATGACAGCATATGGATGAATTACTCCCAGGATTCAAGGCGTTAGGCCTTTCCGAGCCTACGCTTAAGGCTCTCAAGGACAAGGGCTTCGAGGAGCCCACAGAGATACAGAAGCTTGCCATTCCACGCCTGCTGGAAGAAGGCACTGAGATTGTCGGGCAGGCCCAGACCGGAACAGGAAAGACAGCGGCGTTCGCCCTGCCTATCATAGAGACGATAGATGCCTCATCTTCCGCAGTGCAGGCTCTGATACTTGTCCCGACAAGGGAGCTTGCCGGGCAGGTTGCGGAGGAGATCGGATCGCTGAGGGGGGAGCGGAAGCTCGAGGTCACCCCTATTTACGGCGGCGCCAGCATGGAAGCCCAGCTGAAGAAGCTCAGAAAGGGTGTGCAGATAGTAGTCGGGACGCCAGGAAGGATACTCGATCACATCAGGCGCGGCTCCCTTAAGCTCGAAAATCTGAAGTTCATGGTGCTCGATGAGGCTGACGAGATGCTCGACATGGGCTTCATCGATGATATCGAGCAGGTGCTCAGGGCCGTTCCAGAGAAGAAACGCATGCTGATGTTCTCCGCGACGATGCCGCCTGAGATCATGAAGCTCGCCGAAAGCTTCATGAAGAACGCCGAGGTCATACGCACGCAGAAGAAGGAGAGCGCCACGCTTAGCGCGGACCAGATCTACTATGAGGTCAGGGAATCAGACAAGCTTGAGGCACTGACACGCATAATAGACAAGGAAAGCGATTTCTATGGCGTCGTGTTCTGCCGCACCAAGCTCCAGTGCGATGAGATCGGCGGCAAGCTCCGCGACCGCGGCTATGACGCGGCATCGCTCCATGGAGACCTCTCGCAGAGAGAGCGCGAGCAGATCCTGAAGAAGATGAAGGATCATCAGATATCCATCCTCGTGGCAACCGATGTTGCCGCCCGTGGCCTCGATATCCAGGACCTCACGCATGTCATCAACTACTCCATCCCGCAGGATCCGGAGATCTATATCCATCGTGTCGGACGCACGGGAAGGGCCGGGAAGAACGGCACCGCGATCACATTCATAACCCCGTCGGAAGCGAGGAAGTTCTCCTTCATCCGCAAGGCATCGCGCGCGGAGATCCGCAAGGAGGAGATCCCGCGGGCCGAGGATATTATCGAAGGCAAGAAGGCAAGGATCACGGCCCAGGTCGAGGAGGCGCTGCTGCAGGAGCCGAAGAACGACTATCTGGACATAGCGCGCGCGGTTCTCATAGGCCGGGATCCTGAGAGCGCGTTCGCGAGCCTTCTCGGCTACTTCTACCGCAATGAGCTAGATATCTCCCAGTACAGGAAGATCGAGGCGATCGTGCCGAAGGCGAAGAAGGAAAGGGGAAGGAAGGCTGATGCGGGCAAGGCCTCATTCGAGGAAGAAGGCACTACGCGCCTCTTCATAGCCCGCGGCCGCAAGGACGGGCTTACCAAGGCGATGCTCGCGAACATCATCATAGAGCAGTCCGGAGTCCGCGACGAGGATCTTTCCGACATCGAGGTGCACGATGACTGCTCATTCGTCAGCGCCCCCTACTCCATCGCCGAGCGCATACTCAAGTCCTATGAGGAGCGCACCGTGAAAGGAAAGCCTATAGTCACGCGCGCCAAGCAGGAGAGGAAGGCGGAGCCGAAGAGGAAGGCGTCAGGCAAGAGGGACGCGATGAAGGGCAGGAAGAGAAGACGTGACTGGGAGGACGACTTCCAGCCATATGGCCGCGACACCCGCCCTGGCGAGGACGGCCGCCTCTCATTCCCTGAGAGGAAGCGTGACAAGGCCAGGGGCGGAAGGAGAAGAAGGAAATGAACAAGCGCTACTCTTTCCTCATAGCCGGCTCAGGCCTCTTCGGATCGGTATTCGCCCATGAGGCCGTGAAGAAAGGGCACTCCGTGCTCATGGTCGAGAGAAGGGATCATATCGGAGGGAACATATACACGGAGAAAAGGGACGGCATAGACATCCATGTCTACGGTGCCCATATCTTCCACACCTCAGACAAGGAGGTCTGGGACTACGTCACATCGCTGGTGCCGTTCCACTCCTTCATCAACTCCCCTATCGCGAACTACAAGGGCCGCATACTCAACATGCCCTTCAACATGAACACCTTCTCCAGGATGTGGGACATAGCAACCCCCGAGGAGGCGATGGAGAGGATAGAGGCGCAGAGAAGCGAGATCAAGGGAGAGCCCAGGAACCTCGAGGAGCAGGCCATAAGCCTTGTCGGCCGCGATATCTATGAGATCCTCGTCAAAGGCTACACCGAGAAGCAGTGGGGAAGAAGCGCGTCTGAGCTTCCCCCTTCGATCATAAAGCGCCTTCCCGTGAGGTTCACCTATGACAACAACTACTTCAACGATACCTATCAGGGGATTCCTGACGATGGCTATACAGCCATCATAGAGCGCCTGCTGGAAGGCGTTGACGTGATCACGGGCGAGGACTATGCAAAGCGGAGGGAGTATTGGGACAGCAAGGCTGACAGGACGCTCTACACCGGCTGCCTTGACCGCCTCTATGGCTATGAGTACGGCAAGCTGCAGTACCGCTCCGAGATATTCGAGACAGAGAGGATAGAGAAGGAGAACTACCAGGGAGTGGCTGTCGTGAACTACACGGACAGGGAAACGCCCTGGACCAGGATAATCGAGCATAAGCATTTCTCGCATCATAGCTCCCCTGTCACCTGGATAAGCCGCGAATACCCCGTGGACTACGAGAAGACAGATGAGCCTTTCTACCCCATCAACGATGAAAGGAACAATGCCCTATACAGGAAATACAGGGAAAGGGCGGAGAAGGAGGAGCGCCTCATAATCGGAGGCCGCCTTGCCGACTATGCCTACTATGACATGGACAAGACGGTCAAGGAAGCGCTCGGGAAGGCTCAGATGTGGGTGTGATCCTCATCATAGCGGGAGGAGAGAAGATGGCGCATGAAGCCATCTTCTTTTTTCAGCATCCTCGACCCGCGGGTTATCTTGCAAAGCGAGAGCCCTCGCTTTGAGGCTATCTCACGCTGAGGCTTACCCTGGTAGATATCATCCATCAGCAGCCAGCGCGTGATGAAGTCCTTCTTCTCGGATTCGGTGAAGATATCATCAAAGAGGGCCTTCATCTCCTCAGGGTCAGAGGTGGAGGAGAACACGTTTATTATGTCCTCATATGCGTTCCTCGCCTCCTCCTCAGGAGTAGGGACAGCCTTCCTTGGTTTTCTATCGACAGTATTCATATGGAAAGAGTACGGCTGGATAAGGCCTGCGTCAAGCTAGAGGGCCGGAGAGAAGAGACGGAGGAAGTAGCGCATTATGCGCTTGGGGATGCTGACGGACCTCGCCTCCGCCGCGCTCTGCTCGCGAGACATGCCGAATGTCTTCAGGAAATCGCTTCGGACCTGGGCGACTACCGGGGAGCGGAAGAAGAGCACGGAAAGCTCGAAATGGAGGTAGAACGACCTGTAGTCTATATTCGTGGTCCCCACGACCGCCACCTCGTCATCGACGAGGAACGTCTTTGAGTGTATGAAGCCCGGGATGTACTCATAGATCCGCACCCCGGCCTCCAGAAGCTGCAGATAGTTCGACCTGGAGACCTCGAACACCGATTTCTTGTCAGGATAGTGCGGCGTGATTATCCTCACGTCAACCCCTGAGCGCGCCGCGATCGACAGGGCCTCGATCATCGAGTCATCCGGGATAAGATACGGCGTCGTGATCCATATGTTCCTCTCGGCCATGCTTATCATCTTGAGATAGACATTCTCGGTGGTAGTATCGGAATCGAGGGGGTTATCGCCGAAAGGCTGCACGAAGCCCTCGCTCCTTCCCTTCTCTGTCGGAAGGTACTGCGAGAGATCATCATGCCCGCCGGCAACGCCCATCCACATCTCCAGGAAGAGGAACGTGAAGTTCATCACGGCAGAGCCCTTTATCTTCACGGCGTTGTCCTTCCAGTAGCCGAACCTGATTACGTCATTCGAGTACTCATCGGAGAGATTGAGGCCTCCGGTGTAGCAGATGTTGCCATCTATGTCGAAGATCTTGCGATGGTCACGGAAATTGAGGCGCGGATTGAAATGGAAGCGCACGCGGTTGAACACGACTGTCTTGATACCCTTCGCGCGGAGCTTCCTGTCATAATGCTTGGGCAGTGAGCTGATCGAGCCCATATCATCATAGATGACGCGCACATCAACCCCCTCCTGCACCTTCTTCTCAAGCTCTGAGAGTATCAGGGACCACCAATGGCCCTCGCCTATTATGAAGTACTCAATGAAGATGAACCGCTTCGCTCCCCTCACCTCCTCCAATAGATCGATGAAGAAGGCATCGGCATACTCGAAATACGTGCACTCGGTATCGACCCAGGCGGACATACCTGTTGAGTTGCGGACAAATAGCGAGAGCTTTCGGAACTCAGGAGAGAGCGCGTAGAGCTCCTCGTCGGCATTGGGCGGTATGGAATCCTCACGCGGCAGCGATCTCCTGAAAGCCTCTGTCTTCTTCCGCGAGAAATAGCCAAGCTTCTTGTTTGCCATGAGGAAGTAAAGCACAGCCCCGTACAGCGGGAATATGCAGATGAGGAATATCCAGACGGTGCGGTACGCGGGCTTCTCAGGCCTCGTGAAGACCACGAAGCCCATGAGTATGGAAAAGAGCGAGAAGAAGAGGAAATACCCTTTTACGTAGCTTGCCCAGAACACGAAATAGGCAATTACCGCGAACTGGAGGATGAATGCCAGCACTGACCACAGAAGCCGGGATGTAAGCACCTTGAAGAGCTTTCTCATCGCCTATCCCTCAGCGAGAACTCGCAACCGCAGTAATCCTGCCTGTAGAGACCAAGCTCCTTTGACAGCATCACGGACCTGTTGAATCCATCCTTCTTCTTGAAGTCTATCTCCTGGAACCCGGGGTAATCATCGCCTATGCGGAATATGGCGGCGCTGGGCTTGAAGCGTGAGACGGTAAGAGTGGTCGTGAACTCGTCTATGCCAAGCTCCCTGGCCTTCTCCGCCGTACGAGCGAGGTTGAAGCGGAAGCAGATCAGGCAGCGCTCTCCATGCTCCCTGTCCTCCTCATGTCCCTTCACGGCCTCAAGCCACCTTGAATGGTCCCATTCATCGAGGATCACCTCAAGGCCATTGAGGCGTGCCACTATGAGAAGGTTCTCATAACGCTTCATGAACTCCTCTTCAGGGAAGATATTGCTGTCTGAGAAGAAAAGGACCGGCTCGTAGCCTTCAGAGAGAAGGCGCTCAATGCTCGAAGTGGCGCACGGTCCGCAGCATACATGTACCAATATCCTCTTTCCCATAGGCTTAGAGGATGATAACATACTGAAAATCAAGACACAATGGCAGGTAAGGAATGCATAGATATAAACAGACACCGGCAATAGTGCTCCTCGTTATCGGAATCGCCCTTATGATGATGCCCTCGGTACCGAGGGCGCTGGTCCTCGCGGTGCTTGCCGCGGCGGCGGTCCTGATGGTATTCGCCTCCAGGAGCTCCTACTATTTCAACAAGGCCTCGAAGATAATAAGGACCAAGGAAGTGGCAAGGTTCCCGGAGGCGGTCGGCTACCTGAACAAGGCGATAGACGCGGGGCTTCCGGATGACTATCTCGTGATAGCGGCATCGGTGCTGATGCAGTACGGAGACAAGGAGAAGGCAAGGACCGCCCTTGTCCCCCTCCTGGACTCAAAGAAGAAGCAGACGGCGGCGCTCGCGAAGATAACGCTCTCGATGTACTACTTCGTAAGCGATGACATCGAGGAGGCCATAAGGCTCTGCGAGAGCGCGAGGGACGATGATGGCTCTGCCGACCGCAACCTGTATGTCAATCTCGCCGTGTACTACCTCAGGGCCGGGGACAGGAAGAACTACAGGAAGACGGTGAAGGATGCCGTGAGCCACTATCCATCCTCCCCCGCCGTCGTAGACTCCCAGGCCATCCTCTACATGCTCGATGGCAGATGGGATCTCGCGGGCGCGACGCTCTTCGCGATCTTCGATACCATCAACCCGTCATTCGCGGATCCATATGTCCACATGGCCATGGTCCATATGCATTACGGGGAGATCGGCAAGGCGCGAAAGGAGCTTGAGAAGGCTGAGGCGACGCTCTTCACGAACATATCTGTATATGATCCGGAGGATATCTCAAGGATAAGGGAAACGCTGGATAAGGATGATGAGATCATACCTATGATCCGGGCGTTCGAGAACGATATCGCATCAGCCGCGTCAGGATGCATCCCCTCATGGGAGAAGGGCGACACGACGGACGCCGGCACATCCCTGATACCAGGCTTCCCCGCAGAGCCTGACTTCAAGAAGGAGGCCCTGCCTGAGAAGGACTACGTCGAGGATGAGGACGAGGATATAAGCACAGACCTCACCGACGCGGATGAGAGGTGGCTCGAGAGGCACCAGGACTAATACTTGAGCGACAGGAGGAACGAGGCCGCGAAGTTATTCGCCCAGGAATCATAGCCGAGGCGGATCCTGATAGGCAGGTCAACCAGCCCTATCAGTGAAAGCGCGGTCTGCAGCTCCACTCCCGTAGACACGCTCACCGCCGCGTCCCTTATCAGGAGATCGCAGTAGATCCCTATCTCGGAGTTCTCGATGATCACGAACTCGCCGAATGTCGGGGAGTAAGGGATATCATAGCCGAAGCCGAGGGATATCATCGTGATATGGTAATCCGCGGGTGTCACGAATCCCGCGTCCTTCATCACGTTGGGGCTGGTATAGCCATCGGAGAGGAAGAGAGGCACGTCGCCCTGCCCGTCGAATCTCATGGCAAGCCTTGAGAACACGCGGGCATCGATATAAAGCGAGTCAGCTGGCGGCAGCAGGAAGCGTGCCGATATGTCGATATCGATGAAATGCCTAGGCTCCCGCAGCCAGTTGCCGCGCGCGACAAGCATGTAGCCCAGCGACATATCAGGATTGAACCAGTCAAGCGAGAGGCTGCCGTCGAAGAAGCCAGAGAAGACAAGGGCATCAAGCCCCTCGAAATCCGTCCTGTACTCAAGCGCTTCCTTGAAAGAGACATCAAAGAGCCCCTCAGTCGCCCAGATGACCCAATCAAGGCCCTGGCGCATATAGAGCTCCGGTATGTACCATGGGTCATGGCCGAAGTCAAGGGAGGCCTCAAGCATGATGCGGAGGTTATCCAGCGGATAGTACGACACGTAGCCCTCGATCATAGGATACGCGCCCGCTGTCTGGGGCGTCATGAAGTCAAAGGCAAAGCCAAGGGACGTGCCGGCCTCGAATCCATAGTACCTATAGTCGAAATCAACGGCGAAGTCCGCGGAGTTATTGAGGAAGCGGCGGAATTTCCTGTCAACGTTCTGCTCGAAGCAGATCCCGAGGGTATATGACGGGGACACGGCCTCAACGCGACCGAAGTACTTGAGCCCCTTCGTCGCGGTATCTATCGCGCTGTCATAGCCGCGGCGCAGCGTAAGCATATGCCTCGGAAGCCCCGCCTTGTATATCCCGGCAAGCTCATCGGCCTTCTCCGCGGCGCTTTCGTAGCCTATCCCAGCCATCTCCCCCATCTTGTCGAAGTCCATGAAGGAGAACTGCTCGACATCGCAGCGTATCCATATGAAGTCCTCATGGGCCTTCATGTCAGCAGCGGCCTTCTGGTTCTTGCCGATATCGAAGGAGGAATTGAGTATCGATATGATATTCCTCAGATCGATCGAGGAGACATTGTAGAACGTCGTCGAGACTATGACCGTATCCGAGTATTCGAACGCGGCATCCACCGGGGCCAGGGATATCACCCCGCCATCTATCAGGAGGTGCCCGTTGTAGATCCTCGGCGCGAAGTAAACGGGAAGCGCGAATGAAGCGAGAAGCACTTCAGTGAAATCGCCCTCGCAGATCCTGATCTCCCTCTTCGTGACAAGGTCATCGCAGACGACCATCACCGGGATATCCAGATCCTCAAGCCTGAGATCGGTGCCGACAACGCTCTTCACGAGCGTCTCCAGCCCCGATGGGTGCAGCAGCCCGCCCTCCACGGGAAGCGTGAACGTAAAGAGGGACGAGAGATCCCCCGCCGTAAGCGCCTCGATTATCTGATCAGGAGAGAGCCCCGCCGCGTACAGCAGCCCTATTATCGAGCCCATGCTGTTCGATACTATGAAATCAGGCACGATGCCCTCGTCCTCGAGGTATGAAAGCACGCCAAGATGGGCCAGGGCCCTGGCGCTGCCGCCTGTGAGCACGAGCCCGATCGGGTCACGCTCGCCCCTCGTTCTCTCCAGTATCCTCTCACGGAATGACTGATCGCCATATGTTATGGGGATATCCGAAACAAGGATCGCCTCGGCATTGTCATATGAGGAGGCGAAGGCTGAAAAAGACACACAAAGGACAACCAATAGCGCAACGAACCTTCTGAGCATATGTATACGATACAGGATATTCGAGCCATTGCCCATAGCTTTGCAAAGATAGAGACCTATAATTCCACCTTGCAGGCACCTTCCCTATCTGCTATCATAACGGGCAGATTGCCGGCGTGGTGGAATTGGTAGACACAGTAGACTCAAAATCTGCCGGGGCAACCCATACCGGTTCAAGTCCGGTCGCCGGTATAGCTTGTCCTCAATCCCAGGGAAAGCCGGAGAACACCGGCCGCCCGCTATATACCGCGGCTTTCTTCTCGCCACGCATTACCTTAAGCACCTCAGAGCACATCTCCTCCTGCTCGACCTCACCCTGATAGACAGAGATAGGAGCTATCCACGAGCAGCGCCTCTCTATTCCCTCGACTATATCGCCAAAGCGCACAAGGCCTCCCGTGAGGAGTATGGCATCGACCTTGCCCTCAAGGACCGTGGCCATGGCCCCTATCGACTTGCATATCTGATAAATCATCGCCTCCCAGACAATGGATGCATGAGGATCGCCCGCCTCCTTGAGCTTATGCACCTTATTAGCGTCCGAGGTGCCGAAATGGCTGACAAAGCCACCGGAGCGGGAGCACATCGCCTCAAGCTCCGCGGGAGTGTGCGTCTCAAGGTACCTCGCGGTCTCCATCAGCGGTATGCTTCCAAGCCTTGTCGGGGTAAACGGGCCATCCCCTCCGGCGCCTTCAGTTCCGTCTATCATCCTTCCCTTGCTGTGTGCCGCCACCGTTATGCCGCCATCGATATGGCAGACTATGAAGGAGCAGTCCTCATAGCGCCTTCCAAGACGCTTTGCGTGCAGCCGCGCTATGCCCTTCTGGTTCAGGACATGCGACTGAGCCCTTCTGTACACCCCCTTGAGCCCTGTTATCCTCGCAACATCCTCGAACTCATCGACATTGGTGGGATTGAGCGTGAACATCGGCTTATGGTGCTCGCGCCCGAACTCATAGGCCATCATCACCCCAAGCTTGGCAGGATGGTCGCTGCCGCCCTTGTCATCCCGGGTATCGGCATAGAGCCTCTCATCGATCTCCATCACGCCCTCTCCCTGGGAATAGGCGCAGCCTCCCCTTCCCACGAAGACATCTATCGAGTCCACATCCACAGAGTGGCGGGAAAGCGCGTCCATCACGACGCTTTTGCGGAACGGAAGCTGATCATTGGTGGTGCTGAACCTGAGAAGCTCAGGAGCGTCATGGAATATGCTCTCGGTGAATATCTCACTGTCATCATCGAATACGCTGATCTTGGTGGATGTGGAGCCTGGATTTATAACAAGAAGTCTCATGCCACTATCTTAGGATCTTCGGGTGCTGTGGACAATGGAGAAACAGTTCATTAGGATTTACCGGGTGAGAAAGTGCCCTGATTTCATCGTCTACTGCATATTCGGCTTCATGGCCACGCTCGTGAACATGCTCAGCTACGAGATCCTGTACAGGAAGCTTGGCATGCCTAACGTGGCAGCGGTGGCGCTCTCATGGCTATTTGCCGTCACATTCGCGTTCTTCACGAACAAGTACATCGTATTCCGCGTGAAAGGGGCCAGGAACAGGCATAGCCTCGGTCAGGAGCTCCTGTACTTCTACCTATGCCGCGCGGCAAGCGGCGTGCTCGATGTCGTCATAATGTTCATAGCCGTCGATGTGCTTGACCTCAACCACACGCTCTGGAAGTTCATCTCAAATCTCGCTGTGGGAATCTGCAATTACCTTGCGGGACGCCTCTTCATCTTCGCGAAGGACAAGGATCAGGCAAGGCCCAGGGAATGAAGGGCGCGGTATATGCCCTCATGGTCATTGTCATCGGCATGGAGGCTTATCCTGGCCTTCAGGTCCTCAGGCGCGTTGCCCATCAGGAAGCCCTTGCCAGCTACGCGGAGAAGCTCCTCATCATTGTAGCTATCACCGAAGGCGATGGCATCCTCCATCCCAAGCCCATACTCACGGCATAGCAAGGCGGCAGCGGCCGCCTTTGATACGCCTTTTGCCATTATCTCCACAAGGCGATCAGATGACCTTACGATAAAGACATCGGGAAACCTTCCGCGAAGCCTATACTCTATGCTCTCCGCTTCCCCGGGCTCACAGATGCATAGGATCTTGCTGACCTCATCAGCTGCTGCGGAATCAAGCGTCCCCTCTTCAGCCTCGGCCTCAACTATCTCCTCCTCTCGCCTTATCCTCCCATCATCCCGGCTCTTCACGATCCACTGATCATATGAGTAGATGCAATATGAGAGATCGAGGCGCTCATCCTCGATGTACCCGATGATCTCTCCGGCCTTATCCTTAGGCATGCCTCTGTGGAAGAGCACGCGGCCTTCCTCATCCAGCACCAGCGCCCCGCTATAGGAGATGATAGGAGCGCAGAAGCCATAGCGGCGGAATATCGGGTATATGCCGGAAGGGCCACGGGCAGAGACAATCACGAACGGTATGCCCCTCTCCCTCAGTTCCGCGATAGCACGCGCTGTATAGCTCCCGATCCTGTGGCTGCTGTCCAGAAGCGTTCCATCGACATCGCTGAATACTATCCCATTCATTCCGTCCCCCTTTCTGCCATCAGAGGATGAGCAGCATCGTTCCCAAGACAATCATCAGAAGCCCGGCAAGGGAACGCATGCCAAGCTTCTCATGGAAGACAACGCGTGAGAACACGATCGAGACCACGATGCTAAGCTTATCGATAGGAACGACTATCGACACCGGCCCGATCTGCAGGGCCCTGTAATAGCAGAGCCATGAAGCCCCCGTGGCCAGGCCTGAAAGGATGATGAAAAGCAGCTCCTTCCTTTCCGGGACAATGACAAGGCTGCCCTTTCCTTCAACTGCCACGGCCAGCCAGGCCATCACGAGCACGACAGTAGTCCTGATTGCCGTGCCAAGATCCGGATCAATGCCTTCTATCCCTATCTTCCCGAGTACCGAGGTAAGCGCGGCAAAGATGGCAGAGAGCAAGGCATAGACAAGCCATGAGCCATAGCGCACGTCTTTCCCGCAATCCTGGCGCTGTATCATCAGATATGTTCCGATGGCGATCAGGATCATCGATATGACACCTGAGGCGCTTATAGGTTCATGGAGAAGCAGTATGGCAAGAAGCATCGACAGCACGGTGCTGGACTTATCGATCGGAACGACCTTGCTCACATCCCCGTCCTTCAGCGCGCGGAAATAGCAAAGCCATGAAGCTCCTGTAGCAAGCCCGGATAGGATCAGGAATATCCACGTCGTCGGCGCAATCGAGCCCATAGGCGGGAGCGGCCCGCCTATTGCGGCCATAAGCCAGGAGAAGACAAGGACAATGATAGTCCTGAATGCCGTAGCAACGGCCGAATCTGTCTTCCTTATGCCGCATTTCGCGAGAATCGAGGTGATTCCGGCAAAGAACGCAGAGAGAAATGCAAGCACGATCCACATGCTCAGTGATGATAGCACCAATGACACAATAGTCAAGTATTGTTATTAAAATAACATAATGTTAAATTATAGACACTGATGTTATAAATTGCTATCATCAGGCATCGAGGAACGAAATGAGGATAGCAATCGTTGGATACGGAAGGATGGGAAAGCTCATCCGCAGCATGATAGAAAGCTCAGGAGATGATGAGGTTACGGCAGTCATCGACCCCGTGGCAGGAGAAGGAGTCACGGCAGGATCTGTATCGGAGGAAACGCTTGGACATGCGGATGCGGTGATAGACTTCTCCTCCGCCCAGGCAGTGCAGGACAACATCGCGCTGTACTCCGCCATTGGGATCCCCACGGTCATCGGGACAACGGGATGGTATGATAAGCTCCCCGCAATCCGCGAGATGATCGATGGGAAGAAGGCAAGGATAATATACTCCGGCAACTTCTCGATAGGCGTGCAGATATTCCTCCATCTGGTATCGGAGGCTGGAAAGCTCATAGATGGCATCGAGTCGTATGACGCCGCTGTAACGGAAATCCATCACAGGGAGAAGGCGGACTCCCCTTCCGGCACGGCGCTGATGGCCGCTGAGAGGATACTCGGCACGGTAAGGAGGAAGTGCGCGCTGCAGATAGGGAACCCTGAAGGGAAGATCGCAAAGGATCATCTCTCAGTCTCATCATCGCGCATAGGTTCCGTTCCCGGCGTGCACACGGTGATGCTTGATAGCCCGGCGGACACGATAGAGATAACCCATACGGCAAGATCCAGGGAAGGATTCGCGGAAGGCGCGATCAGGGCCGCCAGGTGGGTAGCGGGACAGGAACCCGGGATATATACGATGGATGATTTCGTAAGCGATCTTATAGGAGGCAGATGACATGGAAGGATTCAGAGGAGTATACACGGCGCTCATAACGCCATTCACGGATATCGGGACAGTGGATTACAAGGCTCTCGAGAGGATCGTCGAGCAGCAGATAGAAGCTGGCATCGATGGCCTTGTGCCATGCGGGACCACAGGAGAGAGCCCGACGCTTTCCCATGAGGAGCATGACAGGGTGATCGCCCAGACGATCAAGTACGCGGCAGGACGCGTTCCGGTGATAGCTGGCACAGGCTCCAACGCCACGACAGAGGCTATAAGGCTCTCCCAGCACGCGGAGGACGCGGGGGCAGATGCCGTGCTTCTTGTCAATCCCTATTACAACAAGCCGACGCAGAAGGGGCTTTACCTGCATTTCAAGGCCATCGCCGACTCGGTGAAGATCCCATGCATCCTCTACAACATCAAGGGACGCACGGGCGTCAACCTTGAGACAGAGACGCTTGTAAGGCTGGAGAATGACTGCCGCAACATAACCGCGGTCAAGGAGGCCTCTGGCTCGCTGGAGCAGATGAAGGCCGTGATAGACGGCACGGAGAACGGCTTTTCAGTGCTCTCCGGCGATGACAACCTCGCGCTTGACCTCATCAGGCTTGGCGGCGATGGCGTCATCTCAGTGGCCTCCAACCTATTCCCGAAGGAGATGGTGCGCATGGTCCATGCAGCCCTTGACGGCAGATGGGACGAGGCTGAAAGGCTTGGCGCGTGGTTCGCGCCGTTCTTCTCCGCATGCTTCATCGAGACCAATCCGATACCGATCAAGACAGCTATGGCAAGGATGGGATGGTGCAGGGAATCATTCAGGCTCCCGATGTGCCCGCTTGAGAGCTCGGAGCACAGGGAGAAGCTCTTCTCGATAATCGACGGCATGGCAGAGGACGCAAAGGAGGGAAGGATCTGATGGCAAGGGCAAGCGAGGATTTCATGAAGCTGCAGTCGGGATATCTCTTCCCGGAGGTCGCAAGGCGCATCAGGGCATGGCAGGAGCGCAATCCTGGCGAATCGGTCATGAAGCTGAGCATAGGCAATACCACCGAGGCGCTCCCGCGCTTCATCGCGGAGGAGATGAAGAGGAAGATCGACCTCCTGATGGACAGGAACACATATACAGGCTACGGCGATGAGCAGGGCGATACCCCTCTCCGCGATGCCCTCGCGGAGCACTATCAGAGGGAATATGGCGTGACGCTGCCTTCCTCTGCGTTCTTCGTATCGGACGGGGCGAAGAGCGACGCCGCGAATATCCAGTCGATATTCAGCCGCCGCTCGATCCCGGCGATCCAGGACCCAGCCTACCCTGTCTATGTCGACTCGAACGTGGCCGGCGGCCATACCGGGCTGTATGACGCAGCGGCAGATGGCTACAGCGGCATTGTCTACATGAAGGCAGACGCCTCAAACGGATTTGTGGCAGAGCCGCCGAAGGAGCATGCCGACATCATATACCTCTGCTTCCCCAACAACCCCACAGGCGCCGTGGCAACGAAGGAGCAGCTTGCCCGCTTCGTGGACTACGCGCATAGGGAGAAGGCCGTCATCATCTTCGACAGCGCCTATTCGGACTACATCGAGACAAAGGGCATCCCCCACTCCATCTATGAGATAGAGGGGGCAAGGGACTGCGCGATAGAGATCGGATCGTTCTCGAAGAACGCGGGCTTCACAGGCGTGAGGCTTGGCTGGACGATTGTTCCGGAGGAGCTTGAGGCGGAGGATGCCCCGAAAGGCACGCTGCACAGGCTCTGGAACAGAAGGCAGTGCACGTTCTTCAACGGCGCGTCGAACGTCGCTCAGGCGGGTGGCATCGCAGCCCTTTCCCAGACAGGGCGCAGGGAATGCCTGGACCTTGTCGGATACTACAAGGAGAACGCCCGGATCATAAGGGAAGGAGTCGGGAAAATCGGCCTTGAATGCTATGGCGGCGTGGATAGCCCTTATATCTGGACAAGCTGCCCGGACAGCATGACAAGCTGGGACTTCTTCGATTTCCTCCTGGACAAGGCCCATGTGGCGGTAACGCCTGGCTCCGGCTTCGGAAGCGCGGGAGAGGGCTTCGTGCGCATCTCGGCGTATGGCCACAGGGAGGATGTGGAGAGGGCGGTCGCCTCGATCAGGGAGAATCTAAGATGACAGAGAAGAGACTGCCGCTTCCAGACAAGGATCTCCAGGCCTTCGCGGCAAAGGCCGGCACGCCATTCCATATCTATGATGGCCGCGCGATCAGGCAGAACGCCATGGATATGCTTTCCGCGTTCTCTTGGGCAGATGGATTCGTGAACTACTTCGCGGTCAAGGCGCTTCCAAACGTGAATATCGTGAGGCTTCTGGGCCAGTGCGGCTTCGGCGCTGACTGCTCCTCTCTTCCCGAACTCCTGATAGCGAAGGAGGCCGGCATCCCCGGCGAGAGGATCATGTTCTCCTCAAATGACACCCCCGATGAGGAATTCGAGGAGGCGTTCAGGCTCGGTGCGATCATCAATCTCGATGACATAACGCACATAGATGACGTGATCAGAGTGTGCGGCCGCCTTCCTGAGACGATCTCGTTCCGCTACAACCCTGGAAGGGAGCGTACAGGGAACGCGATCATAGGGAACCCTGTGGAAGCGAAGTACGGAGTCACGCATGACCAGCTCCTGGAGTGCTACAGGAAAGCCTCGGAAAACGGCGCAAGGCGCTTCATGCTCCACACGATGGTAGCCTCAAACGAACTTAACGAGGATTATATCGCGGAGACAGCGCGCATGGTATTCTCGCTGGTCGATGAGATACGCAGCAAGACAGGGATCAGAATCGAGCAGGTGGATCTTGGAGGCGGGATCGGCATACCATACCGCCCGGAGGACACCGCTATATCCTTCAGCCATCTCTCGGAGAGGATACACGAGCTCTATTCCTCCATGATAGAGGCAAAGGGGCTTGCTCCCCTACGCATATCATTCGAGTGCGGAAGATGCATAACAGGCCCCTACGGCTGGCTTATCTCCCGCGTAAGGCACGTCGCGCATAAATACAAGGACTATGTTGGCCTCGATGCCTGCATGGCTGACCTCATGCGTCCAGCCTTGTACGGGGCGTATCATCATATCACGGCAATCGGAAAGGAGGATCAGCCCAGGGATCATGTATATGACGTGACAGGATCGCTATGCGAGAACAACGACAAGTTCGCCATAGACCGACCTCTTCCGCTTATCGAGAGAGGCGACCTCCTCGCCATACATGACACTGGAGCCCATGGCCACTCGATGGGATTCAGCTACAACGCCAAGCTCCGCCATGCCGAATACCTCATAGAGGACGACGGCATCTACTGCATCAGGCGCGCGGAGACTTACGAGGACTACATCCGCACGCAGCTGAGCGAGCCGAAGCTGATGCGATGAGTCCGTCAGAACGCAGAGAAGAATGAATCGACAGCCTCGAGGATAGCCCCCGTGACAGATCCGATCGCATTGGATGGAATGGAAAGGCTATCACCGGGGAGCGTGCTTCCGGAGCGCAATAGGCACCCGACATCTTCCCCTAAAGTCTCTATCACGGCGTCGGCATCCTCTGCCGCCGTGAGCCCTGGCCCCGCCGCAACCGTGAACGGAGCCATTTTCCTCATATTCCGTCCAGCACTTCCTATGCCGACAGCGGCAAGCGGCTTCAGCTTTGCCGCGGCTTCCTCCGCGCTTCCGGAAAACACAGGCAGCCTCCCTTCATCCAGCACATGGAAGCATAGCTCCGGTGACGATATCTCAAAAGCATGCGAGGGAGGAATGGATCCCACGGCAAGGACATCATATCCAGAGCGAAGCAGACGCAAGGCGGCCTTCTCCGCGATCTCCCCGTTTCCCGATACAAGCACGAAGCGTCGCCGCCTCTCCCAGCCGGGAAGCCCGGACCTTCCGCTATATGCCATCATCACCTCAGCCGTGACGGAGATGGCGATCTCCTCGGGCGTCCTTGCGCCTATGTCCAGCCCGATGGGAGCATAGAGATCTTTGCCGGGTATCACCCGTGAGCGGGAAGAGAGAATGCCCGCATAGAAAGCATTGGAATAATCAATGAGAGGAAGGACATCATCGCTGCCATGGACTGTCACGACAAGCGCGGAGCTCTTATCAAGGACAAGGCCGGAAAGAGCCTCGTTCCAGTTTCCGCCGACACGGACCCCGGCAGCCCAGGGGCACTCTACCGGGGCTGTGTCATGGATATATATGGCGTACCCGACCGAGTGAAGCGCCTTGGCGACAGCCTGCCCGACATGGCCGTATCCGATGATGTACGCGCGCCTAGCCTTCTGGACCACATCCACCATGAGCTTGACGCTCCCCCGTCCCGTGCTGACATCGATAATCCTCCCCTTCCCTTCTCTGATAGCCTCAAGCGAGGCCTTGATAGCAGTCTCCTCGACAAGATGGCCGCCGACTGTCGACCATGTGCTCCCATCCTCAGCTACAAGCATGCGTCCCGACCTTCTGGGCACTATGCCCTCGGCGCCGATGATGGTGACGATGGCGAACGGCAGATTCAGCCTTTCCAGCTCATAAGCCTTAGCGAACATATCCTCTTCCATGGCTCCATTCTAGCAGGGATACCGCGACAAAGCACACGCAAAGAGCAAATCAGCTGAAAAATGAATATTAAGCGATATATAATTCCTAAACAGGAATATATATTATATTTTAATATTCGAAAATATTGTGAGGCGCCATCACGGAGAACAATGTATAATCCCGTATAGGAGAAAGAGATGAAGGTTGTAATAATCGGAGGGGTTGCCGCTGGGGCCACGGCGGCGGCGCGTCTTAGGAGATTATCAGAGGAAGCCGAGATAATCATCATTGAACGAAGCGGCTTCATATCATACGCGAACTGCGGACTGCCTTATTACATAGGCGGCGTCATAACCGACAAGAAGGATCTTACGCTGCAGACGCCCCAGAGCTTCTGGCAGCGCTTTCGCATCGAGGCACGCGTCAGAAGCGAGGCGCTCTCCATAGACAGGGCTGGGAAGAGCGTGAGGATAAAGGATCTTGAAAGCGGGAGGATATACGGCGAGAGCTATGACTACCTGCTTCTTTCCCCTGGCGCGGAAGCCGTCATCCCGGATCTTCCGGGGATAAGAAGCGGCAGGATACTCACGCTCCGCCATACGGAGGACTCGTTCGCCATCAAGGATATGGCTGATAAGCACCAAGGCGGAAAGGCCATCGTGATCGGCGGAGGCTTCATAGGGCTGGAGACAGCGGAGAACCTCGTGCATAGCGGCCTTTCGGTGACGCTTATCCAGCGCTCTGATCATGTGATGAAGCCTTTCGATAGCGATATGGCGGCATTCCTTCATAAGGAGCTCAGGAGGAACGGGGTCTCCCTCCACCTCAATACATCGCTCACAGGATTCCAGGAAGATGATGACGGCATAACAGCCATCACGGACAAGGGAAGATTCAAGGCTGATTTCGCCGTCCTCGCAATCGGCGTCCGCCCTGATTCCAGGCTTGCGAAGGAGGCGGGGCTTGAGACAGACAGCAGAGGCTCCATAATCGTCGATGATTCGATGCGCACTTCCGATCCTTCTATCTATGCGGCAGGGGACGCCGTGGCGATCATGAGCAAGGCAACTGGCGAAAGGGGCATGATAGCCCTCGCGGGTCCCGCCAATAAGGAAGGGAGGATCGTCGCTGACAATATCGCAGGCATCCGGAGCAGATACAGAGGAGGGACAGGAGTCTCTGTCCTGAAGCTCTTCTCCATCACGGCCGCCACGGCGGGAATGAACGAGGAGACGGCCATGGCCAGAGGGCTGGACTATGACACCGTGTTCACGTATCAGGGAAGCCACGCCAGCTACTATCCCGGCGCCCAGTCCATGATGATCAAGCTGATCTACGAGAAGCCTTCGGGAAGGATACTCGGCGCAGAGGCTGTCGGAAAGGATGGGGTCGACAAGCGCATAGACACGATTTCGATGGCGGTAGCGCTTGGCCTCACCGCAGATGACCTAGTGTCACTCGATATGGCATACGCCCCGCCTTATTCATCCGCGAAGGATCCGATGAACATAGCCGGATACATAGCCTCGAACAAGCTCAGCGGCATCCTGGACGAGTTCAGCTATCGGGATATCCCAGCACTCGATAAGGACAGGGACATGCTCGTTGATCTCAGGACAAGGGAGGAGACGAAGCAAGGAATGATCGACGGGGCCGTGAACATCCCTTTGGACGAGCTCAGGGAAAGGCTTGGCGAGATAGACAAGGAGAAGACCATCTATGTCTATTGCAGAAGCGGCCAGCGAAGCTATATCGGAGCAAGGATACTCACCGGCCATGGCTTCAGGGCAAGAAGCCTCTCCGGCGGCTACCTGCTTTATTCAGAAGTGATGAGCGACCGGGCAGAGGCTTAAGCCCGCTGCCCATTCATAAGCACCGCGCACAAATGCCACAGACTTTGTAAGTGGTGCTTATCTCATTGCATTGCGAGGATTAAGCACAACAATCCCTTTCAGATTATCAGAAGTGTCAATCGAGGAGCCATCGAGCTTGTTCACTTCATCAAAGAATGAAAGGAAGCCATCAGATGTGCTGAGGACATCGAATCCAAAGCCCTTCTCAACGCTTCTGTAATGCATGGGGATGGCAATCCTAGGCCGCAGGTCCTTGACTATGGCGGCGGCTGTGGCGCCATCGATCGTGAAGAAGCCTCCGACAGGGATCAGCAGAACGTCGAGATTCCTGAGCTTATCGCAATCGGGAGGATAGCATCCAAGGTCACCCAGATGCGCGACCTTTGTGCTTCCATCGCTTACTATGTATATCTCATTGCGCCCGCGAAGGCTTCCCTCCTTGTCATCATGGAAGGAATGGATAGTCTCGACAGAGAATGGCGCTTCTGATGTCCTGACGATCTTCACGCCATCACAGAAGCTATGATCCCCATGGCCATGGGTGCAGAGAACCGCGGAAGCCTCCTCCCTGACGTTCCCAAGCCCATCCACGGATCCATCCTCATATGGGTCGATCACAAGAGAATAGCCCCCGCTCTCAAGACGGAAGCATGAGTGTCCTATCCAGGTTATCCTCATAACGCTCCTCCTTATTTCCCGAAAAGCTCCAAGGCCTTGGCCGCAAAGCGCCTGCCATAGACACGGAACATCTCCCTCGACTCATCATAGTGATCGCCTTCCTTATCGAGGGCGACCGGGCCATGATGGATTATCGGGAGGCCGAAGCTGCCGCCGCCCGAATATACAAGCATGCCTTTCACGAGAAGCTGGCCGAGGATATCCATGATCGCCGTGTCCTGGCCGCCCTGCGCGTAATGCGCTGTCGCGAAGGCGCCCCCAAGCTTCCCGGAAAGAGAGAGGGGCCGGGAATCCTCCTCTATCCACTTCTTCACCTGCCACACGCTGGAAGCCATATATGTAGGGGTTCCGATAATTAGGCCCGATGCGCTCCTGATATACTCCGCGTCCACCTCATCCGTCCTGATATTGAATATCCTGGCCTCAGCTCCTTCCTCCTCGATTCCCCTGGCAATCTCCCCCGCCATCTCAAAAGTATGGCCCGTGAGGCTGTAGCAGACTATGGCGATCCTCATTTCCCCTCCTCGGTGATAGACGGGGCATCAACGTCCAGAAAGGTAGAGAGCACGGAGCATATCGTCTGATGATCCTCCTCGCTAGGCATCCCGGAAACAGCGATGGAGCCGATCCCGAGGCCTGAGGAGAGGAGTATCGGGAAAGCCCCTCCCTCCAGGGCATAATCAGTGAAAGGAAGCCCTATCTCCGCCAGTCCCCTGTTCTTCTTCCTGTTCTCTATGGCCACGCGCATCGAGCTCTTCTGGTTAAGCTCCGCCGTGTTGGCCTTGCGCTCTGCCCATTTCCGGTTATTGCCTGAGGCTCCGGCGATAGCCTGGGAAAAGACCTCAAGGCCATTCACGCGGATCATGACATACGCAAAGGCTCCCTTGGCCTTTATCGCGGAGACGATCGCCTCACCTATCGCGGAAAGCTTCTCCACAGATACGCTTCCGAACCTGAGAACTCTCTCCTGCTCCTCTATTATCTCAAGCATCCTGTCATCACACATCCTCGAATATCCCCTTCTCCCTGTTCTTCCTTACGCGCCCCGCATCATATATGCGGCCGCCCATCGTTATGTACACCCCGCTTCCAAGCATCTGAACCGCACTCATCGCGCAGCCCAGGTTGAAGACCGCGTCGCTGTTCTCGAGGGCATATGGGATCATCGCCCCCGTGAAGACAAAGACATGGCCATCATCCGGAGGAAGGCTTTCCTTCAGCAGATCTGCTGTCTTAACCATGGTGTCCGTGCCATGGATTATGATCACCATCTTCTCATGGGAGAGCATGGCGTTGCTTACTATGTTGCGCCTCTCCTCCTCGGTCATGACAAGGCTGTCAACGGCCAGGAGGTTATCCAGATGTATGGGAAGCGTCACGCGGGACTGCGCGAGGATGCGCGGAAGCTGGCTCTCGGAGAACACGAGCTCCCCCTTCACCGCATCATAGAGCTTATCGAACGTGCCGCCTGTGGTTATGATCCTTACAGTCTTCTCATCCATGGCATTACTATACCACCTATAGCGAGCGCCGATGAACAATATTGCCCACAGGAAGGCAAAATCCATATAATCATGAGCGTAGGGAGGACAGCATGGATTTCAGCAAGGTCATCGGCAATCTCAAGGCTCTTGGATACGGCGTGCACGAGTTTGGAACGGCAAAGGAGGCCGCCCTGTGGCTAGATGGGGAGATAGACGGCCGCACCGTTGGCTTCGGAGGCTCGGAAACGCTCAGCGAGATGGGGCTGTATGATATCCTCTCATCGCATAACACCGTATACTCGCACCATGTCCCGAAGGACGGGATGACATCGGAGGAGCTGAGGAAGGCCGCCTGCAGCGCCGAGATCTACCTCTCATCCGTCAACGGGCTATCCGAGGATGGGGAGATCATAAACATAGACGGCAAGGGGAACAGGGTCGCCTCGATCTTCTATGGCCACAGCAAGGTCTACCTCGTCATCGGAGAGAACAAGCTAGCTCCCGATTACGGCAAGGCGCTCTGGAGGGCGAGGAACATCGCGGGGCCGCTCAACGCGAAGAGGCTTGGCATGAAGACGCCGTGCACGGTGAAGGCGGACAGGTGCTATAACTGCAAGAGCCCGGACAGGATCTGCAGGGAGCTTGCGGTGCTCTGGCAGTGCCCGATGGGCGCGGATATAGAGATCGTGCTCATCCACGAAAGCCTCGGATACTGAGAAATACGGACATATCTATTGCCTTACCCGCAGGATTATTGTAAATTAGCATCAACGCGACTGTCATATAATGGTTATTATCCGAGCTTCCCAAGCTCGAGACGCGGGTTCGATTCCCGTCGGTCGCTGATGGCCCTGGATTCCCAGGGCTTTTCTGTTTATCAGGCCTCGCGCACATTGACAATCGCATGATAATTCCCACGATTCTAACCTATGGCCGGGAATCTGAAGGGGCTTGATCTGACGGAGGGACCGATAGCAAGGACGCTTATCGTATTCGCCCTTCCTTATCTTGCTGCGAACATACTCCAATCGCTATATGGAGCCGTTGACCTCTTTGTGGTAGGTCTATACTGCAGCGCGGAGAGCGTCGCCGCGGTCTCCACGGGAACGCAGGTCACGCAGATAGTCACCAGCCTCATCACAGGCCTCACGCTCGGAAGCACCATACTCATAGGTTCCTATATGGGAGAGAGGGATGAGGAGCGGGTGAAGAGGACAATAGGCACCACGCTCACCATATTCTTCTTCGTTTCCTTGATCATTACTTTCCTGCTGCTGTTCTTCCTCAGCGATATCCTCACGCTCCTGAGGACCCCTTCCGAGTCCTTTGCCCTTACAGCTCAATATGTCTCGATCTGCGCGTATGGATGCCTCTTCATCTGCGGCTACAATGCGATAGCGGCGATCCTCAGAGGCTATGGGGACTCGAAGCGTCCGATGCTATTCATACTCATAGCCTGCGCGCTCAATATCGTGCTGGACTTCCTCTTCGTGGCGGCATTCGGCATGGGAGTCGCCGGCACGGCGCTGGCAACAGTGATATCCCAGGCAGCGAGCATGGCCATTGCCGTGATATACCTCAAGCGGAAGCACTTCGTGTTCGATTTCCGCCCAGGCTCATTCAAACCTGACAGGGAGATCGCCATCCGCCTAGCGAAGATAGGAGTGCCGATCTCCTTCCAGGAGATGGCCGTAAGGATATCATTCCTGTATCTGACGGCCGTCATGAACGGGATAAGCGTGTACAGCGCAGCGGTGGTAGGCATAAGCGCCAAGTACGACGTGTTCGCGATGCTATCCGCCACATCACTTGCCAACGCGCTGGCGGCGATCACGGCGCAGAACTACGGAAGGGGCAGCATGGCGAGAGCGCGCCGCTCTCTCTGGCTTTCGCTTCTGTTCGCGCTATGCGTCGCGTCCCTCTTCTGGATATGGGCACAGGCAGCGCCGTCGACGATGATAAGCGTGTTCACCTCCGATCCTGCCGTCATAGAGGCCGGGATACCGTTCTTCCGCTCATGCAGCTATGACTACATAGCCGTGACGCTCGTGTTCATACTCAATGGCTACATAAACGGCATGCAGAAGACCGTATGGACCATGATAAGCTGCACGTTCGGCGCCATCGCGCTCCGTATCCCCCTTGTCTACATCTTCAGCCAGCACTTCCCGGATGATCTGGGAAGGCTTGGCATGATAGCGCCTACCGTGTCATTCATAATGGCGTTCTACACGCTCATATACGTGCTGAAGGGCAAAAGGCGCGAAAGAGGGTGAAGCGTCATTGACGACAGCGATGGTGATTGATTATCATCTTGCTATATATCGCACCTAAGGGTGCAAAGGAAGGAGAAGTGGACGAAGGGCCTGGCAGTATACGCCATAACGGGACAGAACCTGATCCTCATTTATGCTTGATTGAGAATCTTTTTCTCCGCCTCTGACTGGAGTCAGGCGGCATGATGGCAAGACTATAAGGAGAAAAGGATGACAATAGCACAGCAGATAGCTTTACAGGTAATACTTATACTTATCAACGCGTTTTTCGCAGCTACGGAGATTGCCGTAGTCTCTCTCAACAAGACAAAGCTCGAGAAGATGGCTGAGGATGACGAGGACAGGACAGCTATGAAGCTCCTGCGCCTTACGGAGAACCAGTCAGCGTTCCTATCGACAATCCAGATCGCGATAACCCTCGCGGGATTCCTCGGCTCGGCTTTCGCGGCAGACAACATCGCGGTCTATTTCGTGCCTATATTCAAGAGCTGGGGCCTCCCGCTCTCGGACGCGACGCTCGGAACGATCGCGGTCGTGATCACGACGATCATCATCTCGTTCTTCACGCTCATATTCGGCGAGCTCGTGCCTAAGAGGATAGCCCAGCAGAAGTCATATGCCGTGGCTAAGATGGCATGTTCCGTGGTCATATTCCTCTCGAAGGTGATGAAGCCATTCATATGGATCCTCTCAGCTTCCACGAACATCGTCCTGCGCCTCATCGGCTTGAAGGCTGACAGCAGCGACGAGGACGTGACCGAGGATGACATCCGCCTGATGGTCGATGCCGGAGGCAAGTCCGGATCGATCGAGGAGGACGAGAAGGAGTGGATCCAGAACGTGTTCGAGTTCAATGACATCTCCGTAAGCGATGTCATGACGCGCGAGCCTGATGTGGTGGCGTTCCAGATCGATACCCCTGAGTATGAGATCCTCGACACGATCAAGGATACGGGACTCTCGAGATTCCCTGTCTATGGCGAGGATATAAACGACATACTCGGCATCCTCAACGCCCGTGACTTCCTCATCAACCGCAACGAGAGCGAGAGGAAGAAGATCAAGGACCTTCTGAGGCCTGCATACATGGTACCGGAGTCGATCCATGCCGATAAGCTCTTCGCGAACATGCAGGCAAAGAAGACTCATATCGCGATAGTCGTCGACGAGTATGGCCAGACGATCGGAATCATAACGCTAGAGGATCTTCTGGAGGAGATCGTCGGCAACATCTATGACGAGTTCGACCCGCAGGAAGAGGTAGAGATACAGAAGATCGGCGATGATGAATGGAAGGTCTCCGGATCGATCAGCCTCTCTGACTTCTCCGACGAGACAGGCATAGAGCTCGAGGAGAACGAGGACTACGACACGATCGGAGGCATGGTGCTCTCCACCCTCTCGCAGATCCCTGAGGATGGCACGCAGCTTGACTGCAGGATCAATGGCCTCGATATCCACGTGACGAAGATCGAGGACAGGAGGATCGAGGAAGCGATCGTCAAGAAGCTTCCTCCTGAGGAGGCATCCTCCGAAGAGGAAAAGGAAGAGGAGAACTCCAAGGAGTGATCATGAAGGCTGCGCTTCGGTGCAGCCTTTCCTATTCCACCATCTGCAGCACGAGCCCCCTTATCAGGAAGCGCAGCGTCTTCTCCTTGTCCTCCAGCTTATCTATATCCAGAAGAAGATAGAAAAGGGCCTCATAGCCGGAAGAGAACGCCTCTATATCATCCTCGTCCTCGATTGAGAAATAAGAGAAGAGAGAGCGCAGGATTGGGTGGAAGCTGTTCCTGAGCGCCTTCCGTCCATCCTCCCCGTATTTCCTATAGACAAGCTCAAGCTCCACCCCATCAAGGAACCTATGGAGCCCTTTCGAATAGAACTCCCAGAGGATGGTGAGGAATATATCTGTCAGTGATGTGACTATATGGTTCTCATCAAGCTCCTGGAGCCGCGAGAGATAAAGCCCCTCAAGGCTGTCCATGAACGATGTGAGCATATCCAGGAAGAGCGCTTCCTTGTGCTCATAGAAAAGATAGAACGTCCCCTTCGGGATGCCCACGCGATGCACAAGCTCATCAACTGTCGTACGCTTCACGCCATACAGCCTGAGGCATTCACCTCCTTCACGCCGCAGCGCCTGCCTTATGCTTTCCCTTTCCGTTTCCGTATATTTCCTAGGCATATTCCCTCTTTTTGACTGAAATAGATTATATAGTCAGCAAAAGACCGTTTTCAAGGAAAATTCAGGGAAATTAAGCGTTTTATCAGATATTTTTTCTTTGACTCCGACTATCTGAGGGCTTACGATTTAAGCATCGAAATCAAAAGGAGCAATCAATGGCTGCAGTAGTACTCAAGAATATCTGCAAGATCTACGATGGCGGCGTCAAGGCTGTAGACAACGTCAACATCGACATCGAAGATCAGGAATTCGTGGTTCTCGTTGGCCCTTCCGGATGTGGTAAGTCCACGACACTCAGGATGGTTGCTGGCCTTGAGGATATCTCCTCTGGCGAGCTCTACATCGACGGAAAGCTGATGAACGACGTTCCTCCTAAGGATAGGGATATAGCGATGGTTTTCCAGAACTATGCTCTTTATCCTCACATGACCGTTTATGATAACATGGCATTCGGTCTCAAGATCAGGAAGTTCCCGAAGGATCAGATCGACCAGCGCGTTAAGGAAGCTGCTAAGATCCTCGACATCGAGTCCCTCCTTGACAGAAAGCCAAAGGCACTCTCTGGCGGACAGAGACAGCGTGTTGCTGTAGGACGCGCTATCGTCAGAAAGCCAAAGGTATTCCTCTTCGACGAGCCGCTCTCGAACCTCGACGCAAAGCTCAGGGTCCAGATGAGAGCAGAGATCTCAGGTCTCCACAACAGGCTCAAGGCAACAATGATCTACGTAACGCATGACCAGGTTGAGGCTCTCACGATGGCTGACAAGATCGTCGTCATGAAGCTCGGCGTTATCCAGCAGATCGGCGGACCTATGGAACTCTACAACGAGCCAGACAACAAGTTTGTCGCCGGCTTCATTGGTTCACCACCGATGAACTTCCTCGTAGTCAAGATCGAGAAGGACGGAGACAAGGTATACGCCAACGAGGGTACATTCCGCCTCGAGGTAACTCCAGCTCAGGCTAAGTTCCTCCAGCCATACATCGGCAAGGAAGTGACCTTCGGTATCCGCCCAGAGGATGTTGAGTACTCACACACACCGATGGATGGAAAGACGATCAACGGCCACGTATCCGTCGTTGAGCCTCTTGGATCAGAGACACAGGTCTATGTATCCACATCCAAGGCAAAGGTTGTCGGAAAGATCGATCCGACCGTCATCCCTGAGCCAGATGAGAAGGTAGCTCTTATCGCGAACATGGAGAAGGCAAAGTTCTTCGATCTCGACACAGAGCTCACGATCCGCTAAGGATCAACTCCTATCACTGATAGATGCTGTCACCTCGGTGGCAGCATTTTTCATTACAGCACATACTCCAGCTGGCGATCATAAGGCTCTTTCGCAACATGCATCGGTTCCAGCTCCTCCGCTTCCCTGCATCCCATTGCGAGATAGAACGCGACGCTCTCGACAGCAGAATGGGAAGAGATGTAAAGCTTCCGTGCCCCGACACCGAGCGCGAAGGCTGCGGCTTTGCAGAATAGCGCGCTGCCAACCCCTAGCCTCCTGGCCTCCTCGGAGACATGAAGCTCAGCAAGGTCCGCGTACTGGGAAGAGCTTCCGAACAAGCGGCTATCAACCGCGGCGAAGCCTTTCAGGCATCCTGATGAGAACACGCCATATACCAAGCCGCCAGCACTGATTATCTTTCGCAGCTTATGAAGCAGCTCCAGGATATCATCACATGTCCAGTCATCGATGAATGGATCCGGCCTTATCTCCCAGGAGGATCCTGCCCTGCGCCAGCAGTCATGGACGACCTGACGGCGGATGAATGACGAGAACAGCTCTGGACGGAACTCATCCTCATGTATTTCCCTGAAGACGAAGACACCGGCTGACGAGGCAGCCGGTATCTTAATCGAAAGAGTGCCGTGATCAGCCGAAGAGCTTCTCATAGACAGCGGCGAGGGCCTCTTTCGCGTCCTTCTCTCTTATTCCGATAAGAACGGAGGTATCAGAGGCGCCCTGGTTCACGGAGACGACCTCGATGCCCTTCTTGCAGAGCGCCGTGATAGCATCCAGGCAGCCCTTGCCCATAGCCTCTGACGTGCCTGTTATGCCCATCACGGCATAGCCATGCTCCACGGAGATGGAATCAAGCTTATACTCGGTCTTGAGCCTCTCGCACATCGAGGAGCACACGCTGTCGCTTGCCATCTTCGACTCGAAGAACCACACGATGGAATCGATACCGAAAAGCGAGTAGCACGGCCTGATACCGAAGATATGGAGCATCGTCAGGAGCGCGTGGCGCATGCCTGACTTCTTGAAGAGCATGAGCTTGCGGAGCTTTATCATCGAAAGCCCTGTGCGCACGGAAACGCCTGAAAGCCCCTTAGCACTGGACTCCGGGAGTATCATGGTGCCCTTATCCTCAGGCTTGTTCGTGTTCTTGATGTTTATAGGAATGCCGAGGTGGTAGATCGGGGCGATGGCCTCCTCATGGAAGACAGATGCGCCTACATCGGCAAGCTCCCTTACCTCCTTATAGGACATGGAAGAGATGACCTTTGCATTCTCCACGATCCTGGGATCGGCACGGAAGATGCCTGACACGTCTGTCCAGTTCTCATAGAGCTCGGCAGAGAGGGCACGCGAGACGATAGCTCCTGTTATGTCGGAGCCGCCGCGGGTGAAAGTCTTGAGCACGCCCTGCTCCGTCTCTCCGTAGAAGCCTGGGATAACATAGCGCTTTCCCTTCTCAAGCCTCTCGGCAAGACGCTGATACGTAGCCTCATTGACCGTGGAATCGGAGTTGATCACGATCACGTCAGCGGCATCGATGAACTCCCACTTCAGGAACTTGCTGATGATATACGCGGAAAGGTACTCACCTCTCGAGGCGGCATAGTCAGCGCCTTTGCCTGCATCTATCTGATACCTTATCTCATCGAGCTTCCCGGCAAAGTCCTTCTCCTCGACGCCAAGAGCCCTTGCGATCTCCGAGAAACGCCTTGCTATGACATTGAATACCTGGCGACAGGACTGGCCTTTGCGTACAAGGTCATTGCACTGATAAAGCAGATCAGTGATCTTATCATCATCCTTATTCCTCTTTCCAGGAGCGGAAACGACAGCGACCTGCCTCCTCTCGTCTGCAGAGAGAATCGACTGGACCTTACGGATCTGATCAGCGTCAGCAACGCTGCTTCCGCCGAATTTGCATACTATCATAAGCATCCTCCAGAATGCATTCTATTGGGAAAGGCTGGAGAAAGTAAACCTACTCGCAGCTCCTGCGGATATCGGGAGGATAAGGATCAGAAGGATGGCAAGCGCTTTCATAATCAGGATTCTACGGCAGAAACGCAGGCCTGGAAAAGCGAAAAGCCTCGTTGCATATAATTTTCCCTTCCGATATCATCGCGGTATGACCGAAGAAATCAAAGAGAACATAATGGGATACGAGCCTATCCCAAAGCTTATCATGAAGCTTTCGCTTCCGCTTATGCTGTCAATGCTCATACAGGCTCTCTACAACGTCGTGGACAGCATATTCGTCGCACGCGTCTCTGAGGCATCGCTTACAGCCGTCTCGCTGGCATTCCCTCTTCAGAATCTCATGATAGCCTTCGCCGTCGGCACGGCAGTCGGCGTTAACTCATACCTTGCCAGGAAGCTCGGGGAGCAGAACAGGAAGGAGGCTGAGCATACAGCCGGAAACGGCCTTTTCCTCTCCCTTCTCACATGGATCGCATTCGCGCTCTTCGGCTTATTCGGCTCAAAGCCATTCATGTCCATGTTCACCGACGATCCTGAGCTGCTCAGGCTCGCCACAGGCTATACGCAGATCTGCCTCATATTCTCGTTCGGTGTCTTCGTCGACATAACGGCAGAAAGGATAATGCAGGCGACCGGAGACAGCATACACCCGATGATGACGCAGATGGCTGGAGCCATAACCAACATCATACTCGATCCTGTCTTCATATTCCTCTTCGGCCTGGATGTGTACGGAGCCGCGATCGCAACTGTTCTTGGCCAGTTCGTCAGCATGTTCCTCGCGCTTTACTTCGTGCGCAAGAACAAGTACGTCACGATCCACATAAGGCAGATAAGGCCTTCTGGAAGGATCATCAAGGAGATATACACGGTAGGAGCTCCCTCGATCATCATGCAGAGCGTCAGCACCGTGATGGTCAGCGCGCTCAACTCGATCCTCATCGCCTTCAGCACGACAGCGGTATCAGTGCTTGGCGTGTACTTCAAGCTCCAGTCATTCGTGTTCATGCCTGTGTTCGGGCTGCAGAACGGGATGATACCTATCATCGCCTACAACTACGGGGCAAGGAAGAGGGAGAGGATGATGGGCACGCTCAGGTTCGGAGGCTCGATCGCTGTCCTTATAATGCTATGCGGCCTGCTGCTCTTCCAGCTCGCGCCGGGACTGCTTCTCTCGTTCTTCGCGGCCGGGGAGACAATGATGGAGATAGGGCGCCCTGCCCTGAGGATAATCTCCCTCTGCTTCGTCCCCGCAGCGATCTCCATAAGCCTGACATCGGTATTCCAGGCAACAGGAGTCGGTTATGCATCGATGATCGTGTCGATCGTGAGGCAGATCGTCATACTACTTCCAGCCGCGGCTATCATAGCCTCCTTCGGGGTGCTCTCCTCGGTATGGTTCGCGTTCACGATCGCGGAGGTCGCGGGCCTCACGCTATCGATACTGTTCTTCATAAACGTGTACAAGAGGAAGATAAGGCCAATAGCCTAAAAAGGGATACGGAGGCGCATCAGCAGGTGCGCCTCTTGCCTTCCCTAGCGAGAAGAGAATACCTCGATGCCGTTGTCTATGTACCTTCGTATGAGCATTATGAGCTTGTCGGCCATGTCCTTCTCGCTGCGCCATGCAGGGTCAGAGAGCCAGGAATAGAACGCGCCGGATACGGCCCAGACAGCGGAGTGGGCAATCAGGCTGATATCCTTGTCGCGAAGCTTCCTGCCCTCATCGCTCTCCTTTATATCCTTGGCGATGATCGGCGCGATCTTGCGTATAAGAAGGGCATAAGTGCTTTCGTTTATGCGTGTCGCAAGCTCGAACCAGGAATCATCGGTAAAGAGAGCCACGGCAGAGCGTATGGTGCTCTCCCACCTTACATCCTTGTTCTCAAACAGCGTCAGGAGCTTGCTATCGATGATCCAGGACACAAGATCATCGATCCCTGAGAAATGATAATAGAAGGTATGGCGGTCAAAGCCTGCCTCCTCGGCAATGCGCTTGACCGTGATCTTACCCGTTGGATTCTGCACCTTCAGCCTTCTGAAGGCCTCAGCGAAAATCTCCTTTGTCTCATCCATCCCTATGAGTATGGATTGAAAACAAAGGAAAGACAAGCTAGAACATCATGATGACCAGGCGCACAAGCGCTGCCGCGAGCCACGCCACCGCGCACTGCAGGACAACGACGGAGAAGCTCCATCTGCGCCCAAGCTCACGGCGTACCGTCGCGATCGCCGCGACGCATGGGGTATAGAGAAGCGTGAACGTGAGGAAGACGAACGCGGTGCCTGGCGTGAATATCGTGGAAAGCGCGGACAGAGGATCCGAAAAGAGGACCGTAAGGGTGCTCACCACGCTCTCTTTTGCCATGAATCCCGTGATCAGCGCCGTGGATATCCTCCAATCCCCGAAGCCGAGCGGTGCGAATATAGGCGCGATGAAGGATCCGATCGCGGCGAGCATGCTGTCCCTGCTGTCCGATACCGTATTCAGCCTTATGTCAAACGTCTGGAGGAACCAGATGATGATAGAGGCAAGGAATATGACGGTGAAGGCCCTCGTGACGAAATCCTTCGTCTTGTTCCAGATGAGCTGCAGTACGTTCCTCGCGCTCGGCATCCTGTAGTTCGGGAGCTCAAGCACGAACGGGATCGGATTGCCACGGAATCCCGTATTCTTCAGTATGAGGGCGAAGATGATGCCGAAGGCTATGCCAAGAAGATAGAGGCTTATCATGACAAGGGCACGGTAGCGCGGGAAGAATGCATATGTGAAGAGCGCGTATATCGGGAGCTTCGCGGAGCACGACATGAACGGGACGAGAAGGATAGTCATCTTCCTATCCCTGTCTGATGAGAGCGTGCGCGTAGCCATGATCGCAGGAACCGAGCAGCCGAATCCAATGAGCATCGGCACGAAGCTGCGTCCGGAAAGCCCGAACTTGCGCAGCATCTTATCCATCACGAACGATACGCGCGCCATGTATCCGCTATCCTCAAGGATCGAGAGGAAGAAGAACAGCACGACTATTATCGGAAGGAACGAGAGCACGCTGCCGACTCCCGCGAAGATGCCGTCTATGACAAGGGAATGGACAACAGGATTGAGGCCGAACGCCGTAAGCGCCCCATCGACCGCGGCGGTGAATCTGTCTATCGCAAGCGAGAGAAGGTCAGACAAGGCTGTCCCTATAAGCCCGAATGTCAGATAGAAGACAAGTCCCATGATGGCGATGAACGCCGGGATAGCCGTATAGCGGCCGGTGAGGATCCTATCAAGCCTTATGCTCCTGAGGCGCTCCTTGGACTCATGAGGACGCGTCACGCACTCCATGCATACGCGCTCTATGAAGCGATAGCGCGAGTCAGAGAGGGCCGCGTCGGCATCGGTGCCGCTTTCCTTCTCAAGCTGCGCGAGGATGTGCCCAAGCGTCTCCTTCTCGTTCTCATCGAGATCGAGGGCCTCCATCACTGGCTCATCGCCTTCCAGGAGCTTCGAGGCCGCGAAACGTATCGGAAGGCCCGCCCTGGACGCATGGTCCTCGATGAGGTGCATGACAGCATGCAGCGATCTATGCACCGCGGTCTCCGCTATGGTTCCCTCATCCTGGCAGAAATCAGGGCGGCTCGGGCCTTCCTTGAACCTCGCCACGTGTATGGCGTGCTCTATAAGCTCCTCTACCCCGTCATTCTTCGCCGCGGATATAGGCACGACAGGAACGCCCAGCTCGCTCTCGAGCGCGTTGACATCGATCGAGCCTCCATTGTCCCTGACCTCATCCATCATGTTCAGCGCGATGACTATCGGAAGCCCGAGCTCGATAAGCTGCAGCGTGAGGTAAAGGTTGCGCTCTATGTTCGTCGCGTCGACTATGTTTATTATCCCATCGGGATGGCTCTTGAGTATGAAATCCCTGGTGACGATCTCCTCATTGGAGAACGGGGAAAGGGAGTAGATGCCCGGGGTGTCCACGACAGATACATTCTCATGGCCCCTTATAGTGCCGGACTTGCTGTCTACCGTGACGCCAGGGAAGTTGCCCACATGCTGGTTCGATCCCGTGAGCTGGTTGAATAGGGTCGTCTTGCCGCAGTTCTGGTTCCCGGCAAGGGCGAAGGTTATCGGCATGCTCTCGGGAATCAGAGGCTTCTCCGATGGCTTATGCTCCCCTCTCTCGCCTATATGCGGATGCGCGATCTCGCGATGCCTCGCGTCCTTCCTGGCCTCGCTTCTCTCAGCCAGCGCGCGTTCAATGCCGATGCGCCCCGCGTCCTCGCCTCTTAGCGTAAGCTCATATCCTCTGACGGATATCTCAAGCGGGTCACCCATGGGCGCCACCTTCACCAAGGTAACGATGGTGCCCGGGGTGATGCCCATGTCAAGGAAATGCCGCCTCAGGGCCTTATCGCCCCCGACAGAGAGAACCCTGCCGCTCTCTCCAATAGAAAGCTGATCCAATGTCATAAACTAACCATTCCTGACATCGGATGATAGAACATATGGAAAGGCGTTAGCAATAAGCTACCCCATCCGTCTCAAGGCCTTCCTGAAGTCGAAGAAGAACAGCACCGATGTAAACGCGACCGCGAGGGTATCGGCGACAGGCTCCGCAAGGAACACGGCCATCGCCTGGTTTCCCGTGAATATATGCGGAAGCAGGTACATCAGCGGTATTAGCAGCACGAACTTCCTCATTATGGCGACGATGGCGCTGCTTCTCGCGTTCCCAAGCGACGTGAATGTCATCTGGCATGACATCTGTATGCCGAATAGCACAGATGCTGCCATATACACGCGGAGAGCGGATGAGGAGAAGCTGACAAGAGCCTGGTCCGATGTAAAGAGGCGCGCGAACGCTGAGGGGAAGAGCATCACCAGAAGCCAGAGGATCGCCGCATATATGAGATTAACGCGGAGAAGGAGGAAATAAGCGCCCCTGACACGCTCCTTGTCCTTCGCACCGTAGTTGTAGCTGAGTATGGGTTGCGCCCCCTGCCCAAGTCCCTGCAGGGGAAGCATTGCGAACTGCATCACCGATGAGAGTATCGTCATGGCCCCTACCGCTATGTCCCCGCCATAGCGCAGCAGGGAGGAGTTATAGCAGATGTTTATAATCGACTCGCTTGCCTGCATTATGAACGTCGCCATGCCAAGCCCCACAGCGGGCAGCACGATTGACCTGTCAAGCCTCATCGCCTTCGCCCTGAGCCGCAGGAATGTCTTCTTCCCGAAAAGGAATGAGAGCACCCAGATGGCAGAGAAGCCCTGGCTGATGATCGTGGCGAGGGCGGCACCCCTTACGCCCATGCCGAAGCCGAATATGAAGATAGGATCGAGGATGATGTTCGAGACTGCCCCGATAGCTACGGAAAGCATCCCGGTCCGGGCAAAGCCCTGCGCGGTGATGAAGTAATTCATGCCCAGAGTTATCTGCACGAATATCGTCCCGATGGCATAGATATCCATATATGCCGTGGCATAACCTATCGTGTTCGCGCTGGCGCCGAACGCAAGGAGCAGATCCTCATTCCAGATAAGAAGCACTGCCGTAAGGATCACGGATATCGCGATCTGCAGCGTGAAGCAGTTGCCAAGCGTCCTCTCGGCCTTGCCGTACTCCTTCTGTCCCATGAATATCGAGGCCCGAGGAGCGCCGCCCGCCCCTACCAGAGCCGCGAAGGCGGAGACGATGAGGATGAGCGGAAGGCACACGCCGACACCGGTGAGGGCAAGCGCGCCATCGCCTGGCATATGCCCGATATATATCCTGTCCACGATATTGTAGAGCATGTTTATCAGCTGAGCGGTGACAGTGGGGACCGCAAGCCGGAAAAGAAGCTTCCCAAGCGGTTCCTTGCCCAGGAATTCCTTATCGTCTGCCATATAGCTTCCTCCCGTTCTCATCAAGCTTCACGAAGAACCCGTCAAGGACCTCCACATCCTCCGGAGATAGTCCCTCGAGCACCTTGCGGCATAGCTCATCTGTTGCCTCCGTGAGCTCTGAAAGGAACTCATCCGCAGCGGGCAGAGGCAAAAGGTGCGTGACGCGCCTGTCCTTCTCATCAGCCTTCCTGCACAATAGGCCCTTCTTCTCAAGCGACGAGATGGCTATGGAGACATTGCCCTTCCTCAGCCTCCTGCCATATACGATATCGCTGAGCGTATCCGCGCCGGGATTGTTGTGGATGAACGCCAGCACGGAACTCTCTCCATTCGTCAGCCCATGCTTTATCGCGATATCCCCTTCAAGCTCATGGTAAAGCTGCCTGATCACGCGGACAGCTGATAGCATATCAATGAAGACTTCTTTCATAATGGTTCTATTACAGAACTAATCATAATCGGGGAAGTTGTCAACGCTGCAACAGAATCAGGCTAAGGCCATATCAATGCCAATGGCAAATGCCATCGCTATCCCCTTCTAGCTGCAATCAGCTGTTTCTGTACACTCTGTATGGAAAGATTTTCCACCCAAACACAAAAACCCTGCTAGAATAAGTATATGAGTAGCGCTGAGTTAAATGCAGTTTTCAATATCGGGGACAGTGTCGTATACCCCTTGCAGGGTGTAGGCTGCATACTCTCACGCGAAAAGAGGAATTCGCGGGAGTATTACAGAGTCCAGATCGCATCATCTGATATGGATGTCCTATTGCCCGTGGATAAGGCCGCTGAGATCGGCCTAAGGCACCTCGCGTCCGTGACGGAGGCGAAGAAAGCCCTTTCATCCCTATCCACCAAAAGAGAGTCAGGGAAGACGGACTGGAAGCAGAGGCTCCTTGCCAATCAGGAGCTGATGAAGGAAGGGACCATGTCCTCCGTGGCCAATGTCGTCAACTCCCTTTACAGGCGATCGAAGGTGAAGGAGCTGCCCGTGCAGGAACGCAAGCTCTATGATAGCGCGCTCACGCTTCTTGTTGATGAATCCTCTTCTGTGCTAGGAATAAGCACGGAGGAAGTGAAGAAGAAGATCTTCTCTAAACTGGAAAAATGAGCATACCGACACTTGCCGCGGTCATAACGGCCGCGGGTTCTTCTGCCAGATTCTCAAAGGGAATCGGCTGTGATGTGAAGAAGGAATACCTTCCCCTTGATGGCCATAGCGTGCTTTACATGGCGACCAGGCCTTTTTATGAGATACCTTCGCTCAAGGCTGTCGTGGTCACCTGCCCCGAAGGAAGCGAGGACGAGGCTGCCGTAGCGCTTGAGGACCTTATAGATATAGCCTCCGTTCCACTCCTCATAATCAAGGGAGGAGCTACGAGGATGGAATCTGTGAAGGCCGCGCTTGAGGCGCTAAAGGGCTTGCCTGGCCTTCCCGAATACATAGCGATCCATGATGGCGCCCGCCCTTACCTGGACAAGAGCCTGATAATAACAACCCTAGCCTCTGCGGCAATCGCGGGAGGAGCTGTCCCGGTGCTGCCTGTAACGGATGCCGTGAGGCGGCTTGGTCCAGATGGCCTCTTCTCTGAATCCATAGAGAAGAAAGGGCTCGTGACGGTGCAGACCCCGCAGATATTCCGCTCAGAGGAGATCCTTGATGCATATGGCCGCTATCCCTTCACAGAAGCCGATGATGACCTGCAGGTGCATATGCAGGCGGGATACAGCTCCACATTCTCAGTAGGAAGCCCTCAGAACAGGAAGATAACATTCGCAGAGGATATACCTGACGCGAAGGCGAAGGCAGAGGAATACCTCAAGGCAAGGGAAGAAGGACGCAGGAGCGCAAAGGCCTCGAAGAGGATGCGTGAGCTTATCATGCAAGGGGACGCTGAATGAGGATAGGGCTCGGAAAGGATGTTCATCGCCTGGTAGAAGGGCGCTCTCTTATCCTTGGCGGCGTGGTGATTCCATCAAGCTTTGGCGAGGATGGCCACTCAGACGGGGATGTCCTGATCCATGCAGTGGCCGATGCCATACTAGGAGCGCTCGGCATGGATGACATAGGTCACATCTGGCCCGATACCGATCCTGCTCTCGAGGGCCTTGATTCCGCGGTGATCGCGAGGGAGGCGGGAAAGCTCGCTGCTGGGCGTATTGAGAATATAGACACGATCATAACGCTTGAGAAGCCGAAGATCGAACCCTACCGCAAGGCAATCAGGGACAATCTCGCAGCTCTTCTCGGCATACCATCGTCAAAGCTCAACATAAAGGCAAAGACAGCAGAAGGGCTTGGCCCCATAGGAGAGGGAAAGGCCATAGCCGCTGAGGCAATAGCGCTTCTACGGGATTGACAGCAAAAAAGAGACCTGCGCAATGCAGGTCTCCATCCGAGAGATCGGTCCTCTTACTTGGATATAAGCATCGTCTTCGGGTCAAGGTTGACCTTCATCGGCTTAGGCACATTCTGGTGATGCGCCCTGACGACCGTAAGAACGACCTTATCGATCTTCTCGTCATACTTGAGGGCAAGCAGGACATCAATCATATCGAAATACTTGACCAGCGTATTAGGCACGCCGTTCTCGTCATAGACGACATCCGGGCGCACAGGGGATACGCTGAACCATACCTCGAGATCCATCCTCTTCGCAAAATCCTTGATCTTCGCGATATCATCCTCATCAGCGATCGTGAGCTTATAGCCGTCGAACAGGATCGCGTCAGCCTTGAACGATCCCTGCTTGATGAGGGACTCAAGGGAGGAAAGCACCTTCTCCACCGGTACCTGCTCCTGAGAGAAGTTCATGACAACCCTGTTGGACAGGATCGAATTATAGACCATCGCGGCATCATCAAGAGACTGCAGCTCCGCGATCTCCCTGAATACTTCCTTGTACCAGTTTATAACATGCTCAACGTTGCCTGAGAAGGAAACGTGAATAACGCTCTCACCCTTGAAAAGCTTGTCAGTAGCCAGATGCACGAGGCAAGCAGTCTTTCCCAATCCATGTCTGGAAACGATCACTCCGAGATTGCCCTTGCCAAGCCCGCCATTGATCGACTCCTCGAATACACGGATCGGGCTTACACTGTTCAATTCCTTGATATCCATTAGCACCTCCTGGATCTTTTGCTTATTTTACCATGCCTGAGGGCAAAACACACCTTTTTTTGCAAAAATCATACCCTCTGTTCACTCAAGTTCGAACATTCCCATATAGAGACTGTAATAACGTCCCTTCATCGCCATCAGCTCCTCATGGTCTCCCCTCTCGATTATCCTCCCCCTCTCCAATACGAGGATCGCGTCGGCATTGCGGACGGTTGAGAGGCGATGGGCGATGACGAATACGGTGCGCCCTTCCATAAGCTTGTCCATACCCTTCTCTATCAGGTCCTCTGTCCTTGTGTCGACAGAGCTTGTCGCCTCGTCGAGGACCAGCACAGGCGGATCGGCAACAGCGGCACGCGCTATGGACAGAAGCTGCCTCTGCCCCTCCGACAGATTCGCCCCGTCATTTGTGACAAGCGTGTCATATCCATCGGGAAGCCTTCTTATGAACGAGTCGGCATTGGCGATCGACGCGGCCTTCTCGACATCCTCATCAGAGGCGTCCAGCCGCCCGAACCTGATGTTCTCCCTTATCGTCCCCGTGAAGAGATGGGTATCCTGCAGCACGTAGGCGAAGGAATGCCTGAGATCCGACAGCCGTATGTCCCTTATGTCTATGCCGTCATAGAGTATCGTACCTGAGGATATCCCATAGAACCTGTTCACAAGGCCTGTGATCGTGGTCTTCCCGGCTCCTGTGGATCCGACAAGAGCGATCATCTGCCCGGGCTTCGCGTATAGCGATATGCCATCGAGGATCTTCCTGTCAGGGGTATAGCCGAACACGACATCCGAGAACCTCACGTCGCCGCGAAGGGGAACCGCGCTTCCGTCAGCCTTGATCCAATCCCAGCCTGCGTCATGGCGCTGAAGGCGCACCGTCCCCTTATCCTCCTCGCTCTTCTCATCCAGGACATTGAATATCCTCTCCGCGCCGGAAAGGGCGGAGATGAGGAAGTTCGTCTGCTGCGTGAACTGGTTGATCGGGGCAGCCGCCTGGCGCACGAAGACAAGATAGCTTGCAAGGCTTCCCACATCGGTCCAGCCCCTGAGCACCATCAGGCCACCGACAAAGGCCACTATCGCATAGTTTATATATGATATGCTCACTACCGCGGGGATCATCGAGGCGGCATAGCTTTGGGCCCCGATGCCGGCAGCCGCGAGCACCTCATTCCTCTTCACAAAGCCCTCTATGTTCTCTCTTTCATGGGTGAAGACCTTCACGACCTTCTCGCCGCTCACCATCTCCTGGACATACCCATCAAGCTCGCCGATAGCCTTCTGCTGCTTGTTGTAATAGGCCTTGCTGCGCTTCCCGCTGTATCGGATATAAGCGAACATCAGGATATAGGCAGCGGCTACTATAAGCGAGAGCCTCCAATTCAGGACGGCGATGAGCACCATCGTCCCCGTGATCTGTATCGAGTTCTTGATCACGGAGGAGAAGCTGTTGTTCATCGCGTCGAGTATCGTGTCGATATCATTGGTGAAGAGGCTCATGATATCGCCATGCTTCCATCTGTCGAAGAAGGAGAGCGGAAGCGTCTCCAGGTGCGAGAAGAGATCGTGGCGGATATCAAAGACAAAGCGCTGCGAGACCCGGGCCATCAGCTGGGTATATGCGAATGTCGCGCTTACCCCCACGGCATAGATAACAGCTGTCAGCAGCACGCCTTTCATAAGCTGCAGCCTGCTTCCGTTCTCAAGAAGGCCATTCACGACCGGGCGTATCATATATGTGCCCGCGAGGTTGCCGGAGACGCTGATAGCTACCGCGATCACGACCAGGATCAGCTTCGTTCGCTGATTGCCAAGGTATCCGGACATCCTGGAGATCGTGTACTTCATATCCTTAGGCTTCTTTGATGTATATGGCCTACGCATTGCGGCCTCCCTTCATCTGGCTCTGGTATATCTCCTGATAGATCCTGCTTGACGCCATGAGATCCTCATGGGTGCCGACGCTCTCTACCTTGCCATCGGAGAGCACGATGATCATATCCGCATAGCGGACAGAGGATATGCGCTCGGCGATGATGATCTTCGTAACGCCTTCAAGAGCCTTGAGCGATTCATGTATCGTACGCTCGGTCGCGCTATCGACGGCGCTTGTCGAGTCATCGAGGATCAGCACGCGCGGGGACGAGAGAAGGGCACGGGCAATCGTCAGCCTCTGCTTCTGGCCGCCCGAGACATTCACGCCACCCTGGCCAAGATCATGATCAAGCCCGTCAGGGAAAGCCCTGACGAAGCCATCCGCCGCGGCCGCCTTCAGCGCTGCCCATATCTCATCATCGGAGGCATCCTTCTTTCCCCACCTCATATTCTCCCGTATCGAGCCGGAGAAGAGGAGATTCTTCTGCAGCACCATCGATACATCCTGCCGGAGCGTGGGAAGGTCATATCGCCTTACATCCACGCCCCCGACGGACACGGAGCCGGAATCCACGTCATATAGCCTCGGGATGAGCTGCACGAGCGTTGACTTTCCAGAGCCTGTACCTCCGACAAGCCCCACCGTCATGCCGCTTCGTATATCGAACGAGATATCCGAAAGGGTCGACTCGCCACGCCCTGATGAATAGCGGAAGGAAACCGATGAGAAGGATATGCTGCCATCCTTCATCTCCTTCACGGCATCCTCGGGCTCCTTTATCGCGCTCTCCTCCTCCAGCACCTCCGATATGCGCCTCGCGCTGGCGACGGTACGGGACAGGAGCAGGAACACGTTCGATATCATCATCATGGAATTGAGAGTCTGCATCGCGTAGCTAAGGAATCCCGTAAGCTCCCCCACCTCCAGGCGGGAATCGATTATCATCGAGCCGCCGAGAAGCATTATCAGGACAATCGCCGTATAGAGCGTAAGCTGGAACGATGGCATATTAAGCATCGCCTTCCTGTTCGTCCGTTCCCCAATCGTCCTCAGGGAGGCATTAGCGTCATCGAACTTCTCCTCGGACCATTCCTCTCGGACGAATGCCTTCACAGCCCTTATCGCCCTGACATTCTCCTCAACCACGGCATTGAGGCCATCGACCGCCCTCTGCAGCTTCGAGTACATCGGAGAAACGGCGCGGAGGATGAGGAAGAGGATGACGAAGAGCACCGGGGTGACCACGATGAAGACAACAGCCAGCTCGGCATTCATCGAGAACGAGAGCCCGATTCCGAGGAACAGCAGCAGCGGGCTCCTGACAAGAGGCCTGAGCCCGCCATTTATGACATTCTGCATGACAGTGACATCGCTGGTAAGCCTTGTCACAAGCGAGGAAGTCTCGAACTTATCTATATCCGAGAAGGCATACTCCTGTATCTTCCTGTACTCCGCCTCCCTTATGCGGGCGCCCCAGCCATACGCGGCACGGGCCGCGAAGCGCGCGTGCATAAGCCCGGTGACAAGGGCGAGGATTGCGCAAAGCCCCATCTGCATCCCTTTATCGGCCATATATCCAAGATCGCCTGGAACGACCCCGTTATCGATAAGATCCGCCATTAAAGCCGGGATGAAAAGCTCGAACGAGGTCTCGATGAACACGAAGGCGCAGGCTATGAGAAGATCCTTCCTATATGGCCCTAGGAAGGAAAGCAGCCTCTTTATATCCTTCATGGCTGCCTCCTGAAGTTATCATCTATGCGCGTGAGGAATGAGCAGAGGAGCTCCGCCTCTTCCTCCGTGAAGCCCTCGAGCATCACAGACTCGACCTCAGCGCAGTATCCATTCCAGGCTGATAGGGCCTCTTCACCCTTCTCCGTTATAGCTATGTTGTTCGCCCTTCGGTTCTCCGGGCACTGCGCCTGCGTTATGAAGCCATTGCGAAGCAACGCCTCAACCATGCGCGAGACATTCGCGGGATCTATGGAGTAGCACTCCGCTATATCCTTCTGATTGCTTTCCCCGTGCTCGGCAAGATACTTAAGCACCCTAGGCTGGCCCGGTCCGAGCCCCAGCGTGCCAAGATAAGGCCTAAGCCTGTTCCTCTGTCCATGGAATGCCCTGTAAAGCAGGCTATGCAGCTTTCCCATAATAATTGCTCCATCAATTATTGATATATCAACAATGATGGACGAGGTCAATCCGGAGCCCGGAAACGAAAGGCATCAGGCCAGGACTGCCTCCTGGGCGATCCCCTGAAGCGCATAGGATGCTGTGAATGAGGCGTAAAGCGCGTAGAATGCGTCCCGACCCATCGAGGGATTCTCGCTCATATAGCTGTCATGAAGCCTGGAAACCCAGCCGAATGAAAAGCCGGTCACGGAAGAGGGAGAGAATCGCAGGTTGCCGATATTGTCCTTGAGATAGACCGTGAGGTCATCCTCATATGCCATGTGCTCTGAAAGGGTTCCCGCAAAGCACGCGTTGTGCGGATGGGTGAACGCGTCGACAAGATAGTGGCAGAGCCTGCCAAGGCGGAAGGATGCAAGCACGCCTGTCCTGCCATCGCACTTATCGATCAGCGACGTGATGCACTCCCTGATGTTCTCCCAGCAATGGCCATGGATGCCTTTCCCCTTCGCCGCTCCCCTGAGATATGTGACCATGACGCAATCCGGCTCGATGCAGCCGAATATGAATGCCTTGCGGCAGAGCGGGCTCAGCGAAAGCGCATCAGCTATCTGATGTCCGATGAATATGTGGCTTGCTAGTTCCATCGCGATCTCCTATATGGATGATGGACGGCGTGGATGAAATCCTGCGGAACGCGGCATTAAGAAGATGTAAAACCGCGCTATCACATGAAAAAGGAAAAGGATTGCCATATCGCTACGGCAATCCTTTCTCTCAAGAGATCATTTCTTGCTCTCTGCTTCCTTCTTCCTCTTCTCCTGGTATGCCTTCTTCAGGTCATCGGATACGGACTGCGGGACGCGGCCATACTTGGCGACCTCCATCGTGAACTCCGCCTTGCCCTGCGTGAGCGAGCGAAGCACTGTCGAGTATCCGAACATCTCGGAAAGAGGTACCTCGGCTATGACCTGGCACTGGTTGTTGTCCTCTGTGGAGGAAACTATCATTCCGCGCCTCTGGTTGATCGAGCCGAAGATATTTCCCTGGAACTCAGATGGTCCCTCTACCTCAACCTTCATGATAGGCTCGAGGATGACTGGCTTTGCCTTCTCGAAAGCATCCCTGAATGCGCCGATGGCAGCTGTCTGGAATGCCATATCAGAGGAGTCGACCGGGTGCCATGCGCCATCGTTGACCACGCAGCGCACGCCGATTACCGGGAATCCGACCTGCGTGCCCTTCTTCATAGCGGACTGGAAGCCCTTGTCGCAGGATGGGATATACTCGGTAGGAATCGCTCCGCCCTTGACCTCATCGACGAACTCATAGTCCTTTGCCGGCTCATCAGGATTCGTCTGCACGATCGGCTCGATGTAGCCAGCGACACGCGCATACTGACCGGATCCACCTGTCTGCTTCTTGTGGGTGTAGTTGAACTCCGCCCTCTGGCTGATCGCCTCCCTGTATGCTACCTCAGGCTGGCCAACCTTGACCTCTGCCTTGTACTCTCTCTTCATCCTCTCGATGTAGACATCAAGATGAAGCTCGCCCATTCCCCTGATGATCGTCTGGTTGGACTCTGGATCGACATAGGTCTGGAATGTCGGGTCCTCCTTCGTGAAGCGGTTGAGGGCCTTAGCCATGTTGTCAGCGGCCTTCTTGTCAACCGGCTCGATAGCGAGCGAGATAACAGGGGTCGGGACATACATGCTGGTCATCGAGTAGTTGAGCGATGGATCGCAGAAGGTGTCTCCTGATGCGCAGTCGATGCCGAAGAGGGCAGCGATCTCGCCGCATCCAGCCTCGGAGATATCCTCCATGGTGGAAGCATGCATCTTTACGAGACGGCCGACGTTGAACTTCTTCTTCGTCCTCGTATTGAGGAGAGTGTCACCCTTCTTGATCTTTCCCTGATAGATCCTGATGTATGTGAGCTGTCCGAACTGGCCATCCTCAAGCTTGAACGCGAGGATGACCGGCTTTGCGTCCTCCTTGCTCTCAAGGACAACCTCCTTCTCGTTGTCATCAAGGTCAAGAGCGATGTTCTGGACCTCTGTAGGATTAGGAAGGTAGCTCACGACTCCATCGAGAAGCGGCTGGATACCCTTGTTCTTATAAGCGGAGCCCATGAATACCGGGCAGAGCTCAAGGGCGATCGTGCCCTTCCTGACCGCGGCCCTGATAAGCTCTGGGGTGACGGTATCCTCGAGCATGGCCTCCATAAGCTCATCGGAGCACATGGAGACAGCATCAAGCATCTCCTCCCTCTTGGCCTGTGCCTCAGCAAGGAGCTCCTCCGGGATCTCAGCCTCCCTGACCTGAGCCTGATCCGGACCGGCATCGAAATAGAGAGCCTTCATGTCGATAAGGTCGACAACTCCCTGAAGCCTGTCCTCAAGCCCGATAGGGATCTGCATGAGAACCGCATTGAGGCCGAGCTTCTCGACAAGCTGGTTCTTTACCCTATATGGATTGGCACCCGTTCTATCGCACTTGTTGACGAATGCGATGCGGGGGACATGGTATCTCTTCATCTGGCGGTCAACCGTGATTGACTGGGACTGTACGCCACCAACGGAGCAGAGGACGAGGATAGCTCCATCGAGAACACGGAGGGAACGCTCGACCTCGATCGTGAAATCCACGTGTCCCGGAGTATCGATGATATTGATCTCGTGGCCCTTCCACTCTACGTTCGTTGCGGCGGAAGCGATCGTGATGCCTCTCTCCCTCTCAAGCTCCATTGAGTCCATCGTTGCACCGACACCATCCTTGCCGCGTACTTCGTGGATAGCATGGATCTTGTTGCAGAAATAGAGAATGCGCTCTGAAAGAGTGGTCTTTCCCGAGTCGATGTGGGCGCTGATACCGATATTCCTCATGCCCAGTAAGTCGTGTGCCATAATCTATAAACCTCTTCAATAATATTTCTGGATCTCTGGCCTACGGCCCTCTCTTGCACGCGGCCGCATACCACCGAATTGGCATGATATTGATTTTCGTCTATTTATGCAAGACTGCCCTGACAATTTATCAAGCACGCATCCCCTTCCCTTACAAAGAATAGATTACGCGACGCCCCGCGATAGCCTCCGAAGGGAAAAGATGCTATCATCAGATCATGGCAACGATATTCGAGATGATCATAAATGGCGATATCCCGTCAACCAAGCTGTATGAGGATGATCTCTGCATCGCGATACTCGACATAAACCCCGTGAACAAAGGCCATGCGCTGGTCATTTCAAGGAAATGCTACCCGACATTCACCGATGTCCCGATGGAGACCCTGTCGCACATGATGGAGATCGCGAGAAGGATCGATCAGAAGCAGAGGGAGGCGCTCGGAGCCGATGGAACGAACATAATGATCAACAACTCCCCAGCATCCGGGCAGGAAGTTCCTCATCTGCATATACATGTCATCCCGCGCAAAGCCGGGGACGGGAAGACCCCTGTCATGGCGAAAGGCAGCTATGATGAAGGCGAGGCCGCAAAATACGGAGAGCTGCTGAAGCTATGAGAAAGCTCATACCCATACTGATGCTCATCATCCTCTCCTCCTGCGTATCCTACACGGTACAGGATGGATATGATGCGATAAGGCTCCCGGATGAGAGCGGGAATAAGCCTGAGACGCGCTACCGCCTCATAAAGGATAGCGAGGAACCCTATGTCCCATCCGCCCCTGTCGTAGAGGCTGTTGAAGAAGAGGCTGAGGAGATTCCTGCCGCTATCATAGCGGAAGAGGAGCCGATCCTCATCCCTGAGGATGCTGCGGAAGCTGCAGAGGAAGCGCCAGAGGCTGCAAAGGCTGAGGATAAGCTGGCATACCCAGATAAGCTTTCATCGATAACATTCCCCTATCTCTATACCGTCACAGACGAAAGCCGGCTCCATGATGGCGCCATCATAACAGCGAAGGTGCTATTCCTTCCGCTTGGATTCAAGCCGATCGAGGACGCGGGAAGGATCATATCCTCGGTTTCGGATATCGACGCGGACTTCATAATCCTCACAGGCTCCCTTGAGAACCAGGCGATAGCCGCGGAGAGCGCCGCAATGAACGCGGTGACGCTGGAAGGAGGGACCATCCTCTACACGGCACGCATCGAGTTCGCGGACAGCGACAGCGCGGTGTTCTCGTTATCTGAGGATAAGGATATCGAGATCGCGCCTATCTCATCCAGCCGCCAGATGCCATCATCGGCGTCCGGCATATCAAGATGGATCGCTTCAATCAGGGAGGATGAGAAGGCAGTGACAGCTGAGGTGCTCACGATAGCTGACAACATGGTGGATGACAACGCGCTCATAGCCCTCTCCGCCCCATCTCCGGCAACCGCTGACTGGACGGATCTGACACCGTATAGCTACAGGCATCAGGAATCATTCCTCCTTTCCGACAGGCTTGCGGACAATGGCTGGAGGGACGCCTATAGGGATACCCATTTCTCCGCGGAGACAGACCCTGGCATAACGGCCATAAGCGGCGAAGTTTACGAACGGCTGGACTTTATATACATTAAGGATATGATTCCGGGCAGCGTAGTCTCATTCCCAGTCGCGGGGCTGACTGATACAGTGGGCAATCTCGGGGTCGTCGCGGAATTCGCGATACCATAGGAGGAAAACGATGACAGCGATAACGAAAGCAAATTTCGAGAGCGAAGTGCTTAAGGCCGAGGGCCCTGTCCTTCTTGATTTCTGGGCAGAGTGGTGCGGACCATGCAGGATACAGTCCAGGATACTCGAGGAGTCGGCAGAAACGCTCAGCGGCGCTAAGATATGCAAGTGCAATGTCGATGAGAACGCAGAGCTAGCCGGGCAGTTCGGGGTCCAGGCGATCCCTACCCTGCTGGTGTTCAGGAACGGCGAGATCGTTGACAGGGCAACAGGCGTAAGGAAGGAAGCGGAGCTCAAGCGCATGCTCGGGCTCTGAGAAAAGCGCAAGGGAGCGGGGCGTAGGCCTTGCTCCTTTTCTTATCCTCCCTATTCCCATCCTTTGCCGATAAGCGCAGAATCATCAACGGGAATGGCAAGGGATGAAAAGGCTTTCAGAGAAGGAATTCAGGGAATACTCCCTTTCAGGCAATCTATATAAGCTCATCGTGCAGGTAGGCACCCCGTTTGCCGTATTCGCGGTCTTCAACAGCCTTTTCTCGATACTTGACACGATGATGGCGAGCCATCTTGGGACCATAGATGTATCAACGGTCGCATATATGTCGCAGCTCAGGATGATACTCAACGCGCTTGGCTCAGGGCTTGTCACGGGCTCCATGATCCTCATAAACAGGGCATATGGAGCCGGGGACAACGAGAAGGCGAATATGCTCATGAACACCCTGATAAGGCTCATACTGATCCTCTCGGCGATCTTCCTCTCGCTCATACCGCTCATTCCCTGGATACTCAGCCTCATAGGGACGCCAGAGGAATTCATAGAGGAAGGGACACCGTATTTCAGGGTCATCATCGTTGCCACCGCGGTCAATTTCATAAACCTGATCTACATCAACGTCGAGAAGGCAAGAGGAAACACAAGGACGATAATGATCGCAAACATGACAACCATGGCGATAAAGCTTGCCCTTACTGCCCTCTTCATCTATGCCATGGGCAAAGGGATCATATACATAGCCCTGGCCACGCTTATCGCATACACGCTGTTCGCGCTGTATTCCCTGCCCCATCTTTTCGAGAAGGGAAGCATATTCTGCATAAGGCCCGGCATTGTGCTGAAAGGCCGCAAAGGCTATATGAAGGGGCTTGTGGATATCTCATACCCTGTCGCGGTGGAGGACTCCGCCTTCTCCCTCGGCAAGGTCGTGGTCAACTCGCTCGCGGCATCCTACGGGGCGGAGATGATCGGGGCCTTGGGGATATCAAACAACATCTCAGGCATAGCCTCAAGCTTCGAGAACGGCTTCTCGGATGCCTCCAGCTCGATAGTGAGCCAGAACTACGGAGCGGGAAGATATGACAGGGCCGTGAAGGCATACAAGGCGAATATAGCCATAACGTTCATAGCCTGCTTCTTCGCCATGACGCTGCTGTACCTTATGGATGACGTCCTCATCAGGATATTCGCCACCAGCCGCACGGGGCTGGACGCATCATTCATGTCGATGATAAAGCGAGTCTTCGTGTTCGATTCGCTCAGCTGCCTCGGCATCGCCCTCGGCGGAGCCGGCATGGATTTCCTGCTAGGGCTTGGCAAGACGCGGATAACGCTTCTGCTGAACTTCCTGAAGATCTTCGTCCTCCGCATCCCCGTGCTCCTGATCCTGCAGCGCTTCATAAGCGATGGAGCTACGGCGCTAGGCGTAATGATGATGATCTCAAACTGCGGAGGGGCGATTCCGATCACCATCATCTGCTATTTCACGGCAAAGAAGCTTAGGAAAGAAGATCCGGGGATCAGACAGACAGCAGATACTCATCGGTAATGGAGCAGAAGAAATCTGACGACCAAAGGGAAAGCTTCTCAGGATCAGATATAAACGGAATGACATCCAACCTTGCCTCTCCATAGTCGATTTCCCGGAATTTCCCATAAAGCATGTCCTTGAGCACGCTAATGGAGAATGGCTCATTCCGCTCTATTGTACCAGATGCGACCAACCTTTCCCTCAGATGGTCTGAGATTAACCGGGACACGCCTGGAAAGATAGAAGATATAGTCGTAGAAATCCCTTCCTTTGGCCCTTGTACGCCAGGCCCTTGCCAGAACAGCATGAAGCTTGCCGGCGAACATGGAAGGTAAATCATATAGCCTTGCTTCATACGGTGATGGAAGCAATCGATACTTATATTCGTACCCAGCCCCGCCGGAGTATCCGCATCAACCTCAAGCTTGATCTTAAGGTCCTCATTTGAAGGTACTTTCCTGAAGATATCCCCATTTGGGAAGAAATACAGGAACATCTCTCTCATATTCCCCCTGGCAACGGCAGCCCGCACATTGCTATCGCTGCTCTTTCCCCTCGATTGTATCTCCATCCTGAGGCCATATGATCCTACCCATGTCCCTATAGCGGAGAGGAAAGGCGTGAAGCTGAAAGAGCCATCAGGCACCAGAAGAGAGAAATCCAGATCTTCCGAGAATCGGTCAAGCTTATGGAAAATCCTGAGAGCGGTACCTCCATAGAATGCTGCGATATCGAAGAAGCCTGCCTTAGCGAGACCAGAAAGCACGATCTCCTGGACAACTTCCTTCATCGCATTCTTCTTATCAACGTATCATCAGGGTGATACACGCTGAGCATTTCTTCCAGGGACCTATCCATGCATTCTCCTTATATATAGCGCAAGCAACTTCACATTCGTTGAGTGATAAAGCTCTGCAGCACGTTCAATAAAAGCCTCATCTAAAGATAATATATCCTCTTCCTCTATCCTGAGGTCATCATACAAGCAGGCTTCTATCTCCTTCTGGCTTCGCATAGGATGGATATGGGACAATTCATCGCAAATGGCTTTCTCCCTGCATGCGATCCGGAAGCGATACTCCCCTCCTCAACAACCCTTATTCCCAGCGGAAATGCCGAATCCGGTATATCCTGGAAAACAAACAGCCCAAATGGTGTGCTGTAGGTCTTTGTCTTATGTTTCCTGAATGATGCAGACATCACGTTTACAACCCGTTCAGGAATCATTCCATAATAGCTGAGCGCCGTCTTGAATGAGATATACGACGGACTGCATATGCTTGCGGCAAGACAATATGGCGATACATTCCTATCAGTCTCATAGAGTCCTCTGACTACAGGTATAAGCTGCCCCTTATCCACCATCCGCCTTATCTTGCTTTGAGGGTTGGCATAATCCTTAAGTTCATCAAGCAATATTCTAGTCGTGATTATCATATTTGCTCCAGCAACTACAATAATAATGCATTTACTGGAGTAAATATACAATAAATTTGGAGAGAAGAAAGACGAAAGACGCGAAACGATACGAGGCGAGGAGAATGGCCGCATGGATGTCGCCAGAAGCCTGCTGAGAGATGGCACTCCAGCCGCGAAGGTCGCGGAGCTGACAAAGCTTCCGCTTCAGAAGGTGGAGAATATCAGGATATGAGATAACTGGGGCACTGCTTTTGCCATTGCCCCGTTGGAATCAGCATATCCTATGCTTGCAGATCGAGGCGGCATTTATCCTCACAGGTTGATCAGATGCAATCCGTAGCATAGAGCACATCCTTGCGTTATCCTTAGGACATGATTACGGCAATAGTGACAGATCCTGAAGGAGGATTCAGCTACAAAGGGAAACGTATAGCCCAGGACAGGACCGTGAGGCGGAAGATCCTAGGCCTGGCTCCTAAGATATACATGTCGGAATATACGGCAAGCCAGTATCTAGAAGCCGACAGGGATCATATATCCATAACGGAACACCCACCGATAGATGATGAAGCGGTATATTATCTGGAAGCCGGCCATATTCCAGAGAACACGCACATGCTTATGATCTATCGTCTGGATGCCAGCTACCCTTCCGACACCCGCATAGTTCCCGATCCTAGGGATTGGGAACTGATGGACACTGAGGAGTTCGCAGGACACTCCCATAAGAAAGTCACATTGGAAAGGTACAGAAGGCTTCGCTAGGCTATCTGACAATCACGCATATTTATCCCAGAGGAGGAATTTATATGGGTAAGATGAGAAATCGGAGAAGGATATGGCTATATGCCTCCATCCTTGCTATCGCTCTCATGTTCCTTGCTTCATGCGATTTCCTTTTCAGTCCACCGGACGGGACTGGAGACGGAAGCTTGCAGACAGGAGCAGCAACTGGCATCGAGGCATTCAGGAACCATGAGGATGTGATCGCTACAGCAATAAATGACGAGGTGAATTACTTTGAAGTGAATGGCAACAAGCCTGTATTCACTGATACGGAGAAGACCTCGGAATATACAGGAACACATCTATCAGAACTTGATGCTTTGAAACGTGTAGGCGCTGCATGGGGCTCATACAATGCAACGGAATTGCCAACTGATGACCGAGAGCCAAGCCTTGATACAGAACCAACTGGCTGGCATCAGAACCGTTACGATGGCCAATGGCTGATGAATAGATGCCACCTTATCGGCTATCAGATATCAGGGCTGAATGATGAGCCAAGGAACCTGATGTCGGGAACACGTTCGTTCAATGTCGGGGATGGCATGGTCAAATGGGAGAATCTCGTTGCGAATCATATGAAGGAATTCGATGGCACTGAAGGCTACGGACTTCATCATGTGATGTACAGGATCAAGCCTGACTTCCATGAAGATAACCTCCTCGCGCATGGCATATATATGGAAGCGGATTGCCTTGAGTGCGATGAGATAGACTTCAATGTATATGTAATGAACAGAGAGCCAGGCGTAACCATCGATTACAGAACAGGTGATAACTGGGCTAATGGAGAAGAGACTCCTGTTGAAGATGAAGTACCGATCGATGAGGCTACATACGTTATCAACACGAATTCAGACATCTTCCATAAGCTAGATTGCAGCAGGCTTCCTGGTACTCTTAATGACAATTATGACCTTACAGATGAAACAAGGGATAATCTTGTCGCTGAAGGTTACAAGCCATGCGGTTCATGTAAGCCATAAAAGATTATAGAGGGGAAATGTTGATTTACATCCCCTCTGCTTAATCCAGAAAACTCAAATCATCACCTTTTATACTAGAAAAAAATCTACTAGAAAATTTTCTAGTAGTTCAAAAACTAGTGATATTGACAACTTTGATTGACCCTCTTCAGAACCAAAATAATGTAGCTGCAAAGCAATAATCAAAGATAATGCCCTCTCCCGAACTCGGAAGAGGGCTGTAATGCTTATCGGCAGCTTCAGGCCATCAGCGCATCAAGATCGATCTCGCACATGATCGCGGGCATCGAGCAGCCCCAGGACTCAAGGACCTGCGGATGCGTCTCGCCGAATATGCCTACGGCCTTGCCGTTATAGATGATCTGAGCCGCGCGGCCGGGGATGAATCTCTCATCTCCGGAGACCTCGCCAAGGGTATACTCCTTCCTGAGGAAGTACATGAGCGTATTCACGTACGATGCCGCCTCGTTGTATCCGATATGGGCATTCGAGGAGAGGAAGCCAAGGCTGTCCTTCGTCACCGTTCCGCTGTTGTCGCTCTCATCCTTTATCGTGATCTTGCCGACCTCGAATATGCTGTGAGGATACACGGCATGGCCCGATACAGCCTCGCTCTCGAGCAGGCAAGGAAGCACGGATGGCCTTATGACCTCATAGTTCTCGCTCATCGGATTGGCTATGAACACGCACTTCTCATCGGAGATATGCATATTGTCGATGTACTCCCTTCTCGATCCAAGGTAGTTGTACATCATCTCCTGGAAGCCAAGGCCTACAAGTATGCCCTTGACCTTCCTTGAGAACTCCTCCACTGGAGAGAGGCGGCCGATGGTGAAATCAGAAGGGAGCTCAGGAGCGAAGTTCTCCAGGCCATATCCGATCATGACATCCTCAACGATATCCACGGCATGCAGGAAGTCGTTGCGCCACTCCGGGCACTCTGCGATGATCCTTCCATCCTTGACGGATGCCTTCACGCCCATCTTCCTGAGAGCTGCGACAGCCTCATCTCCGGAGATCGGAAGGCCAAGCTTCCTCTCGACCAGCGAAAGCTCCGCCTCAGCGCTCTGCTGGAAGCGGTACGGCACGGTTATCTCACGGCCATATGGGGTGTCCTTCGCGAACCTGACCTTGACCGGCTGGATCTCGAAGCCCATGTCAGCCATATCGCAGGCGAGGATATTCGCAGCAAGCAGCAGGTCATCGAGGATCGGGCCGGAAAGCTCGATGAAGAAATCGGAATCCCCTACCTCGACAGCACCGATGCGCGCGCTGTTGATCACAGGAGGGAATGAAAGTGTGTCATTGTTGTCATCGTAGAGGTACGGGAACTTCGGGAATGACGATACGATATACCCGTAATCCTTTCCCTTCGGATGCTTCTCGCAGATCTCGCGGAGTGAGAGCTCCTCGGTCATCCCAAGCGGAACGAACTTCGTCTTGTCAGGATCAACCGCGGCATAGTGCACAGGGAACTTGATGAGCTCCTTGCGGTAGATACCCATCGCGATCGTCTTCCTCTTGCGTCCGAAGTTCGTGCAGAGCTTCTCCTGGCTCTGGATGAGATTCACCAGAAGATCATCATCGACGGTCTTGCCCTTCGCGGCGAAGCCTATGGAGTAATCACGTATGCCGATGACGCTCTCATCGTCGATGACCATGCGTCCCTCGCTATCCTTCTCCTCATCCTTCGAAGAGAAGAAGCCATACTCAGGGATGACGCTTGTCTCATAGCACTTCAGTGCCCTTGCAACGCCTGCAGGGGACCAGAGATCCGGGCGGTTCGTGTCATTGAGCTCAATCTTTATGACATGATGCTCGGTATCATGGCCATCAAGCTCTGCCTTGGCAACAGGGAAGATGTCGACAAGCTCATCATCGCTCATCTTCCTGCCAAGAAGCGAATAGAAGATTTTCTCAGGTGCGTCGATCTTCGGCATGTCAGTTACCCCTCCTTGTCCTTACGCTGTCGATATCAGGGGTGAAGAGCTCCCTGAGGTCATTGAGCCCGAGATGCATGAGGGCCATGCGGTCAATACCGAGTCCCCACGCAAGGACAGGCACGTCTATGCCGAGCGCCTCTGTCACTTCCGGGCGGAATATGCCTGAGCCGCCAAGCTCGAACCAGCCGAGCACAGGATGCTTGATGTGCACCTCGATCGAAGGCTCAGTGAACGGGAAGTAGCCTGGGACGTACTTGACCTCCTCGGCTCCCGCGATCTCCTCCGCGAACATCTTAAGCAGTCCGAGAAGGTTGCGCAGGTTCACGTCCTTGCCAAGCACGATTCCCTCTGTCTGATAGAAGTCAGCGCCATGGGTAGCATCGACCTGGTCATAGCGGAAGCACCTCACGATGCCGAAATACTTGCCTGGGACCTTCGCCTTGGTAAGCTGATGGGCAGAGAGCACGGTGCCCTGGCTCCTTAGCACCTGGCGCCTCGTGAACTCATGATCAAAGGTGTAGCCCCAGCCCCTGGATCCTGTCTTCCATCCATTCTCATGGGTGGCGGCGACCTGGCTGAGCCAAGGCTCCTCGATTCTCTTCGCGTGCACCGGATCCTTCACATAATATACATCGTGGATATCGCGGGCAGAGTGGAACTGAGGCATGAAGAGGGCGTCGCCGTTCCAGAACTCATTCTCCACGAGCGGGCCATCGAACTCCTCGAATCCGAGAGCGGCAAGCTTGTCCTTGACCCACTGCAGATACTCAGAGTAGGCGTTGCGCCTGCCTGGGATAAGGCGGGATGTCGGGGCATTGATGCCGTAAGGCCTGAACGTGCCGTTCTTCCACGCGCCTGTCTGCAGCATCTCCGGCGTGAGGATACCGAACTCCTCGCCTGTGATGTTGGCATCAAGAAGCGCCTTCTTCGCCTTCTCGCCCTCCGTGGTGAGGTTATAGACTACGATATCGCCCTCGATGACCTTGAAGTCAGCGGAAGCCGCGCCCCTCTTCTTCGCGAGCTGCTGTATCGCGGCCTTCTCCTTGTCGCTGAGCGTGGACTCATCTATCATGCCGCTGCCGACGGCCTTATCGAGGAAGGAACGCTGGATGCGGACATCCTCAGGAAGCTCATCCTTGACGATCTCCGCCTTCCTCTCATCGTTCATCTTCGCGACTCCCTTTGAGGAAAGGAGGCCGAACGCGGATCCCGTATCGCTCTTCTCAAGACCGAGGGCCTGGGATATCTCAGGCATGGCATGGGGCCCCTCTGATGAAAGGAACGAGAATATCCTTTCCGCCGGAAGGCCATCCTTCTGATGGCTGCGGCCAAGATCGGTAAGCTCATAGGCTACCCTATGGCTCCTGCCTGTCTCCACAAGGCATCCCTTGGCCAGAAGCCATGAGAACGCCTGGTTGCACTGCCCTACCTTATAATCAAGCTCCTTGATGATCCTCTCTGCCGTGATATCCTCACCGGAAGAGACATGACGGAGAAGCTTTACCTCAAGAGGATGAAGGTTCTTTACCTCTATATCCATACAGATAACTCCCTATCGTTGTTTCAATGGATAGGATTATAACAATATGAGGGGAAAAGCAACAGGGCCGGGGATCAGAGTCCGAGCGAAAAAGCGGCCTTGAGCACAGCCTCGCGATCAGGGAAGACAGAAGACTCGAGCTCCTTCGACACCGGAACCGGCATATCAAGGGCGGATACAAGCCGTGCATCCACCTTCATGCCCAGTCCTGAGATGACCCTGAGCACGGATTCCCCGACAGAGCCGGGAAGCGGGGTATCCTGGACTATGAGGGCCTTTCCTATCCTTCTATAAGCTCTCGCTATCGCATCCTCATCAAGGGGATGGATCGTCGCGAGATCCAGGAACGTGATCCTATTACGGTACTCGGAAAGGGCCTTCCACGCTGTCTGGAAGGCGTGGGAGTACGAGATCACCAGGAAATCGCTGCCGCTGCCGCGCACGATCGCCCTTCCTGGCGGGATGATATCATCAGAGTCTCCGATCTCCCCTTCTTCCCCATAAAGGGCCTTATGCTCTATGAAGACAACAGGATCGGAAGAGAGCGCCGCGCCTTTCAGGAGAGCCTTCGCAGAACGCGCGTCGGACGGGGCCATCACGATAAGGCCCGGGACGCGGAACATGTTCTCCAGGGACTGCGTATGCTGCGCGCCATGTCCTGTTCCCCCTCCCATCGGGGCGCGGAGGATCATAGGGCATGAAAGCTGCCCGCCTGACATGAAGCGAAGCTTCGACGCGTGGTTTATCATGGCATCGGAGGCAAGGGTGGAGAAATCGCCATACATAAGCTCGGCTATCGGATGCTCCCCCATCGCGGCGGCCCCAACGGCCATATCGGTGAATGCCTCCTCGGAGACTGGCGTCTCCAATATCTGTCCAGGAAACCTTCTATAGAGGTCGCCCGTAACGCCGAAGCATCCGCCGTACTCCCCTATATCCTCGCCCATGAGGAATGAGGAGGGGTCTGTGGAGAATATCTCGCTTATAGCCTCCCTTATAGCCTCCCTGTACGTGCCGCGATGCGTCTTGCCGCTTTCACGGGCAGCTGCAGAGGAGATTGATTGGGAGGAGAGCGCCGAGAGCTCCTCTGCGGACAGGACCTCATCCTTGCTTCTCAAAGCTTCATCCATTGCAGAGCGGACAGCCATATGGGCTTCCTCATCAGCCTTCCTTATGTCCTCAGCGGAAAGGATGCCCTCCCTGACAAGGCGCTCGGAGAAGCGCGCTATAGGATCCCTTTCCCTCCAGGCCTCCTCCTCTTCCCTTGTCCTGTATATATTGCGGTCGGACCTGCTATGCCCGCACATCCTGTATGTCTCAAGCTCGATGAAATACGGGCGATGGCTTCCTGTTATATATTCCTTGGCGTTCCTTACCGCGGAATACACTGCCATGATATCGTTGCCATCGACCTTCGAGGATCCGATCGAGTACCCCGCGGCACGCTTATAGATCGAATCTGTGGATATCATGCGCGAGGCTGAGGCGGACATGCCATAGTGGTTGTTCTCGAGGACGAAAAGGAGGGGAAGGTCCCAGATCGATGCCATGTTCATCATCTCGTGCAGCGTACCGCGCGACGCGGCGCCGTCTCCGAAGACAGCCACGGCTATGTTCGGCTTCCCCTGCCGCTTCATGGCAAGCGCCACGCCGCCGGCGATGGCAATGCCGGAGCCAACAACGGCGGAGGAGCCGAGGTTGCCATGCTCCATATCTGTCATATGCATGGAGCCTCCGATCCCGCGGCAAAGGCCATGCCGTGAGCCAAGGATCTCCGAGAAGAAGCGGAAAAGCGAGGAGCCACGGCCTATGTTATAGCCATGGCAGCGGTGTGTAGGCACGACAACGTCCCCATCCTCGAGGGCCATGCACACGCCTATATGGCTCGCTTCCTGCCCTATCGAGAGATGGTATGTCCCCCATACGAGGTCCTTTGAGGCAAGCTCCTCGATGCCCTCTTCCGCATAGCGTGAGGTTAGCATAAGGGAAAGAGCCTTGCGATGATCCATGCCTGCTACCGCCTTATTGGAGTCAGGGGATATATACCCCCTCTATGAATCCGGCATACATATGATGCCAGTCCCCATGAGGATAGAGCTTCGATATGCTCTCGTCAATCAATGTGCCTGCATCAAGAACCACATGCGCGGCCTTCCTGCATGTCATTATGAGGTTTGCCTCCTCGAACGCGACGGTGCCATCCAGCCCTGTGGGGGTTATGCCAGCGCCCTTCGCCTTGTCCGTATCGGCCCCGGTGTGCGTGCCGCAGTAATCAAGGACGCCCTTCAGCTGCGGAGGGAAGAAAGAAAGCGAGAACATGCCGCTTCTTTCGAGAAAGCCTAATGTGTACCGGGATTCCCTCACGAAAACGAAGGCTGCCGGCTGGTTCCATAGATACCCCAGGCCTCCCCACCCTGCAGTCATCGTATTCCATGTGTCATACGAGCCAGCCGTGAGAAGGAATGAATCCTCGCCGATAACCGTGAACGGATTGAGCTCAAGCTGCCTGAAATCGATCTTCTGCATGATCTTACCTCCTTATGCCTAAGATTATAAGATTGGTTGGATGTCCTTTTCAAATGGAAAGCATTCCGATAGACTGATGGGCAGGAGAATGTCATGGCAGATAACCCACATCTTGCAAAGGATCTCAGGCGCATCCTCATAGACGAGGAGACAATCGCGAAGCGGGTGCAGGAGCTCGCGGACGAGATCAATGAGAAGTACAAGGACTCAGAGGAGCCCCTGATACTCGTAGGAGTCCTCAAGGGCTCGTTTATTTTCCTGGCAGACCTCTCGCGCCGCCTCACGATTCCTCATATCGTTGACTTCATCGCTATCTCATCGTATGGGAAGAAGGGAGACAAGAGAGGAGAGGTAAGGCTTCTGATGGACACAAGGGAGAACCTCGCGGGGCATGATGTCCTGATAGTCGAGGATATCCTGGACAGCGGCTCGACCCTCAGCTACCTTATCCGGACATTCGGCGCGAGGAGCACGAAATCAGTCTCAACCGCTGTCTTCCTGGATAAGCCAGCCAGGCACGAGGTCGATATAGACATCCAGTTCAAAGGCTTTGAGATCCCTGATGTATGGGTCGTGGGCTATGGGCTTGATTATAAGGAAAGGCACAGGACGCTGCCTTACATCGCAGAGATGATCCCGGAGAACTAAGATCATGGACGAGAAATTCTACGTTAGCTATAACACGGTGCACAAGCTCATCAAGAGCCTTGCGAAGAGAATCGAGGATTCCGGATTCGATCCGGACGTTATCGTTGCGATCGGGTCCGGCGGCTTCATACCGGCCAGGATAATAAAGACATTCATCCACCGCCCGATATACGCAGTCGGCATATCCTATTACGGCATGGACCATAAGCACAGGGAGCATCCGACGAAAATCCAGTGGATCGATGAGGTGCAGGAGCAGCTCAGGGGCAAGAAGGTCCTGCTGATCGATGAGGTCGATGACACAAGGGCCACGCTCGCATACTGCGTCGGCGAGCTTCTTTCCTACCAGCCGGAGGAGATCGCGGTGCTCGTGCTCCACAACAAGCTGAAGAAGAAGGACGTGGAGTTCCCGCCTGAGATCAAGAGATACTACCCTGCCCTCGAGATCGAGGATATGTGGATAAAATACCCTTGGGACGCTGAGGATATAGAGGAGCATACAAGGCTCGAGAAGGAAATGATCGAAGAGATGAGAAAGCAGGGAAAGGAGATCTTCAATGGCATCATATAATGTAAATGCAGTAGTAGGCGTGCAGTGGGGCGATGAAGGCAAGGGACGCATCGTCGATTACCTTGCCTCCGACGCGGAGCTCGTCATCCGCTTCCAGGGCGGAGACAACGCGGGCCATACGGTAATAAACGAATACGGCAAGTTCGGCCTCCATATACTTCCGTCCGGCGTGTTCAATCCTGAGACCATGAACATCGTTGGAGCTGGCACGGTCGTCAACTTCGACAGGATGAAGGAAGAGATGAACAACATCAAGAAGAGCGCCGGCCTTGATATCGACAACGTGTTCATCGATGAGAGGGCGCATATCATCATGCCATACCACATGGCGCTTGATGGAGCCGAGGAAGGCAAGAGAAGCGAGAAGGACAAGATCGGGACGACGAAGAGAGGCATCGGCCCCTGCTACTCCGACAAGGCCGCGAGGATCGGCATCAGGGCCGCGGATATCATGGATCCTGAGACGCTTGAGAAGAGGCTTTCGGCAGTGGTTCCCAAGAAGAACAGGGAGCTTGAGTACTATGGCCTCGAGACCGTGAAGCTTGAGGACATGCTCGCCCTCGCGGAGAAATGGAGGAATGAGTTCGGCGATCATATCATCGATACCCTCCCGATAATCCGCGACGCTGTCGAGGAAGGGAAGAAGATCCTCCTCGAAGGCCAGCTCGGTATCATGAGGGACAACGACTGGGGCATCTACCCATACTCCACATCCTCCAATCCGACCGCTGCGGGAGCCTGCAACGGAGCCGGCATCCCTCCACGCGCGATCACGAAGGTCGTGGGAGTCGCGAAGGCCTATTCCACATCGGTCGGCGGAGGCCCGTACATGACAGAGCTCTTCGATGCCGATGGCGAGAAGCTCAGGGATATCGGGCACGAGTATGGCGTCACGACAGGCCGCCCAAGGCGCTGCGGATGGTTCGACGCGGTGGCTGCTGACTATGCATGCTACATGAACGGCATCACCGATATCGCCCTCACGAAGCTCGATGTGCTAGACACGTTCGAGAAGATCAAGGTCTGCACAGGCTATATGATCGATGGCGAATACTACAGCAACCTCCCGGAGACAAGGCTCCAGGACAGGGCGAAGCCTATCTACGAGGTCTATGATGGCTGGATGTGCGACACGACAGGCTGCAGGACCTGGGATGAGCTGCCTGAGAAGGCAAAGACATACATCCTCGCGCTCGAGAGCCTTATGCACACGCATATCACATATGTATCGGTAGGTCCGGAAAGGAACCAGCTGATCATAAGATAACGTGAAGCCTATCAGGAGGGCCGGAGGAATCCGGTCCTTCTTATTTCCTTGTGCTTTCCCTGATCACAAGGGAGAACGGAAGCTCTATGCGGCGCTCTGGCACCTTGCCCTTCATAGCGCTTTCCAGCATGCGCACGCACTCTGCGGACATGGCGCTGAGGCTGGTGTCGACAGATGAGATAGATGGAGTCGATATAACCGAATAAAGGGAGTTGTCCACACCGAAGACAGAGACCTCGCCTGGTATGTCTATCCCCTTGGAAAGAAGGGCCCTCACCCCGCCGGCTGCAAGTATATCCATTGAATAGATGATGGCATCGGGATGGCTCTCGGCAAGAAGCGCGAGCGTCGCCTCCTCTCCTCCTTCGAATGAATCCACGGTATCGCGGAAGACGCACTCAAGGCCAAGCGCGGAAGATGCGCTAACGACGCCTTCCTTCTTCAGCCTGTTGGAGGGAGTGTCATTCGCGTTTATGTATGCCAGGCTGCGGCATCCCGTCGAGGCAAGATACCTCACGGCGCTCTCCATGCCCGCCTTGTCGGCAGCCGCGACAGTATAGGCGTTGCCAAGCGGAAGCTCCCCGTTCTCCATGACGATAGGGGTATTGGGCATATATGTGGATACAGCCTCCGCAACCGCTTCGGATGAGAATGACGAGCCGATGAAGACAGCCCCGTCGACACGGCGTGATGAGAGCATCCGGACAGCCTCCCTCTTGCTCTCATCGCTCACGCCAGCGTTCATGATGATCGAGCAGTATCCCCTCTTCTGGAACTCCTCGACCATCACGTAAGCACCTTCGGTATAGTGCTGGTTACGGATATCGGAGACAAGGATGCCGATGAGCATGCTGCTTCGCTTCTTCAGCGCCCTGGCATTCTCACTCAGCTCAAAGCCCTCCGCCCTGGCTATGGCCAGGATCCTCTTCCTTGTCCCCTCGCTTATGCCAGGCTGCCCGTTCAGCACCCTCGAAACGGTGCTGCCGGCAACCCCGGCCTTCTTAGCGATATCGTATATCGTCACTTACTCAGAGAACTCCTTGATGCCCTCGATGGCATATGCCCTGACAGGACTGGAATCGAGGCCGATGATCGGAAGCGGTGAGTAGGACATGAAGAATACCTTCTTCTCGAGCAGCTCAAGGTTCTTGAGGACCTCGATGAACACGATGTTGTGGGCAAGGAGGATATCGTGGAAAGGCTTGACGTCCTCGTTGCAGTTCTCGATGGAGACACCGTCACCGAAGCCGACAGCCTTCGCGTGGTGGTCAAGGAACCACTGCGCTGTCTCGCCGTTGACGAAGAGCCTCTTATCCTCTTCCGTGTTCGTCTTAGGCGTGAACGGAGTGAGCTTGTAAGGGCTGTCGATGACGACGATCGTATCGTCCTTCATAAGCGGAAGGCAGTACTTATCGAGCATCTCTGCCGTGATATGGCTATTAGGCTCAGCCTCGATGTTCACATAGATGGCGCGGCCCATGAATGTCGTGAGAGGGACCTCCGCGACGCTTGGCCAGTTGTCATCGTGATGATAAGGGCACTCGGCATGTGTACCGAGATGGCTCATCAGGTCCATGTTGGTATGGAAATCAGGGATAGCTCCGCCCGTGTTGAAGCGGAAAAGCTTGCATCTCCTTGTCTCAGTAGCTGGATCAAGGATCTTCGAGAGATCGATTACCCTAAGGTCTCCCATCTTATATACAGCATCCATGTCTTTCTCCTTCGCAATCGGTTTCCAATGCTTCTGCAATCGATTGCACTAACATCTGCACTATACTTCAGGCATTCATGGCTGTCAAGGAAAACATGAGCGCGGCATTGAAAGCCGACAATGGTGCTTGACCCGCAGGCGAATCGCAAAGAACATATGGGAAGGACTAGGAGGTCTGATATGAAGAACATAAGGAAGCTCGCTGCAATAGCAGTGCTGGCGGTGTTTGCTCTTTCCGCCATCTTCGCCACTGGCCTGCCCTATGAGGGAAAGACAGTGATACTCCACTCAAACGATGTACATGGCGCGATTGCGCAGTACGCGAACATCGCTGAGCTGAGGAACAGATACGAGGCAGAGGGTGCGGAGGTGATACTCGTCGACGCCGGCGACTTCAGCCAGGGAACGACGTACGTAAGCACATCAAAGGGCCTGGATGCGATCACGATGATGAATGCGGTCGGCTATGATATCGCGACGCTCGGCAACCATGAGTTCGACTACGGCTACGCCCAGCTCAGGGAGAATCTGGATAAGGCTGAGTTCCTAGTGGTCTGCGCCGATGTCTTCGCTGAGGACGGCAGCACGATCTACCCGGCATCAGCTGTCATCACGACCGAGGGCGGCGTGAGCATCGGATTCGTCGGATTCGAGACACCAGAGGCCCAGACAAAGGCGAACCCCGCGCTTATCAAGGGACTCAGGTTCGCATCCGGCGATGAGCTCTATGCGATCGCGCAGGAGAACATCGACGCGCTGAAGGCAGAGGGCGTGGATCTCGTCATCGCGCTCTCGCACCTTGGAGTCGACGCTGAGTCCGAGCCGAACAGGTCCGTCGATCTCTACGCCAACACGACCGGCTTTGACTTCATCATCGATGGCCACTCCCATACGGTCATGACCGAAGGCGAGAACGGCGAGCCTATCCAGTCAACGGGAACGGCATTCGCCAATATCGGCGTAATCGTCATCGATAACGAGACAAAGGCAATCGAGGATAACTTCCTCCAGCCTGTAAGCCATGATGAGGACGGCACGACTGTCTATGACATCCCGAACGACCCATCTGTCTCCGGCTACGCCCAGGAGATCATGGACAGGGTGAATGGCGAGTACAACATCGTATTCGCAGAGTCCCTGGTAGACCTCAACGGCGAGAGGGATCCAGGCAACAGGACAGAGGAGACGAACCTCGGCTCCCTGATCGCGGATGCGATCACATGGACGGTCCTCAAGGATGAGGGAAGCCTCAAGGTAGACACGGCCAATGCGGTAGCTGTCGTGAACGGCGGAGGCATCAGGGCATCCATCGCGGCCGGCAGCATAACCAAGAAGGACGTGAACACGGTCCTCCCGTTCGGCAACACGATAACGGTCGTATACGTGACAGGCGCGGAGCTTCTCGAGGCGCTTGAGGCATCGACATACTGCACTCCGACCGCGATCGGAGGATTCCCGCAGGTTGCAGGCATCGAGTTCACTGTCGATACATCGAAGCCGTACGACAGCAATGCCGAGACATATCCTGCGTCGACATACTATGGGCCTGCTTCGATAAACAGGGTCACGATCAACAGCATCAACGGCAACCCATTCGATGAGGATGCCGTATACGCGGTCATAACCAACGACTTCATGGCAGCGGGCGGCGATACATACTATGCGTTCGCTTCCTCAACCGACAAGTTCGACACGGGCATCCCGCTTGATGAGGCTGTGATGGCGTTCATCACCGACAAGCTTGGAGGTGTCGTCGGCGAGGAGTATGCCGAGCCATTCGGACGCATCCACATAATCTAAGAAGGATACCTACAGGTACCTAAGGGCAGGGGCAGCGGTTCCCTGCCCTTTTTCCAGCCATGGCGGAGATCGAGGCGTTAGGATATAATCAAGGCCATGGAATACTCTCACGATACATTCATAAGCCCACTGACATGGAGATATGGCTCGGAGGAGATGAAGCATGTCTTCTCTGAAGTCCACAAGAGAAAGCTTCTCAGGCGCGTCTGGATAGCTCTAGCGCGCGCGGAGTCAAAGGCGGGGCTCGTCACCGATGAGCAGGTCAGGGAGCTGGAGGCCCATAAGGACGATGTCGACATAGACAGGGCCACCGAGATCGAGAATGTGATCCATCACGACCTGATGGCTGAGATCAAGACATACGCCGAGCAATGCCCGAAGGCCGGAGGGATCATACATCTGGGAGCTACCAGCATGGACGCCCTGGACAACGCGGACGCGCTCCGCTTCCGCGAGGCGCTGGACATCATAATAGAGAAGACCGGAGTCCTCATCGAAGAGCTCGCGAAGCGCGCTGAGGAGGGAAAGGACATGGCGACGATGGCCTTCACCCATATCCAGCCCGCGGAGATAACCACGATCGGCTACAGGCTCTCGCAGACGCTGCAGGACCTTGCGGAGGATGCCGAGGAGCTTCTGAGGGTAAGGGATTCCATCAGGGGCAAGGGAATGAAGGGGGCTGTCGGGACAAGCGCCAGCTACTCGGTCCTTCTCAGCGGCACCGGCATAAGCGCGATGGAGCTCGAGCAGATGGTGATGGATGAGCTTGGCATAAAGGCCTATGATGCGGCGACGCAGGTCTACTCAAGGAAGCAGGACCTGAGGATAATCGCATCGCTTTCATCGCTTGCCGCGACGCTCCACAAGTTCTCGCTGGACCTGCGCATACTGCAGTCCCCTCCTATCGGGGAGATATCAGAGCCATTCGGGAAGATGCAGGTCGGATCGTCCGCGATGCCGTTCAAGCGCAACCCGATAAACAACGAGAAGATCGACTCCCTCGCGCGCATAGTCGAAGGGGCTTATCAGAGCGCCTGGAACAACTCATCCCTGATGATCCTTGAGCGCACGCTCGATGACAGCGCGAACAGGAGGATATTCATCCCGGAGGCATTCATAGCGATGGATGAGATGCTCGTCACGGCAACGAGGATCGTGAAGGGCATGAACGTGCATCCAAGCGCGACGCGCCGCCTGATGGAAAGCTATGGCATCTTCGCCTCAACCGAAAGGCTCCTGATGGAGCTTGGGCGCCGCGGTGCCGACAGGCAGGAGATGCATGAGGTGATAAGGGAGGAAAGCCTCGCCGCGTGGCGCGACGTGCAGGAAGGAAGGGAGAATCCCCTGAGGCAGAGGCTGATGAACGATGAGAGGATAACGGTCTTCATCCCCGCTAAGGAGATAGACGCCCTCCTTGATGCATCGGCCTATACAGGGGATGCATCAAAGCGCACGGAGATGGTCGTGGCTCATGCCACGGCGCTCAGGCCAAGGCTGAAGAAGGTGAAATAGAGCGCGGTGCGGAGATAGCGCACCAGGCAGCATGGAAGCACCTTCTTCGCCGAGAGCTTCATGGCTCCTGCCACTGAGCATATAGTGCTGAACGGCAGGGGCAGTATCCCCGAAAGGAGCACGAAGAGCGTTCCGTATTTCCTGATATACGCGCCCCAGCGCACAAAGGCCTTGTCCGTAAGCCTCTTAACGATCGGTATCTTATGGATCAGGAGCCCTATCCCGAAGGATGTCACGCCCCCGAGCGCGGACGCCGTTCCGATAAGAGGCACCACGACAAAGGGGTTCATGCCCGCGACTATCGGGAAGACGAAATCCGGAGAGAGCGGCATGATGAGGGTATCCACGATATAGACATAGAGGAAGATGCCCAGAAGGCCGAAGTTCTGGTCTATGAGCATCACGACATCATCATAGTTATCACGTCCGATGAACTTCACCACCGCGAAGAATACGGCGAAGATGATGATTATAGGTATAAGGCCCACGAGGACGAACTTCTTCCAGTTTATCCTGACATCCTTATCCTGGTGGCTGTCCTGATTGCAATCCGCATCGCATTCAGGCTCTTTCAGTGCTTCCATTCCCATCCAATATATTCCTTGCGCCTGATATGAAGGACTCAGCGTCCATCTGGAACGATCCTCTGTAGCGTCCGTTCCTGCCTCCTCCCCTCAGACCAGGCAGCGCGGCCTTAAGCGCCTCGAAGCTTTTCTCCGGTCCCTGGAACAGGAACCTGCCTTCCCTATCGGCAATCAGGACCGTCCTATCATCGTCCGGCCTGACGACGCTATCGAATGCGGCTGCCGCAGCATCAGAGATAAATATAACAGGTTCCCCGCCTTTCGTCTCCGCCACCGCTGCGGCGAACAGGGAAAACGCCAGCTTTTCCGACATAGCGCCTAGATCATGTCGGAGAGACTTCACCTCCGCGATGCATCTTGCCGCTTCCTTCTCTATATTCCCAGGCTCAGCGGAGAAGAGCGAGGAGAGGAAGCGCACGATGGCGGCATTCTCACGCCTGTACCCGACGGCACGTTCCGCGCACTTCCAATATGTCCGTACATGTCCCCTGATCTTCTCCGACGAGACATATGCGATCTCGCCTATCTCAGACAGCGATGCGACATGGACCCCTCCGCAGGCCACGACATCGATGCCGTCTATATGCACGAGCATGACGCGCCCCTGGACCTTTATCGAGCGCCGCATATGAAGGCTTTCCGCGCTCTCATGGTCAGTCTCATCCTGCCAGACAGCCGCACCTTTCCTTATAGCCTCATTGGCCTTGTCCTCCACCGAAAGGAGCGTCTCCTCATCTATCTCAGCCTTATCTGTCTCGACAGTGAAGAACATATCGCCCTGATGGACGGCGACGGTGCCGATCGAGAAGCAGGAGAAGAGGAGCGCTGATACAAGGTGCTGCGCGCTATGCTCCTTCATGAAGAAATAACGATGCTCCCAATCAAGGGAAAGGGTATGGGTCTCACCAACAGAGGGAACGGCAGAGCCCTTCCCAACCAGATGCAGCACATCCCCGTCCTCAGCCTTCTGGGTATCAACGATGGAGTACGGGCCGAATGTCCCCCTATCCCCGGGCTGCCCGCCGGCCTCCGGATAGAATATGGTGCGGTCAAGCCTGAACCAGCCATCGCCTGAGGCTGTCACGGCCGCGCTTATGCTGGTGGCATACCTGTCCTTGTAGTAAAGGCGTTCGGTCATTTCCTCTTCTCCTCTCCTACCATCCTCGCGACAGGCAGGCGCCAGCGGAAGCGGTAGCCGCAGATGCGCAGTATCGTCGTGAACGCCGCCGTGAGATACAGGTTCATATCAGGATTGACGCCAAGATGGGCAAGGATCACGAACAGCACGGCTCCCGAGATCGAGGCGGAAGCATAGAAGTCAGAGGTGAAGACCGCCGGGATCTCCTTTGAGAACACATCACGCAGCACGCCTCCACCCACAGCGCCGAACACCCCGCTTGTTATGACAGCGACGGTCCCCAGCCCCAGCGCATATGCCTTCACGCATCCGATAGCCGTGAAGACTCCAAGCCCGAACGCGTCGAAGTACTGGATGATGCCCCAGCGTCCTATCGTCTTAGGGCTGAGAAGGAACACGGCCATTCCAGCGATTATGCAGACTATCACATACAGCTCATTGCTGAAGACAGCTATCGGGAAGATGCCGAGGAGGGTGTCACGGAGCATGCCCCCGCCGCATCCGACGGTGATCGCGAAGACGATGACACCAAGCGCGTCCAGCCTGTGCCTGACGCCCTTAACAGCCCCTGTTATGGCGAATATCATCGTTCCGAAGATATCAAAGATATATACTATGCTGCTGGTCATCCCCGATAGACTATCCAAAAGAAGGAAGAGCGTCCACAGCCGTAGCCGATTCCACCGCATATAGTTATACTTTGCAGCATGGGAAAGATAAGAAGCGCATGGGAGATCGCGCTGGAGAAGACCGCGGATATCCAGCTCGACAAGGAGAAGTACCAGCATGACGCGGAGCTGGCAAGGATAAGGAAGATAGCAGGCGGCTATCTCTCTGACGATGAGGGAAAGAGCCTGGAGGAGATAACGAAGGAGCTTGCCGCATTCAGCGCGACGGATCTCCGGGAAGCCCTCTCGATAACGATACTGCAGTCGCTCTCGCTGCCTCAGGAAGAGGTCCTGGATGACAGATACGAGAAGATAGAGGCGCTCGCGGCGATCGCCACGCGGGATGACGAGCAGGTGAAGCAGCTATTGGACCAGCTTGTGGGATTCCTGAAGCAGTACCCGCTGCACAGGAAGGACCTTGTGGAGAAGATGAAGGCCCAGTACCAGCCGATGCTCGAGGAGAAGGAGGCGAAGCTCAGCGAGCAGTATGGACAGCCCATAAAGCTGAAGGCCGAGAACGACAAGGAATTCATAGAGCTCGCATCCAAGAACCTCGAGAGGCTGCAGGAGCAGTACGTGAAGACGCTTGATGGGGCGAAGGCGCAGCTTAGGGATATGCTCGCCTGATGTGATACAATAGCATCATGAGTCTGAATGCTGCAGTCATCGGCCTTGGCTCCTTCGGGAGCAGGCACATAAGGACAATACAGAAGCTGGGGCTTGGAAAGGTCTCCGCGATAGTCACGAGGAAGAAGTCCAACAGGCTTGTCCCTGATGCCTCCATCTACCGCACGGCAGAGGAGCTCTTCAGCCATGAGCGACCTGATCTCCTTATAATCACTGTCCCGCCTTCGGCGCATGGGGATCCCGAGACGCTGGCAGCGGAGCACTCAGTCCCCTTCTTCGTCGAGAAGCCTGTGTCAAACGACGCGGCGACAGCTCTCAGCGTGCTTGAGAAGGTCGAGAAGAGCGGCATCATCACCTCCGTAGGCTACCACTCGCGCTACAGCCCGGCAATCGAGAGGGCCAAGGCCGCGATAAGCGAAAGCGAGCCGCTCTCGATACAGGGCTACTGGATCGATGGCATGCCATATACCCCATGGTGGAGGAAGAAGGCTGAATCCGGAGGCCAGGCCGTCGAGCAGGCAACGCATATCGTGGATATCCTCCGCTATCTCTTCGGAGACCCGATCGATGTCTATTCACGCGGCAGGAAAGCCCTGAAAGCCGTGGATTTCGAGAGCTCATCGGAGACGATCATCACATTCCCTGAAGGAAGGATCGCCACTCTCTCTGTCTCCTGCGAGAAGGAGAGAGGAAGCCGCATAGGCTTCACGATAGGCTTCGCGGACGGATCTGCTGAGTACATGTGGAACGGCAAGCTCTCGATACGCAACAGCAAGGGAACGGCAACGGCGGGGCCTGAGAATCCGAACGCGCTTTATGAGGATGAGCTCTCCGCGTTCTTCAAGGCCGTGGAGACAGGCGACAGGTCCCTGATAAAGTCAGATTACAGGGACGGGGTGAAGACGCTGATGACAACGCTCGCTATGAACGAGAGCATGAGGAAGGCGAAGCCTATAAAGATGAAGAATTTCCTTGACGGCTCGCTATTTCAATGATAGGGTGAAATCAGAAAGAGGCAGGGATAAAACCTGCAGAGAAAAGAAAATGGTACACCCTGAAGTACCGAAGGGCCATCAGGAAGGATGGCGATAGCGGATGGTACTCCGCTATAGGGGCCGAGCTAGGATGTCCCCTGAACATCATAGCAGTCGTGGAGACGACTTAAAACAAACGTCGGCTCTGGGAAAATCATAAATCCGGAGCATTGGAGGGCTGTTCTATAGATCGGAACAGCCTTTTGCATTGGAAACGGCCCCTTCCGGAGCCGCATCATCTCACTTCCAATAATGTTCCATCCTCTTCCTGAGGGATTCCCTATAGGCGTCCCAGTCAGAGATCGGGAAGCGCGCGACGCCATCGGAGACAGCGGCCTTGGCTACAGCAACCGCCTCGTATTCGATGACACGCGGATCGAATGGCTTTGGAACGATATACTCACGGCCGAAGGAGAAATCCCTGCCGCCATATGCCCTCTTCACCTCCACCGGCACGCTCTCCTTGGCAAGAGCCGAGAGAGCCTTTGCTGCGGCCATCTTCATGTTCTCCGTTATGCGCGATGCCCTCACATCAAGAGCGCCGCGGAATATGAACGGGAAGCCGAGGACGTTGTTTATCTGGTTGGGGTAATCAGAGCGCCCGGTAGCCATTATGACATCGCTTCGCGCCGCCATCGCGTCCCCATACGTGATCTCAGGATCGGGATTCGCCATCGCGAACACGATAGGATCATCCGCCATCGTCCTGAGCATATCACCGGTAAGGACGCCCTTCACGGAAAGGCCCATGAAGACATCAGCACCAGCCACGGCCTCGGCAAGCGTCCTCTTATCCGTAGCGACAGCGAACTCAGCCTTCTCGGGCGTAAGGCCTTCCCTTCCCTCGTATATGACGCCGTGGCTATCAAGCATGATGAGGTTCTCCTTCCTCACGCCGGCCATAAGGAACATCCTCGCGCATGATATCCCGGCAGCTCCCGCTCCGTTCACGACGACCTTCGTCTCCTTGAGATTGCGTCCTGTTATCTCAGCGGCATTCATGAGCCCGGCTGTCGCGATGATCGCGGTCCCATGCTGGTCATCATGGAACACGGGAATCGGACAGCGCTCGATAAGCGCCTTCTCTATCCTGAAGCACTCAGGCCCCTTTATGTCCTCAAGGTTTATCCCGCCGAAAGTCGGGGCGATGGCCGCAACTATGTCTATCACCTTCTCAGGATCCTTCTCGTCTATCTCGATATCGAAGACATCGATATCCGCGAATCTCTTGAAGAGCACTCCCTTCCCTTCCATGACAGGCTTCGAGGCAAGGGCTCCCCTGTCCCCAAGGCCAAGGATGGCCGTTCCATTGGAGATGACGGCGACAAGGTTTCCCTTGGCAGTGTACTTATATGCGTTCTCTGGATCTTCCTCGATCTTCAGCACAGGCTTGGCGACCCCTGGCGTATACGCAAGCGCAAGATCATCAGCGGTCCTGCAGGGCTTTGTCGGCACAACGGAGATCTTTCCGGGAACCCCATCCGCCTCATGATATGCCAATGCCCTCTTCTCAAGATTATCCATATATCCTCCTCATAGAATTATCCTCCATTCAAGATTATCAGAGAATGAGACGAGTGTCCTGTACAGCTTCTCCGGCCATGCGATGCGGAGTCTCGCGCCTTTTATCGCGATTTCCTCGACCGCGATGCCGCTGCAGCCTTTGAACTCTATTCTCCAGCCATCGGCAGAGATAGCGTCACACGCAGCCTCAGGCCTGTCAAGCGTTATGAGCGATAGGACAGGTCTAGAGGCGCCTTTGACAACGTCTGCCACGGTTATGCTCCTTCCACAGAAGGAAACTCTCCTTTGATACGATGAGACAGTTCCTTCCGGATACGCTCCCCCAAGCTCCATCGATACCCCACGCTCATCAGCCTCCACATCCTTAGCCCTGAACTGAGCTCCCGCTTCCTGGCCAACACCAGCGAAGTTGACGACATTGTGATAAAGGCTCTGCATCGGGAAAAGCGTGTAGCGATCCTTGCTGAATGTTGTCTTGGTATATGTCTCCACACCTATGTCCGCGAGGATCGGGTGGCTGCCGTCATAGAGTATGAGGCTTCCTGTATCGTTATGGTTATGGCTGTCATCATTCCCGCCGCCCTTCACCGCGAGCACCACGCCATCCCTCCTGTAGATATAGAGGCCCACGCTGTCGTATCGCGTGAAGGAGGGAAGCGGCTTTGAAGACGACAGCCTGCACTCCAGCATCTCGTCTGCAAGCGAATACTCCAGATAGTTGTACCATAGGTTGTAGTCGTTGTCATAAAGACGGACGGCGCGGCCCTCGGCCACGGCCTTGCTGTACTGCTCCCTGAAATCAGAGACAGCGAGATCCACAAGCTCGCTGCAGCCTATAAAGGATCCGAAAAGATACTCCCGGGCCCCAAGCCAGCCCGCGCAAGGCGAGCAATCCGCGAAATTGAGGTATCTGTCATCCACGACATGGACATTCGTGATATACGAGGCCATGGCACGGAGCTTCATGTCAGACGAGAGGGAAGACAAAGCGCCGCCTGTCGCCTCGCTAAGTATCTTTATGCAGCCGAAGAAGCACAGAGGAGCCGCGTGCCAGTACTGCGCGCCCTCATCGCAGCAGCCGTCATCGCTGTACTGCATATACCAGTCATCAATGGATGCCGCGGCCTTCTCCGCAACCCTCGTGCGGATATCATCAGCGAAGGGCATGGCAAGGACGGTAAGGAGCACGTTCTGCGAGCACCACACGGTCCAGTTGTTCAGCTTCTCCTTCCCTTCCTTCCCCATCCACCAGAACCATGACGAAAGATAAGGATCTATTATCCTCCGCCTCACCTCATAGAGCATCGAGGCCTTGAGGGACTGATCGAGCCTATCGCCGAGAAGCGAATAGGAAAGCGCCATGATCTCAGCGCTCTCCATCGCGAAGAGATCGAGGACAGGACGCGAGAGGTCCGGGACAGGAAGCTGCTGCGTGTCCCTGATATACACATTGTGGGCGGGAATCGCCCAGGACGGCTCGGAGATGAGGGACCATATCTCATCCTCTATCCTGTCCATGAAGCGCCCATTGCCCTCTAATAGCTCAGCGATGACAAGATGCGAGAGCCTCCTGCGCTTCCGGAAGTACGGGGTCTCATACACGGCCCTGGAACCGGTGCGGGAGAAAGCCCTGTAAAGGGAGAGGGGGAGCTCATCCATGGGCTCTTCAAGAAGCATCTCACCCTCCTCTATCGCAAGCATCCTCATCTTCTCAGGGACAGATGAAAGGGAGGTGAATCGAAGCGGCCTAAGCCTTCGCCCCTTTATAAGCTCAGATACCATCCTCTCCTCCATATGGCTTTCCAATCATGGCCTTGACGGAAGCAGGCGCTTTCTCACCTACGAAGACAGCGCCTTTCAATATGCCATCCTCCACGAATAACGTACGGCGGCTTCTCTCTCCTTCCCTGACGATCGGATCACCCTTCATCTCGCCAAACGAGGCCACGTCAAGGCCTCCGACCTTGAGCATCGAGGATGGGGATGACGGGATATAAGGAGCGCTGCCACCCATTATGAGAGAAGCGACAGCCGAGCCCATCTCGCGGGCATGCATGGCGAGTCCGAAAAGCCTTCCATCAAGCTCTGCAGCATCACCTATGGCATAGATTCCTGGAACAGACGTGCGGAGGAAGCTATCGACGATTATCCCGCGGCCTGTCTTGATACGGGTCCCATCCGCGATAGATAGATCCGTGTGGACACCTGCAGAGAATATGATCACCGATGAGGGTATGCTCCTGCCATCCTCAAGGAAAAGAGAGCTCTCATCAGCGCCTTTGGCCTTCGCGCCTGTTATCACGGAGACACCTTTATCCTTCAGAAGGCTCTCAAGGAGGGCTGCCGATTCCCCATCAAGCTGGCGAGGCAGTATATAAGGAGCTGTCTCGACCACGCTCACGCTGACGCCGCTGTGGGATGCGATGGATGCAGCGAGCTCAAGGCCCAGAAGCCCGCCTCCGATGATGGTGGCAGAAGAGGAGGAAGCCAAGACTTCCCTTATCCTGACCGCGTCCTCGATTGTCCTCAGCGAGAAATATTCTTTCCGGCTTCCTTCAAGCGGGAAGACATTGGCCTTGCTTCCTGTCGCGATGACAAGGCTATCGAAAGGAAGCGATGCCCCATCGGAAAGATACACGGCCCGCGCCTCGTCATCTATGCGCAAGACAGCGCCGCTTACCATCCTTATGCCCTTATCCTCATACCATTTCGCGGGATGCATGAAGAGGGATTCCGGGCTGCTGCCGCTGACGACCTCCTCTATCCTCATCCTGTAATATGGAAGATACGGCTCATTGTTTATCAACGTAACATCAAAGGAGGGGGAAAGCATCTCCGCGGCCCTTACGCCGGCGATTCCCGCTCCGATTATAACCACACGATCCTGCATAGCTACAAGGATAGCACAGATAATGCTAGTGATGGAAAAGGCGTTGGGAGGTGAAGCACATCACCATGCCGTTCCTGTCCGCGGCTTCGATGACAAGATCGTCCCTCGCGCTTCCCCCTGGCTCCGCGATATAGCTGACACCCGAGCGCCTCGCGCGCTCGATGTTGTCAGGGAACGGGAAGAAGGCATCGGACGCGAGCGATACCCCGCTTATTCCCGCAAGGAACGCCTTCCTCTCCTCCTTCGCAAATGGCTCGGGCTTCTCCGCAAAATAATCCCGCCAGCCTGCGATAACATCAATCTCAGGGTCATCCGAGAGGTACTGCTCTATCACGTTATCCCTATCGTTACGGGAAAGGCCGGAAGCGAAAGGAAGGGAGAGGACACGGCTGCTTTGGCGAAGATGCCAGAGGTCCGCCTTGCTGCCTGCCAGACGCGTGCAGTGTATCCTCGACTGCTGCCCGGCCCCGACTCCTACCGTCTGTCCATGCTCGGCGTAGCACACGGAGTTCGACTGGGTGTATTTCAGGGCGACAAGGGCCACCTTGAGATCGAGGAGAGCGGACTGGGGAAGGTTCTTCTCCTTCGTGACTATGCGTGAAAGATCTGCGTCAGAGGGAAGGTAGCCATTGCGCGCCTGGGAAAAGGAGATGCCGAAGACCGTCCTTCTCTCCTCCATCTCCGGAGAAAACGATGGATCGATCTGGATTATCGCGTATCCTCCCTTCTTCTTCCTCCGAAGCTTTTCCAGGGCCGCAGCCTCATACCCAGGAGCGATGATACCATCCGACACCTCCTTGGCTATGACAGAGGCCGTTGACTCATCGCAGATATCGGAAAGGGCTATGAAATCCCCGAACGAGCTCATCCTGTCAGCTCCCCTTGCCCTGATGTAGGCAACGGCGAGAGGGGAAGGATCGGAGGGAGCGAAATACATCATCCTCTCCTCTTCCGAAAGCGGAACCGAGACCGCGGCGCCTGCTGGGGAGACATGCTTGAACGAAGCAGCGGCAGGAAGCCCTGTGACAGCCTTGAGTTCCCGCACCAGCTGCCATCCATTGAGGGCATCCAGGAGGTTTATATACCCAGGATTGCCATTGAGGACCATTATCGGAAGACCTCCCTCGCGATAGACGAATGCTTCCTTCTGATTAGGGTTGAGCCCATACTTAAGATCAAGCCTCTCCATTTCCATCCTCCAGCGCGTTGATTATCCTCACATCGTTTCCAGCGATGCAGCAGGAAGCGACCCTGTAGCCTTTGCTGAGCGAGGACCAGACATCCTCAAGCACATCCCCATCAAGCTCCACGCGCAAAGGCATTGAGGCAAAGGGCTCAACACTCTCGCTGTCCCCTTCATATGTATGGATGACATGAGCGACCCCAGGCTCCTTGCCATAGCGATAGAGAAGACGCTCTGCATTCTCACCGTCCTTGCGGATGATGCCGAGGCAGTATCCTGCGTCATCGATGATCCCGGTTATCCGAGGGGTGTAGATAGGGCCATCGGGCTCATATGTCCGCTTCATAAGAGCCCCTTCCACGTCCCCTCCTGATATAATCTCATCGTATATGGTATCGGTATGGTCGCCGTTGGTGACTATGATACTCTCGCCGATCCGCCGTACAGCGCTGTATATGATGAGTGATGGATCTGAAACCTTGGACTCATCGAAAGGCTCAGTACGTATGATGCCATCCTGGCTTCTTAGCACCCTGTTCCGGCTATTCTCGCTCCTGCCTGTTATCGCATAGAGAGCCACCGGCTGCCCTGCCCTGTCATATCCTAGAAGTATGATCCGTCCCGGGTAATCGATCCCGGAAAGATATGTGCCTGCTGTCATATAGAGATGGTGAGCCGAAAAAAGCCATTGTTCAATGGATAGCTGCCGATTTCACGGCAAATTAACGCAAGCTTCGACACATTGCAACATGATGCGTATATAGATGAGCTGAGTATATGGACATACAGCTCAGGAACATCACCAAATCCTTTGGAAGGAAGAAAGTGATAGAAGGCCTTTCGATGGATATATCATCTGGCAGCTTCACGACGCTTCTCGGGCCATCAGGATGCGGGAAGACAACGCTGCTGAGGATGATAGCGGGCCTTGAGACTCCAGACATCGGTGAGATATTCCTTGGGGGCCGCTGCGTCTTCTCTGCTGACAAGAAGCTGAATATCCCTCCAGAGAAGAGAGGTCTGGGCTTTGTCTTCCAGGATTTCGCGCTCTGGCCGCACATGAGGGTTCGCGATAATGTCGCTTTTGCCCTTAAGGCATGCAGGATGACAGAGAACCTGGACAAGAAGGTTAAGGAAGCCCTGCATGCTGTCCAGCTTGATGATTATGCTGACCGCTATCCCTCAGAGCTCTCAGGAGGTCAGCAGCAGAGGGTATCGTTCGCAAGAGCCATCATAATGGAGCCTGAATGCATACTTTTCGATGAGCCGCTATCCGCGCTGGATGCGATGCTCAGGGAGGAGATGAGAGGAGAGCTGAAGGCACTGGTATCAGAGAGAGGTATCACATCGGTATTCGTCACCCATGACCAGAGCGAGGCAATGTCGATGTCAGACAGAATCGCGGTGCTCAACCATGGCGAGATCGAGCAGTATGACACACCTGAGAACATATACAGAAAGCCGGCTACTTCCTTCTCTGCTCGTTTCATAGGCTCCTCAAACTGGATAGACAGCGCCTCGATGTTCCGGCCTGAGAATGCAAGCTTTACAAGACAAAGCAGCTCTGACCTGGAATACAAGGCAACGGTCTATGAATCTGAATTCCTCGGATCTTCATACAGGGTGCTCATGCATCATGGATCCGAGAGGTGGATAGCCCAATCTGACAGACGAATGGAGCCAGGCACATCCGTACCTGTCTATATAGATAAGAACTCAATCATAGTGATTGGAAAGTGAGAAAAGGAAAATGAAGAGAACACTGATCATCTTAGCTCTCCTTCTTGCCTGTGTGTCAGTCTTTGCCGCTGGCGGCGAGAAGGGAATCGTAACTGTCTACATGCCATCCCCTGCGGGGCTCGCGAACAAGCTTGCCGCGGATTTCGAAGCAAAGACAGGAATCGTGGTGAAGACATTCCAGGGAACTACTGGAGAGATTCTTGCACGTCTGGAGACAGAGAAGGCAAATCCTGTTGCCGATGTCGTCATACTAGCCTCATGGTCTGACGGTCTGTCAATGAAGAATAGCGGCCAGCTTGAGCCATATTCACCCGCCGCGGCAGACAAGATGGTTCCAGGCTGGATCGACGAGAACTCAATGCTCTTCGGATACAGCGCATCCGCTGTTGGCGTGATCTACAACACGCTCATCTATCCTTCCTTGGACGCTGACTGGATGGATCTTGCCGATCCACAGTATAGAAACGACATAGCGATCCCTGACCCGGAGCTTTCAGGAGCATGCAAGGACTTCGTCGCAGGATATGTGAACGCATATGGCTGGGATACATTCGAGGCCCTGGCGGAGAACGGGATGATCGTTCCGGGAGCCAACAAGGCGGCACTTGAGGCCGTGACCACAGGTGAAGTCGGAGTGCTCATTGCGGGCGTTGACTACAACGCTTACTCATCAATGGCAGCTGGCGAACCTCTCTCGATCTACTATCCGGCAAGCGGCACGGTGGTAAATCCTCGTCCTGCCATGATAATGAAGACCGCTCCTGACATGGAGAACGCGAAGGCATTTGTCGATTATCTGCTCTCAGATGATGCTCAGAAGATGGTGGCGGACGCGTACCTTCTCCCGGGAAGGACGGATATAGAGTTCGACAACAGATCCACTCTTAGCGAGATACCTCAGATCCCTTGCGACTGGCAGGCCATGATGGCCGTCTCCTCTGATTCTGCTGCAAGGATCAACGATCTCTGCGCTAGATAATGAAAGGATGCGGGCAGATGAATGGAAAGAAAATAGCTTTTGCTGCATTGATCATATTCCTATCTCTTCTCATTCTCTGTCCGCTTTTCTCCATATTCGCTGAAGCATTATTCCAGGATGGGCATTTCAGCCTCAGCAATGCCGTAAGCACGATCCAGGAGAGCGAGAACGCGGCGATGATAGGCTCATCGATCCTTCTTGGCATCCTGGTTGTGATTATCTCATCAGCCATAGCGCTTCCGCTTGCTTATATCTTCTCACGCACTCAATTCGCCCGCTACCGTTTCTTCGATGTCATCTTCATGATTCCATTCATGACTCCTCCCTACATCGCTTCTATGGGCTGGATACTGTTCATGCAGAAACGCGGCCTGATGCAGCAGCTCTTTCCATCCCTGTCATTCCTGACGGATTGGTTCTTCTCCCTAGGAGGGCTTGTGATGGTGATGAGCTTCCATGTGTTCCCTTTCATGATGACGATGATGAAGAACGCGATGCTCTCAGTCCCCTCCTCTCTCGATGAAGCCGGTGCCGTGTTCGGCGTCTCATTCCCCACAAGGCTGCGAAAGCTTTTTCTTCCGCTTCTTACGGGAAACTACGCGATAGGCGCGCTTCTTGTGTTCGTGAAGACGATCTCTGAATATGGAACACCATCAACGCTTGGCAGGAGGATCGGCTTTGCAGTCTTCACGACGGATATCCACAGATACGCCACGGTAGCGCCTATAGAGCTTGGGAAATCCGCGTCGCTGGCATCGGTGCTCATAGGCATCTGCCTCCTGATATGGATGCTTCAGAATTACATCACAGCGCGTAAGACCTATAATCTGATCTCAGGGAAAGGAAGCGCGATGAGAACCAGGAGGCTGTCCATCGGCACACGCGTTGCCATCATCATATTCATCGCTGCGGTGGTTTTCTTCTCCATGGTGATACCTCTATTCTCAGTCACGGCATCTTCTCTGATAAAGCTCAGGGGCTATGGACTCAGGCCCGGGAACTTCACGATCGGCAACTATATAGCTGTATTCACCGAGGATAAGCAGGGAATAAACGCCTTGCTTGTCTCGATCTTCCTGGCAGTATCATCAGCAACCATAGCCGCAATTCTCGGTACTGTGATAGCAACATCCATCAGGGCCGCGGGCAAAAAGGTTGGGAATATCATTGAAGGCATCTCGCTCCTGCCTGAGATGCTTCCGAGCATTGTCCTCGTGCTGGGCATAATGCTCTTCTATAACGGCATATATAAGATTATCCCGATATATGGAACGATATGGATAATGGTCCTGAGCTACGTAATCCTTTTCCTGCCATACACGATACAGTACGTCACATCAGCTTATTCGCAGATAAGCCCAAGCCTTGCAGCGGCAGGCAGGATCTGCGGAGCAGGACCTCTATATTCATTCATGCATATCACGCTGCCGCTCATAGCCCGCGGGATAATGTCTGGATGGATGATGACTTTCATAATCGCTTTCAGAGAACTTGTTACACCTTCTCTCATCGCGCCAACCAATACACTTACCGTCTCAACATACATAAATCGGCAGTTTGAGCAGGGAAGCGTAGGCAAAGGCATGTCAATGGCAGTCATCTGCATACTATTCAGCCTTGTCTCGCTTCTAATACTCAACAAGGCTATAAACAGAAAAAGATAAACATTGCCTTTTTCAAATATTGATGAAAGTCCCTGCATCCTTGCCAAGCCAAACACCATCTTTGACTGTCATCTTTCCATTTATGAATGAATAAGAAAGCCCCTCTGCGAGTTCAGTAGGTTTTGAGTAAGTTGCTTTGTCAACAAATTTGTCCAAAGAGAATATATTGATATCTGCCTTCTTCCCAGGCATAAGAAGACCTCGATCCCTTATCCTGATTTTCGATGCAGGCAACCCTGTCATCTTATATATTGCCCTCTCTATAGGCAGTATCTTCTTTTCAACGACATACTCACGCAGGAATCTTGGGAATGCCCCATACAGCCTTGGATGAGGGAAACGCGCAGAACCATAAAGTGCATCAGAAATGAGTGATGAATAAGGAAGAGAAGCAACAAAGTCGACATCATGGCTATCCATGCTTCTGACGATTACGCCAACCTTTCCATTATTTTCAGAGAAAAGCCTGCATAACAGCATAACCTCATCCATTCCACATGACTTTGCCGCGATATGGAAATCCAAGCCTTCAAGTAAACGCTGATCATCATTATCAACAGACCCGATGATAATCCTATCCCACCCGATAGATTCCACCATGTTATCCCAAGCATTGTCTTTCTTATCAATGACAGACCGAAGATGCTCTATGCCCGTCTTCGTGGAAAGATATGCTGCTGTTTCAATAATGCTTGATTTCATGCAGGATGGAGGAATAATGGATTGGATAGTGGAGCTACCACAGTCATACGGATAAAAATCGCAGCTTACATCCAATCCTCCCTCTCTTGCATTTCCTATCAATTCAGCAGCTTGATGGATAAGGGAACTCCAATTACGCCTGCCTGTCGCCTTAAAATGGCTTATATTCAATCGGCAGCCTGCTTTGGAAGCTATATCAATGACCTCTTCAACTGATAAGAGCAAGCTATCCCCTTCTCCTCTGATATGGCAGCACAACAGCCCATCACGATCGGATACAGGAGCAAGCAGCTGGATGAATTCATCCCTAGAGGAATAACATTCAGGAGGATACATTATCCCAGATGATGTACCAAGAGCACCATTATCAAACCCACTATTTATAAGAGCTTGGGCTAACCTCATCTCTTCCTTTGAGAATGCGGATCTTGAGAATCCTTTGATAGCCGCCTTCACTGCACCAGTACCAACAAGAAAACCAAAATTAACGGATAGAACAGATCTGCTTATAGCCTCACGATACTCCTTATAATCATTGAAAACCGCATTTCTGCCCAAGATTCCCAAACATGGCTGAAGGAAATCAACCATATCCTGCATATTGCTACCATTAGGATTGATAGGAACAGAAGCCAATCCGCAATTACCTGACACCACCGTTGTGATTCCCTGAAGGTTCTCAATCTCTCCGAAGCGGCCATCCACCATCGGCCTTGAATCTGCATGACGATGGATATCAATGAACCCAGGAGTGATATACATGCCTGCTGCATCAATTACTTCAGCATCTGCCTTGATACCATTCCCGATGGCCTCAATGGTATCACCACACAAAAGCACATCCGTCCTAACAGGCGGATTGCCATTACCATCTATGCATATTCCATTCTTGATAAGTATCTTCATAGCCAGCAATCAGAGCATATATCCACCCTTCATAGGGTTGGTCGCATGCTCAGAATATATCTTCAGTACACCTGATTTATATTTTGACGGATGAGGTTTCCAGCACTCTCGGCGATCAGCCAGTATTCGAGCGATATCCTCGATATCCATACGCTCTCCAGCTATACCAATTATATCAAGCCTACGATTGGATATATCAAGTTCAATCAGATCACCATCCTGTATAAGAGCTATCGGTCCTCCTTCAGCAGCCTCTGGTGATACATGCCCAATAGAGGGCCCCGTAGAAGCCCCTGAGAAACGTCCATCCGTGATAAGGGCGATACTTCTGCCAAGCGCCGGGTCAGATGAAATAGCCTCAGTGGTATAGAAAAGCTCTGGCATACCTGAGCCTTTCGGGCCTTCATATCTGACAATAACAGCATCCCCAGGGTTTATTGAATGGGATAACACAGCCGAGATAGCATCCTCATCGCAATCAAAAGTCCTAGCTCTAAGTACAGCATGGAACATTTCTTTCGGCACAGCTGAATGCTTTATTACGGCTCCATCAGGAGCAAGATTTCCTTTAAGGATGGCAATAGTTCCGTTCTTCCCGATAGGATTATCGAAAGATCTAAGGATATCTTCTTTCGAGACTCCTTTGTGTCTTCTCATTTCATCACACAATGCATAATAATCACTCTTTTTTATATCATCGAGATTATCTCCGAGGGTTTTTCCCGTAACCGTCAGGGCATCAAGATGGAGAAGATGGCGTATTTCTTCCATTACCGCAGGTACGCCTCCCGCATAGAATACATATTCTGCTGGCCAATACCCTGCAGGTCTGACATTCAATATGTAGTGTGCGTTCTTATGTATCCGTTCGAATGTTTCTGCATCAATCTCCACACCGAACTCGTGTGCTATAGCTGGAAGATGAAGGATAGCATTAGTGGACCCGGAGATGGCCGCATGAACCATAATCGCATTTTCAAAACTCTCTAAAGTAACTATCTCCCTTGCAGGCTTCCCTGAAAGAGCAAGCTTCATGGCAGCCTCTCCAGCTTTCTCGGCTGTAGCAAGCAGCTCATTGCCAACAGCAGGCAACAAAGCCGTTCCTGGCAACGCCAACCCTAACGCCTCGCTCATCACTTGCATCGTGCAAGCTGTGCCCATAAAAGAACATGCACCGCATGAGGGACAAGCATTATGCTTGTAATATGAAAACTGGCTTTCGTTTATCTCTCCTCTTGCATATTGTGCATTATATTTGCCTATCATTTCTAAAGTAAGCAAATCAGGACCAGCACTCATTACTCCCCCTGGCACAACAACCGAAGGGAGATTTGTCCTGCCGATTCCCATAAGAAGTCCCGGAAGTCCCTTATCACAGCTTGCTATGAATATACCTGCATCGAATGGAGTCGCATTATTATGTATCTCTACGATTCCAGCAATCATATCACGGCTCGCAAGCGAATAGTTTATGCCATCATGGCCTTGCGCCTGACCATCGCATATATCAGTAACAAAGTAACGGGCAGGCCGGCCTCCAGACTTCTTCACACTATCCATGGCCCTGTCAACAAGAGAGAAAAGACCGCTTGATCCAGGATGGCTATCACCGAATGTACTCTCTATAAGTATCTTAGGCTTATCCAAATCCGCAGCTGACCAGCCCATACCAAGACGGAGTGGGTCCATTTCCGGAGCAAGTCTACGTACAGATTCGCTTTTAAGTTGTCTTCTCATGTAATCCTCCTTCAAGATTTCCGGGAAAATACTTGTTTATGACAGCAATTTCCGGCTCCTCAAACTCCCGGGATTTCCCCAATGCCATGATATTCTCCATCAGCTGCCCTTCGGTTCGGGCTCCAATAAGCACAGATGTCACCCTCTTATTGAAAAGCAGCCAAGCAATTGCCAGCTCTGATATTGTTTGTCCCCTTTCAATTGCCATCCTATCCAATACTCTAAGGTTTTCAACAAGTTTGGGAGTCAGCTCTTTTCTTATCCTATCGCTTCTTGTCCCTCTTGCGTCAGGAGGGATATCTCCTGAAAGATATTTCCTGGTAAGAATTCCCTGATTCAAAGGAGAGAAAACAACACAGCCTATACCAAGTTCATCCAAGCCTTCTAAAAGATCATCATCCTCAATATGACGATCAATGATATTGTAGCGAACCTGATTGACTAGAATATGAAGGCCTCGCTTCTCCATAAGCTTTGCCATCTTCACGGCCTCTTCCCTGCTATAGTTCGAGATAGCTATATACAAAGCCTTACCACTTCTTACTATTGATTCCAGAGCTTCAGCGGTTTCTTCCATCGGAGTCACAGGATCTGGCCGATGATGATAGAAAATATCCACATATTCCAACCCAAGCAATCCTAGGCTTCTATCGATAGATGCAATAAGATGCTTCTTTGATCCCCAATTCCCATATGGCCCATTCCAGCAATCGTATCCTGCTTTTGTCGCTACGATTATCTCATCTCGATGATTAACGAATAAATCCCGCATAATCTGCCCAAACCGTTCTTCAGCACTCCAAGCAGGTGGACCATAATTATCCGCAAGATCAAAATAAGTAATCCCATTGTCAAATGCAGTCTTAAGGATATTACGGCATTGCCTATAATCAGAGTCCTTCCCGAAATTCTGCCAAAGTCCAAACGATAATTCAGGAAGGAAGAGCCCTGATTTTCCAGCTCTTCTATATTCCATTGCATCAACCTCCCTGTAATGATAGTCATCTCATGCATTCAAAATAGGGATAGCCTTCGTCAAAAGCTATCCCCATGCAAGATTTCTACTTATCTGATATCCCAAACACTACGGACACAGAAATCAATGGTTCCAGATTCCTCTTGAATCTTTACACGTCTAACTCCAGGTTCCATATCAAAGTAATTATCGCTAAGGAGGAAACGCCCTGTATCAGAGTAAATCTCAACTGCCTTCGCATACGCAGATGACCTTATGACCAGTTCATTCCCCTCTCGCTCAACATCCAATTCTGGATTCTGCCATCTATAATATTTCGGCTCAGTGAAAAGTACAGAATCGAAAGATTTCAGTTCTTCACCTATATACAGCTGATAACTCAGATGTACATTACGGAAATCAGAACCTGAGAAATCAAGCTCTCCTATCCATGTTGCCTGCATTGCCGGGATATCAACAGGAATCTCTCCTGACTGTAGTTCAGATCCATCAGGATTTCTGAGCTGCCACTTCACAACAGCTTCAACAGCATCCTGAGTCTCATTCGTCACATTAAGCCTTGCCCTTACAGGCACAGGCCCATGCGGCTCCTGTATTATTGATGTCTTATCCTGGCATTCCCCATATTCCTCACAGCTTAGATGGATTGGCTCGAAGAATCTCTTGGCAAAATAATGCAAGGCTTTCCACCTGCCATAATAATCTATCGAGGCCCATGAAGCTACTGGCCATATATCATTAAGCTGCCAGTAAATGGCACCCATGCAGCGACCTCTGTATCTTCTCCAGTGCTCTACACCATATTTCATAGCCTCTGCCTGCAACAGCTGTGAAGCGTAGAGAAGCACATCAAAATCAGCAGGATAAAGATAATTCTTAGCGATATAGGTCATGATAAGTCCATTAGCGCCTTCATTACGCTGATGGGTTTCCATTACGCGTGAGAATATGTTCCAATCCTCTGGTAATGAGAATTCCTTCACAGAAGCCTTACACGGAAATGACTGGAATCCGAATTCTGAGACATACCGGAAGAAATCATTCCTATATTCAGAGAACGGAAGACGGCCATGCCATACATCCCAGCAATGCGAGTCACCCCTATTCGGATCCGTTGGATTATCGAAGTTTCCTCCAGAGGATGGAGAGGATGGCCAGTATGGAGTGATTGGATCCTCCTTCTCAAGTATATGCGGTATGATGTGCTGGTACATACGGATATAGGAAGCCTTTGTCTTGCAATTACCATTGTACCTTTCTACCGGGGTATACATCTCCATCTCATTATTTCCGCACCAAAGGCCAAGAGAAGCATGATGCCTTATGCGACGGACATTTTCTATAATCTCCTTTGATATGTTCTCCTCGAATCTCGGTGCATCAATCGGATAATTCGCACAGGCGAACATCAGATCATGCCAAACCACAAGGCCGAATTCATCACAGGCATCAAAGAATTCGTCAGATGGATAATATCCTCCGCCCCAAATTCTTATTGCATTGAAATTCGCAGCTTTGCAATCAGTCAGGAGCTTCCTTGTACGCTCAGGCGTAATACGAGACAATATATTATCCTCTGGGATGTAGTCTGCCCCCATCGCAAAGAAATCAACTCCATTGACACAATGGGAAAAACTTTCACCCCATTCATCAGGCTTACGGGTAAGAGATATCGTTCTCAATCCTATACGCTTCGTGATTGAATCAACGACAATACCATCATGGAAAAGCTCAATCCTTAATGTATAAAGGGGCTGGTCTCCAAGCCCATTCGGCCACCAAAGCTCCGGATTCTCTACGATGAATTCACCCAATGATCTAGCCTTGATAGGTGTACCATCAGGGGAAAGCAAAGATATCACGACATCCGCATCACCTTCCTTCTCTACGGATACGGAAATCTGCACATTATCATGGTGATGGATTTGCCTGACTTTCCAATCGGTGATCCTCGCAGAATCAATCCCGATGATATCAATATCCTTCCAGATGCCAATATCAGGAAGCCGAGGCCCCCAATCCCAGCCAAACATGCAATGAGCCTTCCTTATATACGGGAACCCCTGCATTGCATAAATGCTACCGCCCCAATGTTCTTTGGCATCCATCTCTTTGATGTAATTAACAGGCGACTTGAATTCAATCCTGATTGTATTCTCTCCGTTCTTCAAGACCTGCTTTATATCAAAAGTCCAATGCCTATGCATATTCTCGGCATGGCCGACGTATACTCCATTGATATATACGTCACAGATTGTATCAAGCCCTTTGCAGCTCAATTCAATAGCAGGACATGAATAAATATCGCTATCCAGGCTAAATGAACGCTCAAAGACCCAGTCCTGCTTCATTAGGTCCATTGTTTCCAACTCATTATCACGCCAATATGGATCATTCATGGTGCCATCGGCTAAAAGGATTGAATAAACTGACCCTGGAACATTTCCATTATGTGCTCCAGCAGGATTGCTTTTATTCCAAGCATTCCACTCCCCATTCAATGTCTGATACTTCATGTCTCACCCCTTTACTGCTCCAGCGACCATGCCATCCATGATCTTCCTGCTGAAGAATATGTATATAAGCAATGATGGGAATGTCGCTATCACCATAGCTGCCATCATCACAGGATAATTCGTGGTAAAGGAACCGCTGAATAATGTAAGCCCCAACGGAACCGTTCGCAACGTCTCTCGGCTTATGAGAATCAATGCAAAGCTGAATTCATTCCAACAATAGAAAAAGGATATGATCCCTATAGTCACTAATATTGGTTTAGCAATTGGAAGGATTATACGGAACAACGTATATGAGAAGCTCGCACCATCAATCGAAGCAGCCTCTTCCATTTCTCTTGGAATGCTATGCACATAGCTTTCTGCAAGATAGATTCCCTGAGGTAGCTCAAAACAGATATATGGAAGGATTAGCGCAATAAGGCTATCCGTCAGCCCTATATCCGAGAATATGACATACATCGGTACCATAAGCGAATGCACAGGAACAAGCATTCCTAGAAGGAATAAGTTGAAAATCAGCCTACGCCCTCTGAACTTCATCCTAGCAACGAAATATCCGACTATGAAGCTGAAGAGTATGATGCCAGATACCGATACGACAGAAACAATGATTGAATTAAGCATGTATCTGAACATAGGTGTAGTACTTAATACATGCACATAATTATCCAATGTGGGAGCTGTTGGAAGAGAAAAGCTATCAACATCGAATTCAAATTGTGTCTTAAGCGAGGAATATACAAGCCATATCATCGGATAAAGACAACCAATCGATGCAATGATCGCATATATATTCATGACAACTCTGCCAGCAAAACCCCATCGAGCTGCCCTTTTAAGATCAATAGCCTGAAGATCCTTTTCCTTATTCATTCTCAGGCCTCCCCTGTGTAGCACGTCTGACCAGAACGGTTATGAGAATGCTAAGTATAAGGATACCTACCGATACCGCACTTCCATATCCCATCCTATAGCGTATGAATGAGTTCTGATATGCATAAAGGGCCATCACATTCGTTGCATTCCCAGGCCCGCCTCCTGTCATGACATAAATATGATCGAAGATCTTCATATTTCCGGATATACATAATGTCAGGCAGACAATAAGTGTATTCCTGATCATCGGCATCACAATATGCATCAGCCTCTGCAAGGCATTTGCCCCATCAATTTCTGCAACCTCTATAACGGAACTGTCGATTGCTGCCAGCCCTGCAAGGATTATGATCATATAGTATCCGATATTCTTCCAGATCAGAGGGATTGAGGATAGGATAAGAGCCATATCAGCGTTGGCAAGCCAAGGCTGTATATATTCATCCAGACCAACAAAGGCGAGGACATCATTTATCAGTCCATTATTATAATCATAGAGCATCTGCCATATGAAACCAACGACAACAGCAGAAAGAATAGCGGGAAAGTATGCTACCGACAAATGCATCTGACGCAGCTTTATCCCCCTGGAATTCAATACAAGCGCCAATATTAAAGCTAGACCTATCTGCCCTATGATGCATATAACTGTTATCTCTATATTGTGCAGGAATGACTGCCAAAAAACCTTATCAGATGCAAGTGTGATAAAGTTCTCAACCCCTATGAATGTCTTCTTAGGTCCACCCGCCCAGTTGAACAAGCTATAGTATAGAGCACCAGCAACAGGAACAAGGATTATAAAACAATAAAGAAACACAGGAATCGAAAGATATGCAAAATATGTACTTCTGCGTAATGCCTTCATACCATCTCCTATCCAGAACAAGTCGGCTGCCAAAAGCCAATGAGGCTAATGGCAGTCAAATAAACAATGCAGTAATTATCTCGTTGCCTCGTATTCAGCCTGGATTACCTCAGCAGCTGCCTCCGGTGTTGTCCTTCCTGCAAGAAGCTCTACAAACTGATCATTCATTACAGCAATAAGAGAAGCATTCATATTGGCATCCCAAATAGGAACTGTACTTGTTGCATTATCTACAAAAGCAAGATAGTTCTCGTGCAATGTATCAAATTCCACACCTTCACTTGGAGGAGTATTGCAAGTGCTTACGAGACCTACATCTGTCATTCTCTGAGACAGAGCCGGCCCAGAGATGTAGAGGGCAAGATCGGCAGCCTTTGCAAGGCGCTCCCCAGTGAGCTTTGAATTTACTCCACAGAACCAGCCACAACCAGAAGAGGCGGAGGTAGGATCACCGATTCCACCTTCCACCGTAGGCATATATGCGAATCCAACATTCTCTAAGATATCGGGCGTTGCGATACCAGCCATATACTCAACATTCCAATAGCCATCAATCGTAGTTGCCGCTTTCCCCTGAAGGAATAATGAGGAAGCATTCTGGTTATCCACTACTGAATAGTCTGGATTGAACAATCCGCTCTGCCCTAACTGTACCACGAATTCAAGCAGCTTTATGAATTCCGGATCCGTGAAGGCCACCTCGTCGCTTCCAGCAATCACAGAATTAACCCAATCCTCTCCACAGAACCTAGGACCAAGTGTTGAAATCCAAGAGGAATTGAACTGCCATTTATCCCGGTTGCCAAAAGCAATAGGATATACCCCCATCTCTTCAAACTTCGGAATCGCAGCAAAGACCTCCTCCCATGTTGAAGGGAATTCATCATAACCGGCTGCAGCCCAAAGCTCCTTATTATAAAAGACCACAGAAGTCGTTGAGAACTGCATAGGTGTAGCCATTATCTTTCCATCAACAGTTGCTGGGAAGAAAAGCCCATCCCTATACTCATCAAGCCAAGGACAAGCCTCAACATACTCCGTCAGATCAGCAATGAGCCCACTGTCATAGAAGTTCTTCACCCAAGAACCCTTCATTATGAAGACATCCGCAAGATCATCTGCTGCAGCCCTTGCCTGGATTACAGTCTCATAATCATTATGCTGGAACTCTGTTACCTGAAGATCGAGAGTATCAGCATTCAGCTCTGCATATTCCAGTATAGCCTCCCGTGGCATTTTTCTGGTATTATCAGTTGCTGACTCTTCCTTGGTATATGAACTTGTCATGGCAAGCACCATGCGACCATCCGAGGAAGATTCTTCCTTCTGTCCGCCAGCGAAAACAAAGGATGAAACTAGGAAAGCCACCATTACGAATGTGATTATTCTCTTCATTCTTACCTCCACTTATTCCAAACATAGCACATTCTAGCATTTTGTAAAGAAAAATCTTTTCATGAAAAGAAAATTATTTTATTTGCATCGCAGGACGTTTGTTCCTATCATGTTCTTATGGATGTAAGTGTCTTCTACAATATCAAAAGATATAATGATTCATTAAGCGCAAAAGAAAGGAAAATAGCCGATTACATACTCGAGCACCCTTCTGAGGTTATCGATTTATCAATAAGCGATATAAGCAATCAGATCGGAATCAGCAATGCGACCATGGTCCGCTTTGTCAGAAAAATAGGATTTGATAGCTACCATGATTTCCGTATAAGCCTTGCAAAGGAAAATGTTCCGGTCGATATGAAAGCCATCGAAAGTGGATCAGATCCTATTTCACTGGCATTCGATAGGACCAAGAGATGCTTGGATATAGCCAGAAACAGGATTAGTGCAGAAGCTATATCCAAAGCAGGCGATCTCATCACAAAAGCCTCTATGCTTTATGCATTTGGCGTTGGAGGTTCTGCAATAACGGCTTTTGACTTCTTCCATAGATTCATAAGTACAGGAATCCCCTGCCTATTCAATACAGATTTCCATACGCAGCTGATACTGGCATCCCAAAGCAAGCCAGGGGATGTTGCCATCTTATTCTGTTATACCGGCATCAACCGCGATTCCATCGATATAGCGAAGGTACTTAAGGAAAAGGGATGTACAATCATAATAGTAACGCGAGATGACAATTCCCCGATAAACCAATATGCGGATCTTGGCATCTATGTTTCTGGCATGACGGCTCCCAGCGAGATAACCGATACATATCCAGAACGTATCAGTCTGTCGGTCATAGTAGATGTTCTGTATCTCATCGTTATATCAAAGCTTAAAGATAAGAGCATAAAGCCTGTCAAAAATGTTGTCGAAATAGAGAAAACAAGAAGATTGTAATCAATAGCCTCCATATGCCAATGATAAACACATGGCATATGGCCTCTATTTCTTTTTCTTAGAAGCTTTCTTGCTCTTCTCCGTATCCGATGAATCCGAACCCCTGATCTCGTCCAGATAGTTGTATATGGAGAATTTGGATATCTGGAACCTGTCAGCGACCTTGTCCATTGACTTCATGATGAGGAAAATCCCTTTCTTCTCCAGGAACTCGATGGCCTTCATCTTGTCCTTCTTCGTCATCTCGCTTATCGGCTTGCCGATCAGGTCAAGGGACTGCTCGATAAGGTAATCCATCAGATCATCGATGTTCCCTGAGAAATGCTCGCTCATCGCGTTCTCCGGATTGACGCTTATGAATGCGTTCATCTCCCTTTGCCCGGCTAAAAGCCCTGTGATATCGAAGTTTATGCAGATGCTTCCCGTTATGTTCCCATCCTCATCGTTCAGGTATATAGACGAGGATTTGATTATCTTGTTATCGAGGGTGCGGTTCACATAGTTGTACTGGTCAGAGCCGGAGGAAGTGCCGCGAAGGATCTCCAGCCCCATATTCGTTCCCGAGTCCCCGACCTTGCGCCCCGTGACATGGCCATTCTCGATCGCGACGATAGTATGCTCATAGTCCCTCGTCAGGTCATGCAGAACCACCTCGCAGTTCTCCCCGAACTGGGCGGCGATTCCCTTTATTATCCTGCTGAACATATCGAAGTTATCCATCACGTAGCTCAATTGGTTTTCCCTCCTTTGCATATGGTTCCGATGAAGCCATGGACAAGACGGGCCAGCACGGGCTGAGTCTCCTCTGACAGATGGATGCCATCCCTTGGGTCCACGGTTATGGATGAGGTATCCAGGAACGGAATGCCCTCCTCCTCAGCGTAGGCCTGCAGCATCGCGTTGAAGGCCCTCATCTTCTCCTCGCCGTTCTCGAAAAGCTCTGCCTTGTCCGGGACGATCGGCAGGAAGACAGGAGGAGCGGCAATCGCGATCACAGCTTCCTGCCTTCTTTCATCCAGGGTTTCCTTCACGCGCTTCACAAGCCGCTTCATCCCCTCAAGGACCTCTTCCGGGGAAGCTTTATACCTTGTCTTGAAGTCATTCGTGCCAAGCATAATCAGGAAGATATCGAACGGCAGGGAGCGTTCGATCGACGCGAGGACCGAGTCATAGCCATTGAGCTCTATCGGGTCAGACTCCTGTGGGAGGATCGATCTGCCAGGGAACCCCTCGTCACAGACTTTCCAGCCATCTCCAAGCGCCTCCTGCAGCAGCGTTGTCCACCGCACAGGATAAGGGAACCTCCGCTCCTCGGTACCGGGGATGCGTCCGTACGTATTAGAATCTCCAAACAATACAACTTTCTTCATAAAATCAAATATTTTTGTATATTTTACGATGGATAGGCCAAAAAGCAACTTAAAAAGATTTTTTATCCAGAAAGCCTATGATTTATCATACAGAATGCGAATTTTCGTCTATAAAAGGAAATCTCTAAAGGAGTAGATTGGCATTATTTCAATCTTTTCTGCAAAAATATTTGACAATACGCCAAACCGGTGTTAACCAATATATACAATAATTTTTGAAATTCCGCAGGAGGAGAAGATGGCTGCTGATAAATCCCAGGATCTTGCCAGGCTTTTGTCTGAGATGATACGGATCAATACGGTTTCGCCTCCTGGGAACGAGAAGGACCTTGCCGCATACATCGCGGAGATCCTCCGAAGCAATGGCCTTGAGCCCACGATACAGGACCTTGGGAACAACAGGGCGAATATCTTCTGCGAGATCGGAGAGGGGGACGAGTGCCGTCTCATCCTCAACGGACACCTGGATGTGGTGCCGGCAGAAGGCGAATGGAAGCACGATCCTTTCGAGGGCCGGATCGACGGCGAGTACCTATACGGACGCGGAGCCTGCGACATGAAGGCGGGGCTCGCGTGCATGCTTCAGGCCTTCATCGACACTGCAAAGGAAGAATCCAGGCTGAAAGGCAGGCTGAAGCTCTTCTTCGTCACGGACGAGGAGACAAGCAACCTCGGCCTGAGAAGCTATATATCTGAATACGGGGAGAAGGACAGGCTCTCTGCAAAGCGCAACTACGCGCTCATCGGGGAGCCTACGGATCTCAATGTATGCAACAGCCATTATGGCGTCGAGAGGTACTGGATCAATGTGCATGGGGTAAGCGCCCATTCAAGCAAGCCAGAGCTTGGCGTCAATGCTATATCCGGAGCCGCGGCGATCGTTGATAGCCTCAGCGGCTACCATAAGGAGCTCAGGTCAAGGGTCACGGAATGGGGAAGCCCTTCATGCGCGGTCACGATGATAGAAGGCGGCGAGAAGCAGAACAGCATAGCAGCCCACGCGCGTGTATTCATCGACAGGCGCACGGTACCTGGCGAGAAGGCGGAGGATGTGAAGAAGGAAGTCGAGGCATGGCTTGATGAGAGGACTGATCTCAGGGGCTGCACCTGCGACACCGAGCTTTATTTCACGTTTGGCTCAGGCCTTCTTCCCTCAGGCAACAGCTTCCTCTCCGCGATCATGGAGGAAGCCGGGCAGGAAAAGGCAGAGGTATTCCCCGCAGGATGCGAGCAAGGGATAATGCTCTCCGCAGGCTACGAGGCGGCAGTGCTCGGCCCGGGAAGCATAAAGGACGCGCATATGCCTGACGAGAAGGTACGCGTGAGCGACCTCGGGAAGGCCTATGAGCTATATAGGAAGATCATCTCAAGAATATTGATGTGAAAAAAAAAGGAGAAAACCGTATGAAGAAACTTTTATCAGTTCTTCTGGTCGTGCTTATGGCGGCATCGCTGGTCTTCGCCGGAGGTTCAAAGGAATCCGCAGGGCCAAGGATCCGTGTCCTCAGCATGACAGCCCAGATTTCCGATGGAATCCTTGAATACCTTGACGAATTCGAGGAAGAATCAGGAATCAAGGTCGATCTCGAGCTTTATGGCGAGGCAGAGCTCAGGCAGAAAGAGATGACAGAGTTCATGACAGGGAACTCAACTGTCGATGTATATCTCTTCAGCCCTCTCCAGGACATGGCAGCATTCAGCCAGAACGGATGGATCGAACCGCTTGATGAGTACCTTGATGATCCAGAGCTCAACTGGGATGATTTCAGCAGCGCACCGCCGAAGCAGATCACTATCCCAGGCACGGACAGCATAGGATGCCTCCCGCTCTATTCATCTGTACAGCTCATGTACTACAGGACAGATGTCTTCGAGAAGTATGGCCTCGAGCCGCCTAAGGACTACGATGAGCTCATCGAGGTCTGCAAGAAGATCAATGATCCAGCCAACAACTTCTACGCTATCGCGTGCAGAGGCGAAAGGAACGCCCTTACATCACAGTACTCACCGTTCCTCTTCGCGTTCGGCGGCAGCTTCATCAAGGACGGAAAGAGCAATTTCGCATCTGAAGGCTCCTATGAGGCAACGAAGTTCTATGGCGAGCTCCTTGGCAACTACGCTCCTCCAGGAATCCTCACCGCTGGCTACTCGCAGATGACGCAGCTCTTCAACTCAGGAACTGTCGGAATGGTCATCGACGCGAACGCCCTCTACGCAACGCTCGTCGATCCAGCTGAGTCAGCATACGCGGACAAGGTTGGCGTGGCGGCTATCCCGGCAGGACCGGAAGGCGCTCATTCCTACATGCAGGTATCATGGGCAGTGGCTATGTATCCTGGCTCGAAGAACAAGGAAGCTGCATGGGAATTCATGAAGTTCGTGGCAGGATCTGACGTCGCCGCATACATCACCCCGCTTGGAATGCCAAGCTTCAGGAACTCCGTATGGACAGACGAGAGAGTCGAGAGCGCGATGACACCTGACATGGTCCAGGCTTATGCCGATACATACGCTATCACGACAAACAACGAGTTCGGCCTGCCAAGGATGACAGCCGTAACCGAAGCCAGGGATATCATGGGCGGAGCCGTCGTGTACTCCATCGAGACAAAGGGCCAGGGCCCGGAGCTCAAGGGCATGATGGAGGAAGCCGCGGCGGAGGTCGATGAGCTTCTCAAGGCCTACGACGAGTACGGCGAGAACTACAACTGGTAAAGAACAATACCTCGTTCCCGAGGAAGGAGACTTCCCCGGGAACTCTATCCAAACAAAGGAGAAAGCTGATGAATGACTGGATTAGCGATCATTATAAATGGGTGTTCGTTGCTCCTGCCTTGATCTTCATGGTACTGATGATAGTAGTACCTATAGTCATGACGCTGGCCTTCAGCCTCACTGACTGGAACCTGCTTACGGGAAGGGCACCTAGCTTCAACGGTCTGGCAAATTATATCGAAATCCTGAAAAGCCCGGATTTCTGGCACTCATTCGGTATAACTTTCTATTATACGTTCCTTGCGATCGCGATGGAGCTGGTAGCGGGTGTGCTCCTGGCTGTCCTCATAAACAAGGATTTCAGAGGAAAGGGTGTCGTGAAGACGATCATCCTCCTTCCCTATATGATGGCTCCTGTGGCCGTAGGCATGATGTGGATGCTCTTCTATGAGCCTACAAGCGGATTCATGAACTGGCTCTTCACGACCATAGGCCTTCCGCGCTCAGGCTTCACCTCAGCCCGTGGCTCTGTAATACCATCGCTCGCGTTCGTCGAGTTCTGGCAGATGACGCCGATGGTGGTGATCGTCTGCATGGCCGGCCTCGCCGCGCTCCCGGAAGACTGCATGGAAGCCGCCGTCGTTGATGGCGCCACGCCTATACAGACCTTCTTCCGCGTGAAGCTCCCGATGCTGCTGCCTACGATATTCTCAATCGGACTGCTGCGTTTCGTTGATGTGTTCAAGTCCTTCGACCTCATCTACGCGATGACGAAAGGCGGACCCGCGAATGCGTCAAGGACACTTAATATATACGCGTATGAGGAAGCGTTCTCATACTACAAGTTCGGGCTCTCATCTTCGATACTGACCGTCGTGTTCATAATCGTGCTGGCCATAAGCTTCGCAACGATGAAGCTCAAGAACAAAGTCGTGGAGGTGTAGGATGGAAGCATATAAGGCAAAGAAGACCATCGGGAAGATCATATTCTATATCGCGGTAGCGGCGATCTGCCTCGTTATCATCTTCCCTCTGTATTTCGTCTTCATCTCGTCATTCAAGAACATGGCGGATGTATACGTGATGCCTCCGAAGCTAATCGGGTTCAAGCCTGTGTTCGCGCATTACGAGTATATATTCAAGACGCAGAACTATGGCACGTATATCGTGAACAGCGCCGTTGTCGGCATCTTCTCAACGCTCTTCGCGCTGGTGCTGGGACTTCCCGCTGCCTACGCGATCAACCGAAACGGGATGAAGAACTCGCTTCTGGGCATACTGGTCGCGAGGCTGCTGCCTCCTATGTCATTCCTGCTGCCGTTCTACTTCATCTTCTCGGAGCTCGGCATGGTAGACACGTACGGAGCGCTGATCCTCAGCCACATGGTGCTCTCGGTGCCTCTTATCGTATGGCTGATGGAAGGCTTCATAGCGGGCATCCCGCGCGAGCTTGACGAGGCCGCGACGATAGATGGATGCACAAGGCAGCGCTGCTTCGGCTCGATAATCCTGCCGATGTGCAAGTCAGGAATGGCGACAAGCACGATCCTCTCGTTCCTTGGATCATGGAACAACTTCCAGTTCGCGCTGATCCTCAGCGGACCGAGGACAAGGACTCTTCCTGTCACGCTCCAGTACTTCGTATCAGGCGCGGACATCAGGTGGGGACGCATGCTCGCCGCGACAATAGTGGTTATCATACCAGCAATAGTAGTGACACTGTTGCTGCAGAAGAATATCGTATCTGGAATGACAGCCGGTGCTGTCAAAGGCTAAGGAGGAAACAATATGCAGGAAATCTATGAGAATCTCAAGAAGGCAGGCGTCGAGGTACCTGGCGACAATCCGAAGGGCGGCATCTACAAGCCAGTCATGAGAGTCGGCAACATGCTCTATGTATCAGGACAGGGCTGCACGGTAAGCGGCAAGCCTGTGTACCAGGGAGCTGTCGGAAGGGAGTGCACGCTTGAGGAAGGACAGGATGCCGCGAAGCTCTGCGCTATCAACGCACTCGGCGTGCTCCAGGACTATCTCGGGGATCTCAGGAAGGTCAAATGCCTTGTGAAGACACTTGCATTCGTGCACAGCGCTCCTGATTTCGCGCTGCAGCACCTCGTAGCCAACGGTTGCTCCGACTTTCTGAAGACCGTATTCGGCGATGATGCGGGAGTCGGCGCGCGCTCTGCTATCGGAGTGGCTCAGCTTCCGAACAACATCCCTGTGGAGATCGAGTTCGTCTTTGAGGCGGAAGAGGAATAAGATGGAAAGGAATATCTACGGAATCACGGATGAGGAGAGCGTGATCACCCCCGCTCTCGTATACTATCTGGATATCGTCAGGAAGAACACCGAGGAAGTGATCAGGATCGCGGGCTCTGCAGAGAGGCTGTGGCCGCACGTGAAGACCCACAAGTCCATCGATATGGTACGCCTCCTCCTTGGAATGGGGATCCATAAGTTCAAGTGCGCCACGATCCCTGAGTGCGAGATGGTCGCGATGGCCGGAGCGACGGACGCGGTGCTCGCCTATCCGATCGTCGGACCTAATATCGCAAGGTTCCTCGAGCTGGAGAAGATGTATCCGAAGTGCGCGTTCTACGCTATCGGCGATGACTATGGCGCTATAAAGGCCCTTTCCGACGTGGCTGTGAAGAATGGCTCCAAGGTCCGCTTCCTCCTGGATGTGAACATGGGCATGAACCGCACCGGTGTCGAGCTGGACAAGGCGGAGGAGCTTGCAAGGCAGGCGGCTGCGCTTCCTGGCATCGATTTCTGCGGCATGCACTGCTATGACGGGAACCACAACAACAGTGATTTCCAGCAGAGGCTCAAGGATGTCAAGGAGACAGATGACCAGGTCGACGCGACCAAGGCATCACTCGAGAAGGACGGCATAAGCTGCCGTGTCATGATCATGGGAGGAACGCCATCATTCCCATGCCATGCCCAGCTTACAAACTACTACCTCTCCCCTGGCACATGCTTCGTGTATGACGGAGGCTATAAGAGGAACCTGCCTGACATCAACCTGACGCCGGCAGGCATCCTCATGACGCGTGTCATAAGCCATCCTGCAGACGGCATGTTCACGATCGATCTCGGCTACAAGGGCATTGCCTCCGATCCCGCGGGAGCAAGGGGAGCCATCGTGGGCCTTGATGACGCGGAGATAGCCTTCCAGAGCGAGGAGCACTGGGTGTTCAGGATGAAGGAGGGAAAGGAAGACAAGCGTCCTCAGATCGGCACGATGCTCTACGTCATCCCGACGCACATCTGCCCGACATCCGCCCTCTATTCTGATATCCTCGTGGCCGAAGGCGGAAAGATAACGGCCAAGTGGCCGGTAACGGCAAGGAACAGGAAGATAAACATCTGACGATCCGGGCCATCAGAGAGCTGCCGTGGAGCGATCCCGGCAGCTTTTTATTACCTCAAGCCTGCCCTCCTCGCTTTGCTGCCGCCTCCGTGCTATGCTGGAGGAGAGTCTTCATCAATACATAAATGATGGAAATATATTGACAGTGTGTCAGATAAGGCCTAGCCTTATTGACGCCGGCCAGAAAGGAGCGACCAGTGGCAAAGGTAGCGAAGGATATCGTCGAGACGCGTCCCGGGGAGATAGCTGACGCGTGCAGGAAGCTGTACAGGACGATGGCGTTCCAGGAGATAACGCTGAAGGACATAAGCAGGGAGACAAGCCTTTCCCGCCCATCGATCTACAACTATTTCCAGACAAAGGAGGAGATATTCCTCTATATCCTCGAGGATGAATACAGGGAATGGGGTGATTCGCTGGAGAAAATGCTGAAGGAGAATGACGCTCTGGACATCGAAGGCTTTGCGACTGAACTCGCGGCGAGTCTCAGGGACAGGGAGACGATGCTCAGGATCCAGTGCATGAACCTCTATGAGATCGAGGAGAACAGCAGGGAAGAAAGGCTTGTCAGCTTCAAGAAGGAGTATGGGAGATCTAGGGATCTGGTATCTGAAAGCCTCAGGAAGTTCTTCCCCATGCTCACTGATGAGGACAGGGATTTCTTCATATTCGAGTTCTTCCCGTTCATGTACGGCATCTATCCATACGCCTATCCCACGGCAAAGCAGATGGCTGCGATGGCCAAGGCCGGTATAATGGCCATGGATATCTCCATCACAGGCCTTGCAAGGAGATGCGTCTCCGATCTCCTTCGCTCGGCCATAAACGGAAAGGAGGAGCGAGGATGAGGAAGCTCATAGCATATTTCTCGGCAAGCGGAACGACAAGGAGAGCCGCGATAGCGCTCTCGCTGATCACAGAGGCGGACCTCTTTGAGATAGCCCCTGCCGTCCCATACACGGCAAAGGACCTGGACTGGAACGATAAGAGGAGCAGGAGCTCAATGGAGATGAAGGACGAGAGTTCACGCCCGGCTCTCAAGGAAGCGAAGGTTGATCTATCGGGATACGACATGATCTACATCGGATTCCCCATCTGGTGGGGAGTCGCGCCGAGGGCAGTCAACACATTCATCGAGAGCAATGACCTGAAAGGCCTCAGGATCGTCATCTTCGCCACCTCTGGCGGAAGCGGGCTGCCATACGCCGTGGAGGATCTGAAGAAGAAGTATCACGATCTTGATATCACAGGCGGCCGCCTTCTCAATGGCACCGTCACGGAGGATATCATCTGATGTCCATCGTGATGAACCTGTATTACACAGGGCAGAACGGGAACGCGCGGAAGTTCGCAAAGGAGATGGAGGAAAGCGGTGTCGCGTCCCTCATCAGGGCCGAGGATGGAAATGAAAGATATGAGTACTTCTTCCCCGCGGATGACGCAGAGACCGTGCTTCTGATTGATGCGTGGCGCGACCAGGAGGCGCTGGATAGTCACCACCATTCTCCATTGATGAGGAGGATCGCGGAGCTTCGGGATAAATATGACCTTCATATGAGAGCAGAACGCTACATTCCCGAGGAGAATCCGGACTTGGAGTTCATCAGGAAATAAGCCCGCGGCCATCCCCTATCGCTGTTTTCAGTCAGGGCTTTCAAATTCCACCATTGCGTCTTACTATCAATGGTAGGAATATGAAGACACAGACAGCAGAGGAGAAGTACAGGCGAATGACGGAAACGCCTGTAAAAGGGCTTATACTGACGCTTTCCGTCCCGACCATCATCAGCAATCTGATATCGACGCTATACAATGCCGCCGATACCTTCTTCGTCGGCCAGATATCCACAAGCGCCTCAGCGGCGGTAGGAGTGGCGCTATCACTTCAGGCCGTGATACAGGCAATAGGCTTCTTCTTCGGACAGGGAAGCGGGAACAACATGTCACGGCGGCTTGGCGCGCATGACGAGAAGACAGCGGAAGAGCTGGCATCCACGGGCTTCTTCTCGTCCCTGCTTCTTTCCGTGGCCATCACTGTCATCGGCATCATATTCCTCCGTCCGCTGGCCATATTCCTTGGCTCCTCCGATACGATACTGCCATACGCCATGGACTACATGTTCTGGATCCTCATAGCCTCCCCTTTCATGGCCTCATCGCTTGTGCTGAACAACCAGCTGAGATTCGAGGGCAACTCGTTTTATTCGATGATCGGCCTGACCACGGGAGGCATCCTCAACCTGTTCCTGGACCCACTCTTCATATTCGTCTTCGATATGGGGATATCAGGGGCGGCGCTGGCCACAGCGATAAGCCAGTTCGTGAGCTTCGCCATCCTCTTCATACTCTCCGAGCGCATAGGAACGGTCAAGATAAGGCCACGCTCATTCAAGCCAACGCTGCAGATGCTTGGAATGATCACGAATGGCGGCCTGCCATCGCTTTGCAGGCAGAGCGTGACATCGGTCGCCATGATCTGCCTCAACAACGCCGCCCTTCCTTATGGGGATGCTGCGATAGCCGCGATGGCCATCGTCAACAAGATAGGCAACTTCACCAACTCGGTGCTCATAGGAGTCGGACAAGGCTTCCAGCCAGTGTGCGGCTACAACTATGGAGCCAAGCTATATAAGAGAGTGAAGGAAGGCTTCTGGTTCTGCGTGAAGATGATGTCCGTTGTCCTTCTCATCCTTGCCGTCATCGAGTTCATATGGGCCTCACCTATCGTGGGATTCTTCCGCAAGGGAGATCCGGACGTAATTGAAATAGGAGACATAGCGCTGAGGCTGCGGTGCTTCACGCTCGTCTTCTCCTCCTGGATAACGATAAGCAACATGCTGCTGCAGACAACAGGCAAGATGTGGAGGGCGTCAATACTCGGCTTCGCGCGCCAGGGAATCATACTCATCCCGATCGTGCTTATCCTTCCTCAGTTCATCGGCATCTGGGGCATACAGATAGCCCAGCCGCTCGCTGACCTTATATCATTCATCATATCCGTACCGATGACGATGGGCGTCATAAGGCAGATGAACGAGGGAGCGAAGGTAGAGGAAGCCAGCATATTCGCCAAGGCCAGTGAAAAACAGCTTGATTGATTCCTCTTCTTCTGCTAGAGTCATAAAGCAACTTAATGCATGGTGTGATACCCAAGTGGCCTAAGGGGACGGTCTGCAAAACCGTTTTTCATCGGTTCGAATCCGATTCACACCTCTAGAACCAACTCCTTGCAATGCAAGGAGTTCTTTCATGAATGTTACAAAATAAGGCCAGGAAATAGATAATTCGATAGATTTTTGGGAAATTCCATATGCTGGTTTTCCATATTTTATGTTGATTTGTACATAAAATAATGTACATTGATATATGGATATTGAATATGACAGAGAAGAGCCGCGATGGATTATTTGAATGGGATACCGAAAAGAACAAGGTGAATATCGTTAAACATGGAATCTCATTCTCTGAAGCCATAGGGATCTTTCTGGATGCAGACAGACAGGAATTCTTTGATGAACTGCATTCATCAGAAGAAGAACAAAGATACATAACTATAGGAAGATTGCCTGGAAAACTTCTTATCGTACTTGTTGTATCTACTGATCGGAATGGAATAACAAGGATCATATCTGCTAGATATGCTTCGAAAAAGGAGGAACAGCTTTATTATGGATGATAAAAGATTGGATTTCTCTGATATTCCGGAACTTACATCGGATTATCTCAAGACATTGAAGAAAGTGACGCCCAGGGAGTTCTATAAAGTGACGCCAATCAAGGAATCATGCCACATAATGCTCGACAAGGACGTTCTCGATTTCTTTGGCAAAGGAACGAAGAGAGGCTATCAGACGAGAATAAACGAGGCCTTGAGGGAATATATGGCAGAGCATATCAATGAGTATCATGCCTAGACCTGCAGCAATCAGGGTTCTTGCTTTTGATGATCCCGTATTCTCGTTGAGTTTGATACGGGAGAGGAAAATCATGGATGTTAAGCCATATGCCTCTGGGAGGTTTTAATTATCGTAGCTATTTTCTTCAAGCATAATTGAGTGTCGTCTCAGGATTCTCTTGTCTAAGCTAGCTGTTGGACCATTGAAGACTTGTGCCGTCTGAAATAGTTGCAATTATATATGGCAATATACTTCTATTAGAGGCAGAGCATGGCAGATACAACGAATTTCAGTTTGCGCATAGACAATGATTAAAAAACAGAGTGAAGTTCTTTTTGCTGAACTTGGAATGAATCTCACCACTGCGATAAATGTTTTTCTCCGTCAGGCTGTGCGGGATGGCGGTTTTCCGTTTGAGGCCAGGCTGGATGTGCCAAATAAACGGGCGGCAGCTGCTATAGAAGAAGCTCTTGCATTGATTGCTGACAAGAATATAAAAAGTATTCCGTTGAAGAGGCGCTGCAGGAACTGAAGAAATGAGTCTCCCACTCAATTCAATCAGGATTATAAGAAAGCTTCTAAACGTAATCTTCCGATTGGGCTTCTGGATGACATAATCTAGAAACTTGCAGCAGGAGAAAAATTGCCAGAGAAGAATAGGAATCATGCACTTTCCGGTACTTGGAATGGATTCCGGGAATGCCATATCCTGCCTGACTGGCTTCTGATATATCGGATTGAAGCCGATATCCTTGTGCTGACTTTAGCGAGAACAGGAAGTCATAGAGATTTATTTTGATTTTAGGATTGATCCTCTTAGATAAAGGAAGCTGAAAAGAGTTTATTGACCATATTCATCAAACACTCCATCGCGTATATGCTTACTGTGGCATCACGCTGCAGCCCCCTCTTTTTTGATTCTACAGAGGGTAGCGCGCATAGGAAAAGGACTTTGGGTGTCGCGAGAGCGGGATTTTGCTATATGACAAAGATGATCCTGCTCGGCCCTCTTGAACTTAGATCATCTCTTTGGCTATCGCTAACCTTTGATTATCAGAATCAGACATCATAGATATATTCCCCATTGATGATGGATATATCCTATGTTCCTCGCTTGAAAGAAAGTATGATTAAGTCCTTCGGAATATCGGCTCGTTTACTAAGTTTAAACTTAGTAAAATACGATTGAGTGAAAATCGAGAGGAAGCAATACCGCTATAATGCAAAGAGGGGCCTAAGCCCCTCATTATCACCACCAGCTCTGCCAGCCACCGCCAAGCCTGACAAGCACTTCAAGCCAGTAGTAATCACCCCAGCTGACGCACTCATCGACACCGGCGGGAGTGCAGGTGTTGTATGGGCTCTTCTTTGAATACGTGCCATGCTTCACAAGCCCGTTCACGCCCTCCTCCTCAGGAAGCGTCATGCACGTGTCATACACAGCCTTGAGAAGCTGTTTCGCGAGCTTACGGTACTTGATGGCCTTATCGCATTCCCCGAGCTTATCGTATGAGTCCGCCGCGTCCAGGAAGCCACAGGCCACGATAGAGGCGGAGGAAGAGTCACGAGGCTCATCACCTGAGGTGAAAATAAGATCCCAGTAAGGTATCATGTCCTCAGGCAGGCGCTTCATGAAATAGTCAGAGACATGCTCGAAAAGATCGAGATAGGACCTCTCCCCTGTGTGCCTGTACGCGAGGGCAAGTCCATATACGCCCCAGGTCTGGCCTCGGGCCCATGAGGAATCGGCCTTATAGCCCTGGCAGGTCTCGCCTCTGAGCGGCTCTCCTGTCTCCTTATCCATGAAGAATGTATGGAAGCTCGAGTAATCGCTGCGGAAGGAGTTCGCGACACAGGTCTTGGTATGGCGTACCGCGATATCCCTATAGATGGCCTTGCCCGTCTCCTTCTCCGCCCAATAAAGCAGAGGCAGGTTCAGAAGGCAATCGATTATGTACCTGTAGTTATCATCAGCGCCCATCTTGCCCCAGGCCTGGATGAACTGGCCCTTCTCCTGGAACCGGGACACGAGATTATCCGCGGCCGCGATTGCGGCCTCACCTGCGTGGAACCACCTGAACAAGATAGTCCTCTTCAGCGCGGATGGAAGCCTTTCGTTCGAATACGTGAAATGGCGCAGCGGCAGCATGAGCGACGCTGAAAGCATCCTCTCCTCCGACAGCTTCGCATCCCTCTCGTTCCCGCCCGGGGCCGTCGTGCAGCTGATGCTATCCGAGACGATAAACGAGCCGAGGCAGCCCGCCGTCATAGCATATGGGAAGATAAGGAACTCGGAGGCATATGTCTACGCGGAGATATCGGCAAGCATCTTCAACGGGATCACGGAGTCATCGATAAGCAACGCGTACATAGTCTCGGGCGATGAAGCCTATCCGGGAGAGATACCGGCAGCTCTCATGGACGGGAAGGAATGGGAAGCGACCGAGTATGAGACGGCGATCCCGGGATGCAGCATAATCCATTTCATAAACAAGAGCCCGATGGGAGTCGCCTCTGCATACGGCCTGGCGATGTTCGTCTGCATCCTCATAGCCTCGGCGGCCCTGTTCCTCTTCCTGTCAGTCCTGCTTTCCCGCTATCTCACGAAGACCTCATCCAGGCTTGTCAGGCATATCAGATACCTCATGGACACCAATGACTTCGGCTATACAGATGAATCCATCGAGGAAGGGGATGTGGAGATAGCGAGCATAGGGCGCACGCTCAATGCGATGAGTGTCTCGATATCAGATCTTTTGAAGCGCAATGAGGCTTTATACGAGGACAAGAAGAAGATGGAGATCAGCATGCTGCAGATGCAGGTGAATCCTCATTTCCTGTACAACACGCTGGAATCAATGCACTACCTTGCCGATGTGCAGAAGAACGACGGGATAGCCCGGATGAGCCGGGGGCTCTCAACACTGCTGCGCAACATGGCGAAAGGCAGCAGCGACAAGATCACGCTTCGCGAGGAGCTGTCGCTTCTCAATGACTATGATGACATACAGCAGGTCAGGTACATGGGCATGTACGAGATCGCGTATGATGTCCCGGAGAGCCTTATGGACCTCCTTATACAGAAATTCACCCTGCAGCCGCTTGTCGAGAACGCGATATTCCATGGCATAGAGCCATCGGGGCGCTGCGGCACGATAACAGTCCGCGCGCGACTTGAAGGACAGGACCTCGCCATCGCGGTCATTGATGATGGCGTCGGCATATCAAAGGAGGATATCGGCCACATATTCGATGAGAGGATGCACTCCAAGACAGATATGACCGGAGTCGGCATCAGGAACATAGATGAGAGGATAAAGCTCGTGTATGGCGAGGGCTATGGCCTCTCGTTCCGATCGGAGAAAGGCAGGTTCACTGAGGTGACCGTGAGGATAAAGGCGGAAAGAGATGGGGTATAAAGTCATCGTGGTGGATGATGAGCCGATCATCCTCTCCGGCATAAGGCACCTTATCGCATGGGACGAGGTCGATGCCGAGATCATAGGATGCGCGGCAAATGGTGATGAGGCGTACAGGATGATACAGGAAAGCCATCCTGATATCGTAATCACGGACATAAGGATGACCGTGATGGACGGCCTTGCACTTGCAGGGCGGTGCAGCGAGGAATTTCCGGAGATAGTATTCATAATACTCACGAGCCTTGCAGAGTTCAGCCTCGCGAAGGAAGCCATAAGCTACGGCATCACCGACTACCTACTGAAGACAGAGCTTGACAGCAAAAGCCTTGCATCTGCCATGCAGAGGGCTGAGGAAGAATCCGACAGGAGAAAAGACAGCTATGGCAAGGAGGACGGGGAGAAGAGCGCGGCGACCATTGCCCACGTTGTCTCAAGCCTCCTTATAATGCGTGATATCACGAACAGCACGAAGGCTATCATGGAGGAGCAAGGGCTTCTTGAGAGCTATGCCTTCATAGCCTTCGCCTATAGCTTCCCATCCCCTAGCCTGGAGACCCAATGGAACACGGATGACTACAGGAAGCTTCAGGAATGGGAGCGTGACATCATAGAGAAGATACTCTCATCATCGCTGCGCTCCTTCTGGCCCGTCACCCCTATATCAGGCAAGACCGGAAGCCTCATCTATTTCGTGCCGGACGTGCCGCCAGCTACATGGCAGGCCGTGGCGTCAAGGATAGAGAGCAAGGCTATCTCCGCCTCATCGATGGTGACAGGGCTGACGCCAACGCTTCTGAGGACACCTGTCATGGAAGGCCGGGACAGGCTGAAGGACGCGAGGGACAGCCTAGAGCTTCTGCTGCAGGCTTATTACCTCGAGAAGGATGAGAATGACATCACGCCATCATCGCTTGATGTCGATGCCGTATTCCCGAAGATAGAGAATGCGATAACGGCCAAGGACGCCGTAAGCTGCCGGGCCTGCTTTTCGGTCCTGCGCGCATCGCTCTCCACGATCGACCATAGCCTCAGCCAGTTCACGTTCCTCTCATCCGCGCTTCAGTCGGCGATCTCAAGCGGTCTTTCAGCGATAGGGCTCAAGGAAGAAAGATCCATACTCGATGCCTTTGAGACTGCAAGATTCATAACAAGGCGTACCGAGGCCCTCGCGTTCATCGATGACGCGGAAAGCAGCCTGCTTGAGCTCATAGAGAGCAAGGGCGGGACAGGAAGCGATGTCGCGGACAAGGCCAGGGAATATGTACTTGCGCATATAACGGAGAGGATCTCCCTTTCCGATGTCGCGGCCTACGCCTGCGTGTCCCCCGGCTATATGTCCAAAAGCTTCAAGCGCATAATGGGCATAAGCCTCGTTGATTACATCAATTCCATGAAGATAGAGAAGTCGAAGGAGATGATGGAGACAGACCCATCGCTCCGCATCGCTGATATAGCGCTCAGCCTCGGCTTCAGCAATATCTATTATTTCTCGAAGGTATTCAGGAAGATGGAAGGCGTCCCTCCGACGGAATACCAGAAGAGGAAAGAGTAAGCGCAGCCCCGTAAGGAAGCTGCGCATGGATCATACGGAAAGCCAGGAAAGGGCAGCTTCGAGGCGCCTGTCATCCCCTCGCTCGAACGCCTCGGCGTCAAACGAGACCACCTCATCCACGGGGATTCCCATCCCCTCATAGCTCCTGCCGTCAAGATACCTCGTCTGCAGATAAGGCGTATACATAAGCGTTATGTATGGCGATACGGATGTTATCCCGGCGTTGAACAGCTGCTCGGACGCATCATGCAGAGTCCCCGTGCCTCCACAGGAATGGGTTCCGAACAGCCTCACGTCATAGCCATAATTATCCCTCAGGGCCATGAGCGTGAACGTGGACATCTCCGCGCATGACACGCTGTTTTCATTGAGGATGACAGCTATAGGGACATCCTTGCTGAACGTGCCATATTCAAGAAGGGTGCATCGCTTGATCCAGAAAGGCGTCCACGCGCTATAGTCAGTCCTGTTCTCGCTGGCCTTGCGTCTTGTCTCCCCTATCCTGATGCTATCCACATCGCTTGGCATTAGCGCCGTCCACAGTACAGACATCTCCGCGACCCTTCCTCCGAGATTGCCACGAAGATCGATGATGACTCCTGTTGTATCAGGCTCCGCGACAAGGGAGATGAAGCTATTCACGATAGCCGAGACCTCATTCTCCGCGCCGCTATCATCAGCATCTGCCATGTATTCATATATGCCGAACGCGCTGAAGGAGAAATAGACTATGCCATCACGGCTCTTTCCAAGCACTAGATGGAGCTCATCAACTCCATCGCTCTCAGCGATATTCACATACTGCATCTCTCCAAAGCCATACTCTGAAGCTAACGCGCCGGAAGCGGTGGCTGTTCCCGAGCCCGTTGAAGGAAGGCCGAACGAATACTCCATGATATGTGCAGTATCCTCTTTGGAATGATCCCAATATCGATCATAAAGAGCGGCATGGCGTCCATCGAAATCCGAGAAGAACCGGAAGATCTGGTCATCATCATATCCTAGCTCCTTCATATTCCTATATGTGCTCGGAACCAGCTGGATATTATTCTCCGCGGAATCATCGATCATGAGCGCATAGTGCCCGTCGCTGAGGTCTTTCGTGATATCAAAGAGATAGCGGCCCGCCGTGAGTGTATTGGCCCTCTGCTCTTCCGCGCTCCTTTCCTCATCAAAGACAATCCCAAGTTCCTCGAACTTGCCCTTGTACTCATCATAGACACGGTCCCAGTCCCTTCCCTCTCCATAATCAAGGCTCCAGAAAGGATAGTTCGTGCTCATCTTCTTCCAGAAGATATCGAAGGTCTCACCCCAGGTCTCAGCCTCAGGGAAATCACGGGAAAGATCCGCCTGAGGGCGGCATGAGACGATAAGCAGCGCAGCAATCAGGAAAAGCGCGATATTCCTACCCTTTCTCATATGATCCTCCACATGAACCCGACATCCACGCTGATGCTGTCAAAATATGAATGAGCAGCCATACGCGAGTCCTTCGCCAGGCTCGTCAGCCCATATTGATAGCGCCCAAGAAGATATAGGCTCCCGTAATCCCCGAACTCATAGGAAGCCCCGGCCTCCGCGATAAGCCCCGCGTCAAAGAGGTTGTCATCAGCCTCAAAGGCGATGTGCTGGTAATAGCGCTCCCAGTATCCGCGCTCCTCCGCGTCCGATGCCGTCAGATAGGACGAGCCCGCGTCCACATCAAGCGTCCTCACACCTATATAGCCACCGCCTCCGATAAACAGCCTGAAATCATCAAGCGGAAGGGAGAACCTCACCGTAAGAGGAATCTCAATGGCGTGATGCATCTTCACATAGTCATCGGCAACGAAGGTACCACCCGCATCGGAATATGACTTGCGGTATCCAGAGCTCCTCATTATCCAGCGAAGACCTGAATTAACGGAGAACCAGTCATTCACCCTGTACTCGACAGGAACGGAGATATCGAAGCCATGCCCATTTGAGTTCTGTGTCCCAGCCCATCCCGTAGCGGTATTTATGATATCGTAGTTGTAGCCAGCCTCGACTCCCACGAACAGCCCCGAAGCCGCGAACACAGGAAGCGGCAGCAGGACAAGAAGCAACACGATCAATCTTCTGCGCATAGAAGTCCTCACGGAAGGATGCGGTAACCGCCAAGGCCATTACGACTGAATTCAAACCATATTACTGGCTCCCCCAGCCAATTCGTTCCCTTCTTAATCCATAACGTTGTCTGCGGATAAGCCCCTACATAAGCACTGATAGTGAATACACCAGGATACTGTTCGACGGGAACAGACGCGGTATACGAAGGATTTATCATCGCAGGGACTTTCTCTTGGCTATATACGACAAGCCGATCTGTTTTGCTGTCCGTACCGGTTCCCTTTATCCTATACAGAAGCGAGATGTTATTCGATGTTGCCTTGATTCCGACAAAATACCTCTGTCCGTCGTCAGCCTCTTCCCTTGCCGTTTCTGCTGTGTCCGTCAGATACTCAACCCGTAGCCATGTCGGAACGGTATAAATATATTGAGTTGGCCCTTCTAAATCACATGATGATACAAAACATAGAACGAATGCAGCGGCAATCAAAGCAACCATCGCCTTTGATATCTTCCCTCTCATAGGATCCTCCTTTCGAATGACTTCCCTTTGAAGACAGTCAGATTCTATCTGATAAACTTTGGCCTTTTCCACTTCAAAGAAGCTGTATGAAAAGAATTTGATGAATCCAAGTCATAAAAAATTTCAACAGACAGCCCAACAAAACTACCCATAAACGTGCATCCCCATGGTATCATCATGAAAAACAAGTTCTGGAAGAAACGATGAAGAAGCTGATCACAGCACTATCGCTTATAGCTATCATACTCATAATCTCAGCATGCAGTCCTGCTGGTGGAGATGCCTCGGATAAACCTGCTGGTACACTTGACTCAGGAGAAGCAATCGCAAAGTCGCTGTCTCTCGACCCAAATGAAACCGTGGTTTTCGAAGGCAGCCTTGAGATTCTTCAGCAGAAAATCCAAATAGATCTGTGATAGAGTTCAAGACCGACAAGGAATCTGTGGCCCAGCGGGAAAATAAATTTGCAATAGGTGATGCTAACGGCAAGGCTGGCATAATGACTACTACAGGAGAGGCAAATCCCTATCACTCCAACGTAACTTCTACATTTGACCAAAACGGTGCTGCAAAGTTTGATTTCGAGATTGAGGCAAATTCTGCAAAAGGAACAATCATAATCATATTCTCCAACGCAGCAGGACAGGAACTTAAGATCGAGAATACCATCCCTAAAGGCTCAGAAAGCATAACAATGACATTCAAAACTGTTGAAGGCGAAAAGCCATGCCATGTAAGAGTTGGAGAGAATTTCACGACTACAGAAGAAGCCGAATAATATCCACACATGCCTCTGGCCCCAAGCCAGGGGCATTTCTCTCTCTTGACTCATAGCATGGGAAATCCCACCATAGAGCAGAAATGCTAGGAGGGATAAGATGCATATCAAGCCATTTGCCGTTGAGGAATGGATGAACGCATATGAGACAGGAGCGAAGTATAACATAGCTGAGACATGTGTTGATTCCGTGTCTCTTGATGAGCTCTTTGAGCTTGCTGGAGAGGACAAGGACGCGTTCCTCTCATCATTCAGCTCACGCCGCCTTACCTACGGGGATATCATGGGAAGCGATAGCCTCAAGGAAGGCATATCCAAGCTATATAGGACAATAAAGCCATCAGATATAGTCCCGACGCATGGAGCCGCAGGGGCGAACCATCACGTGTTCTGCTCTCTTATCTCCCCTGGCGACCATGTGATAAGCATCATGCCGACCTACCAGCAGCTCTACTCTATCCCTGAATCCTTTGGAGCCGATGTGGATATCATGCACTTAAGGCAGGACAACGCGTACCTTCCTGATCTTGATGAGCTCAAGTCTTTGATGCGGAATGACACAAAGCTCATCTGCATCAACAACCCGAACAACCCGACAGGGGCGCTCATGTCTAAGGAGCTGCTCTCCTCGATCATAGATATCGCAAGGAACGTCGGGGCCTATATCCTCTGCGATGAGGTATACCGCCACCTGACTCAGGAGGACATATGGTGCGAGTCGATCGTAGATCTCTACGAGAAAGGCATCTCCGTCGGAAGCATGTCCAAGGTATTCTCCCTCGCTGGGCTCCGCATGGGCTGGATAGCGACGCATGATGAAGAAGCCCTCTCCGCATTCATATCCCACCGCGACTATGACCTTATAAGCTGCGGCATGTTCGATGATGCCGTCTCCTCCCTTGCCCTGAAGCATAGCGATAAGCTTCTTGAGCGCAACAGGAAGATAGTCAGGGACAATCTCAGGATACTTGATGAATGGGTAAAGGATTCAGAGCATTTCTTCTACACGAAGCCACAGGCTGGCACTACGGCGCTCGTGTACTACGATATGGATATCCCATCATACGATTTCTGCAGGAAGCTATATGATGAGACCGGGGCGTTCGTGACCCCTGGATCTTGCTTTGAGGAAGAGCACAGCATGCGTATCGGATACGGCAGCGACACAGAAACCCTCAAGGAAGGACTGAAGGCGATCTCAAGATTCACGGAGGAGCTCTGCAGATGAATATAGTTGTCATGGATAGCCAGGGAGGCGGCATCGGACGGCAGGTGATATCATCACTGAAGGCGGCATTCCCTGAGCAGGGCATCACCGCGATCGGAACGAACGCTCAGGCGACTGCGGCAATGCTCAAGGCAGGAGCGGACCAGGGCGCGACAGGAGAGAATCCAGTGATCGTCGCCTCTAGGCATGCGGATATCATAATAGGGCCTATAGGCATAGTCATCGCCGACTCGATGATCGGAGAGATCACTCCAGCCATGGCCCTCGCCGTCGGGCAGAGCGACGCGAAGCGCATACTCATACCTGTAAACCACTGCGACAACATAGTCGTAGGAGTCAGCGATCTCAGCCTGGCCAGGCTTATCAGGGAAGTCGTCGAGCGCGTACGGGAGCTTCTCGAAGAGGCCTGATATTGACATCCCATCTGATGAGAAAGTAGATTCTCTTATAGATTCTGCATGAAGCAGGTCATGGAAGCCGCAGCTTCCGGGAACCAATGATGGCATACGGCACCGTTCCATCCCGAAGGATGGGGAAAGCGGCATCGCCGGATCAGCAGGAGACTTGCTTCGTGAGGAAAGCATTCCTTTCCATACTATTATCTCTATGCCTATCGCTGCCGCTCGCAGCTGGAGGCGTCCAGGAACCAGACGGGCCCACGCGTGTCGTGAAGGATGTCTGGAACCGCGAGGTGGCCATACCGGAGGATGTGGAAACCATCGCCGCCATTGGCTCGATGGGACCGAGGATGGCGGCATACCTTGGCGTTATCGACATGCTTGTCGGAGCAGAGGATAGCGATATCCGAACACAATCGGCGCGATATGACTACAGCCTTGCATATCATGATGAGCTGAAGGCCCTGCCCTCGGTCGGCAAAGGCGGCGGAAGCGGCGAGAACAACGCCTACCCAGAGAGCCTCATAATGCTCCAGCCCGACGTTATAATAGCGGGATTCAACGCAGCTGATTGCGAGGAGCTGGAGAGACAGACAGGGATTCCCGTGGTCAGCATCAGATACCGCACGCAGGGCTTCATCGATGAGGGCTTCTATCGCTCGCTCAGGATATTTGCAAGCGTTGTCGGCAAGGAGGAAAGATGCGAGGAGATACTCTCCTACATCGACTCCTGCAAAAAAGACCTTGACGGAAGGACCATGGATATCCCCGAAGATGAGAAAAGCCGGGCATACACAGGGGCAGTCACGTTCAATGGCCGCCATGGCTTTGCCTTCACTTATGTGGATTTCCCCGCTTTCGATGCCGTGAATGCGATAAACGTAGCTGATGAGCTTCTCGCGGGAAAGATCGGGGAGGCCGCGGATGAGGCGAAGGCAAGCGGCACGGCGTATATCGGCAGCAATGGCTTTGAGGTGGATCCTGAGAAGATAATGGAATGGGATCCAGATATCATATTCCTTGATCCGGGGAACATGGATCTCGTGAGCGATGAATACAGGGCGAACCCCGCCTTCTTCAGATCGCTTAGGGCGATACAGGATGGAGAGGTATATACAATGCCATCGACGAACGCCGCGGGGCCTAACATCACATATCTCCTGATGAACGCGTACTATGCGGGCATCATCCTCTTCCCGGACCAGTTCAGCGATATCGATTTCAGAGCAAAATGCGCGGAGATCATGGAGATTATGCTCGGGAAGGACTTCTATAGCGAGATGGAAGATGGCGGGCTTTATTATGGGAAGATCACGATAGGCGGATGACAATGGGCAGGAGCGAAGAGAGGACATATAGGTCATACATATTGAGGAAGTGGCTCATAATCGCGGCCATGCTTCTGGCGTTGGCGGCAGTCTCCTTTCTTTCTCTCCTCGCGGGCTCCTCCTCGCTCACATTTGCTGATATTTTCCACTCCCTGACCGGACAGGGCAGCAGGGAGCAGGGCATCATCATCTGGAACATACGCATGCCTAGGATAGCCGCGGCCATAGCGGTAGGCGCCGCGCTGTCGCTGAGCGGCTGCATCATGCAATGCGTGCTTCATAATCCCCTAGCCTCCTCCTCTACCCTTGGGGTATCGCAGGGAGCTTCATTCGGCGCGGCCCTTGCCCTGATATCGATCGGAGCGGGAACCACTGCAGCGCCATGGCTTGTAACGGCTTCCGCTTTCGCTGGAGGGATAGCTACAACGATAGCGATGCTCGTCCTCTCGAGGCTACGTATATCAACGCCATCATCGATGATCCTAGCGGGAGTCGCCATCAGCTCTATGTTCAGCGGCGCGACAACGCTGATACAGTATTCCGCGGATGACACGATGGTGGCATCGATCGTCTACTGGACATTCGGGAACCTTGGCAGGGCAAGCTGGAGCGAGATAGCCATGATCGCATCCGCCTCCCTCCTCTCCTTCTCATTCTTCATGCTGAACCGATGGAACTACAATGCGATCGGCAGCGGTCGGCACACGGCGAAGAGCCTTGGGGTGAATACAGGATTCCTCATCCCGATGAGCCTTGCCCTATGCGCGCTCATGACATCGGTTGCCGTGGCCTTCACTGGCTGCATAAGCTTCATAGGCCTTATCGCTCCGCACGCGGTAAGGAAGCTTGTCGGCAATGACTTCCGATTCCTGATCCCAGGATCTGCGATTGCCGGGGCCATTCTGCTTCTCGCCTCTGACATAGCATGCAGGACAGCTGCCGCGCCTATCGTGCTCCCGGTCGGAGCCCTCACCTCATTCATCGGAGCCCCGATATTCCTCTGCCTAATACTCCGGGAAAGGAGGAAGGCATGATCTCCGTGGAAAACATCTCCTTCTCCTACGGGCAGAAGAGAATACTGGAAGATATCACATTATCGGCGGGAAGCGGGGAGATCGTGGGCATACTCGGGAATAACGGCGCGGGCAAAAGCACGCTCATAACCTGCATAAACCGCATCAGGGAGCCAAGCTCAGGGGAAGTGCTGATCAACGGCCAGGCGATAAGCGGCATGAAAGGCCGTGACATAGCGCGCCTTATAGCCTATGTCCCGCAGAGAAGCGAAGCTGAGGCGCTATCAGTGTTCGATTGCATATTGCTTGGCAGGAAGCCTTATATCCGCTGGAATATAGCGGAAGAGGACATCAATATCTGCGAAAGAGTGATGCATAAGCTGGGGCTGGAGCATCTTCAGCTGAGGAACATGGATGAGCTATCAGGAGGAGAGCAGCAGAAGGTTATGATAGCCAGGGCGCTCGTGCAGGAACCGGCCGTGCTGCTCCTTGATGAGCCCACAAGCAGCCTTGACCCGAGAAACCAGATCGAGACGATGTCGCTCATACGGAAGGCGGCGAAGGAAGACGGAATCACGGTACTGATAGTGCTCCATGATCTCAACCTCGCCCTTCGCTTCTGCGACAGGCTTTTCTTCATGAAGGATGGACGCGGCATCAGATACTGCAGGGCCGATGAGGTTGATGGCGGCACGATCAGGGCATCATATGGCGTCGATGCGGATATAGCCACGATAAACGGAGAAAGATTCGTGATGATAAGGCAGGAGGATATATATGGACATGAATGAAAAGTGGCAGAGATGCATAGGATTCCACGGGCACGCATGCAAAGGGCTTCTTTCAGGATTCATGGCAGCGCTCTATGCATCAAGGCTTCTCGGCCTGGGATTCTCCGAGGATGAAGAGGTCGTGTGCATCAGCGAATGCGACGCCTGCTCGGTTGATGCTATACAGGTCATGCTTGGATGCACGATGGGCAAAGGCAACCTGCTGTTCCATATGACGGGAAAGACAGCCTTCTCCTTCTATAGGAGGGACAATGGCGAATCGATACGCCTTGTCCTTACAGGAAGCATCCCGGACTTAGAGGGCATGGACATGAATGAGTACTGCCGCATCAACGATCCAGCCAGCCTATTCACGGCAAAGGCCACGGTCATCCCGCTTCCTGAACGCGCCCGCATATTCGATTCATACATCTGCGAGGGCTGCGGTGAGAAGACAGGAGCGGCATGGATCCACATCCAGGATGGCAGGAGGCTATGCCCGGACTGCGCAGTGAAGTATGATAGGTTCAGGGTATAGATATGACGATAGAGCAATTCTTCAGGGAGAACAGAAAGATCGCCATCGCTTTCTCAGGAGGCGTTGATTCAGCGTATCTGCTGTATGCGGCCAGGAAGGCAGGAGCCGATACACGCGCATACTATGTGAAGACTGAATTCCAGCCGCAGTTCGAGCTGGAAGATGCCATGCGCCTTGCAAGGGAACTTGACGCGCCTCTGAGGATACTCGAGAGGGATGTCCTCTCGATACCCTCTATCTCATCAAATCCTCCTGACAGGTGCTATCACTGCAAGCGCCTTATCATGGATGCGATAGCGAAAGCCGCGGCAGCGGATGGCTACGCGATCATCGCAGATGGCACGAACGCGAGCGATGACGCATCGGACAGGCCAGGGACAAGGGCTCTGAAGGAACTCGGCATACGCTCCCCTCTCCGCGAGTGCTCGCTTACGAAGGACGAGATAAGAAGGCTTTCAAGGGAAGCTGGGCTATTCACTTGGGATAAAAGCGCGTACGCGTGCCTCGCAACCCGCATCCCCTCAGGGGAGGCTATAGACAGGGAGAAGCTTGCGGCAACGGAAGAGGCTGAGGATTTCCTCCGCAGCCTGGGCTTTTCCGATTTCCGCGTGCGGCTTATCGCGGGATGCGCGCGCATACAGATAAGAAGATCCCAGTACCCTCTTCTTCTTGAGAAGCGAACTGAGATAAACAATAAGCTTGGCGAGCTGTATAAGGCCGTGCTGCTTGATATGGAGGCAAGGGATGAATGACGCAAGGACATTGCTGGAAGGCGTGAAGGCAGGGACCGTATCCATAGACGAGGCTCTTCTGGAGCTGAGGAAGAAGCCTTTCGAGGACATTGGATTCGCGAAGGTCGATCTTCACCGCCGCTTGCGTCAGGGAGCGGCAGAGGTCATATACGGGCAGGGAAAGACACCGGAGCAGATCATCGGCATACTGGGCGCGATGAAGGACAACGGGCAGGAGAATGTACTCATAACAAGGCTTTCGGAAGAAGCTGCCGAGGCTATCTCCGCGATCCATCCAATAACCTACCATAAGGAGGCGAGAATCGCGATTGCCGGGAAGATGCCAGATCCGGATGGGATCGGCACGATAGTCGTCGCGACAGGCGGCACCAGCGATATCCCGATAGCAGAAGAGGCCGCACTTACGGCCGAGGCTCTCGGCAACAAGGTCACAAGGCTCTACGATGTAGGCGTCGCGGGGCTTCATCGCACGCTCAGCCATCTTGATGCGATCATGGGAGCGACTGTGGTGATAGCGATTGCCGGCATGGAAGGCGCTCTTGCAAGCGTATTGGGAGGCCTTACAGACGCCCCTGTAATAGCTGTCCCGACAAGCGTAGGCTACGGCGCGGCATTCGGAGGACTAGCGGCCCTGCTTTCAATGCTCAACTCCTGCGCAAGCGGCGTGTCGGTAGTGAACATCGACAATGGATTCGGAGCTGGATACCTGGCGAGCATGATCAACCATATCAACGAGAAGGAGAGAAGATAATGAGAACGCTTTACATAGACTGCGGAATGGGAGCTGCCGGGGACATGCTCACGGCAGCCCTTCTTGAGCTCATCCCGGATCAGGACAAGTTCATAGCTGAATTCAACGCGCTGGGGCTTCCTGGGATAAGGATGGAGCGTGAGACATCCGTGAAATGCGGCATAACAGGAACCCATGTATCAATGCTCATAGATGGCGAGGAGGAAGGAGAGGAGCATCACCATTGCCATGACGGACATGAGCACCACCATCACCATAGCGGACTGGCAGATATAGAGCACATAGTCTCCCACCATCTCCCGCTGGACAAAAGGATAAAGGATGATATACTCGCGGTCTTCGGCCTTATAGCCCAGGCAGAAAGCCAGGTTCATGGCATGCCGATAACAGATATACACTTCCACGAAGTCGGCACGATGGACGCCGTTGCGGATATCACGGCAGCTTGCATGCTGATGGACCGCATAAGGCCAGATGAGGTCATAGTCTCCCCTATCTGCACAGGCTTCGGGCATGTCCACTGCGCTCATGGCATCCTTCCCGTTCCAGCTCCCGCCACCGTGCTCATCCTCAAAGATATCCCTATCTATTCAGGGCGGATCGAGGGAGAGCTCTGCACACCTACCGGAGCAGCCCTTCTCAGGCATTTCGCAACACGTTTTGGACAGATGCCGGCGATGAGCGTGAAGGCCATCGGCTACGGCATGGGCAAGAAGGATTTCGAGGCCGCCAACTGCGTCAGGGCAATGCTCGGGGAGCGTGGCGGTGCAACGGACTCTGTCATAGGTCTCTCCTGCAATGTCGACGACATGACCGGCGAGGAGATAGGATTCGCTATGGATAGGCTGTTTGCAGAAGGCGCGAAGGATGTCTATACAGTTCCTATCGGGATGAAGAAATCAAGGCCAGGCGTGATGATATGCGTCATCTGCAAGGAAAGCGATATGGACAGTATCGTCCGTGCGATGTTCCGCTATACGACGACGATAGGCATCAGGAAGACAAGCTATGACCGCTTCGTGCTCAGCCGGGAAGAGAAAGAAGCATCCTCCCCTTACGGCCCTGTACGCATAAAGAGATCCGAAGGCTATGGCACTATCAGGACCAAAGCCGAATACGATGACCTTGAGCGCATAGCAAGAGCAAATAACATCTCGATTGCCGAAGCTGCGGAAAGCATCGAATACGATGGAGTATGAATACACGGAAAGGGTGTAATCGGTTCGATCCCGATCAGCTCCACTCCAAGCAACTCCCTCAAAGTCAGGGAGTTGTTTCATTTTAGAGCAGTTTAGGGAATAGAAAAAGGAATAGAGAATCACCGATTATCCTTTCTTCCATTCCCATTAGGCCAGCGGAAAGTTTTGAGCCCAGTACCATCTGTAAACGCTCACAAGCACATAATCAGCTTTGGAAGCCAAGCATGCGTTTCTCCATGCGTTTTTCATGCGTTTTTTCATACGTTAATATTCGATAAAAACGCATGATACGTGAGAACATAATTGCATATATTACAATGATTTATTGTATATATTAACGGCTTGGCCGGCAGTACTTCATGCGTTTTTGTGCGTTATTTTGTCAACTTCCATATCGAACTTGACCCATTTTTATCATTGGAAATTAATCCTTCTTCTCTGAGCCTTCTAAGCAAATTATCAATACGATTCCTTTTCTGCTTTTCCGTCAAATTCGAAGGCAGAATACCACCCACTAGCTTGGTAATTTCCTTCTTGGTTAAACTACCATGCTTTTTTATAGAATCAAGAATGAGCTGTCTATACGACTCATTCTCCAATCCTTTCTCTCTCGTATAGCCAATTCTGTCTCCAATAACAGTAGCAACACTCTTTGATAAAAACACCTTTGGATATCTTCCCTCAATAAGATGTTTTCTTCTCAAACTCTTTGCATCTTCTTTAGAGATTTGCCGTTTTTTAGATACTCTATCCAATAGAATCACATCCTCTATGGACAACTCAGTATTCTTCATCAGTATATCGGCAAAGTCCTTATCAACGACCTTCCCTGTTATTTCAACTTCAACTTTGTTGTCAGCAAGGTCGTAATCTGGCAACGGGAATCCTTTGCGTTTTTGCAGCATGAACATCTTCTTGATTCCGCCTCCTGCCGTCTCTACCATACCCACATTGGCCATCGCCTCAACTAAGAATTTGTTTCTGTATATTGCTTCTGGCGAATCCTGTATAACAACAGCCTCTACACTCTCCGGGATAAAAGATCCAGCATTGATGAAAGTAAGGTATTCTCCCTTTTCAATCACATCTATGCGTCTGCCAATTTGGTAGTCTTGATGTGCGATGCAATTACATAAAGCTTCACGGATTATGAAGGGGTCAAACTGAGTAACAGTCTCAGGGATCAATGAATCATCTCTAAGATACTGATATGTTACATTGTGTATTTTATTGGCAATCGTATCTACACTTAGGATAAAAGGAATTGTACAAATACAGAAATCTTTATTATCGCCATTCTCATCTTTTATCGACAGACGAATTTTAGGATCGCAGTAATCATCAATCATAGCAGAAACTTCATCTTTACCCACAAGTAACAAAGTTGTTCGAGTTATTTTCCCTTTTATAGTCAACTTTGCCTTGTCGAGGAATTTCTTATCATCCCAGCTGTTTACATCCTCAGTCCTACTTGGATATTTCTTCTTATAAGCCTCCCGCGCAACAGCAATCGCAACCGGATCAAGATCGTCAAATGTGGCTGCAGGCACAATAGTTGCACTCCAGTCAGGAACCGTCTGACTAAATATCCTTTTGAGCTTATCCTGACTCAACCCAACAATTGATTCACCTTCTCTACCATAATAATGTCCATTGAAAGACACAGGTATGCCTCGCGGCGCAGCAGGAACCTCAAATATGATTACATGCTTCCCATTCTTTTTTATTGGCACAATCTCCTTAAATGACATATTGGGTGATGTCTGCTGATTTATAAACAACTTTAGCGTGTTGAGCTTCTTTGTTGTATCAATGAAATTTGTCCCAACTATTTCATGGGTCTTATCAGCAACCCCAAAGACAAGCCAGGCAGAATCGACGCCCATTAAATTTGCTTCATTACTAAGGGCAGAAAAATACTGACCAAGCTTATCCTTGCTAAAGTCATTCTTTGCTTCTTTGAATTCTACAAGCTCCGTCTCATCCGACATAGCAAGGAGCTTATCAAGCAAAATTTCATATTGACCCATTTCTCTTCTCCCAAATTAAATTACATTGGACGAATCATAGACTCTATGAAATCAATTTCATCATACGATAACCCATATCGTGTATAAAGCTTTTCATCTGTCCACCTCTCATTAAGATTCAGCTGGGGAACAAACATAAAACTCTGTTTCGAAATATGTTGAGTTGTAGCAACAAGAGAAACCAAAAACCTGACAAATTTAGTCTTCATAAGCGACAGGAGGTTATCTGCCTGGTCTTCAGTATCAACCGTATGCACAACAATATATGTCTCAGTACACACTGTTTTTGGTGGTATCTTTTCTAGCACTCCAAAAATTCGCCTCTGACCATCCTTGTCAAACTCTCCGGCATGATCGTAAGTCAAATAAGAAAGAATAACTTTCCATTTGTTTATCCACTGTTTATTTGCTGTCACATCTACAGATTTGAAAGGGCCCGTACCTCCACTATATCTAAGCTGAATATCTCCTACAGGAGTTGGAGTAACATATGTCCTGAGCCCAAAAGGTTTTTGCGAGCTAACAAGAAGATCAAAGGTAGACTCTCCCTTGGATTGAATCTTTTTTACAATATCCCGAGCCGTATTAAACCTAATAAAGATATCAAACTCATTAAGGATACGATTCTCAACACTTTCCGAATTCCTAAACAGACTATGTACTTCACAAAGTCCACAATAGTTTTGATTCCAAAGGAAGTAACAGACGCCACCTGCGATATCGACATTAGAGAAACAGTCCTTTGATTCGACATAGTCATAGATTCTCTGAACTCTTTTGTCACTCAAGAAATTTGCTCTGAAAGTATCCAAAGAACCCCTACCACCTGTATACCACTTTGCGGGGATAATCATACTGACATACATCGGATTGAACGCAATGGCACCATTAACAAAAGCATCATAGAGTGGAACAGCACTTGCTTTACTGCCTCCATCCATCAGCTGATATGGGGGGTTCCCAACTATAGCATCAAACTTCATAATTCCATGTTCTCCGTTAATCCAGTAACTCTTCTGGCTGATCTTGTTGATGACAACCTTTGTTTTGTTCTTGAACTGCCCCACCAAGTCTTCGAAGTAGTGTGCATTTACCTTTCCGCCCTTGAATCCAAGCAGTGTCCTTCGTGTGATTGCTTTTGCCATTGGTGTCTTGCAGATGACGTAGACATTCTCCTGGACTGTCTGGGTCCAGAGCTTGTCGAAGAGATCATCAGTCCACTCTTCTTCATCAATTGCCTCCAGCCGCTTTCTGAAGATGGAATAGGCCACATACAACGGATAAAGGCCAGATTTCGAGTTGATTTCAAGAATACTTGCTTTAGTGTTGGCGAGAGTGGCGTCTGTAACTTCACCCTGATATACAAATCTGGGATTTTCAAGAACATTGAGATGATTCTCATCGTAGAAATCGTAGCCGCCAAGCATATCGCTCATGTGCATATTCACAACTCTCCAGGGAGTAAGAACTGTTTCCTTATCCGGGTTCTTGAATGAAGAGAAGATTTCGGCAATTCTCTTGACCCTTTCTGTCGGTTCAAGGCTGTCGGCTCCTTTAAGCTTGGCCCTGATTTGCTTACCTGCTGCAATGAAGATATCCCTGTCATAGTACTTCTTGAACTTGTTGAAGACTGCCTTTGTAACTCCCTGGGGCATGAATTCAGCCCAGGAAGTGTCATCAATGTTGTCGACAAACTTGTCAATTGTGATGTCTGTATCAAAGTCTTCGCCCATTCCATAGATGAGCATTGGGATACGGATAGAGATTGCACGCAGGATCTTTATCGCTTTACCGCGTTCTTCCTTCGCCTTTTTGAGCTGTTCAAGTCGCTTCTTTTCTTCCTCAGACAGAGGCTCTTTCTTCTTTTTCTTCTCTATCTTCTCAAGTTGTTCACGCTCTTCATCAGTGAGCCCCTGGCTGTTGATGACTATATTCCTATCGATTTTATTTGCTTTATCCTTGCCGATGATTTTCTGGAGATTTTCAAATTCCTTGATATCCATATCATCAAGCTTCAAGAGCTCATCATTGTAGAGTCTGGTGTCATCAAAGCCAGATGCAACAACCTTAGAAGCATAAGCTCTTTTCAGCTGCTGAAGCATGCTGTCGACATTGTAGGGCTTCATTTCGGAGCCATCGATGGCGATGACAGGACAGAAGTTCAGGAATGCGCCCATATTGGTCCGGGACTGAGTCGCACCTGGTCGGATACCAAGCTTTCCTGCCTCAGCCACCATTTTCAGCGTCCTGTCCGGAGCGAAGTCGAAGACATAGCATCTATCCTTCATCCGTCCATTGATGCTTGCAGGAGTCTGGACACGGAAAATTGTCTGGAGATAGTTGGAAGCTGAAGTCGAATAGGTTCCGGCAAGCATCATTACGGCAGTCCATGGCTTCACAGACACACCTGTTGTCAGTTTCCCGCATGACAATGTGATTGTCCATGTCTTGTCAGGATCATCTCCAATTGCTTTCTTCACCTTCTCCAGGGCATCGCTGCTCGGTTCCTCTTCGTCTCCATCTCCTGCGACGTTGACAATCTCAAACTGGCCAAAGACATCATGATCTCTCAGCATTCGGCTCAGGGCACGAGCTTCTTTCACACCTGGAACCATCCAGAGTGTATGACGGAAGTACTCTCTGTACTCTTTGCTGGAATATGGATAGTTAGATTCATCATCAGACTTGCACATGAGGTTAAGGAAACTCCTGACTTCTCCTTCGTGCACAAAATCCCCAACTTTCGTATTTTCAGGCATCTGACAGTGGTCATATTTGAAGATTCCTGTCCAAGTCCTGAAGAACTCTGCGAAGTTGAAGGCATTGTCCTCCATCTCTACAAAGCCCTTGATAAGAGACCCGAGATTGTAGGTGTAGATCTCGAGCTTCGGCAGGCCCTCGTATGGATTGCTGTCAAGGAAGTGGTTCCTGTCCCAGTTGTACTTTGCTGTCTGCTCCATGACGTAATCCCAGGTGTAGATTTCGTCTTCCTCAAAGTCCTCAAGAAGGTTGAATGGAGTCCCTGAGAGCTCAAGCACCCGAGTCTTGCCGTAAGCATTGTCCTTGATGATGGCGTTCTTCACTTCATCACCAAGGCTTGTGAGAGTACCCTCATGTGCCTCATCTATGATTACAAGATCCCACTCTGTCTTGAAAATGATGTCGTTTTTGTCGAAGTTGCCTCCGACAAGCGAAGACCCTCTGAGATCCTGTATCGAGGCAAAGTGGACGAGAGGGACATCCCGCTTCAGACAGTCTTCCAGCTGTGAGATTCCAGTGCCTGCACTCTTGGCTGTGAAGTAATACCCGTCACCCTTGCCGAAGATCTTCCCGAAGTCCTCCCTCCAGCCATCCCTTACGACAGGTCGGTGTGTGATAATGATTGTACGTCTGTACTTCATCCGTTTGACGACTTCAAGGGCACTGAGGGTCTTGCCAAAGCGCATCTTGGCATTCCAGAGCATCTTTTTGCCTGCCTTGAAACGCTTGACTGTCTTCTCAATGGCTTCAAGCTGCTCGGGGCGGAACTCGATGACGTCATGGTTGGAAACAACCTGACTTGAAGAGAGGGAGAGCTGATGATTCTTGACGGCAGCAATCGCATTGATGGCAGTAGGCAGGTTGGTCTCATACCACTCGATACCACCACTGTTCTCAAACTTCTTCTGCTCTACTCCTGAGTTCTTGAGGACATCGTGCACGTCGGTATCAAGAAAGTTCTCAAGTCCATTGTGTCCGTTATCCCGGAGGGCGATTTCAGTATGCAGGAGCCTGTATTTGATTCCTGCAGTCTTGGTGTAGCCATCGATTCTCTTCTTTGCGGCCGTGTTCAGGATGTTCGAGTTCGGCCTCATGACATCAGCCATCTCTGACAGAGTAGGCTTGACCGTTGCCTTTCCGATCTTCACACAGCCATTGTGAGCCTCGTCATCAATGGCGAACACGTAAATCAGATTATAGGCGAACGCAGACTCGAAACGATTCACAACACACCCCCTTAAGACAACAACGATACAGCAGTTATCGCCTTGCCCTCCTTCCAGTTCATTATTTTGCAGTATGTCCCATTATGGGCTCGCACATTGCCAGTCTTGCATCCAGGACATTCCAAGAGAGATTCTTCAGTATCACCAAACAGGGACAACTGAGATTCTGTCTCATTGATGCAGGAGAAAGGAACAACATATTTCATTCCATCCATCTGCCAGAGATTCCATGAAATAATAAATGCAATCTCATCAATCAGATTTTGAGCTGGAAGCCGGTTGAATCTGTCTTGAAAATAATCGATGAAGGTGAATATCAGATTCTCTCTTGCAAGCAGCAAATTATCACCCTGGAATTCATACCCATATGTGGCCTTGTAAGCCTCAACAGCCCACTTCACCCATTCTTCTTCAGTTAAAGTATTCTCTCCGACAACTCTGAGCTTGCGATCCAACAGCCCAATACGTTGTTTTATTGGGATCTGTTCTCCACTTGTCGTGTCATAAAGGCTGACAAGATACGGAGCCTCTCCACAGGTCATTTCAAGACGTGGTGCTTTCACATAGTCTTGCCATGTCTTGCCAGGAACATCGCAGAACCCTACAGCACCATCTGAAGGAACCCAGGATTTACCCGTCTCTGTGTTGAACACATCCTTTCTGCCAAACCAGGCTTCATCAACAAGATTGTTCTGTTTGTTGCATATCCAGGACGGAGTGAAGGTCTCAGCCATATCACGCGTTCGAAGCATCTGCTCGCGCTGAGATTTCATTGTTCGTGGTTTTACCAGGCGACTGTGATGACCGGTGATTAAAGGGAGCTCAATTGCTTTCTCTTTTCCATATTCTGGACCATGTGAAGAGTAATTGTCAGTTGCCCACAGGATGTTCTTTCCTGTTGATCTGTCTTTCAGCAGGATTTCCAGAATCTTCGAGGACAACTTAAAAATATTACTCTTCTCCTCCATCCTTTCTGAAGGGACTTGAGTCACGTCATCGACAGCCATATGTTCAAATTTTATCATACATTGCTGATTCTGTTTACCCTGTCCGCTAGTCATCAGTAGTTTCCACACGTTCAGGCATCAAAGGATTTTAGCTTTCGGTAGAACGTTGCCCGACTCAATTTCAATCTCTTCTTGGCCTGAGTAGCTGTCAGTTCCTTGGCTCGGTAGAGCCTGATGACATAATCCCAGTCTGCTGGCTTCTCGATTGGCTTACGACCTTTGTACTTGCCTTCTGCTTTGGCGATGGCGATTCCCTCAGCCTGACGTTGAAGAGTGCATTCCCGCTCGAACTGGGAAAGACCGCAAAGATCGTGAGCATCAACTTGCCCTGGGGCGTACTAGTATCGATGTTCTCTTTCAAGGACACGAAGGACACTTTCTTCTCCTGAAGCTTGTCGATGATGAAGAGAAGATCATTCGTAGATCTGGCAAGGCGGGAATAGGACTCGCCAATCACTGTGTCTCCTTCTCTCACGAAATCCAATAGCTCCTTCAGCTTCGGACGGTTCATGTCCTTGCCAGAGATTTTCTCTTCGAAGACGCTCTCGACTCCATGGCTCTTCAATGCTTCTTCCTGTCTTGCAGGATTCTGGTCAGCGCTGCTGACCCTGATGTAACCAACTGTAATAATGACCTCCCAAAAGTACCAATAAAGTAGTGGTGAAGATATGAGACGGATTTGTCTCAGCAACGGATTTCAATGAGACTGTTTCGAAAGTCTCACTGGCGTGTACCCCATTGAGACCATGATTCAGCCAGCTAATGGCATGCCCATAACCCCAAAATCAATCACGAATTCAACGTTTACCTTCCCCTTTTCCAAGTGATGAATGGTAAACGTGGTAAACACTTACAACACAATAAGTTGCTTCTTCAAGGTAAACGCTCCTTATTTATCTTGCCCAACGTACACATTTTCATGAAACTGAAATACACGAGGATTGAGTAGACAACGAGGTCAAAGCTACTCAATATGAGCATGAGGATAGACAATTGACTTACCCTCATGCCATGTTTCAAAGTCTTCAGAACTGCGTCTGGGCTGTCTTCTCGGAGCACCTATTCA
>CALXLT010000034.1 GCA_944389275.1 uncultured Spirochaetaceae bacterium
TTATGCTTTTGGGCTCAGGAGACTGGGCCCTTAAACAAACTAGGGAATTCGATTTGGGAATTGTAATGGTTTCCAGGTCTTCCGATTTCAATTTTTGATGCTGGGTCGTATCTTAGCCTGTGCGGATACGGCCCTATGTTTTTATGAGAGGTTGTATGGCCAGGAAGTATGATCCGCTAGAGAGTTTCCTGAAAACTCAGAATGGTAATCCTTCCATTCAATTATCTTTCGCAAAGATTGCTAATCTTGTAGGTGGACTTCCTCCTAGTGCATATAAACATGAGCAGTGGTGGAAACGCTACCATAGATCACAAGGTGAAGCTTGGAAGAGAGCTGGCTATCATGTAGGGAAGCTTGATCTGAAGAATCAGGAAGTTACCTTTGAGATATAAATATTGAATCCCTGCTTTTCGGGCAGGGATTCATGTGTCAGTCATCAGCCTTCATCAGGTTCTTCCATTCCTTTGCAAGTATTGAGATCGCGAGGATAGCGGCAAGGAGGTTGGTGCCTGCGAAGTTGAACCATATGCCTTCCAGTCCGTAGTTTTTGAGGATAAGAAGGAGAATCATCGGGAATATTAGCGCTGTTGATATGCTTATAGCCGCGGCGTACTTAGGCTTCTCAATAGCGAGCATGAAGCTCTGCGTCGCGAATGATATCCATCTCGTGACGAACGCTAGGCTGAATATCGAGAGGGCATGGGTTGTCGCCTCCAGAAGCTCCGGCAGTCCTTTATCCACATAGAGTGATGCTATGACATTGGGGAAGGTATGGACGAGCGTCGCGGCTGTGAGCGAGATTATCGCGCTGCCGATGACGCAGTACTTCTCTATTGCCCTTACCCTTGATCTCTTGCCAGCGCCCCAGTTATAGCCAAGCGCGGGCTGGAGGGAGTCGCATGTGCCATAGAGGATAGGCTGCACGAGCCCATCCGTGTACATCAGCACTCCGTATATCGACACGGCGTTCTCACCGCCGAGGCGTACGAGCATCATGTTCAGCACTATGGATGTGATCCTTCCCGCGATGTTGTTGAGGAAGTTCGGGGTGCCGCATGTGACGATCCTCTTCACAAGCTCCTTCGTTATCCTTGGCCTCACGAACCTCAGGCTCAGACGGCCGCGGATGAATGGATAGACAGCGAGGAGGGCAGAGAGGAACATGCCTGTGCAGGTCGCGAGGGCCGCTGACCATACTCCCCAATGGAAGACGAAGATGAATATGAACTCAAGCGCTCCGGAGATGACGGACATGAAGATATTGAGCCCCATGCTTGTCTTGAGCTTTCCAGATATCCTCAGGAAGTTATCCATCGCGAATACTATCGTCGTGACGGGGGAGAAGAGAGCGTAGACACGCAGATATAGCACCGCGAGGTCCTTGAATGTGCCTTCAGCTCCCATTAGCGACATCAAAAGCGGCGCTACCATATACATGATGGCTCCAAGCACCGTTGATGAGAGTATGATCATCAGCACCGCGGCTGAAAATATCTCATTTGCCTTGTCCCGCTTGCCTTGCCCTAGGCTTATCGAGATAGGCACGGATGAGCCTACTCCTATAAGGTCCGCGAGCGAGAAGTTGATGATGACGAACGGCATCGCGAGATTGATTGCCGCAAACGCGGTGGCTCCAAGCCCCTGTCCGACGAATGCTCCATCGAGTGTCTGGTACAGCGAGGATGCGAGCATGCTCACCGCGCCAGGTATGGCAGCCATGAGGAAAAGCTGCAGGGGCCGTGTCGTGCCGAAGAGCTTATCCGAGGTAGTCATAGTATCCCTCCAATCAGTTTTGTCCTATCTTTCCGATCTCGTCGCATAGCGCGTCCGAGAGATATGCAAATGCCGCCACGAAGCTTTCATCATACATCTCAAGGGTTCTTTTCATCGCCCTTTCCTCCGCCTCGTAGATCGGGCGCATGAGGATGGCTGTCTCCTCTTTCCCCTTAGGGGTAAGGGAGAGCATCTTCTCCTTGCCGTTCTCACGGAGAGTTATAAGCCCTTTCTCAACCAACCCCTTCACGACCGTGTTGATCGTGGTCTTCGGGATCATGAGCTCTGTCGAGAGCTGGTGCTGGGAGTGCTCCTTGCCGTCATCCAGGGTATAGAGCAGGTTCATCTCGTTTTCACCCATGCCGGATTTCCTGGCAGCATAGTAGTATGCCCCATCGATGCGGCATGTGTTTGATATGATGTTCCTAATAGCTTCTTTTGGCGTCATAGCATATTGTCTGTACTGTTGTATGATAGTACGAATCCGTACTCAATGTCAAACGATTGAGCTTATGATTTAGCTTGTACTTGTGAGTTTTTATAGTACTTTGCGAAAAATTTCATTACCGATTTGACAAATTTCAGGGCTGAATTATACTTTTAGGTATGAAAAATTTCGCAATGCGAAAAATTTCTTAATGAAGAGTGATTATGGAAATCAAAAGAGAGCAGTACATAAAGAGGCTTGCCGAACAGCGACGAAATGGATTCATAAAGGTGATTACCGGCCTCAGGAGGGTTGGGAAATCATATATCCTCAATAGGCTGTTTTATAGATACCTGATCAATGAGGGCATAGCCAGCGATCATATAATCCAGGTTGAGCTTGATAGACGTGAGAACAAGAAGCTGAGGGACCCTGACAGACTCTATGAATATATCATTGCTTCTGTCGTGGATAAGGAGGAGTATGTTGTCCTTCTTGATGAGATCCAGCTTGTTCCAGAATTCGAGGATGTGCTTAATTCCCTTCTACATTATGAGAATCTTGATATCTACGTCACGGGCAGCAATTCCAGGTTCCTGTCCTCGGATATCATAACGGAATTCCGTGGAAGAAGCCGTGAGATCCATGTATTGCCTCTTACCTGGATGGAATTCCTTGAAGTCTATCAAGGCGATTCAGCTAAAGCCTGGGAGGAGTATTATACATATGGCGGCCTGCCTCAGGTTGTCCTCGCCGGCTCCAGAAAGGAGAAGGAGGACATCCTTGATGAGCTTTACCAGCTTGTGTATATCAAGGATATAGTTGAAAGGAACAGAATCGAGAATCCCGAGAATCTTTCGGAACTCATATCTGTCTTGGCATCCCAGACCGGATCCCTTACGAATACAGAGAGGATCGCGAACACGTTCACGAGCGTGAAGAAGAAAAGGATGAGCGATGTCACGATCAACCGCTATATTGGTTTTTTGGAGAACGCATTCCTTATCAAAGCCGCCACTCGCTATGATATCAAAGGTCGCAAGCACATCGGCGCTCTCCGCAAATACTATTTCGAGGATACAGGACTTAGGAACGTCAGGCTGGGCTTCATGCAGACAGAGGTCAGCCATCTGATGGAGGCTATAGTATTCAACGAGCTGAGATATAGAGGCTATTCCCTCCGCGTCGGCGTGGTCGAGATGAACTACACCAACGAGAAGGGGAGCCGGGCAAAGAAGCAATTGGAGGTGGATTTCCTCGCTAGCCATCATGACAGGAATTTCTATATCCAATGCACGCTGTCACTGAAGGATGCGGAGAAGAGGCAGCAGGAAGAACGGCCGTTTTTGCTTATCAAGGATTCCTATAGGAAGATCATCATCGTTGAGGATGATATCATCCCGCATAATGATGAGAACGGCATCTTCATAGTTTCTATCAGGGATTTCCTTGAGAAGAGGGAAAATCTGGAGATCTGAAGCTAGAAAGGCCTTAAGGGACAGGATAGCAAGTCATATTCCCTCTTCTCTGAAGTCAATATAAGCAAAGCAATGCCTTGAAAGGAACAAGACATTGCTTTGAGATCTATGGATTATGCCTAGTTGACCGATTAATCGAGGACTTCAAGCTGGTCGCCTTTTGCGCCGCACATCGGGCAGATTGGCTCTTCTCCCTCATCGACCTCGAATTCCGTGAAGCAGAGAGTGCATCTGTACCGCCGCTTTCCGGAGTTTCCTTTCTTCCGCTTCTCCCAAGTGCCGTCATTGCAAGGGATGTCCTCAAGAAGTTCCTGGGCTGTGGCTATCGGGAAGCCTGCGTTTGGAGGATCGTCTATAAGCTCCTCCAGGAGTTTATGCGCGTTGCCGCTCTGTGCAAGCATATAGCCAGCTTCCCTGAGGATGTCCTCTGCGGAGAGGCGAGAGGCCCGAGCTATGGCTGTCAGGAGACGCTTGAGGCCAGGCTCATTGGCACTCTCCGCTGCCTCCAGCGCGCATTTCTCCATCCTTGCCTTATTCTCTGCTATCCTGTTCATTGCCCTGATGACATTCCCATCCTTCTCCTGCTGTGGCGGGAGCTCTATCGGCATCATGCTTATCGCGCCGCTAGGGCATGCTGCAGCGCAATCTCCACACCCGATGCACTTCGATGTATCTATGATGCTGTCCTCGGTATCCGTTGCGCCGTTAGGGCAGACGTACAGGCAGAGGCAGTCCTTCGTGCATAGCCTCAGGTTCCTTACCGCTATTCTCTTCATGTCTACCTCCTCACACTATCTTCCCGAACTTCCAGTCCGGGACCTTGCAGACCGGACAGATCGAAGGAGGATTCTCTCCGATGTACACGAAGCCGCATACCGAGCAAACCCACACATCATTTCCTTCCAGGAAGGACTCGCCTTCCTTCTCATAGCGATCAAGTAGGGCCTGGATTATCCTCTCGACCTTCTCGCCCCAGACGCACGCGCGCATCGCGCCTCTGTCCTTATGCCTGGAGGCTGAGGCCTTGGCGGCAGGGTAGGCGGTGCCTATATCCTCCTCGGATAGCTTCCTGATCATCTCTAGATCCGCACCCTTGATTTCAGGAACCGAAGCCGTGAAGTATTCAGAGAGCTTCAGGAATTGCTCTGATTCCTTCGCTTTATACTGCTTCTCCATGCCTCTTGCCAGATTGGAGAAGAGCGCGGCAAGCGCTCCTGGCGAGAGCTTCTCAAGGTCTCCGTCTGATTCGATTGTTTCAGCTGTGGCCTCTTCTTCCTTTTCCTCGCTTTGAGGCGCGAACATGCTCTTCGGAGCCTTGCACATAGGGCAGGTCCATGTATCTGGAAGGGAAGAGAACGGAATCCCTTCCTGTTCCTCATCATAGACGTAGCCGCAGATCTGGCAGATGTACCTCATCTTTCCTCCTTTGGATGATTGATTCTATCATGGAAATGCGACATAAGTGGAAAATGTTCTGCTGCTATCGTATGGGAAGATGCTCTGGATAGCGGTATGGGAAAGCGCCTTGCTGTGGGAAGAATCAGGAGGTTCCGCTTGCTTTCAGCTGACGATCCTCCCTTCCCATAGCTCTGCAGGAAATATGAAGCCTAAAATACGGAGAAATCAAAGTGCTACTTTGAAATTTCTTGGAAAATCCAAAGTGACGGTTTGAGATTTCAGGATTTTGACTCAAAAAGCAGAGGACCTGTTTCCAGGTCCTCCATAGGAGATCAGAGCACTAGCTCAGATTACAGTGCCATCAGGGATGACCGCGTTCTTGTTGATAACGATGATCCCGTCATGGATGGAATAGAGATCGAAGTCGCCATCCGGGCGAGGGATGTTGTCTATTCCGATCCTGCAGTTGGAGCCGATGCGGGCGTTCATGTCGATGATAGCCCTCTTGATGATCGTGGCCCTTCCGATACCGATGTTAGGAATGCCCTTCCTCGCGTTGTCGGCCTTCTCCTCATCCGTCTCATAGTGCGTCGCGCCCATGCAGTACACGCCGTCAAGCGACGCGCCGGCCTCGATGAACGTACGCACGCCGATGATCGAGTTCACGATATACGCGTTCGTGATGATCGAGCCTTCGGAGGTGAGGGAGTAGGAGATATTGCAGAAGTTCGCCTTCGTCGCAGGGAGGTGGCGGCGATGGGTGTAGATCGGCATCTCCTCGTCGTAGAAGTTGAACGCTGGCTTCTCGGAAGCGAGGTTGAGGTTCGTCTCGTAGAACGCCTTGATCGTTCCGATATCTTCCCAGAATCCATCGAAGAGGTATGCGGATACCTTCCTTGTCTTGATGATCTCAGGGATTATCTCCTTGCCGAAGTCGGTCTTGTCGTTGTTCAGGGCCTCTTCCATGGTCTTCGCGTTGAAGATGTACATGCCCATCGACGCGAGGTACTCGTTGCTTGAGTCCCTCTTCTGCCCAAGCTGCTCCTTGAGGCACTTCTCAGGGACCTTGTACTCCGTGATGTCCATGTCCGGTGCTGGCTTCTCATAGAACTTCTTGATAAGTCCCTCATCGTCCGCTCCGATGATGCCAAGGCCTGTGGCTTGCTCGCGAGAGATTGGCTTCGCGGCGATCGTGAGCTCCGCGCCTGACTTGATATGCCTGTCGAGCATCGTCCTGAAGTCCATGCGGTACAGCTGGTCTCCGGAGAGGATCACGTAGTAATCCGCGTTCTGGTCGTGGAAGTGCTTGAGGTTCTTCCTTACAGCGTCAGCCGTTCCCTGGTACCAGCTCTCGCTCGCGTATGTCTGCTCGGCCGCGAGGATCTCTACAAAGCCACCGGAGAACTGGTCGAACTGGTATGTGTTCGAGATATGGTTGTGCAGCGACGCGCTGTTGAACTGCGTCAGGACATAGATCTGCCTAAGACCGCTGTTTATGCAGTTGGAAATAGGGATATCCACAAGGCGGTACTTGCCTGCGAATGGGACCGCGGGCTTCGACCTGTCCATTGTGAGCGGGTAGAGCCTTGTGCCTCTGCCTCCTCCTAAAACGATTGCAAGAGCTTTCCTCTTATTACTCATAGCTTCCTTCCTCCTCTCTTTACCTTATGAGCGTACTGTATAATCCAATGTATTCAGATGCTGACCTATCCCAGGAGAAGTCAGTCCTCATTGCGTTCCTTATAGCCTTCTCCATCCCTTCCTTATCCTCGAAGAACGCGAGAGCGCGGTCCACGCCGCCGAGGATCGAATCCAGGGAGAGATCAGGGAATAGGAATCCCGTGCCCTCCTTAGGGTTCTCCGTTATGTCGATTATCGTGTCGGCAAGCCCGCCCGTGCGGTGGGCGACGGGAAGCGTGCCGTATACGAGCGAGTACATCTGGTTCAGGCCGCATGGCTCGTAGCGTGAGGGCATGAGGAAGAAATCCGCGGCCCCCTCCGTCTCATGCGCCACCTTGTTGCTGAACGCGATCTTCACGGAAAGATTATCGTGGACAGCGGCCATCTCCTGGAGCTTGTCCTCGTAGTGCTTGTCTCCCGTTCCGACGACGATGAGCTGCATGCGCCTCTTGAGTATCTCCTCCAACGCAGGCTCACGTCCTCCCAGGAGCTCCGCGTAGCCTTTCTGGTCAGCTATGCGGGATATCATGGCGAAGAGAGGGATGTCAGGATTGACCTCAAGCCCGTTCTCCGCCTGTATCCTTGCCTTGAGAGCTCGCTTTCCGTCCAGCGCCTTGTACGTGTAGTGCTCGCTGAAGAACTTATCCTTCGCCGCGTTCCACTCGCCCGCGTCAAGGCCGTTTATTATGCCATATAGCGAGTCCTGCCTGTCGCGGAGGATCCCGTCCATTCCGCAGCCAAGCTCAGCCGTGGTTATCTCCTTGGCGTAGGTGGGGGAGACCGTGGTGATCGCATCGGCGTCTATGAGCGCCGAGTGCATCATGTTGAGCCTCTCAGCTCCCGGGGCTCCCGTGAAGGCCTCGGCGGGAAGCCTGTCGCCTGAGAGCACCGCGTCATAGCGCGAGAAGTCTCCCTGGTAAGCCAGGTTGTGTATCGTGAATATGGTCCTGGCCTTGAGCTTCTCCTTCTTCACGTAGAAGGGGACAAGCCCCGCGGTCCAGTCATGGCAGTGGATGATATCCGCATCCCAGCCTGTGGCCTTCACATATGCCGGAGCGCACTTCGCGAGAAGCGTGAAACGCTCAGCGTTGTCCGGGTATGGTTCGAACGATGTGTCGCCATAGATCCCGAGACGCTCGGTGAAATAGGGATGCTGCAATCCGACATACTCAACGCCGTTGGTCTTCTTCGAGACCGTGGAGACCTCGACGGTCCCTCCCAGCATCTCGACCGAGAAGCGCGCGCTTTCCTTGAAGCCCTTGCGGTCAATGAAGGAATACATCGGCATCAGTATCCTGACATCAAGCCCTTTCCTCTTGAGAGCAGGGGAAAGAGAGCCAATTACATCGGCAAGTCCCCCCGATTTGGAATATGGGACCGCCTCGCTTGTTACCATCAGGACATTCATATAGGAAAATTATGAGTCAGCAGAGGGCAGAAAGCAAGGAAAAAACCAACAGGATTGCAATATTAAGGCATAATATTCAGCGTGGATCCCGGGCTTTTCCGGGATGCCACAGCCAAATCTAGGGCTTGTCTAGAGGTTCTGGATGTAATGGTCCGCGCTATGCGCAGCGACAGCCCCGTCGCCCGCGGCGGTGACGACCTGCCTGAACGGGGTGGTCCTGACATCTCCTGCCGCGAAGAAGCCTGGAAGGGATGTCCTCATCGCGTCATCTGCCTTTATGAATCCATCCTCAAGATCCACGATATCCTTCACGGCCTCGGTGTTTGGTATGACGCCAACGAACACGAAGAGGGCGGAGGAGGGGATCTCTGTGCCGTCAGTAAGAGTGACGGACGTGACCTTCTTCCCGTCCCCGTTCACGCTCCTCACGTTCTTTCCGAGCTCGAGAGCGATGTTCTCCTTTGCCCTTACCCTGTCCTGGAGCACCTTCTGCGCCCTGAACTCCCCGCGCCTATGCACGATCGTGACCTTGGAGCAGATCTTTGCTAGGTATAGAGCGTCGGTGAGCGCGGTGTCACCGCCTCCGACGACGACAACATCCTCGCCGCGGAAGAAAGGACCGTCGCAGGTCGCGCAGTAGCTCACGCCCTTACCCTGGTACTCCTTCTCTCCCTCGCATCCAAGCTCCCTGTGCCTCGCACCCGCGGCCCATATGATCGCCTTCGCGTTGATATCCTCGGAGGAGGTGTGGGCTGTGAAAGCGCCCTCTCCCTTCTTCTCGATGGATGTCACCTCCGAAAACTCTATCGTGACGCCGAATGAGACCGCCTGCTTCTCCAGGCTCTCCGCCAGTGCGTATCCGCTTGTCTTCTCCTGCCCAGGATAATTTTCTATCTCATCGATATACAATAGCTGCCCGCCCGGGGCGAGTGCATCGGTCGCGATGACCGAATAGCCCGCGCGCGCTGCATACTGCGCGGCTGATAGGCCCGCTGGCCCGCAGCCGACGACAAGGATATCACAATCAGCCATTCCTGCTTTCCTCCATCTTCTTCATCAGCGCTTCCTCCGCGTCCGAGCGCCTTATGTATACAGGCCCCTCGCCGATGTCATCAGCGCCTTTCGTCTCAAGCTTCTCAAGCCCCAGCCTGATAAGCGCCCTCGATATATTCCTCGGGCTCTCCGTGTCGAGCACGTACCTTGTCCCTTTCGGAAGCTTTGAGGCGAAAAGGGCAGCGTCGGGGCCTGTGATCAGCGCCGGTATCTCCTCTTTCGCGAGGAGGTCAAGCACATCCTCCGCGTTCCCGTCCCTGTCATCGATCAGCGTCTCATGGTTCTTCTTCACCGACAGGTAGAACTTGCGCTTCTTGGCATCGATTGCCGACACGACAGCGCCGGGATAGAACGATACGGACTCATAGATAGCGTCGAGCGTCGGGACGGAGACCACTGGAATCGAGAGCGCGGACGCGATGCCCTTGGCGCTCGCCATGCCGATCCTCAGCCCCGTGAATGATCCCGGGCCCTTAGCGACGATCACAAGTGTTATCTCCGAGATATCCATGCCGACGCGCGAGAGAAGCCTCTCTATCTCCGGCAGGAGGTCCTCAGAGTGGGAGAACGGGCCGTTCACAAGCCTTTCCTCATAGCTATTGTCCGTCCTGAGCGCTATCGACAGGACAGCTGTGGATGTGTCGATCGCGAGGATGTTCATAGCTCTGCCCCCTTGATCTCGATGTCCCTGCTTTGGTCATCGTTTATCGTTATGTCTATATAGACAGTGTCATCGGGAAGCATGTCCTCGATCTTCTCTGACCATTCGATGAGCGTCACGCCATCGGGGTAGAGGAACTCCTCTCCTCCCATCGACTCGAACTCATCCTCGCCCGAGAGGCGGTAGAGATCCAGATGGTACATCTTCATATCCCTGCCATCATACTCCTGCACGATGGTGAAGGTGGGGGAGACGATGGCCTCCTCGATGCCGAGGGCCTTCGCGATGCCCTTCGCGAGCACCGTCTTGCCAGCCCCGAGCGAGCCGCGGAGCGATACGACCGTTCCCTTCCTGAGCTTCCTTCCCAGCTCCTCCCCGATCTCAAGCGTCTTCTTATCAGAATCGGAAATCATTCCTCGCCTCCATGATGGTGATGATGGCAGTGGCACTCATGCTCCTCAGGAGGCGCGCCATTCATGATCTCCGCTATCTCCGCCTGATACACGTCATCATCCTCTTCCTCGTTATGGACGATCTCCTCGTGGATCATCTCCCCGATCTTCTCGCCCGTGGCCTTCTCGTATTCCTCTATGAGCTCCTTGACGATCTTGTCATCGCCGGATAGGAACCTCGCCTTCTCCAGGTACTCCCTCGCCTCATCGAACTCCTTGTCCCCGAGATAGAGATAGGAGAGGTTCGACGCGACGGTGAGGTTGTCAGGATCGAGGTCCGCGGCTGTCTCGAGATATGTCTTCGCCAGGTCCCTGTTCCCGCACTCAAGCTCACAGATGGAGAGCTCGTTGTAGATATCGGAGGAGGTCTCGCCGAGCTCAAGGCACTTCAACAGGTCCTTCCTGGCCTCGTCATAGCGCCCGACCTTTCTCAGAGCCCACGCCCTGAGGAAGTATCCGTTCCAGATCCTTGGGTTCTTCTTCACGAAGCCGTTGGTGATCTCTATCGTCTTCTCAGGCTGGTCAAGCATCATGAAGTCATATGCCGCCTTGATATCCTCATCGTTCTCGAGCTGGAAGGAGATGCGGGAGAGAAGCTTCTTCATCTCCTGCTTCTTCTCGCCTTCCTCTGCAACCGCCATGTAGCGCTCGAGGTAGTCCCTCGCGTCCTCAAGGTTGCCCATATAGGCCTCGAACGAGGAAATCTCGGCGAGGATCCTCTCATCCTCCCCGAATCTCCTTAGACCGTCGAGTAGGGTATGCCTTGCCTTCGAGAGATACTCATCCTCCTCCTCGTCCTTCTTCCTGTCTCTGGCGTCAACGGCCATGTATGAGTAGAGCGTCGCGAGGTTTATGCAGGAGGCGGACTGCGGGAGCAGGTGATAGACCGCGAGGAAGAGCTCCTCCGCGAAGTCGTAGTTCTTCTGCTGCTCCTTCGCGATCGCGGCCTCGTTCAGCCTCTCCGCTATCGTCGGATCTGCTGCCTTGATGAACTCCCTGTAGTACTGGAAGTTCTCCGAGGCCTCGTCATAGGCCACGACGAAGAGCATCCCGGCCATTATCGACTCGATGGTTATGTCTTCCTTCCTGAGCCGCGTGGAGCCCGGCATGAGCTGCACAGGCAGCATTATCTCCGGATTGATGCGGAACCCTTCCGCCTTGATATCAAGTCCTTCCGGGACCTTCACGTATCTGATGTTCCTGAGCTTGTCTTCTTCCATATCGCAAAATACCTATAGCGACGGCAGCTGTGTGCTCTTGAACTAAGTTCAAGGGGGGATCTCTGTTGTCCGCTTTCTGTTCCTAGCGAAAGGAGCAATGCCGCTAAGACTATTCCGGATCCCAATTATATGGTTTGCTCCAAGAGGCTTCAGATGCGCCGTCCTATAGGCAATCAGAATGATAGCATGGATATCCAAAAGATGGAACATGGGATCTGCCCACCTCTTGAAAGAGAGGGGCTCAGGACGGACAATGACAGCGTATGCTAAAGCAAGGCGTTGATTATCTAGGAAACGGTATATGGAGGATCAATGAGTTCTCCCTCGTGAATGCCTTCGTCCTCGAGGGCTCCGAGCGCTCTGTCATCATCGACACGGGATGCGGACTAGGAGATATAAGGAAGGTCGTGGAGAGCGTGACGCAGAAGCCCCTGTCGGTGCTGCTCACGCATATGCACCCGGATCATATCGGAGGTATATATCATTTCCCTGATTGCGCGGTCTACGCCCACGGCGGGGACCGGGGAGAGCGCATCTTCGGCATGGAGAACGACAACGCGTTCCGCCGCATGTACGTCGAGAGCCGCGGCTCCGTTCTCTGCCCTGATATCTACAGGTCCCTCTTCTCCCTTATTCCAGAGAAGGAGCCTGACTCCGCGTTCTCCTTCACTGCCATAGGCGATGGCTATGAGCTTGACCTGGGAGGGCGTAGGCTTCGCGCCATATTCTCCCCGGGGCACACCGACGGAAGCCTCTCTTTCCTTGATAGCCAAAGCGGTATCCTCTTCAGCGGCGATACCGTGAACTGCAGCATAATACTGCAGCGTCAGGAGAACAACGGGACGGCTTTGATAGAGAAATACGGCGCGACCCTTTCCCGTCTCTGGTCCATGAACGCGGACTTCTCCTCCCTCGCCATAGGCCATGGCGGCCCTCTGCTGGATAAATCCATCATCGCTGATTATCTTGCGATGACTGAGGGGCTTCTCTCGGGATCCATGTCAGGTTCCTATGAGGAGAAGGGATTCCGCAAGGGAGATGTCCTTAGGTACGGGAAGGCTGAGCTTTGGTATCAATGCGACAGGTAAGAGCTGGACAGCATCTCTATCCGGTGTATAATCCTGAGTGGTTGCAGGCGAATTTCCCTTAGATTCAGAAATCATTGTAATGTATCCGAAATCGGAGTAGAATTAATCATATGGAATACATGGATGTCACAGAAGCCGCCAGGAAATGGGGCGTCACGGATAGAAGGGTCAGGATCCTCTGCAATGGGGGAAAGGTAGATGGAGCTGTCAAGCTTGGCTGGGCGTGGATCATCCCCGCAGACACCGAGAAGCCCTCGGACGGGCGCAAGCTCCGCCCTATAAAGACAAGGAACATCAGGCCCGGCAGCGTCGATGTTGATGGCATAAGGAAGCTGCAGGATGAGTTCCCGCTTGATAAGAAGGCTACTGAGGGCAAGGGCTTCCTGTCTGTTGTCTCCAAGAGCATCAGGGCGCTTCTCGCGATCTCAGGGGAGGATGTCAGCGAGAAGGACATAAGGACGATATACTCAGGCAAGGCCGTCTCCCACGTCTCCCTTGAGGTCCATCTCGTGATAATCAACTTCCGCTCGCTTTTGACGTATTTCGTGGGCAGCCAGCTCAGGCTCAGCCTGAAGGCGATCGAGGATATCAGGACAAGGTTCCTGCAGGGCATCAACGACATAAATCCATCTGAGTATAGGCATGGGCTCTGCCGCTTCCCGTTCCGCGGTGAGGAAAGGGCCTCGATAGACATGCAGATGGTCGCGGCCTTCCAGCAGTGGGAGAACGCGTGGCAGAACTACCATCCGCTCACGGCCGGTACGATCCTGTACGCCGAGATGCTGCGCATCGAGCCGTACGGGGAGTATCCTGAGATATTCGCGTACCTTGTGCTTTCCTCCGTGCTTTTATCGGCGGGGATACTCCCTCCGATCATCAGGATGGATGACGGTGATGAGCTGAGGGCCGCGTTCCTCCTGGCCGCCAAGCGCGGTAACTATTCAGATCTCTCGTCATTTATAGAGAGAAGGATCATTGATGCCTATCAGGAGGCGGAGAATGTATGACACGCTCATCAGCGGAGCGACCATAGTCGATGGAAGCGGCAACGCGCCATACAAGGCGAATGTAGCCCTCTTCGGCGATAGCATCGTCTTCATCGGCAAGGAGGGCATAACCCGGGCCAGGACGCAGATCGATGGCTCAGGGCTCGTGCTCGCCCCGGGCTTCATAGATATCCACACGCATACCGACCTGGAGGCGCTGAGGAACAACCGCATGGCCGTGCGCATCGCACAGGGCATAACCACCGATGTGTCCGGAAACTGCGGCATCGGTACTTTCCCTGTCTCTCCCGGTCTTGATAAGGCCGTGGCTGATGTCCTCGGCACTTACTCCCCCTGGTCCTGGACGGAGTACCGCTCCTTCCGCGACACCCTCATAAGCCGTGGCATCGGCATAAACGAGGCGTTCCTCGTGTCCCATACGGCGCTTCGCCTTGCTGTTATGGGCGAGGATGCCGGACGCGAGGCGACTGAAGAGGAGATAGAGCGCATGTGCTCCATCCTCTCCGATGAGCTGGATAAGGGCGCCCATGGCTTTTCCTCGGGGCTGTACTATGCCCCATGCGTCTTTGCAGGCCGTGAGGAGCTTATACGCCTCCTGAAGGTCGTGAAGGGGAAGGGCAAGCTATTTGCCGTGCATCACAGGTGCGAGGGCGATGATGTCGAGGCGTCGCTGTCTGAGGTTATCTCCCTTGCCGCCGAGACCGGCGTCAGGCTTGAGGTATCCCATCTCAAGGCGATCGGACGGGAGAACCAGGGCAAGGTGGAGAGCCTGCTATCAATGATAGAGAAGGCCAGGGAGAGCGGTGTTGACGTGAAGTTCGACCAGTATCCGTATACATTCGGCTCCACGAGCCTATTCTCCCTTCTTCCGCCTTCCATCCTCGCGCTCTCGCGCCTTGAGCAGCGCCTCGCGCTCAGCCTTGAGAACGAGAGGGAGGAGATAAGGCGCGAGATCCTCAATCCATCTGGATGGGACAGCATCTACTCGATGGTCGGCCCTGATGATATCAAGGCGATATATCTTGATGATGGAAAGGAATACGCGGGGCTTACCCTCACTGAGATAGGAAAGAGGCGAGGCCAGGATCCGCTTGAGGCCCTTTTCGATATCCTCGCCGACGAGACGGGGCTTGCCGTGATGGAGGACGTGACGGAGAGCGAGGAGAACCTTGTCAGGATAATGACCCATCCTCTCATGTGCTTCGGCTCTGATTCCCTTTATTCATCGCCGCATCCGCACACCCGAAGCCGCCATGCCGCCGTTGAGTTCCTGTCTGAGTATGTGATAAAGCGTGGCCTGATGCCGCTTGCGTCTGGCATCCGTAAGCTCTCCGGAGAGGCCAGCGACAGGCTGTCGTTTTGTGACCGCGGCTATGTAAGGGAGGGCTATAAGGCTGATCTCGTGCTTTTCCGTCCCGAAGCGCTGGCCGTGGAAGAGGAAGGGAACAAGGGCCTGGAGTATGTCCTCGTCAACGGCGTCCTTGCGATGGACAAGGGCAGGCTGACGGGAAGCCTCTCAGGCTCTGTGATCTGATCATTCGTTCTCGAAGGACGCGATGAATCGGCGCGTCCGCTCCTCCTTAGGGTCTGAGAAGAGGGATGTGCCTTCCTCGACTATCACGCCGCCATCCATGAAGATGGCGTTGTCCGATATAGCCTTGGCAAAGTGCATCTCATGGGTGACGACAGCCATCGTCATCTTCTCCTCCGCAAGGGCGCGTATGACATGGAGTATCTCCCTCGTTAGCTCCGGGTCCAGCGCGGATGTAGGCTCGTCGAAGAAGAGGATCTTCGGGTCCAGGGCCAGGGCGCGGGCTATCGAGACCCTCTGCTGCTGCCCTCCTGAAAGCTGGAAGGGATACATCCGGGCCTTGTCCTCAAGCCCCATCTTCCTCAGCAGCGCCATGGCCTTCGCCTCGGCCTCGTCCTTGCCCCTTTTCAGCACGGCCCTCTGCGCCTCCATCACGTTGCGGAGCACGGAGAAGTGAGGGAAGAGGTTGAAGGACTGGAAGACAAGCCCTGTCTTGAGCCCGATCTTCCTCTCGTTCTCCCTGTCGTACACGGCCTTTCCGTCCACGCTCCTGAAAAGCGTGTCACCATCGACCGTGAGCGTGCCGTCATCGGCCCTCTCAAGCTGGGTGATGATCCTCAGCATAGTGGACTTCCCCGATCCTGATGGGCCGATTATGGAGAGCACCTCGCCCTTGTCGATCGTGAAGGATATGTTCCTTATGACCTTCGTCTCACCGAATGACTTCGAGAGATTCTCTAGATTTATCATCTTCTCCATAGTCTCACCTGTAGTAGTCAAGCTTCCTCTCCGCCACCGCAAAGAGGCGCGAGACGATGTAGTTCATCACGAAATAGAATATGCCGGCGATGAAGATAGGGATCGTGGAGAACTCCCTCGAGGACGCTGTCTGCGCGACGCGGAAGAGCTCGGCCACTCCTATCGTCTGGGCCAGTGCCGTGTCCTTCACCAGCGTTATGACCTCGTTGCCTAGTGATGGCATTATCTTCTTTATCACCTGCGGAAGCACGATGTGGAAGAACGTGTATGGCTTCGTGAAGCCAAGCACCTTCGACGCCTCATGCTGCCCGCGGTCTATCGACTGCAGCCCTGAGCGGTAGATCTCCGCGAAATACGCACTGTAATTGACGACGAACGCGACGATGCAGGCCGTGAACCTGTCATATGAAGTGCCGAAGATATAGAAGGGAGCGAAGTAGAAGAAGATCAGCTGGAGGATGAGCGGTGTGCCCCTCATTATCTGTATGTAGAGGTCCGTGATCCAGCGGATCGGCCTTATGCTTGTCATCTTGCCCTTCGCCACCACGAAGCCAAGCGGCAGCGAGAAGAGGAGGGTGAGGAAGAAGATGCGGAGGGACGTTACCGTTCCCTCCAGCATCTGCATTATCAGGCTAGCCATCTTACTTTCCGACTATCGTGATATCCGCGCCGAACCACTTCTCGGCAATCTGGGCAAGCGTCCCATCCTCCGCCATCGCCAGAAGCTCGGCGTCCACCGCGTCGCGCAGCGCGATATCGTTCTTCCTGAATCCTATCGCGTACTCCTCCTCGGTGAGGGTCTGGTCGAGGATCCTGAAGTCCTTGCCAGAGCGATTGATGTTGTCGTTCGCGACCAGCAGGTCCATGACAACGGCATCGACGCCGCCGATCTCAAGGTCCATGAGGGCAGTGAGGTTCTCCTTGAACTCAATGATCTCCTTGAGGCTGTCCTTGAAGCCCGGGGTGTCATCGATAGCGACCTGCGCCGAGGATCCGGCCTGGACGCCGACAGAGCCTCCAGCGAGGTCCTCGAGCGTGTTCACGTCAGAGTCTCCGCGGACTACGACAACCTGCGCATTCCTGACATATGGCGCGGAGAAAGCCATCACCCTTTCCCTTTCAGGGGTGACCGTGAAGCCGTTCCAGATGCAGTCGATGTTGCCTGTCGCGAGCTCCTGCTCCTTCGCGTTCCAGTCGATTGGCTGGGGCACGAGCTCAACGCCGAGGCGCTTTGCCACCTCGATCGCCGCATCTATATCGAAGCCGACGATCTCGCCGTTCTCATCCCTGAAGCCCATAGGAGGGAAGGAGTCGTCCAGCCCGAGGATGAACGAGCCCTTGTCCAGCACGTCCTGAAGCGAGCTGTCCGTGCCTTTCTCCCCTGATGCCTGTGCGAAGAGCATAACGGCTGATATAAGCGTGACCAGAGTAATAGCGATAAGTTTTCTCATAAGTATCCTCCGTCTATGCATGGAAGTATACATTGAATGTTCACTGCATGAAAATACGGAGAATATACGTTTCCATAATCTTTCATGCATATTATCATAGTGATATGCAGCTGTTTATTTTCGATCTTGGGAATGTGATCATCAACAACGTGGATGTGCTTCCGGCCATGGCTCACGTCCTGGGGCTGGGGGAGGACGAAATCCGGAATGACTATATGATCTATGACACGCCGCTTATGGACGGCTATATGGATCCCGCCTCCTATTACGACCACCTTGAGCGCAAGTTCGGCGTCAGCCATATCGGCACAGATATCTTCGCGGACCTCTTCTCCCCGACCGTGAACAGGCCGATGCTCTCGATCGTGGACAAGCTGAGGGAGAAAGGCCACAGATGCGTCATCGGGTCTAACACGTTCGAGCCGCACTCGAGGATAGTGGAGTCCATGGAACCTTCCGTCCTCTCCCATTTCGATCACTATTACGCGTCGCACGTCATGCACCTCTCAAAGCCTGAGACGGCGTTCTTCCGATACATCGCCCAAGAGGAGGGATACGGGTACGGGGATATCTCATTCACCGATGACCTGGAGAGGAACGTGGACGCGGCACGGTCGCTTGGCATCAGATGCCTCCATTATAAGGATGAGGACAAGGATGAAAGGGCCGCTTCCTTCTTCGCGCCATATCTTGCGTGATTCATTTTTCTTCCGCACTAATCCTGCCGCAGCAACGAGTTGCGGCATCTTTATCGATCAATTTGCCCAGCCTATATCGAAAAATCCGTATTTTTATCGAAAATCTATCCATATTTGTTGACATTGCCGATGGAGGAGGCGTATAAGAATCGTAAGGAAAGAAAATCCAAAGGAAGGAGGAAGATACATGTTCATTTCCAGCATTTCTGCTTCTATCCTTCTATCTGTCATTATCCTTACACGCTGAACCACGGTTTCAGAGTTTTGATAATGCGTTGAGGCCCGTGGTAAAGAGAAACACGGGCTATATTTTTTTCCTTGAAGGAGCTGAATGGTGGAGAGCAACAGGAAGGACAGCTATACCTTGGCTATCCTCGTGAACAACAAGTCAGGAGTGCTGATGAGGGTCGTCGCGCTCTTCTCAAGGCGCAGGTACAACATCGATTCCCTCTCCGTCAGCGAGACAGAGAATCCTGATATAAGCCGCATCACGATCGTCGTCCATGGAGACAGGGCGATCACGGAGCAGATCATACGCCAGGTGGAGAAGCTGGTGGATGTGAGGAAGGTCTATGAGATGACGAGCGAAGGCTCCATACAGCGCGAGCTAGTGCTGATAAAGCTCAGCGCCGATGAGTCCACGAGGACCCATCTTGTCGAGATAGGCGAGCTTTTCAAGGCGAAGGTCATAGATGTCACCCCATCCACGATCACGATGCAGCTTACGGGAAGCCTGGATAAGCTTGACTCGTTCCTGGAGCTTGTGAAGCCATATGGGATCGTCGAGCTTGTCAGGACAGGAATGACAGCCCTCGAGCGCGGCTCGAGGCCATTATCGGAAACTACCTTCGGTGACGAAGGCTGATTATAGGAGATGCGATATGAGCACAATGTATTATGAGAAGGATGCAGACCTCTCGCTCCTGAAGGGGAAGAAGGTCGCCATCATCGGATATGGCAGCCAGGGCCATGCACACGCTTTGAACCTCCACGAGTCCGGTATCGATGTCGTCGTAGGCCTCTACAACGGCTCCAAGAGCTGGGCCAGGGCAGAGGAGGCGGGACTGAAGGTCATGACGACCGAGGATGCCGTCAAGTGCTGTGATATCGTCATGATCCTCGTCAACGACGAAAAGCAGTCGAAGCTCTATCACACATCCATCGAGCCATATCTCAGGAAGGGCATGTACCTCGCGTTCGCCCATGGCTTCAATATCCATTTCGGCCAGATCGTCCCGCCGGAGGATGTCAACGTCATCATGATCGCTCCTAAGGGACCGGGACACACGGTCCGCAGCCAGTACCAGGAGGGAAAGGGCGTCCCGTCGCTCATCGCGGTCTACCAGGATCCATCAGGAGACAGCGAGAAGGTCGCGCTGGCATATGCGGCGGCAATCGGCGCCGGCAAGGCTGGCATCTTCGTGACTTCCTTCAAGGAGGAGACCGAGACCGACCTCTTCGGCGAGCAGGCAGTGCTCTGCGGCGGTGTGTCGCATCTCATCAAGGCGGGCTTCGATACCCTTGTCGAGGCTGGCTATCAGCCTGAGATGGCTTATTTCGAGTGCTGCCATGAGATGAAGCTCATCGTTGACCTCATCAACCAGGGCGGGCTTTCATTCATGAGGTATTCCTGCTCCGACACGGCTGAGTATGGCGACTATGTCTCCGGGCCGAGGGTGATCACCGATGACACGAAGAAGGCCATGAAGGGCATCCTCACGGATATCCAGAACGGCACGTTCGCGCGCAACTGGCTTCTGGAGAACCAGGTCGGAAGGCCTTACTTCAACGCCGTGAAGAGGATGGAGAAGGAGTCGCTTCTCGAGAAGACCGGCGCTAAGCTCAGGTCCCTGATGAGCTGGCTCAGGAAATAAGACGGAGGAGATGATGGCAGAGCATATCTACATATTCGACACGACCCTAAGGGACGGTGAGCAGGCTCCGGGCTATAGCATGAACCTGGAGGAGAAGATCAGGATGGCCAGGCAGCTCGAGGCTCTAGGGGTCGATATAATCGAGGCGGGCTTTGCCATCTCCTCTCCTGGGGATTTCGAGTCTGTCGAGGCTATCTCCAAGGCAGTGAGCAACATGACGGTCGCGTCCCTTGCCCGTTCGCTCAAGAAGGACATCGACGCGGCCTACAATGCCGTGAAAGGCGCACAGAGCCCCAGGATACATGTTTTCCTCGCCTCTTCGGATATCCATCTCCAGTACAAGCTGAAGATGACGCGCGACGAGGCATATGAGAGGATGGAGGAGAGCGTTAAGTACGCGCGCTCCCTCTGCCCTGATGTCGAGTTCTCCCTTGAGGACGCGACACGCACCGACCTTGATTACATGTGCCGCATCGTCGAGGGCGCTATCAAGGCCGGAGCGAGGACGATCAACCTTCCCGATACAGTCGGCTACGCCTCGCAGGAGGATATCGCGGAGATGGTCTCGGCCGTGCGCAACCGCGTCCCGAATATCGATAAGGCGATCATATCCATGCATTGCCATGATGACCTGGGACTCGCGGTCGCCAACTCCCTCGCTGGCGTCAAGGCCGGCGCGAGGCAGGTCGAGTGCACTCTCTGCGGAATAGGCGAGAGGGCGGGAAACGCCTCGCTGGAGGAGGTCGTGATGGCCATGAAGACACGCCCTGACCTCTATCCATATGAGACAGGCATACACTCAGAGGAGCTCTTCAGGTCCGCGCGCCTCCTGTCGACCATCACTGGCGTCAAGATCTTCCCGTCCAAGGCCATCGTCGGGGACAACGCGTTCGCTCATGAATCGGGCATCCACCAGCATGGCATGATGGCCAATTCCAAGACATATGAGATCCTGACCCCTGAGAGCGTCGGAGTTGTGAAGACCAATTATGTCCTTGGCAAGCATTCCGGGCAGCACGCGTTCCGCAAGAAGCTCGAGGACCTCGGGTTCGTGCTTCCCGATGAGGAGGTCGCCCAGCTCTTTTCCTCGTTCAAGAACCTCTGTGACAGGAAGAAGAACATCACCGATAGGGATATCATAGCGCTTGTCGAGTCAACGGAGCACAACAGCGAGAAGAAGATATGGTCTCTTGTCTCCTATGTCGTGAACAGCGGCAACAAGATGACCAGTACCGCGTGCATAGACCTGCAGAAGGATGACAAGGTCTATGAGGGCATAGCATCAGGCACAGGCCCGGTCTATGCGGCCCTCCGCGCGGTCGAGAAGATCATACGCCACCCGTTCTCCCTTGAGGATTACCAGCTCCAGGCCGTCACGGAGCATAGGGACGCGCTTGGGGAGGCTATCGTCAAGATCTCCGACGGATCCAACGTGTATAGGGGAAGGGGCGTCTCTACCGATGTCATCGAGGCTTCGATCCTTGCGTGCCTGAGCGCCGTGAACAGGATGCTCGATGGCGAGGCTTCATCGATCTCAGGCGGATCGAGCGCTATAAGCATGTCATTCGATAACGATATGCTCATGGGCCATACGGATAAGGAGGCTTGAAATGCAGATGACAATGACAGAGAAGATACTTGCCGCCGCGTCGCATGAGAGCGCGGTCCATCCTGGGCAGCTCATCATGGCCGATCTCTCGCTCGTGCTCGGCAATGACATAACATCCCCGGTGGCGATCAAGGAGTTCCCGAAGTTCGGCAAGAGCACGGTCTTCGACAAGGACAAGGTCGCCCTCGTTCCTGACCATTTCACGCCGAACAAGGACATAAAGGCCGCCGAGCAGTGCGCCTGCGTCCGCGCGTTCGCCGCCAAGGAGAGCATCACGAACTACTTCGAGGTGGGAGAGGTCGGTGTTGAGCACGCGTTGCTTCCCGAGAAGGGGCTTGTGACGGCAGGCGATGTCGTGATCGGCGCTGACAGCCATACATGCACATATGGCGCCCTCGGGGCCTTCTCCACTGGAGTCGGCTCGACTGACATGGCCGCCGGAATGGCTATAGGCAAGGCCTGGTTCAAGGTACCTTCATCCATCAAGTTCGTCCTTCATGGCTCGCTGAGGCCGCGTGTAACAGGCAAGGACCTTATTCTCAGCATCATAGGCATGATCGGAGTCGATGGCGCTCTCTACAAGGCGATGGAGTTCGCCGGTGACGGCGTCTCATCGCTCTCGATGGATGACAGGTTCACGGTCTCCAACATGGCAATCGAGGCTGGCGCGAAGTGCGGCATATTCCCGGTTGACGAGAAGACTCTCGCGTATCTTAAGGAGCATGGGGCTAAGGAGCCGAAGGTGTTCTCGTCCGATCCCGACGCTGAGTACGAGAAGGTCTATGAGATCGATCTCGGATCCCTTTCGCCGACGGTCGCGTATCCCCATCTTCCCGAGAACGCGCATGACGCGAAGGAGGGCAAGGATATAAGGATAGACCAGGTCGTCATCGGCAGCTGCACTAACGGACGCCTTTCCGATCTGCGTGCCGCTGCAGAGGTGTTCCGTGGCCGCCATGTCGCGAAGGGCATGCGCTGCCTGATAATCCCAGCAACCCCGCGTATCTGGAGGGAGGCGATGGACGAGGGCCTTTTCAGCATCTTCACCGATGCTGGCTGCGTTATATCCCCGCCGACATGCGGGCCATGCCTCGGAGGCTACATGGGCATACTCAGCCGCGGCGAGAGGTGCGTGTCCACGACGAACCGCAATTTCGTGGGCAGGATGGGACACCCGGAGAGCGAGGTCTATCTCGCGTCTCCATATACGGCCGCAGCTTCAGCTGTTACGGGCTATATCACTGATCCGGAGGGTTTCTGATGAAGGCAGAAGGCAAGGTATTCCGCTATGGCAGCAATGTAGATACGGATGTCATCATCCCGGCTCGCTATCTCAACACGTCCGATCATGCAGAGCTCGCGTCGCACTGCATGGAGGATATCGATCCGGAATTTGTGAAGAGGGTGCAGAAGGGCGATATCATAGTCGCTGGGCGCAACTTCGGCTGCGGCTCATCGCGTGAGCACGCCCCGATAGCGATAAAGGAATCAGGGATAAGCTGCGTCATTGCAGAGTCGTTCGCCCGCATATTCTACCGCAACTCGCTGAATATAGGGCTTCCGATCCTCGAATGCAAGGCGGCATCCGAGGAGATCCAGGCGGGAGATAAGGTCTCCGTTGATTACTCCACCGGCGTCATAACCGATGAGACGACAGGCAAGGAGTATCAGGCAGAGCCGTTCCCGCCGTTCATGCAGCGCCTCATCCAGGCTGGCGGGCTTGCTGCGTATATCAAGGAGAACTACTGATGGACATGAGGATAGCCCTGGTCCCGGGCGATGGGATAGGCCCGGATATCGTGAGCGAGGCAGTGCGCGTGCTTGACCGCGTCGCGTCGCGCTTCGGTCATACCGTCTCCTATAAGGAGATTGATGCCGGCGGCATCTCGATAGATAAGTACGGCATCCCGCTTACGGAGGATGCCTTTGAAAGCGCGAAGCAGGCTGACGCGGTGCTCCTGGGTGCGGTGGGAGGTCCGAAGTGGGATACCCTCCCAGGAGCCAAGAGGCCTGAGAAGGCCCTTCTTGGGCTGAGAAGCGGACTTGGGCTTTTCTGCAACTTCCGCCCTGCCGTTATCTATCCGGAGCTCTCTGCGGCATCGCCTCTGAAGGACCAGATCATAGGGAAGGGCGTGGACCTTCTTGTCGTCCGCGAGCTTACCGGAGGCATCTACTTCGGAGAGCGCGGGAGAAGCGATGACGGGGAGGAGGCATATGACACGATGCGCTATTCCAAGGCGGAGATCACGCGCATCGCAAGAAAGGCCTTCGAGGCCGCGATGATAAGAAAGAAGCGTGTGACGCTGGTTGATAAGGCCAATGTCCTTGAGTCCTCAAGGCTCTGGAGGGAAACGGTTTCGGAGCTTGCTCCTTCCTATCCTGAGGTCACGCTGGACTTCATGTATGTCGACAACGCGTCGATGCAGCTTGTGCGCAACCCTTTGCATTTCGACGTGCTCCTGACAGAGAACATGTTCGGGGACATACTCTCCGACGAGGCCTCGATGATCACAGGCTCGATCGGCATGCTCTCATCGGCGTCGCTCAGGGAGGATAGCTACGGCATGTACGAGCCGATCCACGGCTCCGCCCCTGATATAGCGGGAAAGGACGTGGCGAATCCTATCGCAACGATACTCTCTACCGCGTCGATGCTCAGGTATTCCTTCTCGCTTGAGAAGGAGGCCACGGCTATTGAGGACGCTGTCAAGAGCGCCCTTGCCGATGGCGTGCGTACCCGCGATATAGCCATAGAAGGCGAGAAGACTGTCGGCACGAAGGAGTGCGGCAGGGAAATCGAGGAGAGAATCTGATGAGATCTGACCAGATGAAGAAGGGAGCCGAGCGCGCTCCGCATAGATCGCTGATGAAGGCCCTAGGCTGGACCGACAGGGAGATAGGGATGCCGACGATCGGCGTGGTCTGCGCCCAGAATGAGATAATCCCCGGGCACATGGAGCTCAGGAGGGTCGCCGAGGCCGTGAAGAGCGGCGTGAGGGAGAACGGAGGCAATCCCGTTGAGTTCCCCGTGATCGGCGTCTGCGATGGCATCGCCATGGGCCACAAGGGCATGAAGTACTCGCTTGCCTCCCGTGAGCTCATCGCTGACAGCATAGAGGTGATGGCGACTGCTCATCCGTTCGACGCGCTCGTGTTCATCCCCAACTGCGACAAGATCGTTCCTGGCATGCTCATGGCCGCGGCCCGTCTCGACCTTCCGTCCATCTTCGTCTCCGGTGGCCCGATGCTTGCCGGCCACATCAAAGGCGGGGATAAGAGGGGAATGAGCCTTTCCTCGATGTTCGAGGCTGTCGGACGCTATGCCGACGGTAAGATGAGCGACGAGGAGTTCCTTGACTGGGAGAACAGCGCGTGCCCGTCATGCGGATCCTGCTCCGGCATGTATACGGCGAATTCCATGAACTGCCTCTGTGAGGCTATTGGAATGGCGCTTCCAGGAAACGGCACGATTCCCGCGGTCTATTCAGAGAGGCTTCGCCTCGCGAAGGACGCGGGGTACCAGGTCATGGAGCTGCTGAAGAAGGGGATAACCGCGCGCAGCATCATGACCGAGAAGGCCTTCATGAACGCTCTCAGCGTTGATATGGCGCTCGGATGCTCCACCAACACGATGCTCCATCTTCCCGCAATCGCCCACGAGGCTGGCATCGAGATCGATATCTTCAAGGCCAATGACATAAGCCGCCGCGTCCCGAATCTCTGCCATCTGGCTCCGGCAGGGCCTCATCATATGGAGGAACTCTATCAGGCGGGAGGCGTCATGGCCGTGATGAAGGAGATGGATAAGCGCTCGCTTCTCTCCGGCGATCTCATGACTGTAACAGGCTGTGCGATCAGCGCGTCGTTTGAGAAGGCCCGCAATACCGATCCCGAGGTGATAAGGCCTATCGATAACCCATACTCCGAGACAGGCGGCATCGCCGTTCTCTCCGGCTCGCTCGCTCCAGAGGGGGCCGTGGTCAAGAAGAGCGCGGTCGCCCCTGAGATGCTTGTGCATAAGGGACCTGCGCGCGTCTTTGACAGCGAGGAGGAGGCTATCGAGGCTATCTTCGGAAAGAGGATCAATCCTGGCGATGTGATCATCATCCGCTATGAAGGCCCGAAGGGAGGCCCGGGAATGAGGGAGATGCTCAGCCCGACCTCCGCTATCCAGGGCATGGGGCTCGGCACGTCCGTTGCTCTCATAACAGATGGCCGCTTCTCCGGCGCGACAAGGGGCGCTTCCATCGGCCATGTCTCCCCGGAGGCCGCGTCCTGTGGCCCTATAGCGCTTGTAGAGGAGGGCGATGAGATCCTCATCGACATCCCGAACGAGAAGCTGGACCTCCTTGTAAGCGAGAGCGTGCTCGCTGAAAGGAGGAAAAGCCATAAGGCACATGAGAGCGATATAAGGAGCGGGTATCTCTACAGGTACTCGAAGCATGTCACGTCCGCGCGTCAGGGTGCGGTATTACTGGAGGACTGATTGAAGATCACAGGTGCAGATATAATCATTGAATGCCTTATCGAGGAAGGGGTGGATACCGTCTTCGGATATCCAGGCGGGCAGGTCATCCCTCTCTATGACGCCATATACCGCAACAAGGGCAGGATACGCCATATCCTCACGGCCCATGAGCAGGGGGCGAGCCACGCGGCTGATGGCTATGCTAGGTCCACAGGCAAGCCTGGTGTATGCATAGCCACCTCCGGCCCGGGCGCGACGAATCTCGTCACCGGCCTCGCTACAGCCTACATGGACTCCGTCCCGATGGTCGCCATCACGGGAAACGTCCCTATGGCTCTTCTTGGCAAGGACAGCTTCCAGGAGGTCGATATAGCGGGCATAACGCTCTCGATAACCAAGCACAACTATATCGTGAAGCGCGTTGAGGACCTTGCCTCGACGATAAGGGAGGCGTTCTATATCGCGAAGGAAGGACGTCCGGGACCGGTGCTCATCGACGTGCCGAAGAATGTCCAGGAAGCGGTCTATGAGTTCGAGAACGCCCCTGTGCGGGAAGTCCTTCCTGTCCAGTCGCGCCTCAGGTCGAAGGACCTCGCGGCGGCTGCTGAGCTCATAAAGGCCTCGGAGCGTCCTATGTGCTATGTCGGAGGCGGCGTGATCCGCTCGGACGCGTCAGCCATCCTCAACGAGTTCCTTGAGCGCATAGACGCGCCTGTCGGATCCTCGCTGATGGGACTTGGTGCTGTCTCCCCGTCTTCCCCCCGCTTCACGGGAATGATAGGCATGCATGGCACGCGGCTTTCGAACGTGTCGATAAACAACTGCGATCTCCTAATCGTGATCGGCGCGCGCTTCTCAGATAGGGTTATATCAAAGAGCAGCACGTTCGCGCGTCAGGCGCGCATAATCCAGATCGATGTCGATCCCGCGGAGTTCAACAAGAACATCATGACCGAGATCCATGTCGTCGCGGATATAAAGATAGCACTTGAGCGCCTCCTCGAGCTTCTACCGGAGTCCCTCAGCCACAGCGAATGGATGGCAGAGATCGCGGAGAAGAGGGCGAGGTTCCCGATGAAGGTCTCCACCGCCTCATCCAGGGCGAAGGAGATCATGGAGGCCCTTGACAGCGTGCTTCCGGAGGACAGCTATGTCACGACTGAGGTCGGGCAGCACCAGATGTGGGCGGCTCAGTTCCTGCAGAAGCACAGGCCCCGCCGCTTCCTCACCTCCGGAGGACTGGGAACGATGGGATACGGCACAGGCGCTTCTATCGGAACGCAGGTATCGCACCCGGGATCTCGTGTCGTGAACATCGCGGGCGACGGCTCGTTCAGGATGAACTGCAACGAGCTTGCCACCATAGCGCGCTACCAGCTTCCGATCATAATACTCGTGATGAACAACCACGCCCTCGGCATGGTCAGGCAGTGGCAGACGCTCTTCTATGACCACCACTACTCGGAAACGACCCTCGATACCCCTCTGGACTGGGTCACGCTTGCCAAGGCCTATGGCATCGAGGGCATGAGGATGCTTCCTGAGGATGATCCGAAGGAGGTGCTGGAGAAGGCCGTGAAGCTTGGGAAGGCTGTCGTGATCGACGCTGTCATCCCGACCGATGACAAGGTCTATCCGATGGTCGCTCCCGGTGCCTCGATATCCGACATGATCGGCTATCTTGACCTGGAATCGCTGGAATAGCCTATAGGCTATATTCCCAAGAATGCCTTCCCATGGTACGATGCCTTTGTGCAGAGTATTCGGAAGGCATTTCTTATCATCCTTGTATCCCTATCAACGCTCTCGCTTGGCGCCGTGTCGTTCAGCGCGGGCCTTGCCGGAGGCTACCGGGTAAGCGAGGAGAGCACGCCGTTCAACGGCGAGCTCACGCTTTCCATCTCTGATTTCACGCTCTGGACGAGGCTGCAGGGAAATGAGCGCGTGGATCTCTCCCTTGAATACGGCAGGAACGTTGGAAACACGATAGAGCATATCGTCAGCTTCCATACCGCCATATACCCAGCCCTCGGCTGGCTCGCCGATGCCGAGTATGAGTTCACTCAGACATTCCGCTGGAGCTTCTTCTCCCTGGGCTATGGAATAGGGGTCCAGGCCAGCATGCTATGGAGCGATCTTCTCGGGGAGCCGCTCTTCGCGCTCTCCCCGATAATCGATGCGAACATAGGCCTTCATTTCGGGCCTGTTGACCTTACAGGATACTTCACGATGGACCATCAGGCCGAGAGGGAGTTCAAGGCTCTCCCTGTCATCGGAGCCAACCTTTCGTGGCGCATAGGCGGGCACAGCATGATATATGCCGACGCGTACATAAAGATGGCTGAGTACCTTATCGATCCCACCGCCATGATATCCGGATGGGCGGTAAGGGTAGGCTATATATATAGGGGGAGGATAGTATGAGGAAAGCCTTGGCTATTATCCTTTCAGCCATTCTCGTCTCTTCCTGCTCGTTCTATACAGGCATAACGCAGAACGTGAAGGAAAATCCCTTCATGCCGTCATATGACCTATCCGAAGCCCTTGAGGGTGATGTAGATATATTTAACCCTGAGACTCCTGAGGAGCCGCCCGCGGAGGATGAGACGCCAGGGGATGGGGATGAGACAGTGACTCCGCCTCCTGCCACGGCTCCGAATAGCGATGAGCCTCCTGTATCCGGCCCGGAGAGCTTCTCATTTGCTCTCATGACAGATCCTCATATCGGGCGAACCGATTCCGGCGTCACGGAGCGCGGGGAGGAGTTCCTGAAGTTCCTTGGCTCGGATACGGAGAAGAGATATGATTTCGTGGTCTGCCTTGGCGACCTGACCGATACCGGAGATATCTACGCATCCTCTGTCGAGAAGTTCATAGATGACGCGCGTAAGCGTACCGAGCTCAACAACTTCATCTATGTCATCGGCAATCATGATGTAAGGACGCAGTCCAAGGCCGCCTGGGATGAGCAGTTCAGCGTCCTCACTCCCGGTCACGATGTGTCGCGCATGATGCGCTACTCATACAAAGGCGTGTCGATCTACAAGCTCGACAACTCCTCCCGCATATTCGGCAAGGAGCAGCTGAGGATGCTTGAGGAGGCGCTCCGCCATGATCCTAACAAGTACAGGATATTCCTCGCTCATGAGGTCGTGACGACAGGAGGCGAGCTTGACCAGACGCTGGCAATCTTCGGCTCTGAGGCTGGCGAGCTATTGAGGCTGTACCGCATAATGCGTGACTATGGCGTGTCGATGATCTTCACCGGCCATCACCATAAGGGCAACATCATATATGAGGGCGATTACTTCGCCGAGTTCAACGCGGCGGCCCTTCACACCCGTTCCGGCTTCTTCGAGAGCGATGGATACGCCTATTCGGTGGATGTGGATCCGATATCCGAGACGATAAAGGTCACGGCATATGTCGTCACGGGCGAAGAGGAGTCAGAGATGCCTTGGAGGGAGACAGCCACCTATAGCTTTATCCTCCATGCCGCGGATGAGGTAGGGAAGGAGCCTGAGACCGATACTCCTGAGGAACAGGAACCGTCTACACCGCCTGAGAGTCCTGACACGGAAACTCCCGGTGATACCGAAAACGGCGGTGATGATACAGCTGCCGATGCCTAGCTTCCATTGAATCTCGCTTTGCTTAGAAGCCTCCTCTCGAAGGAGGCTTTCCTGTCATGGGTAGTCCTGCAATCCTGCTCTCTTTCATTCTTCGTATCAGAGTCTAAGGGTAAGGCTATTGATGCTTAGGCATAAAGATGGGCTGCCGCACGAGGCAGCAGCCCAAAGATATCCAATAGAAGATCTTGCTTACTTCTCTTCTGTCCAAGCCCTTCCGTAGTAGCTGTCAAGATAGAGCTGCTTGATCTGGCTGATCAGAGGATAGCGCGGGTTGGATCCTGTGCACTGGTCATCGAACGCCTTCACTGAAAGCTCGTCAACCTGCGCGAGGAACTCAGCCTCGTCAACGCCCCATTCCTTGATGGATGATGGGATGTTGAGCTCCTTCTTGAGCTTCTCGATTCCCTCTATGAGAGCCTGTACCTTGTCGTCCATGCTCATCTTGGCAGTCGTTGTGATGAACTCTGTGTTCTTCTCGTCGTTGAGGCCCATCGAGATGTAATCCGCGGCACGTGCGTAGCGTGACACGACCGATGGATACTCATACTGCGGGAAGGACGCCTGCTTCGTCGGGTTGTCATTCGCATTGAAGCGGATGACATTCGTTAGCAGGAGCGCGTTGGCCATTCCGTGTGGCACGTGGAATGCAGCGCCGAGCTTGTGGGCCATTGAGTGGCAGACACCGAGGAACGCGTTGGAGAATGCCATTCCTGCCATCGTGGACGCGTCATGCACCTTCTCTCTGGCCTTCTTGTCCGTGCCGTCTGCATAAGCGCGCGGGAGGTACTTGAAGATCAGTCGCGCAGCCTCAAGCGAGAGCGGGTTCGTGAAGTCCGTGCTCATCGAGGATACGAGGGCCTCGAGGGCATGGGTGAGAACATCAAGTCCGCAGGATGCCGTAAGTCCCTTTGGCTGTCCCATAGCGAGCTCGCTGTCAACGATAGCCATGGAAGGAGTGAGAGCGTAGTCCGCGATAGCCCACTTCATGCCGGTGTTCTCATCCGTGATGATCGCGAACGGCGTGACCTCAGAGCCTGTTCCGGATGTGGTCGGGATACACACGAGCTCCGCCTTCTTGCCCATGTTCGGGAACGCGTAGATCCTCTTCCTGATGTCCATGAAGCGAAGGGCAAGACCCTCGAACTGCACCTCCGGGTGCTCATAGAGCAGCCACATGATCTTCGCAGCGTCCATCGGGGAACCGCCGCCGACGGCGATGAACACATCTGGCTTGTATGCGTTGATAAGCTCCATCGCGACATTGATCGTGCCGAGCGTCGGATCAGGCTTGACCTGATGGAAGACCTCGGTCTCAACGCCGATCTGGTTGAGCTGCTCGGTGATGCGGTCGATCATGCCAGTTGAGAAGAGGAAGCTGTCGGTGACGATGAATGCCCTCTTCTTGCCCTCGAGCTCCTGGAGAGCCACAGGGAGGCAGCCGTACTTGAAGTAAATCTTAGGCGGAAGCTTGAACCAGAGCATGTTTTCCCTCCTCTCTGCTACAGTCTTGACGTTCAGAAGATGCTTAGGGCCTACGTTCTCCGAGATGGAGTTGTTGCCCCAGCTTCCGCAGCCAAGGGTGAGGGATGGCTCAAGACGGAAATTGTAGATGTCGCCGATAGCGCCCTGGGAAGCCGGCATGTTGATAAGCACGCGGCTTGTCTTCACCGTCTTTCCGTAGGTGTCGATCTTGTCCTGCTCCTTCTCGTCGCAGTACAGGACTGATGTATGTCCGAAGCCGCCGAGCGCGATCAGGTGTGCAGCCATCGCCGCGCCCTCTCCGAAGTTGTCGCAGGAATACATTCCAAGGACAGGGGAGAGCTTCTCGTGAGCGAACGGCTCGTCCGCGGAGACCTTCTTGACCTCTCCGATGAGGACCTTCGTTGTCGATGGTACCTTGAAGCCTGCGATCTCAGCGATCTTTGCAGCTGGCTGGCCTACGATCTTCGGGTTCACGGAGCCGCGCTTCGGGTCGAGGATGATAGGCTCGAGAAGCGTAAGCTCCTCCTTGGAGAGGAAGTGGGCTCCCTGCTCCTTGAACTCCTTCTTGACCTCCGCGTAGATATCCTTATGGACGATGACGGCCTGCTCAGAAGCGCAGACGACGCCGTTGTCGAATGTCTTGGACATGAGGATGGAGGCTACCGCCATCTTGATATTGCAGTTCTTGTCCATGAGGGCTGGTGTGTTGCCGGCACCTACGCCGATGGCTGGCTTTCCAGAGGAATAGGCAGACTTGACCATTCCCGGGCCGCCTGTCGCGAGGATGAGGTTCACGAGAGGATTCTTCATGAGGTAGTCCGTCTTGTCCATCGATGGCTCCTCGATCCATGCGATGATATCCTCAGGAGCGCCTGCCGCGACAGCCGCATCCCTTACGATCCTGGCGGCATCGCATGTGCACTTCTTTGCCCTCGGATGAGGGGAGAAGATGATGGCATTCCTTGTCTTGAGCGAGATGAGCGACTTGAAGATAGCTGTCGAGGTCGGGTTCGTCGTAGGTATGATGCCGCAGATGACTCCCTTTGGCTCCGCGATCTTCTTGATGCCGAAGCCCGGATCATCCTCGATGATGCCGCATGTCTTCTCGTCCTTATACTTGTGGAAGATGTACTCTGCCGCGAAGTGGTTCTTGATTACCTTGTCTTCGATGATGCCCATGCCTGTCTCCGCAACGGCATCCTGGGCCAGGCTGATCCTGGCGTTGTTCGCTGCGATTGCTGCAGCACGGAAGATCGCATCAACCTTCTCCTGTGGGAAGTTTGCGTAGATCATCTGTGCGCGCTTTACTCTCTCGATCATTTCCTGGAGTTCGGCCTGTCCAGGGAAGAGTTCGTTGACTTCTGCCATAATCTACTCCTTGTTAATCACGGGAATCGTATATATAAATCCAAAATAGTGTCAATAGAAATGTAAAAATCACCTTAGAAAATGAGAATATCGAGGAAGATTAATAACAGAAAAACAAAAGAAATGGCAATTAATGTGAAATTGGTAATATTAATTTGCTGTTTTGGCGGTTTATTGTGCACTTTCAGTTCTAAAGACGAGAGGATTCTCTCCTTAAGGGAACCAGAAGCGCTGCGGAAGGATATCTCTATGAGGGAAAAGAGATAAAGCGTGCGGCCGATCAAGCCGGATGAAATCGTAAGCTGTGTCGAGAATCCCTGGGAAAGGGCCATCGTGCAGGATAGCCTCAGGGCTTTCGCCACACCTGAAATGAGGGCATTCTCCGTTATCGGGAATGAGAGTACCGTGGATAGCACCCTCCCTTCCGGAGTCATGAGGGATGAGAGCACCATGAAGGCCATTGTCCATATATGCGGCATAAGGCGGATCCTGCGTCCCGTGGCCCTCTGGAAGCATAGTGAGGCCATCAGGGCCGCAAGGAGAAGCGGAATGCTGTCCAGCATAAGCGACGAGCCGACCGTTATCGCCATGGCGGCTATGGGAATGGTATTCCTCCTTCCTCCCGCGCTGTTCCCGTCCTCTTCCGGAAGGGCCTCAGGCAGCCTTATCCTCTTCGCTATATATGCCACGAGAAGGGATGAGGGGAGGGCCACGGCGAGCATCAGGGGAAGGAATGCCGTGACGCCGCGTCCCGCGTATAGCGCCGCGACCGCTATCTGCACGGCGCTGCTGACTGCAGCCCCCAGCAGCGATACAGAGTAGATGGATATCCTTTCCCCGAGCCTTCCCGCCCCGTACATGGCCATGCCTGAGGCGAATGTCTGGGCAAGCGACATGAGCGCGAATGGCGAGAATATCGTTCCTGAGACATATGAGTTGCCTATGGCCTTCACCAGCAGGAGCGCCATATATGGGCCAACGTCCATCGTCAGCCCAAGAAGAAGAGGTATATTCGCCAGCCCGAGTCGGAAGAACGGGAGCGGGCGAGGCACGAAGAGCTCTGCAAGGCTCATCAGGAGCGATAGCGCTCCCAGATATGCGATCTTATCCCGAGACTGCATTGACATCCCCTCCCGTCTTTCCTGTCGTCGCTATTATCCTGTTTGGCAGGCAGCAGAGCATATCCGACCAGCCTGACCTGACGCACGTGCCGTTAGGGCAGGGCGATGAGACGACGCGGGCCCTGCCATCCCTTATCTCTATCTCCGTCACTCCTAATGGTCCGGTGAAGCTGTGGATCCCGTCATCTGAGAGAGAGTATGCGTATTCGACCCCATCTGCCTCGACATAGAGCGTGTCGGAGCGCTCTGGCACCAGCAGCAATGAGAGCGCGAGAGCCGCTGCATATATCATGAACGCGGCAATATCCGCAGCATGTGGCCTAAGCATAGGATGATGATAGCAGAGGAGGGGATGAAGAGGAAGCGAAAGAACCGGATAAGCTCAGGCTGCGTATTCTGTCTTTTTTGTGAATTTGCCGCGTTTGCTATTGAAAACACCCTGCCATTGCCTGAAACTCTCGGTATATGAAGCTGATATACATAGTAGAGGATCATGACGTGATCAGGGATGGGGTCGTGCAGTACCTTTCCCTCTCTGGATATGAGGCAAAGGGCTTTGGAACGATCGAGAGCGCCAGGAATGGCTTTTCCGAGGCTGTGCCCGATCTCCTGATACAGGATGTGATGCTTCCGGATGGGGATGGCTTCTCGTTCGCGAAGGAAGTCAAGGGACGCTATCCGCGCCTTCCCGTCATCTTCCTCACAGCCCGCATAGATGAGTCGGACAGGATACTGGGCTTCGAGCTCGGGGCCGATGATTATATCACGAAGCCATTCAGCCCCAAGGAGCTCGTGCTCCGCATCCAGGCGCTCTTCCGCCGCGTGGACGACTCGAATACCGTCACGGACAATGTATACAGGTACCGTGACGGGGATAACGAGATGGTGATCGATGACAACGAGCATGTGCTCTCGATAAACGGCGAACCTGTCTCCCTGACAGCTGCGGAGTGGCGCATCGTGCTATTCCTCTCGTCCAACGCCCCGAATCTCATCACCCGCTCCCAGATACTCGAGGAGTGCTTCGACTATAATTTCGAGAGCTATGAGCGTGTCGTCGACACGCATATAAAGAACATAAGGGCCAAGCTGAGGCCTGGCACGTGGATCGATACCGTCCGCGGCTATGGCTACCGGTTCGCGGGCAAGAAGGCCTGATATGAGGCACCATTTCCTCCGCCTGTTCCTATCGATCATGCTGATCGTCGTCGCCCTGATACTCGTCCAGGTCGCGATACTGCTTGTCGGCAGCTACCGCGCGTCCGTAAGCTGGCGAAGCAGGGTATTCGAGGAATTCGCGGAGGCGGTGCAGTCCGCTATCTGGGAGATATCATCGGCGGACGAGGATTCCGTGTATCGCCTTATGCTCAGCAACACCTCGGAGCGTATCTCAGGGCTGCTGCTGCGCAACGGAGACGGGGAGTTCATCGCGACGATAGGCCGAAGCAGCATGGGAGAGCAGCTCCCGACTCCTGATAGGTACAGAAGCCGTTCCTCTATACCGATGATCCCCTATGACGGAGGCATGCATATCGCGTACAGGTCGAGCATAGAGTACACGGATGTGAAGATCGAGAGCCCGAAGTACGAGATAGCGCTCCGGACATCAGATGGACTCATTCCTGTCCTGCAGGATGTCTCCTTCCGCCCAATGGCCGAAGGGCAGGCGATGACAGTCGCCCTCCCGGAGGCCCTCACGGACCAGGACATAGTAGGCTCGATTGCCATAACGGTGAACGGGGAGATAAAGGGATACATAGATGTCCTTGTATTCCGCATCAACTACTATTCTCCTACGGCTTTCCTCATGGAGTCCTTGATATCTGTATTCTTCTTCATAGCGATCCCTCTTGCCTTCATCCTATCGATCGTGCTCGCCGCGGTTGTCTCGAAGCGCAACGAGAAGGCAGTCCGGGAAATCCAAGAGGCTCTTGGTAGCCTTTCAAGGGGAGAGTTCGATATCTCGCTTCCGAAGCAGCACACCGAGGAGATGGCTGTCATAGCCTCATCCATCTCGACTCTCGCGGAGGACCTCAAGCGTCATCAGATATCCAGGAAGGAATGGATAAGGAACATATCGCATGACCTCAACACGCCGGTGACCTCGCTCAATATTCTTATCGATGGAGCGCTTGATCATGTCTTCCCCCTGGACGATAAGCTTATCCAGGCGATAAAGAAGGAGAATGATACGCTCTCGAAGCGCATAGCGAGCGTAGGATACTACTCCTATCTTCTCTCTCCTGATGTGAAGGCTGATCCTATCGATGTGGGCTCGTTCGGCATCGCCGGCGATGTGATCGCAGTGAACAAGCTCTCGTGCTCCGTCAGCGGTGATGACATAGCTATATACGCGGATCCGTCGCTTCTCAGCCGCGCGCTGCTGGAGGTCATCCGCAATGCCGATATCTACGGGGACAGCTCCGTTGTCCCTGATATCTCCTTCCGCAGGAGAGGGGATGGCTCTGCGGTGGCTGAGATCAGGAACAAGGGCAATCTGCCAAAGCCCCTGCCTCAGTTCTTCGAGCCGTGGGCACGCGGCGATGAGTCCAGGACGCAGGGAGGCTCAGGCCTGGGCCTTCCGATCGTCTATCAGATAATGGAACTGCACGGAGGCTCTGTCTCCATCAGCGAGCGCGATGGCTTTGTCATCGTGCGCCTCTCATTCCCTCCGAAGAAAGGATGACGGCATCGCTCCATAGCTCCCTTACTTCTATTTTCCCATCTTCCCAGACCGCATAGGTTGGATCAAAGCCTCCCTTGGGTATCGAAACTGAGCCCGGATTGAGGAACAGGATTCCGTTCCTTTCCTCCAGCACCGGTATATGCGTATGGCCCGAGAAGAAGCAGTCTATCCCTTCCGGAGCCTTGTCCGGGGTTATGCCATGGCCATGGGTCATGAATATCTTCTTCCCATCCGCGAAGACAAGCGCAGTCTCCGAAAGCACGGGGAAGGGCAGCACCATCTGATCCACCTCAGCCTCGCAGTTGCCCCTGACGGATAGTATCGAGCTGGAAAGAGAAGAGAGGATATTGATCACTCCTTTGGGATTATATCCCTCAGGTAGGTCATTGCGTGGCCCGTGGTACAGAAGGTCCCCAAGGAGAAGCAGGGCGTCGAAGCTGCTTTCCGAATATAATGACTGGATCTTCTCCGCGCTTGGCAGCGCTCCGTGTATATCTGATGCAATAAGGAATCTCATGCGACTAAGATAAGCGAAAAACAGCGTTCCCACAATTGCCTCCGCACATCCTGCACACACCAAGTCCACACTAACTACAGCCTTCTCCTTCCTGGAAACGTTATCTTATAGATGAAGGAGAAAGGAATGGAACTGAAGGAGTTATTCACTGGTTTCGCCTACAATGGCGTGTCCTGCCTTTTCTATTCGGTAGATAAGGATGGCGGTATATGGGTGCTTCTCGGAAAGAGAAGGAATGCCCATCTGTTCTCTTCCCCATATCATTGGTCAATACCGGAAGGAACGATAAAGGATGGAGAGAGCGCTCTCGATGCTGCGATGCGCATCGCGTACGAGGAGACAGGGATCCTGGATGACAGGAACAAGGCAGAGCTTTTCTGGTCAGCGGTAGAAGGTGGGATATCCGAGGCGATATATTGCCTCAAGCTTTCCACGAAGGTCCCGCCGAAGCAGACGAAGAGCTATACGGATCTTTCATGGTTCAGGCTAGGAGATAGGATAGACGATATAGATCCCCTTGCCTCTGACCAGCTGAGGAAGTTCGAGTCTTATCTCAAGACGATGAAGAAAGCTGTATAGCTTTTACTCTGAACAAACGGCCGCCCCTCAAAGAGAGGGGTTTTTGCTTGGGTTAATAAGACAAAAATACATTTTCACCTCATCCAAACACGATATTAATCATCTTAGTCAGAATAAGAGGTTGCATTTAGCTTTCCTTTCGGGGAAATATATCTTGAAAAAAAAGTTTGACAGACAGGAAAGCGTGCAGTAACATATGTTTACAAGTAAACGAAATGTAAACTTGATGCGCTGGACTGGAAGGAGTGCTGGATGAAGATATCGATGCAGAAACTAGCAGAGAAAGTCGGCGTATCGAAGATGACGATATCGCTTTATCTGCGTGATCCGCAGACCAAGAGGATCAGTGAGGCTATGAAGGAGAAGATCGAGAAGGCAATGTCAGAATTAGGGTATGAGCCTTCCCTGAATGCCCAGTATGGAGAGGGTAGGAAGATCGTTGCGATACTTCTTCCTTTCGATATGCCTCTTTTCAAATACGAGCTTGTTGATGACTACCTTAATGGAATCCAGCAGTCTCTTTTCGCTAATGGCTATGATTTCATCTTCCTTAATGTCCCTACCCAGAATGGGGTTCCTCGCGTAGATAAGGTTACACTGATGAAGGTCCGCAGCTTCAGCGGGGTTATCCTCTTTGGAACGCGTTATACGCAGGAAGATGACATGGTAGCGGTTCTCAATACCCTCCATGAAAGCAAGATACCTGTCGTGCTGCTTAATTACCCGAAGGTTCTTGATAATGTCATACAGGGGATTTCCGTCGATGATAGCGCCTGTGCTCCGATTGACTATCTCGTATCATTAGGGCATCGCCGCATAGCGTTCATGGGAGGTACTCCTGATTCCATTCACACCAAGGTCCTATTCGATGAATATCGCTCTTCTCTGGAGAAGGCAGGTATCCCATTTGATGAGTCTTTGGTGTTCAATGGGGGATTCGAAGGGTACAAAGCCTACAGTGTCCTATCCGATAATCTCAGAGCTGGTGTCAGGTTCAGCGCTCTTTTCTGCATGTCCACGCAGATGATGATCGGCTGTTATCGTGCATTGAAGGAGAACGGGCTGAGGATTCCGGAGGATGTATCGGTAATAAATTACGGTGATCCGTACTTCACTGAATATCTCGATCCACCGCTATCGACGGTTCAGCTGCCGCTCAGCGAGCTGGGGCATGATTCGGCGGATTATCTTGTGTATATGATCTCAAAAGGGGTGTCAGAAATTGATTATAAGATCATAAAACACAACACATTAGCTATTAGGAAATCAACAGCGATATTCACAGGTTTGTGAAGCTGTTAGCAAAAAAGGAGGAGGCTTTTATGAAGAAAGCTTTAGTCGTTCTACTTTCATTGCTGTGCGTAATGTCGTCAGTCCTTTTCGCCGGTGGATCATCTGAAGGTTCATCCGGAGAGATCGTGCTTGATTTCCCGACATGGCAGGCGGAAGAAGGAGGTTTCGCCCTGTTCTGGAAGGACATGGTTGAGCAGTTCGAGGCTTCGCATCCAAATGTGAAGATCAACATGACTCAGATCCCGTTCAACCAGTTCACTGATATCCTGATCACGCGTTATTCAGCTAATGATGCACCGGATATCACGCATATCGCGTCTCGCTTCTTCGAGCAGTTCGCATCACAGGGCTGGTTCGAGAACCTAGATCCATACTTTGAGGAAGCAGGAATACTGGAAGATTGGACAAGCCTGCAGTCCTCAATGGTCTACAACGGACACAATGAAGGCCTTCTCGTTCTTGGTTATGGCTTCGTGCTCTATTACAACGAGCAGATCCTCAATGAGGCTGGTGTTTCCGTTCCTACGACGGTTGATGAGCTTAAGGATGCTATCCTCGCAATCGAGGCTCTTGGCAATCCGGATATCAGCGCATTCGGCGTAACGACGATGCAGCATTCCAATACGTATCAGGATTTCAGCAACTTCGTAGTCGGAGAGGGAAGCACGCTTATCAAGGATGGAAAGTACAATCTCACATCTCCTGAGGTTATAAAGGCCGCTGAGGATTACAACTTCGTAGCAAGCAGGGCTCCTAAGGGTGTTTCGACAGAGATGCTCCGCCAGCTCTTCGTTGACGGCAAGGTAGCTATGATAATCGATGGATCGTTCGTTGTTCCTCTCCTCGAGACAGCAGATGAGGATATCAAGCCTTACCTCAAGGTCGCGAAGACTCCTTTCGATTATACTCCTGGAACCATCTCCAATAGCCTGCATATGTCCGCAAATCTCTCTGATGAGCGCAAGGCTCTTGTCTGGGAGTTCATGCAGCAGGTCGCATCGCCAGAGAACCAGATCCTTTATGCGAACTATACACAGGGTCCGTGCGGAAGGCTTTCTTCCTCTGAGGGTATTTCCGATCCTATGATCGCATTCATGAACGAGGTTGGCGCTGATACAAGGAGCATCCTTCCTGATTCAGCAAATCTCATGAGGAATTACTCAAGGTTCACCGATACAGTCATCACTTATGTCCTGCAGCTGCAGAATGAAGGTGCTGATGTCGCTGGCATAATGGCTGCACTGGAAGCAGATCTTCTGAAGAATTCATTGGAGCCGTAATTATGAATAAGCCCAAGGTGAATCAGAAAACGATACTTGCGTATGGATTGCTGCTGCCAGCATTCATCATGTGTGCGGTCTTCATAGTGTATCCTGTGATTGTCACGCTGCTCAATAGCTTTCGTCCAGGCGCTACGATGAGCATGTCGAGGAATAGGGAGCTTGAATTCAGCCTCAGCGTATACAAGGACGTCATAACCGATCCTGTGATATGGACGACATTCGGACGCTCATTCGTATACCTCTTCGGCAGCTTGTTCCCATCATACTTCCTGGGACTTGGCACAGCTCTTCTGCTCAACAAGTCCTTTGGCGGCAGACGTGTGTTCAGGACGCTTGTGATTCTGCCTTGGGCTATTCCTGGCGTCGTAGCATCTATCATGTTCCTTTGGATGGGTGATGCTACGTACGGCATATTCAACTATCTGCTCAAGAGCGTTGGCTTGATTGACGCATACAAGGCATGGTTCTTCGATGAGGAGCTTGTCATGTTCTCCGTTATCCTGCCGACAATCTGGAAAGGTTATCCTTTCTTCACCATCACGCTCCTTGCGGCCCTTCAGTCAATCCCGTTGGATCTCTATGAAGCGGCAGAGGTTGATGGCTGCAACAGCGTAAGGAAGTTCTGGCATATAACAAGGCCAGAGATACTTGAGGCTTCCGTACTGGCCTTGATCCTTAATGGCCTTTGGAGCTTCAAGCAGTTCGATATCATCTATTCAACGACAAAGGGTGGTCCAGGCGTTGCTACCACTACTATCGCGATAGAGATCTATAACGAAGCCTTTAGGTATTTCGATATCTGTAAGGCATCCGTAGAGGGAATAATAGCTTTGGCAATGTGTGCTATCGTCGTGAGGATCTTCTATCCTCTGATGACAAGGGAGGGAAAATAAATGACTCATAGGAAACTCAGAAGGAGCGGATTATATCTCCTGTTGATTGCATTGCTTGTTGTTCTTCTCTTCCCGATATATTGGACATTCCAGTCTTCGATAACGCCTTCGAGGCTGATACTGTCGACGAACCCGCCGCTCCTGCCGATTGAGCTTGATATGACGGCTTATGCGGATGTCATACTCCGCCGCCCGATACTGCTCTGGCTAGGGAACACGATGCTCATATCCATCGTGGCGACGTTCGTTGGCATAGTGCTATCGCTGCTTGCGGGATATAGCCTTTCGCGCTTCCGCACTGCAGGCAACAAGATAATGGGATTCCTTCTCCTGCTTAGCAGGATGCTCCCTGCCTCTTTGATAGTCATACCTGTATATATGATGTTCTCAGGTGCGAAGATGATCAATTCATATACTGCGCTTATCCTGATGAATATCACCAATATAATCCCATTCTCCGCATGGATGATGAAAGGCTACTATGACAGCATCCCAAGAGAGCTTGAGGAAGCCGCGAATATCGATGGATGCAACTGGTATGGTGCATTCACCAAGGTTGTCCTACCTCTCACTCTCCCAGGCATCGCCGCTGTATCCATCTATTCCCTCATCCTTTGCTGGAACGAGTTCCTCTATGCCCGCACGCTTGCATACGATCAGGCTAGATGGGTATTCACAGTAGGTCTTGCCTCTTTCATAGGAGAGCATTCTATCAACTGGAGCCAGATAATGGCAGGCGGAATCCTCTTTATAATCCCGCTGGTCATTGCGTTCGTTTTCCTTGAGCCGTTCCTCGTTGGAGGTCTGGCATCCGGATCCGTGAAGGGTTAAGGGAGCTAAGATGGAAAAACACTTTGACGTCGTCGTAATCGGTGGCGGCCATGCCGGGATCTCCGCTGCAATCGCAGCAGCTGAAAGCGGATACTCGACAGTGCTCATAAATGACAGGCCGATGCTTGGCGGAAATGCCAGCTCCGAGTGTGGTGTTCCTGCCCATGGTGCAGAGGCTCTTGGCCACAACCGCAATCTGCGTGATACAGGAATACTCGAGGATATCCGCATGGACTTCTATTGCAGATATTCCAAGCATGCTGACATCACCTCGTACTGGGATCTTCTCCTTTATGAGAGATGCTATAGGACAAAGAATCTCACTTTGGCGATGAATACACGCATGGTCTCCGTTTCGAAGAATGGCCGTGAGATAGTAAGCGTTGATACAGTGAATCTGTCAAATACATCGACAGACCGGTATTTCGGAAGGTATTTCATCGACGGGACGGGAGATGGAAACCTTGGCTATCTTGCAGGAGCGGAATACCGCTTCGGCCGTGAATGCCGTGATGAGTTCGGAGAGTATTATCTTGGGCATGAGAAGGCTGATAACCACACTCTAGGAAGCAGCATATATGGCTGGGCGATAAAGAGGGATTATCCTGTTGATTTCGTACCGCCGGAGTGGGCTGTCCATTATGATAGCTGTGAGGATCTTGCTCATCGCCCGCACAACATAGACCATATACTGCCTCGTGTCACCTGCAGCGAGGATGGACGTGAGATAATGTTCTTCTGGTGGCTGGAATGGGGTGGCGAGCTCAATGTGATCGATGACAGCGAGAAGATCTACGAGCATCTGAAGGCGGAGCTCTTCGGGCTGTGGGATCATCTCAAGAACCATTGTGATGAGAAGACGAGGGACGCTCTCCGCAATTATGAGCTTTTCCGCTGGTCAGGATTCCCCTTGAGAAGGGAAAGCCGCAGGCTTGTCGGGGACTACATCCTGAATGAGAAGGATGTTGCTGATGGCCGCATCTTCGAGGACGAGGTTGGATATGGCGGCTGGCCGATGGACGATCATCCTCCTATGGGCATTGTCTCCCATGAGCCGGCATGCAATCAGCTCTTCCTGTCCCAGCCATATACAGTTCCTTACAGAAGCTGTTATTCAAAGGACTTCGACAATCTATTCATGGTTGGCCGCTGTATAAGCGCAACCCATGCTGCCCTGTCCAGCGTGAGGGTCATGAATACCTTGGGTTCTATCGGTGAGGCTATTGGCGTTGCCGCAGGGCTCTGCTGCAAACATGGCGTGTCGACAAGAGAACTTGGCAAGAAGCATATTGATGAGCTGAAGCAAGGCATCATAGCAAGGGATCTGCATCTGCTGGGAACTGTTGAGAGCAATTCTGAGAATATCGCACATGAGGCTTCTGCCTCAGTATCTTCTGAATACAGCTACTCTTCCTCTGGAAAGACCATAGGACAGCTGGATCTTAGGTATGATATCGCGCTTCAGCTGCCGATAAGCTCCTCATGCATTGATGAGCTGAGCGTGCTTCTGTCATCAGAAAAGATGACAGAGGTCAACTGGGAGCTCTATGCAGGAGATTCTATAGGCTTTATGGGTGATAGGCTGCTTGCTTCAGGCAAGATATCTATCAATCCTGGACAGTCATCATATCAGCTTCTGGAGAACAGCATCCCAGTCTCTTATGGCACGATTGCTACGTTGGTGCTCAAGAAGAACAAGGATGTATCCTGGCTATACAGCAATGAGCTGTACCATAGCCGATGGGGTGCTCATTTCGAGGGTTCTTGGGAAGGACTGGCTTATCATGGCGCGTCTCTGATAGTCCCCAACAAGGACAATTGGGTATGGGTAAACAACCATGGAAGGCTTCCCGCGGAACTTGCGCTCTGGGTTGATCCGATGCCTGGCGAGAAGAGGCATTCAAAGCTCTTCATAACTCCGGCATTCACGATATCGCCGGAACAGAAGCCTTATGGAGCCGAAAATCTCAATAACACGGTATATAGGGCGGCAGGCTGGCCGAATATTTGGATAAGCGGTAAGGGGTTGCCTCAGACAGCGACTTTATCCTGGAAAGAACCTAGGAAGATATCCCGCGTCGAGCTGATATTCGATACGAATCTCGATTATTCGGATCAGCGATATGGCTTCCCTCGCGGTACCGATGATTACACGATACCTGCTGTGGTCAAGGAAACCGTCAATGATTACAGGGTTGACTTCCGCAATGCCGATGGCGAGGTTTTTTATTCCTACCGTGTGGAAGGGAATATCTACAGAAGGAATGTACATGTCTGCGAAGCACCTGCAGCAGGTGTCTCCAGCATTGATATCGTAGTCGAAGGATCCCTGTCGGATGAGGCAAGGATATTCGGAGTTAAAGTCTTCAGCTGAAAAGGAGAGAAGAGAATGGAAGGCAAGATGAAGGGAGTGACGCTCCCCGGAGGTGACAGGGTAGAGTTCAGGGAATACGATATCCCGAAGCCGGGATACGGGCAGGTGCTTGTGCGCATGAAGTGCTCGACGATCTGCGGCAGCGATATCAGGTGCATATACCATGAGCATGTAGGAGAGGGGCCGGAGGGCTACCAGGGAGTGATAGCGGGCCATGAGCCATGCGGGCAGATCGTGGAGGAAGGCCCGGGGCTGAAGAGGTTCAGGAAGGGCGACCGCGTGATCATCTACCACATCAGCGGCTGCGGCGTGTGCCATGAGTGCCGCCAGGGGTACATGATAAGCTGCACGAGCCCGAAGAGGGCGGCGTATGGCTGGCAGAGGGACGGGGGAATGGCGGAGTACATCCTCGCGGACGAGAAGGACCTGGTGGCGCTTCCTGACGAGCTGTCATATGCGGATGGCGCGCAGGTGGCCTGCGGCTTCGGTACTGTATATGAAGGCATCGAGAAGGTCGGCGTGAGCGGAAACGATGCAGTCCTCGTTGTAGGCCTTGGCCCAGTTGGACTTGCATGTCTGATGCTGTGCAAGGCGATGGGAGCGGACAAGCTCATAGGCATAGACACGAACGAGGGCAGGCTGAAGATAGCGAAGGATCTCGGGCTTGCAGACTACGTGTTCCTGTCTGACAGCCATGCGGTCGAGAACGTTCTGTCAGTGACGGGCGGCGAGGGGTGCGAGAGGACATTCGACTGCTCTGCATCCAATCCTGGCCGTGTCACTGCTATAAAGGCCGCGAGGAGATGGGGAAGGATCTGCTTCATAGGCGAGGGGCATGACGTGGCGTTCGAGCCGAGCCCGGACCTGCTGCATCCTCAGAAGACGATATACGGCAGCTGGGTGACGAGCATCTGGAAGATGGAGGATCTGGTTGAGAGGCTGGTCAGGTGGAACCTGCACCCGGACGTGCTGATCACGCACCGCTTCCCGCTTGATAAGGCGGATGAGGCGTATGCGCTGATGGCCAGCGGCAAGTGCGGCAAGGTGGCTGTGTGCCAGGATGAAGAGCTGAAATGAA
>CALXLT010000035.1 GCA_944389275.1 uncultured Spirochaetaceae bacterium
GATTTCTATTTTTGATACATTAAGGCTACCCCCCCCCAGTACGTATTTGTCAAGTGCTTTTTGAACTTTTCTCAGAAATTTTAGAGGATGGTTATTTTGGATTATCTTGTTGTATTGCTGTGTTTTATGATTTGTTGGTTATATTGTGTAACCTTTTTGTCAGTTGGGTGTTATGGGCCACGGCATGGTACCTGTGGCCCTTATTGTCCTAGCCGAGGTTCTGGAAAGCAGTGACAGGAAGGCTGAAGACTATGCCCATGCCTTTCTTCTGCAGTATGTCCATCGCGGAGACAGCCTCGATAACCTTATCGGCCTTATCCTTCTCGATGACTATCATGAGGATCTCCTTCTCCGGAACAAGTGGCGCCCCGAAGAACTTCACATCGTCCTCGGTGCTTGTGCCATGGGCGTTTATGACGGTGCCGCCCTTGGCTCCGGCCTTGCGCGCCACGGCCATTATGTCATCGCTGTAACCATGCTCCGCTATTACCTCTATGAGCCTCCAGCCTGAATCCATCGTATCCTCCTCATCATCGATTATCATGGCAAGCCCCTTCACATGGGAATTCCTGACAGCCTCGAGTATCCTCCCCGCGTCCTGGTCCTTGACCACTGAGAAAAGGACCTCCTTCATCGTATCCCCGATGCCGAGCGCGGCAAGGATCGAGTTGGATGCCGTGCCGCGGGCAAGGGAGACGGTCCCTCCAGGAGCCCCTGCCGAGCGGGCTGCCCTCATGGCTTCCTTCGCCTGCCCCTTCATAACGATGGAGATCAACATGCACGAGTCCATCAGCGGCCTCCTTTCTTATCAAGCGTCCTCTGATATACCACACCAAGGACCTCTATCAGAAGTATCGGCATCATGGCGATCATCGCAATCATCCCGAACGAGGCTGAAAGCGAAGCGCCGGATGATGACGCGCCTATCGCGAACGGCAGGAGGAACGTGGAGCTCATTGGCCCTGTCGCGACCCCGCCGGAGTCGAATCCGATAGCAGAGAACAGTCCTGGTGTCTTTATCATCATGAGCATTATCAGGGCATAGCCTGGAAGGAGGAACGTCCAGATCGAGAGCGAGTGGACGGTCCTTATGAGGGCGAGCACGACAGCGCACCCCACCCCAAGGGCCAGCGTGAATAGCATCGCCTTCTTCGATATCCTTCCGCTGCTCACCTCCTCGACCTGCTCGGTAAGGACCATCACCGCGGGCTCGGCAAGCACCACAGCCAGCCCCATCAGGAAACCGACAGCATAGAGAAGCATGGGGCTTATCGCGCTGAGGGCAGAGCCAAGCTGGGAGGCGACATCGGAAAACGAGTACTCGACGCCGGTGAAGAATATGACTATGCCAAGGTAGGCATAGGCTATGCCGAACGCCATCCTTATCGTCTCCGTGCGTGGCATCTTCAGAACGAAGATCTGCATCACCACGCATACCGCGATAAGAGGCATCAGGGATATCCCGACCTCACGGAACTTCGTGAGCATCAGAGCGCCAAGCGTAAGCGCGGCCTCCGCGCTCCCGGCCGCTGCCGCCGCGGCGTCTCCCTTGAACACTAGGCCAAGGATGAGGACAGCGCAGACAGGTCCTATGGAGCTGAGGGCGACATAGCCGAACTCGGACTCGGCATCATGCTTGCGAAGAGCCGCGACTCCCATGCCGACAGCCATTATGAATGGCACGGACAGAGGCCCCGTGGTTGCTCCTCCTGAATCGAACGCGACGGAGACGAAGAAATCCTCATTGAACGCGGCGATGGAGAATATGACGGCGTAGGATATGAAGAGCACTATCTTCATGGGCCAGTGCAGGACGGTGCGCGCGAGCGAGACCGAGAGGAAAATGCCGACCCCCATCGCGATGGCCCAGACCAGCACGGTCTGATCCACTGCTGGATTGGCTCTCCTCACCTGCTCCGCCAGGACCTGCACATCAGGCTCTGGTATCGTGATTATGATGCCAAGCACAACGGCAACTGAGAGCATTATGGCAAGCGACCTAGTCCTCGTGAGCGCCGAGCCTATCCTGTTTCCTATCGGCAGAAGGCCCACGTCCACGCCTGATAGGAAGAGGGTGAGGCCTATGATCACGAGAACCGATGAGAAGAGGAAACGGCAAAGCTCTGAGGCATCCATGACACCCAGCAATAGGGAGGAAAGGGATGCCAGCACCACGATCGGCAGCACAGAGATGATCACTTCCTTAAGCTGTCTTACAAGATTCATCGGCTCTCCTTGTCGCTTTATGCTTATGATAATACAGAATTCTCCATGAAAAAAAGATAAAGAGTCCGCGTATTTCTGCTGTATACTGTCTTAGATATGAAAGAAATCGTCCTTGATGGCCTCTGGAACGCAGAGGCGAGAAGGCTTGATGATAACCCTTCGATGAAAAAGGGAGACCACTTCTCCATCGTTATCCCGGGAGATGTCCGCAGGGCGCTCGTGAACATAGGGACAATCCCTGACCCGGATGTAGGCCTGAACGCGGCACAGTCCGCATGGACAGAGGGCGCGGAATGGACGCTCAGGCGGAAATTCACCCTTGAGGGGAGGAAGGCCATCTACTACAAAGGCCCCGCAGCCATGATAAACAACACCCCGGTAAGCGGGCCGTCGATCATCACGGCCATAGCCCGCCGCGGCGATAACTCCATCGAGATCGAGTGCGGCAATGATACCCCATCGGGAATAAGGATATATGAGACTGACGAGGCAGCGATCATAAGCCTCAAGGCATCATCGCGCGAGAGGGAGGACGGAAGATGGGAGGTCGAGGCCTCGTTCCGAGTCCTGAGCGCGGGAGAAAGGAACGCAGAGGCCACGGCTGACCTCCACGGACAGGTCGTCACGGAAGGCATCACGCTTCCTGACGGCGTCTCAGATCATAAGCTTACGATCATCGTCGAGCACCCGGAGCTATGGCACCCAAATGGCTATGGCTATCCGCACCTATATCAGCTATCGCTGAGAATCGGAGGGGCCAAGACGGACTGCTTCGTGTCGCTCAGGAAGGAGCGGAAGATAGCGGAGAAGGGAGCCGTGCTGGCATCTCTTCCATCCAGTGCGTCGATCCATGATTACGAGCACCTCGCGAAGAGCGTGGCAGAGGCGAACATGAATGTTCTCTATACAGAGAAGGATGAGCCCCAGATGCTCTATGACGCGGCGGAACGCTATGGCATATACGTAAGGAAGATGCCACCGCTCGCGTCCGTGGAGACACTTTCCGTCCTTCCTTCCCCGCCATCGATGAGCTCCGTGCTTTCCTTCGCTCCGCTCCGCGCGGATCTCTCGCTCTCCTCCCCTGTCATGGAGGCCCATGAGGCAGAGAAGGGAGACTGCAGGAGGATCGAGGAGATCACGACCGAGAACTTCCGCCTTCCTTCCACGTTCGAGAAAGGGACATACCTATCGGAACTTTATGCCGCTCTCGATGCCGCGGACAAGGTCTCGCGCATAAGGGCCAGGAGGGATGCTGAGGGTATCATACTCCGCACGCTCAATGACAAGAAGCCGCAGATAGCCGGAACGCTCATCGAATCAAGCGGCAAGTGGAAGATACCTATGTACGCCGCGAGGCTGTTCTTCGCGCCTGTATGCCCGCTGATGTTCATAGAGGGAGACACCCTCTTCATCTATGTCGCGAACGACAGCGATGAGGACATCAAGGCGGAGCTCTCGCTCAAGTTCCGTACCTTCGAGGGCAAGAAGAAGGACAGCAGGGAGTATCCCGTGTCGGCCAAGGCCATGAGCTCAGTGCTTGTCGACTCCTTCCCGCTTTCGTGGCTCAAGCGGAGCGATGTCTTCTGCTACGCGAAGCTCAGCACGAAGAACCTTCTGAGGGAAAGGAACCTCCTCCTCGCGCCATACAAGGAAGCGAATCTCTCGGATCCGGGCCTCAGGTGGGAATGCAGGAAGACAGGGCAGCGCACGATAAGCATCAGAATGAGCGCGGACAAGCCTGCCTTCTATGTGACCCTCAATCCAGGGAAGATAAAGGGAATCTTCTCAGACAACATGATCTCGGTGCGCCCATCCGCGGAGAAGACCGTCATCTTCCGCGCCGAGGATGACGCGGATGAGGAGGAGTTCGAGAAGAACCTCAAGGTCTATGCCCTGTACAGCGCGATGCACTGAAAAAAGGAGAAAGCCATGCCTGCATATTCAATGCTCTACCCTGCCAATACCAAGACAAGGACAGCCATCAGCCTCGATGGCATGTGGAAGTTCGCCATAGACTGGAATGAGGAAGGGGAAAGCAGTGGATGGGCCTCCGGGATCCCCGGCAGCGACACGATCCCCGTGCCGGCGAGCTTCCAGGACTTCTATACGGATAAGGACACAAGGGAATTCACCGGCGATGTCTGGTATGAGGATGACATCACAATCCCAGGGTGGATGGAAGGACAGGACGTATTCCTCCGCTTCTCAGCCGCGACGCACAGGGCCACGGTCTACATAAACGGAGAGAAGGCCGGTGAGCATGAGGGCGGCTTCCTGCCGTTCCTTGTCGATATAACAGACAAGGCGCGCTATGGAGAAGAGAACAGGATAACGGTAAAGGTCAATAACGAGCTGACAGAGACGAATATCCCATGCGGCCGCACGATACGCCTCAGGAACGGGCGGAAGATGTCCAAGCCCTACTTCGACTTCTACAACTACTCAGGACTGCAGAGATCGGTGCATCTTCTCTCGATACCCCCAAGAAGCATTGAGGATATCGACCTGAGGTATGAGATAAGCGGGAATGACGCATCTGTACTCTACTCCGTCAGGACAAAGGGCGATGGGGATATAAGGCTCACGCTCATTGACGCGGATGGCGATACAGCCGCGGAGGCTGAAGGAAAGGACGGGACGATGATCGTCAGGGACGCCCATCTCTGGCAGGTCAGGAATGCCTATCTCTACACGCTCAGGATCACGCTATCAGAGGACGGCAAGCTCCTTGACACCTACGAGATGCCGATCGGCATAAGGACTGTCAGGATAGAGGGAGAGGATATACTCATAAACGGCAGCCCGGTCTACCTCAAGGGCTTCGGCAAGCATGAGGACAGCGACATCGTCGGCCGTGGCTTCAGCATAGGCGTGATGAAGAGGGACTTCGAGCTCATGAAGTGGATCGGGGCCAACTCATTCAGGACCTCGCACTACCCCTATGATGAGGAGATATACCGCATGGCGGACAGGGAGGGCTTTTTGATAATCGACGAGGTGCCCGCTGTCGGCCTCTTTGAGAGCCTCGTGAACTTCCTTGACGCCGGAACGGGAAAGGGAGCCTCATCGTTCTTCGCGAAGGAGACCACCCCGCTCCTCCTCAAGGCCCACATCAACGCCGTCGATGAGATGATAGCCCGTGACAAGAACCACCCCTCTGTCATCGCCTGGAGCCTGCTGAACGAGCCGGAGTCGAAGGATGAGCACAGCGTCCCGTACTTCACCAAGGTCTTCAACGCCGCGCGTCGCCTCGATCCGGAGAAGCGCCCCTGCACCTTCGCGATGGAGGTAAGCTCAGGGCCTGACACCTGCAGGTGCTACCATCTCTGCGATTTCATAGAGCTCAACAGATACTACGGCTGGTATATCAAGGGAGGCTATGAGATAAGTGACGCGGAGGATGCCTTCCGAGAAGAGATGGAGAGGTGGAAGGAAAGGAAGCTGGATAAGCCTTTCATATTCACCGAGTACGGTGGGGACACCCTATCCTCAGAGCATAAGCTTCCATCCGTGATGTGGTCGCAGGAGTACCAGGACGAGGTGCTGGAGATGCAGCACAGGATCTTCGACTCATACGGCTTCGTCAAGGGCGAGCAGATCTGGAACTTCGCTGACTTCCAGACCACGGAGGGGCTGATGCGCGTGAACGGGAACAAGAAGGGCGTGTTCACAAGGCAGCGCCAGCCTAAGGACGCGGCCTTCCTTCTCAAGAAGCGCTGGGAAAGCCTGCCTTTGGATTACAAAGGCTGATGACATATCGCTTGTATAGTGCTATCCTCTGTTTTAGTGACATAGTGTCAATATAATTGAGGAGGCGCACGATGAAACCAGCTGTATACTTCACGAAAACCCTCACTCCGGAGAAGGTCATAGAAGCCTATGATAAGCTTGGGCTGGATCTTCCGGGCAAGGTTGCCGTCAAGATCCATTCAGGAGAGAAGGGAAACCAGAACTACCTCCATCCTGAGTTCTGGAAGCCCATGGTGGACAAAATCCATGGCACGATCGTCGAGTGCAACACGGCATACGGCGACGCGGCCGGTGGAGTCAGGGACAACACCGAGTCCCATTGGAAGCTTATAGAGGAACATGGCTGGACCAAGTACTTCGACGTGGATCTGATGGACGCTGAGGGCCCGGACATTGTCTGGCCGATCCCTAACGGAAAGGTCCTCAAGGAGAACCATGTCGGCAAGAACATCCTGAAGTATGACTCGATGCTTGTTCTCGCCCACTTCAAGGGCCATCCGATGGGAGGCTATGGCGGAGCCCTGAAGCAGCTCTCGATAGGATGCGCGAGCCGCGCGGGAAAGGCCCTCATCCACTCCGCAGGCAAGACCGATGACCGCTATGAGACGTGGAAGCAGCATGCAAGCCTTGATGCGTTCCCAGAAGCCATGGCGGATGCCGCTGAAAGCGTTGTCGATCACTTCAAGGGGCGGATCGCATTCATCAACGTGATGAAGAACCTCTCCGTCGACTGTGACTGCTGCATGGTCGCGGAAGACCCGTGCATGAAGGATATCGGGATACTCGCCTCCCTCGATCCAGTCGCGATCGATCAGGCCTGCATCGATCTTGTGGTCAATAGCGATGACCCGGGAAAGGAGCACTTCATGGAAAGGGTAAACAGCCGCAATGGCATACATACCATCGAGGCTGCGGCAGCGCTCGGATACGGCTCAAGAGACTACGGACTTATTGAATTCTGAGGAAAACCAAATGTTGAGGCTCCCGGTACACGCTGGGAGCTTCTTTTTGCAGAAACACTCAATTCCATCCATCAGAAAGAGATGCGAAACAGCGGCCCAAAAGCATCGAAAAATTTTATATTTTCTTTGCAATTCTCACGCTCAAAACACTTTAACTAAAAAAAAGAAAGCGGTAATGTCATGAATCATGAATACACTCGTAATAGTACTGATTGCCGCTGTGTGTCTTGTTGGGGCATATGCGCTCTACGGACGGTGGCTGGCAAAGAAATGGGGGATCGACCCGAAAGCGAAGACCCCTGCTGTTGTCCATAATGATGGGCAGGATTACGTGCCTACGGACGGATGGACAGTTTTTGCCCATCAGTTCTCGTCAATTGCAGGAGCAGGTCCTGTTACCGGAGCCATCCAGGCTGCGGTCTTCGGCTGGGTACCGGTATTCCTCTGGATCGTTATCGGAGGTATCTTCTTCGGAGCTGTCACCGACTTCGGTGCACTGTACGCAAGCGTCAAGAATGATGGCAAGTCCATGGGACTGCTGATCGAGAAGTATATCGGAAAGACAGGACGCAAGCTCTTCCTCGGATTCTGCTGGCTCTTCTGCCTCATCGTCATCGCGGCTTTCGCGGACATGGTCGCGGGAACATTCAATGCCTATACGGTAACGGATGGAGTCGAGACTCTCGTCGAGGGCGCCACGGTCAACGGAGCGGCAGGAAGCATATCGATCTTTTTCATCCTCTTCGCCGTTGTCGTGGGGCTTATCCAGCACAAGCTCAAGCTTACTGGATGGAAGGAGATTGTCCTTGGCCTTGTCTTCACCATCCTTTCATTCATCTGCGGTATGAACCTTCCGGTGCTCATGGGCAAGGATGAATGGGTATGGTTCGCATTCGCGTTCATCTTCGTCGCATCAGTCCTTCCTATGTGGCTTCTCATGCAGCCTAGGGACTTCATGTCGACATTCATGTTCGTAGGAATGATCCTTGGCGCGGTGCTTGGCCTCATCTTCGCTCATCCGACGATGAACCTTCAGCCATTCACGGGCTTCCAGAACGCTCAGCTCGGCACGCTCTTCCCGATTCTTTTCGTGACAGTCGCGTGCGGTGCCGTATCAGGATTCCATAGCCTCGTATCATCAGGCACATCCTCAAAGACGATCTCCAACGAGAAGGATATGCTCAAGGTCGGCTATGGCGCCATGGTCCTTGAGAGCCTTCTGGCTGTGATCGCGCTCTGCGTGGCAGGGGCTGCGGCCGCTGCTGACGGAACACCTGTCGCGGGAACTCCTTTCCAGATCTTCTCATCAGGAGTCGCAGGATTTTTGGAGATGTTCGGCATCCCTGTGTATGTGGCACAGAGCTTCATGACGATGTGCGTGTCAGCACTGGCATTCACGACGCTTGACTCGGTCGCGCGTATCGGCCGCATGTCTTTCCAGGAACTCTTCAGTGTCGATGACATGAAGAACGCAGCAGGCTGGAGAAAGGTGCTCTGCAACAAGTATTTCGCTACTCTCATAACGCTCGTCTTCGGCTACATCCTCACACAGGTCGGCTACTCCAACATCTGGCCGCTCTTCGGAAGCGCCAACCAGCTGCTGAGCGCTCTCGTGCTCATCACGCTCTGCGTATTCCTCAAGGTCACTGGAAGGGAGCTCAGGACGCTTGTGCCTCCATTCGTCATCATGCTTATCGTGACGTTCTCGGCGCTTATCCAGAGGTTCATCGCGCTTGTAAAGGCATTTGCCGCTGGAACAGGCGTCTTCATGGTCGAAGGCCTGCAGCTCATAGTCGCGGTTCTTCTGGTCGTCCTCGGTGTGACAATCGTGATCACATCAGGCAAGGAGCTTATAAAGGCAAAGAAAGCCTGAGCAAGTTTCCTAAGGAATCAAGGGAGCTGTTTCGCACAGCTCCCTTTGCTTTACCTCACACCTTGATGCCGTTCTTGATCTTCTCAACCTCTCTGACTGAAAGGCCCGAGAACTTAGCGATCTTGGATAAGGGAAGAGAACCATCTTCAATCATTGTTCTTGCGGTGGTTCTTGCCCCTTCCCTGAGGCTGCTTTCCCTCGTTTCCTTCACAGCCTCCTTCACCTTTGCTTTGAGTATCCTGTCGAATTCCCTTGACATCTCTATCATTCTCTTTTGAATATACAGCACCTCAAAAGGAGCTTAGAAGACAGCAGCCCTAAGCTCCTTTCGATCACGTTCAACCAATGATACCGTTCTTGATCTTCTCAACCTCTCCGATTGAAAGGCCCGAGAACTTGGCGATCTTTGATAAAGGTAGCGAGCCATCTTCAATCATTGTTCTTGCGGTGGTTCTTGCCCCTTCCTTGAGGCTGCTTTCCCTCGTTTCCTTCACGGCATCCTTCACTGCTTCCTTCACCTTTGCCTTGAGTATCCTCTCGAATTCTCCTGCCATCTCTCCGATTCCCTCCTCGCTTCTCTTCAGATACCTTGCCCTCTCCC
>CALXLT010000036.1 GCA_944389275.1 uncultured Spirochaetaceae bacterium
AACCTGCACCCGGACGTGCTGATCACGCACCGCTTCCCGCTTGATAAGGCGGATGAGGCGTATGCGCTGATGGCCAGCGGCAAGTGCGGCAAGGTGGCTGTGTGCCAGGATGAAGAGCTGAAATGAAGATCAAATCATTCAATCTTTATACGGTTCCTCCCCGTTGGTTGTTCCTTGAGATCGAGACAGATGAAGGGATAACAGGCTGGGGAGAGCCTGTGGTTGAGGGACGCGCCGCAGTCGTAAAGGCTGCGGTAGAGGAACTGAGCTATTACTTCAAGGGCAAGGATCCCAGGAATATAGAGGATCTTTGGCAGACTATGTACAGAGCCGGATTCTATAGGGGAGGCCCTGAGGTGATGAGCGCCATCGCAGGCATAGACCAGGCTCTGTGGGACATCAAGGGTAAGTATTACTCCGCTCCTGTCTATGAGCTCCTAGGAGGCAAGTGCCGCGATAAGCTCAAGGTCTACAGCTGGGTTGGAGGCGACCGTCCAGGAGACCTTGAGAATGGCGTGAAGGCTCTTTGGGAAAGCGGCTGCACCGCCCTCAAGATGAATGCCACGGAGGAGATGCATTACATCGATAGCTATTCGAAGATCGATGCCGTATGCAAAAGGGTAGAGACTATCAAGAACCTTATGGGCGACAAGATGGAGATCGCTGTTGATTTCCATGGCCGTGTGCATAAGACGATGGCAAAGGTCCTTGCCCATGCCCTCGAGCCATATCATCTGATGTTCATCGAGGAGCCCGTGCTCCCTCAGAACAATGAGGCTCTCAGGGAAATAGCGAGGCATACCTCAACTCCGATAGCGACAGGAGAGCGTATGTTCAGCAGATGGGACTATAAGCCACTGTTCGAGGCAGGCTATGCGGATATAATCCAGCCGGATCTTTCCCATGCCGGAGGCATAACGGAGGTCAGGAAGATCGCCGCCATGGCCGAAGCGTATGATATGGCCGTTGCGCCGCATTGCCCGCTTGGACCGATCGCATTGGCAGCCTGTGTGCAGCTTGATGCATGCACGCCAAACGCGTTCATCCAGGAGCAGAGCCTTGGCATCCATTACAACAAAGGTGCTGATCTCCTTGATTACCTCAAGGATCCTGAGGTCTTCAGGTTCTCCAATGGCTTCATAGCTATTCCTGATGGTCCAGGCTTAGGAATCGAAGTCGATAAGGAGAAGGTGATAGAGGCTGCGAAGACAGGCCATAGCTGGAAGAATCCCGTATGGCGCAACTATGACGGCACGATAGCCGAATGGTAGAGAGAAGATGGGAATCAAGGAAGAGATAATCAGGAATAAGGTAGTGCTGATATCCCGCGGCATAGGCGGAGGCCGGATGAAGGACATGGCGAAAGCCTTGTACGAAGGTGGCGCCAGATTGCTGGAGATCACGTTCAACCAGTCATCGCCGGATGCGGTGAAGGAGACAGGGGATGCGATAGCATCTGTCTGCTCTCTTGGCCTTGACGGTCTTCATGTGGGAGCCGGTACGGTAATGACAGAGGAGCAGCTTCTTGCAGCTTATGACAGCGGAGCGGAGTTCATCCTCAGCCCGAATGTCGATACTGCGATCATAAGGCGGACGAAGGAGCTTGGGCTTGGTTCTGTACCCGGGGCATACACTCCTACGGAGATTGCGGAAGCTTGGAAAGCCGGTGCGGATATCGTCAAGCTTTTTCCCGCAAGCATAGGAGGGATTGCATACCTGCGTGCAATACGCGGCCCGATCAGCCACATTCCTCTTATGGCTGTAGGTGGCATAAGCGAGGCTAATATCGGAGAGTTCCTTAGGAACGGGTGCTGCAGCTGCGGCTTAGGCAGCAATATAGTGAGGAAGGATCTGATAGAAGCAGGGCGTTACGATGAGCTTACGGCTCTTGTCAGGAAGCTGATGGAAGCTGCGGAGGTGTGATATGGGAAGGATTGTTACGTTCGGTGAGATAATGATGAGGCTCAATCCTCCAGGATATCTCCGCATCCAGCAGACAGATGAGTTCAAGGCCTCATATGCCGGGGGCGAAGCGAATGCAGCTGTCTCGCTCGCGAACTACGGCGAGGATTCAAGGTTCGTGACGATGGTGCCGGAGAATGATCTCGGGCAGAGTGCCGTGAATTCCCTAAGGCATTGGGGCGTTGATGTTTCGTGCATAGCCCGTGGAGGGGAGAGGCTTGGAATCTACTTTGTTGAAAAGGGAGCAAGCCAGAGAGCCTCTAAGGTCATATATGATAGGAAAGGCTCCTCTGTTGCCACGTCGTGTTTCGAGGATTACGACTGGGATAGGATATTCGAAGGAGCTGACTGGTTCCATTTCACTGGCATAACGCCGGCGCTGAGCGACAGCCTTGCTGATCTATGCCTGCGGGCATGCAGGCTGGCGAAGGATCGTGGTATGACAGTCAGCTGTGATCTGAACTACAGGAAGAACCTCTGGAGCAGGGAGAAGGCATCCCGTGTCATGTCAGAGCTTGCTAAGTTTGTTGATGTTCTTATCGGCAATGAGGAGGATGCATACGATGTGTTTGGATTCAAGGCCGGAGACAGCGACATCATAGGAGGGCAGCTGAGTCATGAAGGGTATGCGGCAGTAGCTCGTAAGATCACCGAGGAATTCGGGTGCAGCAAGGTAGCCTTCACCCTCAGGGAGTCCATATCCGCAAGCGACAATAACTGGGCCGGCATGCTGTATGACGGTGATGGTGCCCATTTCTCGAGAAAGTATCCGATACACATCGTTGATAGAGTAGGCGGCGGAGACAGCTTCTCAGGCGCCCTGATCTACGCGCTTCACAATGGCTTCAAGTCTGATGAAGCGATAGGGTTTGCGGTGGCGGCCTCCTGCTTGAAGCAGACGATCGAATACGATTTCAACCATGTCACTATCAAGGAGATCATGACCCTGATGGGAGGCGATGGAAGCGGTCGTGTCCAGCGATGACAGATACTGTCTGTGATATAAGCTGCCGGGTAATTGCCTTGGCAGCTTTTGTTTACCTTGCAATCCTTTCATATGCGTATATACTCAATCTTGGATTTACAATATGAAGAAGATAGCTTATTTGTTCCTTGTTTTCCTAATTGCTCTTGCAATGGCCTCATGCAACGATTCTGTCGCTGTCGATGACGATACCTCCTCATCAGAGGAAGATGCTCCGGTTTCCGATGTTTCCGGTCTCCGCTTTGAGAGCAATGTTGATGCCATAGCGAAGAAAGAGGCGAAGGCAAAGACTCTTGAGCGCATCGGTGAGCCTATCGTTGGGGTGCTTCTCAAGTTCGATGGAGCTCAGGCTTATGGGTATGACGAGAACGTATGCTACCTTCATTACCTTGGTGATGGCGTTACTGAGTATAATGGGGATGGGATGCCGTATAACTATATCCTTTATTCCCCGGCAGTGATCCATGAAGTATACAACAAGGCCAGTGGTCTCAATGGATACAACACCGGCAATCCTTTCTGGTGGTATATGTCCGAGTACTTCGGTCTTGATATCAATACGATATTGACCGACTGGTATCCTATCCTTGAGACATTGCTGAATCAGACAGAGCTTCCTGAGCCTAAGGTTGAGGATGTGGGGCAGGATTGGAAAGGGGCCCCTCCGACGCTTCCTGATATAGAGATCCCTGAATTCGATCCAGAGACTGAGATCATAGTGCTCTCGGAGGTTAAGGGGCCTGTTACGGAGGCATTGGTTGGGTATCCGTATCGTGACAGGATGTCCTTCAGCCCGTACGCGAAGCTTGGCGGCTATGATGACGTTGTATCGAACGCGTTCTACATCAGCTGGGATTGCGTCGTGTATTACCCGATGATGATCCATGAGGCATATAACAAGGCTGATGATAGCCTATTCATCTATATGGAAGCCCATTACGGGATCACGAAGGAACAGGTTGAGGAAGAAGGGATGCAGCTTGTGATCAACAAGCTTCTTGAGGCTTATGCAGATGGCCCGCTTCCTCTTCCCTCTGCTGCCGATTGGGCGGGACTTGCAATACCAGGGTTCGATGTCGATACCTTAGAGGATAATAGGCTTTACATTGTTGATGGCCGCAAGGATGAAAGCGTGTCGCCATTTGTCCTTGACCCATACACGGATGGGCCTTTCCATAATGCCGCGGGGTACGAGAAAGCGGAGGATTGCTGCTTCTATATCAGCGAGGATGGCTGGGTGTACATGCCGAAAGCTCTTTCCGATGCCTATGCGGAGTACAAAGGTGTCGTTGATGACAAGACCGGGAATCCGTTCTGGGCTTATATGAATACCTATTTTGATGGAAGCGATTACAGCAGCGTGCAGAAGGCCATGGAGCTGCTTCTTGCAGAGGATACGCTTCCGTATCCAGATTCCTCTGATTACCGCATGTGATTGCCGTATAGCGCGGCATCATCCGCGACTATCCTGGCAAGTTTCTGGGCGCTGTACTCTATAGGGACCTTGCTGAAGTTCTCGTCGAGCTTCGCAAGGTTCTCAGGGTGCGTGACGAGGCTGCGGATTATAGCTATCTGCTTATCCCGATCCCCTGTGGCGTTCCATCCCACGCCATATTTCTCCACGTACTCTGCGGAATGGATGACTATATACACAAGCTCCGTGATCAGGAATGGCCTATGCGCATAGATCGCCTCGACTATGGTGTTTATGCCAGCACGGCCCGCGATGACATCCGATGCGGCGAGGTATTCGCTAACGTTATCTATGAAGCCTCTGATAAGGACCTCTGTGTTCTTTCCCCTGTGCTCTCTTATGATCCTGTCGAGCCTACGCTTCATCTCCTTCTTTATGCCGCCTATTATCACGACCTGCACGGGAAGATCCTCGCGGAGGATATCCTCGAGAAGATTCAGGGAGCCAAGCCCCTCTCCGCCGAGATTGAGCTGCAGCGTGAACTTGTCCTCATCGATGCCGATATGTCTCCTTGCTTCCGCTTTCGAGAGCCTTGGCTCATCCGCGACCGAGCTTTGGAGAGGGAAGGGGGAGAGCATGATGGTATCTTCAGCCTGGCCCAGGGCCTTTACACGTTCCACACCCTCTTCAGTGGGTATCAGGAATTTCCTCAGGTATGGGCAGATGGAGACCGCGGGGGCTGAGAACACATCTGTTGAATAGAAGTATACAGGGATATCCTCACCCATCTCATGGAGCAGTGTGGAGAGAACCGTGCCAGGGTAGGGATGCGTCGCGAATATGAAATCAGGACGGCTTTCGCTTATGTTCCTTCTCAGTTTCTTTCCACCGAACTTCCTCACAAGGGCTATCACGGTCCTTATGCCCCAGCCGGAGCTGTCGAGGGAACGGAACAGATGCTTCTCTATGAACGGGATGCGCAGCATTATCCTCCACGCTGTCTGATTGAGCGTTTCCATCCAGTGAAGGTCGAGGTAGTCGAAGAAATCGACAAGGCTGCTGTCAACGCCGATGCGTACCATCTGCTCATGGACAGCCTTTGCTGGAACATAGTGGCCCTTGCCGGCCTTTATGTATACGCATAGCCCTTTCATATCCTTATTCTAGCAAGTTTTCCGATTGGATTTCGACTATAATCATCTATATGGGAAAAGAAGTTCCTGGATGTTTGGCTGGAAGATGGGTCTCAGAGCTATGCGATGATGACTGGATCGAGATCACACGCTCCTCGGTACTCTGGAAGCATTTCGAGATGGACGCCATAGACATGATGGATCTGGATACGCTCAGGAAGAAGTATCCAGGAGACTATGAGTATGCAGCCTCTGCTTCCTCTCTCACGATTTCCTTCTCCCATGTCGACAATTGTTCAGCTTCCGCTATAAGCGGATGCTATAGGTTTTCCCTCACCGATGAAGGAAGACTGAGCATGTATTACAGATATACATTGGATGAGCCGGAAAAGGATCCTGGCATCGACAGCGTGTGGGTGGAGGAGTACCTTTACGATAAGGATCTTCTTTCCTTGTGATTCCGGATAATGTACCATCTTCATATATGGATGTCGTCATAGCCCTTGATTTCGATGGAACGCTCTACCCGATAACCGATTATGACTCAGAGCAGCTTCTTTTGCATCTTTCCGGAAGGGAAGGGGCGGAGGAGCTTATCGAGCGAGACAAGAAAGGTGGCTTTGATCCTGTCTCATTCAATGCAGACTTCGAAAGGATCATCCATGGCCTTGAGGTGTTTTATATAGATGAGGCCGCGAGGATCATCCATGGAAGATGTGCAGATGAGGATTTCTCCCCGCTGAGAAGACTCCAGGCCAAAGGCTGCCATATCGCCATAATATCGTGCGGAAGCGATCTCCTTATATCACGATTCCTCGCTCTTGCCGGCTTGGAGGCTGAGATGATAGTCGCCAAGGAGATAGTTGCGGAGGACGGGAGGATCTCTAAAGTAAAGAGCCATATCAATGATATAAGGGAAAAGGAGGAAGCTATCCGCCGCATCCGCGAGCGCTGGCCAGGCTGTTCCGTCATAGCCGTTGGCGATGGCCCGACAGATTCCTATATGCTAAGGGCATCTGATTATCCATTCGTAATCTCCTACAATGGCAGAAGGCGGCTGGAAGGCTATGAGATCATTGATAGCTTCAGCCGTGTGGAGGAGGTCGCGGATAGCCTTCTTCAGTGCTGACGCAAGGAATTGCAGATTCTTTTCAAAAGTACTTTACACATGAATTGTATTTTGCTAGTATAGCAAAGCATTCGGGCGGTTAACTCAGCGGGAGAGTGCCACCTTGACGTGGTGGAAGTCATAGGTTCAAACCCTATACCGCCCAGATTGAAAAGCCTTGTACCAGAGATGGTTGCAAGGCTTTTTCTTTCGTGGTACGAATTGTCCTGTCACTCAATCGTGGCGGCTGGATGTCGAAGAATCCTGAAATTCTCCTGGTTCTTATGTCGATGATCATCGTTCTGAAGAACCACATCACGCTGCTTTAGGGAGGAATTGCCTGGAAAAGGAGCAATAGAATGAGTACAAAGAAGAAAGATACATCAATAATCCGTTCCTCGACAGCCGAATACCTCACTTATGTAGCAGCCACAGGCGACTCAAGCGAAAGCATCGAGATGCGCTATGAGGATGAGAACATCTGGCTTACGCAGAAGATGATGGCGACACTGTACGGTGTTGAAACCAGCACAATCAATGAACACATCAAGAAAATATATAGTGATGCCGAACTCCAGGAGGAGGCAACTATTCGGAAATTCCGAATAGTTCAGACTGAAGGCAATCGTCAGGTCTCTCGAGATGTCATCCACTACAATCTCCAGATGATCATCGCTGTCGGTTTCAAGGTGAATAATGAGCGTGCTGTGCAGTTCAGGAAGTGGGCAAATACGATTGTCAAGGATTTCACCATCAAGGGGTGGGTGATGGATGATGAGCGTCTGAAGAATGGTGGCTCTCAGCTCACGAAAGAGTATTTTGACAAGCTCATTGAGAAAGTCAGGGAGATAAGGCTTTCTGAAAGGCGATTCTATCAGAAAGTGACTGACATCTATGCCACCGCTGTGGATTATGACTCATCGGCAAAAGCCACCCACCGTTTTTTTTCGGCTGTTCAGAACAAGCTTCATTACAGCGTCCATGGCCAGACTGCCGCTGAGGTCATCTACAGCAGGGCAGATGCTGAAAAGGAGCATATGGGACTCACCAGCTGGGATGGTTCTCCAAATGGGAAGATCCACAGCTATGATGTCATCGTTGCAAAGAACTATCTTTCAGAAGATGAGCTTAGAAAGCTTGAGCGCATTGTCTCTGCATACCTTGATTTCGCAGAGGATATGGCTGAGCGACATATCCCGATGACAATGGAAGACTGGGAGGAACGCCTTAACAGTTTCCTCACACTCTGGGATAAGGATGTGCTCAAGGATAATGGAAAGATTTCTGCAGAGCTTGCAAAGGCCCATGCCTTGAGTGAGTTTGAAAAGTATAGGGTCGTCCAGGACAAGCTCTATCGTAGCGACTTCGACAGGATGCTTGCAGAGCTTGATGGGATTGAATATTCAGATTAGGAAGAGTGATATAACAGTCCGCTTGGACAGTTTTCGGACTGATATCAGTCTATAAAGTAGACTGTTGCATAGCAGGAGGATGCTGAAAATTCCTGAAATTCCCCTTGTCTTCAGTCCTTCCATAATATCAAGAAAACCCGATTCCAGCTTGAGAATACAAAGATTGCTTTCTCGAAGCGGGAAAGGTGACAGGGAGCATCATCTTGTCTCCTGCTTCATATGAAATCAAGCGAATGAAATGACCAGTTTCTTTCCCAGCCCCTGTGCCAGCTTATTCAGGGTGGAAAGGGAAGGATTGCCATTGCCGTTCTCAATTCGGCTGATGTTGGACTGCTGAATACCAGTCCGCTCTGCAAGCTCCTTCTGTGTTAGACCAGCTTCCCGTCTTGCCCTGATCATTTCCCTTACGAGCTGGAATTCCGGTTCAAGTGCATCATACTCTCTCTTCACTTCCGGATCCTTCATCATTTCGTTGAAAAAAGCATCATAGCTGCTCATGTCGTCTTCTTCCTCCTTCTTGAATAATCTGATCTAAATCGGATTGCTGTCTCAATCTCCTTTCTCGGCGTTTTCTGAGTTTTCTTTACAAAGCCATTTGTGAAAACCACTCTTTGCCCTTCAAAGAAGAAATACAGCACACGAGACGAGTCATTCCCGACAATCACCCTGACTTCGAATATCCCATCTTCCAGAAAACGGTAATAGGGCATTCTTACTTCTGGGCCATTCTCCTTTAGGAGATAGCAATCTGGAGGAATTTCGCTTTCGCTTTTGAAGACATCGTCCTGATAAAATCCGTAGCAGGTGATTTCCCGTTGGATGTCTCGTAGAATTCCAGAGAATACATCTGCAATTGACCTCCATTACAAAATATATAATAAAAAGCATATTTGTCTAGTATTTTCATGAATTTGCCGTATATCAGCTATCATCATGTGGCATTCTTGTACAATGAGAACGGTACATATAATGTGGAGGTGGGGTAATCTTGTTGATTTCCATGATACGGATTGGTTCAAGGAAGTGGAGCCGGAGCTTATTCTCTATCGAATCCTTCTCCCAATGCCTGCAGTCTACTCAATGTATGTGATATTCTCATCACATTGTCAATTGTCAGTGTAGCTGATTTGCAAGCTTGCTTTCCTCTCCAGATCTGCCAAAGCGGAGAAGAATGCAAGCTTCTCATCATCGATCTTGATTCCTAGAATATCCGCAAGCTCATCCCTCTCGATACCGGCTTGCTCAAGGCTAGGTATGAAAGAGGCGAGGTCCCTATAGCGGTCCGCGGTTCCCGCTCTCTGGAGATTGACAAGTCCTGAAAGCCCATTGCCGTTTGCAAGTATGGAGCCAAGCCGCAGCGAGCCATGGGAGAATACAGGCTCTTCCTTGATTCTCTGTCTCTCAAGCTCTTTCAGCTTATTCCAGTCCTCATAGCCAAGCTTGCTTCGCCTTAGCTTGCTTATCGTGCTGGAAATGCTTTCATCGCATGGACAGCCGGAGGTATCCAAGGACCAAAGCCTTTTGAGAATATAGGCAGATGTATTGAGAATCTTATTCCGTGCTGAGAATGAAAGAGGCTTCCCTTTCTGCTTTGAAAGAATCAGGTAGTCTTCATCATCGTATATGATTTCGGGAAGCGGGAGCCTGCTGCCAAGCCATCTGATGATATCCTTCTCATTGCCATAGCCTTTGTGAAGCGAAAGGTGAGGAAAGTCCCTGTTCTCTTTCAGAAGATCCGGGCGGAGGCGTATCGTATCCTTTATGGCTTCCGTCTCATTGAAAAGCGCAATTCTCTCCTTGTCTCCGCGGAGGAGGATGTCCGGAACGCTCTTTCCCTCGAATGTGGCGGGGTGGGTGTACTGTGGATGCTCCAGGATCCCATCCTCAAAGCTTTCCTCCTTAGGCGATGGTTCCCTGAGCGCTCCATCAAGGAGCCTGATTACTGCCTCAGCTACGGTTATAGCTGCTGTCTCGCCTCCTGTGAGGATATAGTCACCGATTGATATCTCATCATCCACGTAGCTTCGGAATCTCTCGTCAACTCCCTCGTAGTGGCCGGCGATGAGTATGATGTGCTCCTCACCTGCAAGCTCATGGGCCATCTTCTGCGAGAATCGCTTTCCCTTCGGGCCAAGCAGTATGGTCCTGGACGAGGGGGACTTGACGGATGCGAGGGCCGCGGAGAGCGTGTCTGTTCGCAGAAGCAAGCCCGCGCCTCCTCCATACGGGGAGTCGTCTATCGCCCGAAAGCAGCCATCTGCATGCTCCTTTATATCCACGATGCCGATATCCATAAGGCCATACTTCACAGCCCTTCGGATCACAGGGTAGGAGAGGAAGCTGGAGAAGGATTCCGGGAAGATCGTGAGGAACGTTATTCGCATACCATTGATTCTACCCGAAATCCCTCGATTCTGCAGGCTCAGAGCTCTGCCATCTTCTCCAGCACCGAGAGCGCTTCCTCCAGCTTAGGTATCTCCTTGTCTGATTCCAGCGCCTCGCGCACGCAGCTTCTGATATGAGCTTGGAGGATCTCCCTGTTCACGTTCTTCAGCAGAGACAAGGTGCTCATCAGCTGTGTGGAGATATCCACGCAGTATCTGTCCTCCTCGATCATGCGCATGATGCCGTCAAGCTGGCCCCGGGCTATCTTGAGCTTCCGGAGCGTACTGTCCTTATCAGCCTTCAATGCCAGTCACCTCATAGCCTGCGTCGACGATCGCCTTCTTCATCTCCTCCGCGCTTGTCTCTGCCGTGCACGTGACGGTCGCCTTCTTATCCTCAAGGGATACGTCGACGCTCTCGACGCCGCTTACCTTCTCCAGTGCCTCCCTAACGTGCTTCACGCAGTGCTGGCACATCATTCCCTCAACATTGATTGTCCTTGTCATGGCTTTATCTCCTTTCCGTGCCTCAGCATTGCTGAATGGCATTCCGGTTATATTGATTCCCTCATTGTTCCCAGCTTCCTCGGCGCTGTTCTCCACCAGGATCTCCTTGGGCCTGAAGAAGCGCAGGCGCAGCGCGTTCGACACGACGAACACGGAGCTGAAGCTCATGGCGAAGGCGCCGATCATCGGGTTGAGCTTGATGCCGAAAGCGGGGTAGAGGACACCTGCCGCTATAGGTATGCAGATCGCATTGTAGAAAAGGGCCCAGAAGAGGTTCTCCTTGATGTTCTTTATCGTGGCCTTCCCAAGCTGTATGGCCGCGGGCACATCCATCAGGTCGCTATGCATGAGCACGAGATCCGCGGATTCTATCGCGATATCCGTGCCGGCGCCGATTGCGATGCCTACGTCCGCGCGTGCCAGCGCAGGGGCGTCGTTGATGCCATCTCCGACTACCGCTACCTTCGTGCCGTTCTCCTGCAGCTTCCTCACTTCCTTCTCCTTGTCCTCCGGAAGCACCTCCGCAACGACCTCGTCCACGTCGACCTGCTTCTGTATCGCCTTGGCCGTGCGCTTGTTGTCCCCTGTGAGCATCACAGTCCTTATGCCCATGGCCTTCAGGCTCTCTATCGCGGCGCGGCTTGTCGGCTTCACGACATCGGAGAGTGTTATCATGCCGATGATGCGTCCTCCGTATAGGAAGAAGAGGGGAGTCTTGCCCTCTTCCGCGGCCTTCTCCTCCGCTTTCCTTTCCTCTTCGCCGTAAAGGCCGTATTTCTCAAGCAGCTTCCTGTTGCCGCCCTCAGCTTCGACGCCGTCGATGATGCCCGATACCCCCATTCCCGGGAATTGCCGGAATGATTTGGCCTCCGCTGGCTTTATGCCCATCCTCTCCGCTTCCTTGACGATTGACTGGGCCAGAGGATGTTCTGAATAGCGCTCAAGCGAGGACGCGATCTGCATGAAGCAGTCCAGGCCGAAGTCCTCCGCGTAGAGGATATCGCGGACCTCAGGCTCGCCCTTGGTTATGGTTCCGGTCTTGTCAAGGATGACGGTCTTGATGGAATGAAGTGTCTCCAGTGATTCAGCGTCCTTTATCAGCACTCCGTTCGTGGCGCCTCTGCCGGTGCCCACCATTATCGCGGTGGGGGTGGCAAGCCCAAGCGCGCATGGGCATGAGATGACAAGCACCGATATCCCTATCGAGAGAGCGAACTCCACGCTCTCGCCTGCTATGAGCCAGGCCATGGAGGATATGATTGCTATCGCTATGACGATAGGTACGAAGACGCCGCTGACCTTGTCCGCCAGCTTCGCGATAGGGGCCTTCGAGGATGTCGCTTCGTCCACAAGCCTTATTATCCCGGAAAGCGCTGTCTCATCCCCTGTCTTCCTGACTTCCATCGTCATGTAGCCGGAGCTGAGCACGGTGCCTCCGATCACGGCGTCTCCCTCATTCTTCTCGACAGGGATGGATTCGCCTGTTATCGCGGCTTCATCAACGCTCGCGCTGCCGCTTATCACGACGCCATCGGCAGGGATGGACTCTCCGGACATCACGATCGCGATATCTCCCTTCACGAGATCATCTATCCCTATTGTCTTTTCCTTTCCGTCCCGGAGGACACGCGCTGTCTTGGGCGCGAGGTCCATAAGCTTCATTATCGCCTCCGATGTCCTTCCCTTGGCCCTGGCCTCGAAGTACTTCCCGAGGGATATGAGGGTGAGGATCATGGCCGCGGACTCGAAATAGAGATCCATCGCGAAAGCGCCGGCTGTGTCCATGTCGCCGCTTCCGAGGGCGTACGCGATCTTGTACATGGCATATATCCCGTACACCGCCGCGGCGCTTGAGCCAAGGGCGATGAGCGTGTCCATGTTCGGGGAGCGGTGGAAAAGCGCCCTGAAGCCGTTCCTGAAGAAGCGGAAGTTGATCGCTATCACCGGGATCGTCAGCAAGAAGAGCGTGAGCGCGAATACCATCGAGCCAGACGGGCCATGGAAGAAGGATGGAAGGGGCCATCCCATCATATGCCCCATCGAGATATAGAAGACGGGAATGGTGAAGGCTATGGACGAGATGAGGCGCTTACGCATCGTCTCATACTCCTTGTTCCGCTTCTCATCCTCGTTCTTCCTCTCAGGAGCCTTGCTCTTGCTTTCTGTCTTGCATGACGCCCCGTATCCGGCTTTCTCGACCGATTCGATTATCCTCTTCTCATCGGTCGCGCCCTCATCGAATTCGACGGTCATGCTGTTCTTCAGGAGGTTCACGGAGACATCCTTCACCCCATCGGTGCCGCGCACGGCCTTGTCCACGCGAGCTGAGCATGCCGCGCAGCTCATTCCTGTTATATCAAAGGATTCCTTCTTCATATCTACGTCCTAATACTACACCCCCGTGGGGTGTTCTATGGATAATCTAATCCTTTCAGCCGTGTTATGCAATAGGTAGCGGCAGCTAACTGACTGTGGCCTTGATGCGCCTTATGGGATATCATCGATATCATGGGGTTAGATAGAAAGACAGATGAATATATCGAGAGCCATCACGGAGAGGCCATCGAGCTGCTGAAGGAGCTTGCGGTGATACCATCTCCCTCGGGCCATGAGGAGAGAAGGGCTGAGTTCTGCAGAGCCTGGCTTGAACGCCATGGGTGCGGGAATGTCTATATCGATGAGGCGCTGAATGTCATCTATCCTATAGGATGCTCAGATGACGGCCCTGTCACTGTCTTCATGGCCCATAGCGATGTCGTGTTCCCTGACATGGAGGAGCTTCCGCTTCGGGAGGAGGGGGATAGGCTGTACTGCCCGGGCATTGGTGATGACACGGCGAACTCGGTCGTGTTGCTCATGGCCGCAAGGTATATAGCGGAGAATCATCTTGTTCCGAAGGATCATGGCGTGCTTCTCGTGATCAACTCAGGAGAGGAGGGCCTTGGCAACCTCAAGGGCTCCAGGAAGATCGTCGCCGATTACGGCGGCAGGATAAGGCGCTTCTATTCCTTCGATGGATACGCGTGCAACGCGGTTGACAAGGCGATAGGCTCGAGAAGGTACCGCATAACGCTCCGCACTGAAGGAGGCCACTCCTATTTCGATTTCGGCCGCGTGAGCGCGATACATCAGATGGCCTCACTTATATGCGATCTCTACTCAGCCGAGCTTCCGAAGGAGGGGAGGACCACGTACAATGCCGGTGTCATATCCGGCGGGACATCGGTCAATACGATCGCCCAGGAGTGCACCATGCTTTACGAGATCCGCTCGGACAGGAAGGAGAACATCGAGGAGATGGAGAGGCATCTTCATGGCCTCATTGCCTCCCTGCGGGAGAAGTGCGCCTCTGTGGATATCTCGGTAATAGGCGAGAGGCCTTGCGCATCCGGTGTTGATCCTGCCTTGCAGGCTGAGCTTAACGCCTCTGTCACGGATGCAGTGAGAAAGTACTTCGGACGCGATCCTGAGTTTGCCCCGGCCTCGATGGACACGAATATCCCGCTATCGATGGGGATCCCATCGATCGGGATCGGCTGCTATGAGGGCGGCGGCATGCACACGAGGGAGGAGTATGTGGAGAAAGATAGCCTCATTCCTGGCATGAAGCTTGGTTTTGATCTTATCCTCAGCTGCTTCACACGCTCTTGAGAGAGCTTGGCTCTGGTAGTATCATCCTAACGGTTTTAGGAGGACTATATGTCGCTTGGCAGCTTTCTTGGCGTTAGGGAGGAGAACAGGAGCCTCCTTTATAGGATCTATACGATATTCTTCGTCTCAGGCGCGATGACCACGGTCCTTGGCGCTGTGCTGCCCTCGCTGAGCAGCGAATACGGCCTCTCATATGGCGTAAGCGGCATGCTGCTCTCGGCCCATCAGATCGGCAACCTCTTCGCAGTCTTCATCGCAGGGATCCTCCCTTATGCCATAGGGCGCCGCTTGAGCACCGCGATCCTCACATCCGGGATCGTGCTTGGCCTGCTGCTGATGACGGTGACGGGAAATCCTTTTCTGCTCTTCATCGCGTTCGCGTTCACGGGCATAGGGCGTGGGACGCTTTCGAATATCACGAATGTCGTTGTCGGCGAGAGCGCGGAGAAGAAGACCGCGGGCCTGAATTTCCTCCACGCGTCGTTCGCTGTCGGCGCTTTCCTTGCCCCGTTCATCGTCATAGCCTCCGCCGGTCTTAGCTGGAGGACCGCTCCGATCGCGATAGCCCTGTCTATGCTTCTTGCGATAATAGCTGTCGCCATGCGCCTCAAGGGAGGAAAGAGCGTGAAGGTCAAGGGCGAGGGAGGGATCCCACGCACTGTGGGATTCTGGCTCAACACCTTCATCATGTTCTTCTATCTCTGCGCAGAAGGTTCCCTTACAGGCTGGCTTGTCACGTACTTCCAGGATGAGGGCATATTCCCAGCGGCCATAGCCACCGCCATGCAGTCATTTTTGTGGATCATGATACTCCTTGGCCGCCTGATGTGCGCGATTGTGTCGACGAAGATGAACAAGAGCGTGCTCATCCTCATCCTCGGGCTCGCGATGACGGCATTCTTCATCCTCATGATAACGGTATCAAATCCCGTCGTGATATTCCTCGCCCTCCTTGGCGTCGGCTTCTCGATGAGCGGGATATACCCGACGACGCTCTCCTCGATGGACACGAGGTACAACAGCTCCACGATAGCAACCGGAACGTGCATAGGAACAGCGACGATAGGCGCTATTGCGATGCCGATCATCATCGGTCAGGTCGCGGAGCGCGCGGGACTTGCCGGAGGCATCGCCACGATTTCCATAGCGCTTTTCGTGATGGTCGCCCTCATGATATTCAAGCTTGCGCGCTCCAGAAGGGGATTAATCTGATCAGATCCTTCTCGAGGCCCTGTATTCTTTTTCGGTCATGCCGTTGCGTCCTGAGATCCTTGAAAGGAATGAAAGGCGTCCTTTCCTGTAGCTATTGAAAGCGTCCCTTTCCATCCTCCATGACCAGTTCGAGCTGCTGACGGTGGATGGATAGTTCATCCTTGCCTCCGACCCGAGCTCCAGCACGTCCTGCATGGGGATGATGACCGTGTCCGCGCTGCTGAGCATTATGCTTCTTATCATGCTCCAGACAATCTCCTCATCGGGGGAGGAGAGGTATTCGCGGACCATGTGCCTATCGTCATCGCTGAGGCTGCCGTACCAGCCGCGCACCGTGTCGTTGTCATGTGTGCCTGTATACGCGACGCAGAGTCTCGGGTAGTTATGCGGCAGGAACTCATTGTATCCATTGATCGTGCCGTCCTCGTTCCGGGAGAAGCCGCCCTGGGCCAGCTTCATGCCGGGAAAGCCGTTCGAGTCCCTGAGCTTCCTTTCGCTGTCCGTGATCCACCCGAGGTCCTCCACGATCAAGCTTATAGGGCCAAGCGCCTCGCGCAGGGCTCTGAAGAGCTTACGGCCCGGCGCCTTCCGCCATCTTCCATGCTCCGCGGTCGCCGCCCTGGCATCTATCTCGTAGTACTCAGAGAATCCCTTGAAATGATCTAGGCGGAGGGCGTCTGCCATATCCAAGGCGCGGCGGATGCGTCTTATCCACCAATCAAAGCCGGTCTCCTCGTGCCTCTTCCAGTTGTATACAGGGTTTCCCCATAGCTGGCCGGTAGGGCAGAACATGTCAGGCGGCACGCCCGCCACCTTGTCTTTCCTGAAAAGGGTTGGATCAGCCCACGTGTCCGCGCTGTCCGCCGCCGCGTAGATCGGGACATCGCCAATGAGCTTGATGCCGATGGATGAGGCGTATGAGCGGAGAGCCCTTATCTGCCTGTCGAAAAGGTACTGCAGTGCCTTGTATATATCAATCTCAGCCTTCCTTTCCTTCCTTATCCTTTCAAGCGCGCCCTCGTCCTTCCTTGCTATCTCCCTGTCCCATACCGTGCGCCAACGCGCGTCTCCATACATATCGTGGATGGCCATGAAGAGCGCATAGCCGTCAAGCCAGTGCGCTTCCCTTTCCTTGAAGGCCTCGAATGCCCTTCTCTCGAGCCTTGATGATAGAGCGCGCTCGGCAGCCTTATGCAGAAGAGGGGATTTCCATCTGATGACCTCGCTGTAATCCACCCTGCCTGATGGAAGCTCTGGAGGCTCAGCCTCATACCTGTCTATAAGGCCCGCCATATAGAGCATCTCAGGGGAGATGAGCATCTCGTTGCCCGCGAACACGCTTCTCGGGGAATAAGGGCTGTTGCCGTAGCCGGTGGGGCCAAGCGGGAGCGTCTGCCATAGCTGGAGCCCCGCCTCCCTCAAATCCTCTGCAAACTGGTACGCGCCGGGGCCGAGATCACCGATGCCATACCTCGATGGAAGCGATGTGATATGCATCAGAATGCCCGCGGATCGCCTAATGCCCTGGTCCATAGCCCTCCCATTGACATGGTGAATGATATCAGACAAAACAGAGGGCCGCTAGGATTATTTTCTCCTGCATATTCCACATATCCATGGCTCTGTCCGGAAAATAATGGAGCTTTGATGGCTTCGTATGGTCTTGTTTGATGACAAATCCACGGCCCTAGTGTAATATCCTGTGAATATGGACAGTATTATGGCAATCAATTGGAAGGATCTGGTCATGATCCTGGTTGGCATCCTGCTGATCTACCTGGCGATTAAGAAGGATATGGAGCCTACGCTCCTCCTGCCGATGGGATTCGGCGCTATCCTTGTCAATCTCCCTGGGTCGGTCATCGCAGTGGATCACGGTATCCTTGCCTGGCTTTTCGAGGTAGGTATAGAGACTGCTGAGGTATTCCCTCTGCTCTTGTTCATCGGAATCGGCGCTATGATTGATTTCGGCCCAGTGCTCTCGAAGCCTTGGCTGATCTTCATCGGGGCAGCTGGTCAGGGAGGTATCTTCATCTCCATGATCGTCGCTGCGGCTCTCGGATTCCCGATCCATGATGCGGCTTCGATCGGCATCATCGGAGCGGCTGATGGCCCGACGGCTATCCTTGTCAGCCAGCAGCTCCAGAGCAATTACATCGCGGCTATCCTTGTCGTAGCGTACTGCTACATGGCGCTGGTGCCTATCATCCAGCCTGTGGTTCTCAAGGTCACGACGACGAAGAAGGAGAAGAGGATCAAGATGCACTACACTCCATCCTCTGTCACCAAGGCTACAAGGATCGCGTTCCCGATCGTCGCGACGATCGTCTGCGGCACGCTCGCCCCGGATTCGGCTGCCCTTGTCGGCATGCTCATGTTCGGTAACCTCCTTCGTGAGTGCGGATGCCTTGACAGCCTCTCGAACGCTGCCCAGAACATGCTCTCGCCGCTCATCACGCTGATGCTCGGACTTGCTATCGCTCCGCAGATGTCTGGCGAGAAGCTCATCCAGATCGAGACAATCATGATCATGGGATTCGGCCTTGTCGCGTTCATCTTCGATACGGCCTGCGGCGTGTTCTTCGTCAAGATCGCGAACCTCTTCCTCAAGGAAGGGAAGAAGATCAACCCGCTCATCGGTGGAGCTGGAATCTCGGCATTCCCGATGTCATCGCGTGTTGTCCAGAAGGTCGGCATCGAGGCTGACAAGCAGAATCATCTCCTGCCGTTCGCGCTTGGCGCTAACGTTTCAGGACAGATCGGAAGCGTACTTGCGGGAGGCCTTCTCCTGTCAATGGTCCTTCCGTACGTAGGTTAATGGAGGGGTACGATGGTAGCAGAAGCAACTTTGGCTGAAGTGATTGCAATCGCTCTTGAGAGCTGGGGGCTCCTGGCTCTTGGAATGGGTATCCTCTTCGTAGCTCTCGTGATACTCAACAAGGTCACGAAGAAGAAGGATAAGTAATCTAGATATCCAGGCTCCCCTCCGGGGGAGCTTATTCTTTTCCTTATGGTCAGAACAGCGACAATAGACGATCTTGGATCGATAGAGGCCATCTACAGCGGTGCCCGCGCCTTCATGAAAGAGCATGGCAATCCGACGCAGTGGGGCAATGGCTACCCGGAGCGCGGAATGCTTTGCGAGGATATAGCCTCATCATCGCTCTACATAATCGAGAGGGAAGGGAAGATGGCTGGAGTATTCTATTTCGCGGTGACCGAGGACAGCACTTATTCCCATATCGAGGGCAGGTGGAGCTCTGAGATGCCTTATGGCGTTGTGCACCGCATCGCAGCATCCGCGGGCTTCCATGGGATTCTCTCGGAGGCCCTCTCCTTCGCGTTCTCGCGCATTGGCTACGTGAGGATCGACACACATAGGGACAATATCCCGATGCGCACGGCTCTCCAGAAATCCGGTTTTGCGGAATGCGGCATTATCCATACATATGACGGGACGGAGCGCATCGCGTATGACAAGGCCGCTGAAGATGTATTTTCTGTGTAGCTGATTGACCATTGCCCCGCATGCAAATAGAATCCGTTCGGATGCGAACGAAAGAACAGGAATCGATCATAGCGGCTATCGGGGCGCTTGCGCGCGTTGCCAGGCGTTCTTCCGACAGGAGCCTTGCAGGGCTTGGCATCACAGGCGCGCAGGGATCAGTGCTTACGTATATCTATTTCAATGACGGCGCGTGCCAGAAGGACATCGAGAGGCATTTCATGATGTCCAGGGCAACGGTCTCCGGCCTTATAGACAGCCTGGAGACGCAGGGCCTTATATCCCGGGCGCTGCCTGAAGGGGATAGGAGGCGACGTGTGCTGGCCCTTACCGATAAAGGCCTGGCTATGGTCAGCGCCTCGTTCGATCGCATCGGCATGCTGGACAGCCTCCTGCGCTCATCGCTTCCGGATGAAGGCAAGGGCTTTCTGGATACATGCCGCAGCATTATCGGATCATTGGAGGGGAATCTATGCTGAAGATCCTGCTTTCAAGGGTAAGGGAGTACAAGAAGTACGCGTTCATCACTCCGCTCTTCATGATCGGGGAGGTCGCGATGGAGGTGCTCATCCCCACGATGATGGGGCTGATCATCGATGTCGGCGTCGCCGCTTCTGATATGGACTACATCATCAGGATGAGCGTGATGCTCGTGCTGGCCGCTGCGCTCTCGCTTTCATTCGGGATGCTTGGGGCCTGGAGCGCGTCGAAGGCCTCATCGGGCTTCGCCACCAACATCAGGCGTGATGAGTACGCGAAGATAATGGGCTTCTCGTTCGCCGATGTGGACAAGTTCTCGACCCCGTCTCTCATAACGCGCATGACCACGGACGTGCAGAACGTGCAGATGGCGTTCCAGATGATGATCCGCATATTCGTCCGCGCCCCTATAATGTTCGTGTTCGCAATCATCATGGTCTACCACAACGGCGGCTCTTTATCAGCGGTCTTCGCCGTTGCCATCCCTGTCGTCATGGTCGCTATCTCCCTGATCTTCGGCCGCTCCCATGGCTACTTCACGCGCGCGTTCAAGGGCTATGATGTGTTCAACAGGGTAGTGCAGGAGAACCTCAACGGCATAAGGACCGTGAAGGCCTATGTCAGGGAGGAAGAGCAACTGGGGAAGTTCGAGGAGAGCGCTGAGGTCATCAGGAGCAACTTCAAGAAAGGCCAGACGATCATGGCTCTGCTCAATCCAGTGATGATGTCAATAACATTCGCCTGCATGATCGCGATCTCATACATCGGCGCGAGGCTTATAAATATCGGGCACATGGAGACCGGAGAGCTCCTGTCCATCTATACGTATACCGGACAGATACTCTCATCCCTTGTCATGGTGGGCATGGTCATCGTCATGTTCTCCATATCATGGGCTTCCATGATACGTATCTCCGAAGTCCTTTCCACCGAGCCTTCGATGAGCCTGAATCCCGATGGCATCAAGGACGTGAAGGATGGCTCCATCGTATTCAGCGATGTCTCGTTTGGCTATGGCAAGGACAGCAAGGTCCTCAGCGACATAAACCTGGAGATCAGAAGCGGGGACATGATCGGCATCATCGGCGTCACGGGATCGGGGAAGACATCGCTTGTCTCCCTGATCGCGAGGCTGTATGACGTCCAGTCCGGCTCGGTAAAGGTCGGAGGCGTCGATGTTCGCGACTATGACCTCGAGGCGCTCCGCAACCAGGTCGCCGTCGTGCTTCAGAAGAACACCCTTTTCTCCGGAACTGTCGAGGAGAATCTCAGATGGGGCAACGCCGGCGCGACGGAAAGCGAGCTGAGATGGGCTTCCGATGTGGCTTCGGTCACGCCTTTCATCAGCGCGATGAAGGAAGGCTTCCAGAGCCATGTGGAGCAGGGCGGGACGAACTTCTCCGGAGGCCAGAGGCAGAGGCTCTGCATAGCCCGCGCCCTGCTGAAGAAGCCGAAGATCCTCATCATGGATGACTCGACATCCGCTGTGGATACAGCTACTGACGCCTCGATAAGAAGGGCGCTCAGGGAGGATGTGAAGGGGCTGACGAAGATAATAATCAGCCAGCGCCTCTCTTCGGTGATGGACGCGGATAAGATCGTCATAATGTCAGGCGGCAGGATAGAGGACGTGGGAACCCATGAGGAGCTTCTTTCCCGCAATGCAGGATACCGTGTCCTTTATGAGACTCAGACAAGAGGGGGTGGACTCGATGCGTAGGCCTCAGGGCGGTGCGACCGCCAAGAATCCAATAAAGGCGATGAAGAGGGTGCTTTCCCTTGTTTTCGGGGAAAGGAAGGCCGCGTTCGCCTTCATAATCCTCTGCATAATCATCGTGGCTTTCTCCACGGTCTATTACTCAAGCTTCCTTGGCACGTTCATCGATGAGTATGTAACGGCGATCATCGGCGTGGAGGATCCTGACTATAGCCCGATCGTGAGGGCTCTCGCGCAGTTCGCGGCGATCGTCAGCATCTCCGTCATCTTCAGCTATGTGCTGCAGCGCATAATGGTGAAGATAAGCCAGGACACGCTCTATGAGGTGAGGGTGAAGATGTTCAGGAAGCTTGAGTCCCTTCCCATCTCATACTTTGACCGCAATCCGCATGGCACGATAATGTCGCGTTTCTCAAATGACACCGACACGCTTAACCAGATGATAAGCAACTCGCTTGTCCATGTCCTGCAGGCTATCATAACGCTCATGATGCTCGTGGCGGCGATGCTGATGAACTCGCTCCTGCTTTCCTTCGTGGTCGCGGTCTTCGTCCTCATAACCATCAAGGCGACAGGCTCGATCTCCAAGAAGTCCGGCAAGCAGTTTTCCAGGCAGCAGGCGACGCTCGCGGATGTAAACGGCTACATCGAGGAGATGATGAATGGCCAGCGCGTCATAAAGGTGTTCTGCCATGAGGAGAGGAGCAAGGAGGACTTCGAGGCATTGAACATGAAGCTCTTCGAGTCGATGTCCAAGGCCAACACGCTCGCAAACATCATGGGGCCTGTCACGATGAATCTCGGCAACCTGCAGTATGTCGCCCTTGTCATCGTGGGCGCGGTGTTCGTGATGCTCACAGGCGGCGGGCACGCGGGCTACACGATAGGCGCCCTCGCGGCCTTCCTCCAGCTCTCGCGCTCATTCTCGAATAACGTGAACCAGATGTCCCAGCAGATGAACACGGTGCTCCTTGCCCTCGCCGGAGCCGAGAGGATATTCGAGCTATTGGATGAGGAGAGCGAGATAGATGACGGCTACGTGACCCTTGTCAATGTCGTCGAGAATCCTGATGGATCGCTCACCGAGTCCTCGGAGCATACGAAGCGCTGGGCCTGGAAGCATCCGCATAAGGATGGAAGCCCAGTGACGTACACGCCGCTCAAGGGTGACATAGTGATGATCGACGTCGACTTCGGCTATGTTCCTGGGAAGACGGTGCTGCATGATATCTCGCTATACGCGAAGCCTGGGCAGAAGATAGCGTTCGTAGGCTCTACGGGAGCTGGAAAGACAACCATAACCAATCTTCTCAACCGCTTCTATGACATAGCCGATGGCAAGATCAGGTTCGATGGCATAAACATCAACAAGATAAGGAAGGCTGATCTCAGGCAGTCCCTCGGCATGATACTGCAGGACACGAACCTCTTCACGGGAACGATAAGGGAGAACATAAGGTTCGGACGCCTTGACGCGACCGATGAGGAGGTCGAGGCGGCTGCGAAGCTCGCCAACGCCCATGACTTCATAATGATGATGCCTGATGGCTACGACACCGTCATAACAAACAACGGCGAGAGCCTCTCGCAGGGACAGCGCCAGCTTCTCTCTATCGCAAGGGCGGCTGTCGCCGATCCTCCAGTACTGGTGATGGATGAGGCCACATCCTCGATCGATACCCATACCGAGGCCCTTGTACAGGACGGCATGGACAAGCTCATGGAGAACAGGACCGTGTTCGTCATAGCCCATAGGCTCTCGACCGTCCGCAACTCAAACGCGATCATGGTGCTGGACCATGGGCATATAATCGAGCGTGGCGACCACGAGCAGCTTCTTGCTCAGAAAGGCGTCTACTACAGGCTCTATACAGGAGCTGTCGAGCTCGACTGATGGAAAAGCTCCCCAGCCGGGGAGCTTTCCTCATTTCTTGTCATCGTAGAGCTTCTTGCCTCTCACTGCTTCCTTCATCGGAAGTCCCGTGTCATAGTCCCATTGCCTAGGCTCATACTCCTCGTTCTCCCTCTGCCTCGTGCAGCCTGAGTTGTTCCAGCTTGGCTTTTTGTCCTTCCTCCATGGCCGGACGGCCCACTGGTAGCCCCTGTAGAGGTCCCTTGTCTCGTCCATGTGGTCAAGAAGGATGTCATGGAGCTTGTTCCTGATCTCCGAGTACTCAGGATCATCGATGAGATTCCTGACTTCCGCTGGATCTGCTTCCGTGTCATAAAGCTCATCTGTATCGAGGAGGTTGATCGAGAGCTTGTAGCGGCCATCGGTGACAGCTCTCATCATCTGAAGCCCTCCGAATCCGTCATGATCCACCTCATAGCGCGTGAACTCGGAGAAGACGCAGTCGTTGATCCTCTTCTCCTTGTTCAGTATCTGAGGCATCATTGACCGTCCTTCCATGATTTTCGGGACGGGGATGCCGAAGTAATCGAGCACGGTCGGCGCGATATCTATATGGGAGGCGGGGTAGCTGACCTTGCCCTTCTCGCTGTTCCGGCCGTTGCGGATTATCATGGGGATATTCGTTATCTCCTTGTAGAACACCGCGTTCTTCGTTTGCAGCCTGTGCGCCCCGAGCATATCGCCATGGTCGGAGGTGTAGATCACGAGCGCGTCAGGGCACTTCTGGTTGACCTTGTCCAGGAATCTTCCAATCTCATAGTCGGCATAGCTGTTGCAGCCAAGGAAGAGCGAGAGCATCTTCGAGCTCTTGTGAAGCTCCGCCGGATCCTGATTCACCGCGTCTCCGGCCCAGAGGCGCTGCATGAACGGCTTGTCCTCGAGCGTGTCGTGGAACACAGGGTCATCGGGGAAGGTGAAGCCATCGTACATGTGGTTGTATGGGGGAGGGCAGATGCATGGGCCATGAGGCTCGTCAAGGGAGAGCGTGAGGAAGAAGTCCTCGCCCTCGTGCTCATCTATGTACCTGATAGCCCTGTCCGCGCATCGGTGTGCGTAGGTCATGTCCTCGGTCCAGTCATCGTCATAGGCTGTATCGGAGCGCCTTGATCTCATCCTCTCCTCATCCGAGAGCTCCTCAAGGTAGCAGTGCATGTCATACCAATACTCTCTATCCCATCCATCAGGGCAGCGCCCGAGCCCGAAGTAGTCTCCTCCATCGAGGTGCCACTTGCCGACATAGCCTGTGCGTATGCCGTTGTCCCTCAGCCTCTGCCCGATCGTCTTCACGTTGTCCCCGAGCGGCACGCAGTTGGTGACCATGCCGTTCGAGTGCGGGAACGTGCCTGTGAATATCGCGGAGCGAGCGGGGCCGCACACGGGCTGGCACGTATAGGCCTTGTCGTACAGGAGGCCTTCAGACGCCAGCCTGTCGAGATTCGGCGTCTTCATCCTATCGTCCACGCCATAACAGCCGAGCATGTCACGGCGCGTCGTGTCTGTCATTATCAATATGAACTGCTTCTTCATCCTAAGCCTCCGGTGCTGTCGGTCCCCTATGGTTCTCATATCCTGGCTTGTGGCTTCTCCACCTATGATCGGCCTTCACACAGAGCGTGAAGAAAGGATCCTCTGTCTCCTCCAGGTATTCATCGAATAGGGTCCGCATCCTCTCAAGGATATCATGATAATCATGGTCATGGATAAGATTCCTTCTCTCATAAGGATCCGCGTCCATGTCATACAGCTCCTCTCCGTTTCCCTCAAGATACCTCATGTACTTGATGCTTCCGCTTCTTATCATCCTACCCGGCGAGATTGTGTAGCCCCATTCCGTGTACCACTCGGAGGCTATGTACTTCCGCTCAGGAAGATCTTCCCCGCTGAAAACTTTGGAAATATCAAGGCCATCGAGCCTGCTGTCGGCGGGTAGCGATGCCGCGGAAAGAAGGGTGGGGAAGATGTCAAGAAGCGATGCGACTCCCTTTGCCCTCTGTCCCTTCGCGCTCACGGCAGGGCCTGAGAATATAAGGGGGACGGATGTCACCTCCTCATAAAGCGTGACCTGCTTCGTCACCGAGCGTCGCGCCGTGATGTTATCGCCATGGTCTGAGGTGAAGACGATCAGGGAATCATCCATCAAGCCGGCTTCCCTGTATGCCTCCATAACCTCCCCAATCTGCCTGTCCGCGATGGATAGATAGTACCTGTAAGCCGCGAGGTAGTGCCTGAAGTTCTCCTCAGTCCACTCCGATGTCTGTCCCTGCCTTACATGGGAGCAGCAGAGGTACTGCACGGGAAGCGGCCTGTTCTCTATATCGTCAAAGCGGAAGTTCGGAGGAAGCTCCGGGAGCTCTCCGCTATAGGGCATATCCTCATGCGCCCCCTTGTTCTTTCCTATCCAGCCGCAGATGTTATGGGGGTTTATCAGGTCCACGACCATCAGAAGGGGCCTGTCATCCTTCCTGGACCTGAGGTATGAAAGAGTCTCGTCCATCGTGTAGGCGTCGGCATATGTGTCCATGTTGAAAGGAAATGCGGGATCTTCGTCGGGAATCTTCCTCTCCTTCTCCTCAGAGCACTCAAAGCCACGGAGCGCCCCTCCGTCATGCTTCTTTCCGAAGTGCCTTGTCTCATAGCCCGCGGCAGCAAAAGCCTCGCCAAGGGCGGGGAAAGAGGAGTCTATCGGTGTGATGGGGCATTCCCTCCCGTTTGACCAGACCCTGTTGCGGTGCGGATACTGCCCTGTCCAAAGCGAGGCCCGAGCGGGCTGGCAGAGAGGGTAGATCGTATAGCACTCATCCACAGTCACTCCATCAGACGCCAGCGTGCTGATGGTGGGCATGCGGAACTGTCCTCCGTATAGATCCAGTGCCCTTGATGAAAGCTGATCAAGGACGAAAACAAGTATGTTGCGCTTCACCAGTATGGCTCCCATTTGCCCTTGAGCCTCCTGAGGGCCTCAAGGTAGTAGTAATCACCCCAGAGGTTGCATTCATCGACACCTCTGTTGCGGCATGTGTTCCACTGGCTCTTCCTGGCATAGGTGCCATGGAGCAGAAGCCCGTTCGACTCTTCCGGATTCCTGACAGCGCACTTCTCATACAGCGGTGCCATCAGCCTCCCAGCCTTGTCCCTAAGCTCATTTCCCTCTTCGCCGCCTATATCATCCGCGGCCTCGAGCATGGCGCAGATGGCTATGGCGAGGGCTGAGGAGTCGCGGGGCTCGTCGCTGGGGTTGTCGAAATCGAAGTCCCAGTACGGGATGACGTCGGAGGGAAGGTGGGCGAGGAAGAACGAGAGCGAGCGGCGAAACACGTCCAGGGCCTTATCCGAGCCTGTGTGCCTGTACGCGAGGGCCGATCCGTATATGCCCCATGCTTGGCCCCTTGCCCACGCAGATCCGTTCCTGTTGCCCTGCGCCGTGACGCCTCTATCTGGCTTCCCTGTCTCAGGATCGAAGTAATAGGTGTGGTATGTCGAGTCGTCGGGACGCAGGACGCAGCCGATAGCGGTGCTGAAATGCCTCTCGGCTATATCCCTATACTTGCCGTCCCCTGTCGTCTCAGTTGCCCAGAAGAGGAGAGGAAGGTTGAGAAGGCAGTCTATTATGAGCCTGTATTCCTTCGGATCCCCGACCTTGCCCCAGGCCTGGATGAACTGGCCCTTCTCCTGGAAGCGGGATATAAGGTTATCGGCGGCCATGAGCGCGGCCTTCCGTGCCTTCTCGCTTCCTGTCAGCTTATAGGCCGCAACGCAGGACGGGGAGTAGAGGAAGCCCATGTCATGATGCTCAACGTCTATTTTCCTCACTATCCTGTCATAGAAGGAATCGACCTGCTTCAGGGCGGCATCCTTGAAAGCCTCGTCGCCCGAGAGCTCATACGAGAGCCAGAGCTCTCCTGTCCAGAACCCGGTCGTCCACTCAACGTTCTCGCTCGGCGCGTAGAAGTTATCCTCGCTATGGCTATAGCGGAAACTATCGGTGAAAGGCGCCAGGTAATGCCTGTTCACGGCAACGGCCTCTTTAATAGCCTTCTCCAGCAGTGTCCCGTCCATCTTCTCAAGCGTGCTGATATCCACCATGTCGTATCCTTTTCCTATATGAGGAATATATCATTATGAGTCTTCTTCTCATTCCTTATCATATCATCAAAGCGAAGGGCTTCCGGATCGCCTGCCTTGAGGTATCTTGGATTCATCTCGTACGGATCCTCATTCAGGTCATATAGCATGCGTCTAGTTTCAGCTCCGGGTTCGGTCCCATTGTCTATGATATACTTGCTGTCATCTGTCCTGATGGCCCTCCAGCCAAACGCGCGGTTGTCCATGCCTTTATCCCTGTATGGCATGACGATCTCTGGCATACCGGGGATCATCATATGGTATGAGTATTCCCTCTTTCCCTCTCCTGACATCAGGGACGATGCGTGGCTGAGGCCTGTCATCGTATCAGGGATGGAAATGCCCAGAAGCTCAAGCAGGGTAGGGGCCTGGTCCTCGCTGACGATGCGGGCGTGGCTTCTTCCCGTTCCTATCTCCCTGTCGTGTATTACAAGAGGTATCCTCACCGATTCCTCATACCATGTGTTCTTGCCATATAGACCATGGGAGCCCATCATGTCACCATGGTCCGCGGAGAGCACTATGACAGAGTCATCATAGAAGCCATTCTCCTTCAAGTATGAGATAAGCCTCCCGAACTCCCTGTCCAGCCCGCAGACAGCTGAGAAGTACTCCTTCCTCTTCTTCAGATAGTCACTGTCCGTTCTCCATTCTTCAGGGACATTCGGCCTGAACGATCCATCCTCTCTCCATAGCTCCAGGCATTCCGGATCTATAAGGTCATAAGGGGGGTGGGGAGGATTCCATGAAAGGACCGCGAAGATAGGCTTATCCTCATGCTTCACGCTCTCGAGGTACCTTATCATCATGTCCGTCTCATGCTTCGGGGACCACTCGTCGTATATCAGCATCTCCGCGTTGTCTTCCCAGTAATGCGGCCTTGTGTGGTTATCCATGGCCCCGTATGAGTGCCAGTACTGGAAGTGATGGCGCCTCTCCCCGGGTGGCGTGAACGCGTCCCAGTTGTCAGCCCCTGACTCCGGATGGGCCGAGAAGTTCCTCTCGCTTCCATCCAGGTGCCATTTGCCGATGTACGCGGTGAGGTATCCCTCATCGTAGAGCACGTCGGAGATAGCTCTCTCCTGAGGCTGCAACATCACGCACTCGTTCAGCCCTATCTTGCAGTTGGTCCACATCCCGAGCGAGAGCGGATCCTTTCCTGTCAGGAGGGCGGCCCTATGAGGAGAGCATAGAGGGTACGATGAGAGCGCTGCGTCGCAGAATACCGAATCCGCTGCGAACTCATCCATCGCGGGAGTGCTCACGTGGTCCTCTCCCGCGCATCCCATCGCGTGGTAGCGCCATTGGTCTGCGAAAACGTATATAAGATTCTTCTTCCCTTCCATATATGCCATCCTCATAGGGAGGGTGCTTCGCGGGCACCCTCTTTCATGTCAGTTCGCCTTGCCGCTCTCGATATAGTAATCGTAAGCGCGCTGGTTGATCTCGATCGCCTCATCGATGCCGCGGGTATGCAGCTCCTTGACGAACGAGTCGTAATCGGTGTCGAAGTCGCTTGTGCCGAGGATCCATCCCTGGAGCTTCTCCTCCACGTATGGCTGGATCTGGCCCATGATCCTCTCGTACCTCGTCTCATCCTCAGGCAGGTACTTCATGTCGAGCTCGCCGTCAGCGTATGGAGGCTGCGTGAGGTCGTACCACTCAGGATGGGATTCATACATCTCTATGACAGCCCTTCCCTCATCGTTGGTGGACACGAGCTCATATTCTCCTGTCTGGTTCATGCCGACGCGGTACAGGGCTCCGATAGACCTGAGGTATCCTACAGGAGTCTGGTCGCTCTTGAGCACCGTGTCGAAGAACTGCTTGCTGCCATTCTCGTCGACGAAGTAGCTCTCGCCCTCGATTCCCCAGTTCATGAGGGCAGAGCCTTCCTCGGTGAAGAGGAAATCCATGAACTTCATGACAGTCACAGGATCCTTGCACTGTGTGGAGATGCCCCAGCCAACGCCTGGATATCTCATCGTCCTTTCCTTCACAACGCCGTTCTGGTCAGCAGGAGGGGCGATTCCGATCATCTTGAAGCCCGGGATCGTTGCAGGAAGCTTAGTGTTGTAGTCAACCGCGCTGATCCAGTCATGCGTGCATCCTCCGACATTGGAAGCAAGGAGCGTGTCCCTTCCCTTCGGCCCACGGGTGAAGATCTCAGGGTCGATGAGCCCTTCCTGATACCACTTGACGAGGTTGCGCACTCCGGTCTTGAAGTTCTCCTCGAGCGGCTCATATGTCACCTTCCCGTCACGGACATAGAACTCGATCGACGTATCCCAGAGATAGAGGTACTCATCAGGCATCTTCCATCCGGCCCTGTCGAAGAGAGGGATCTCATCCTTCAGCCCGTTCCCGTTCGGGTCCTCGTTCCTGAACGCCGTGAGCACATCATAAAGCTCGTCGACTGTGGTAGGAACCTCAAGCCCGAGCTTCTCGAGCCAGTCGCCCCTTATGAACCAGAACTCGGCGAAGCTCAGGGTCTGGTTTTTGGGGATGAAGTAGATGTTGCCATCGGTTGATGTCGCGTACTGCTTGAACGCGGGATCTTCCTCCATCAGCGCCTTGATGTGCGGAGCGTACTCGTCGATGAGGTCGTTGAGAGGCAGGAGGCCTCCATCACGGCCAAGCTTCTCAAGGTCAGACGCGTTGACATAGCCTACGACGTCGGCGAGATTGCCTGAGCTGAGCATGAGGTTGAACGCCTCATCCTCGTTCGAGTTGGACTGCGAGATGACGCTCTGGAACCTGATGTTCGTCAGCTCCTCAAGCTTCTGCCATACAGCCCAGTTCGGGTCGAATGGCATGTTGTTGAAGTTGAGGAAGATGGAGAACGTCGTCTTCTCATCCGCTATAGGGAGATGGAACGTGCCATCCTCGTTGAGGGTAGGGGTTGCAGGGGCCGCGGCCGCCGCTCCCTTGCTCTCTTTCGATCCGCCCGCCATCAAGGGCATGGCGATGCACAGCAAGACAAGCAATGCAATAGCTGCTTTCTTCATATTCACTCCTTTTTATCCTTTATTCGCTCCGATCGTTATGCCGGATTTGAAGTACTTCTGTATGAATGGGTACACGATCACCATCGGGATTATGGCGATGATGATAAGCGCGTAGATGACCGTCGTCTGCGAAGACAGGGACTCCGCCGTTATGATTGCGCTCTCCATCTCGTTCGCGGTCCTGTCGACCAAAAGCTTCTTCAGCAGCACCTGGAGAGGCACCTTGCTGTCGGAGGTCAGGAGGTTCATCGGCCAGAAGTAGCCGTTCCACCTTGTCACCGCGTAGAAGAGGCCGACTGTCGCCAGCGATGGCTTGGAGAGCGGGAGGTAAATCTGCCCGAATATCCTGAAGTCGCTCGCGCCGTCTATGAATGCCGCTTCCTCCAACGATGACGGGACCTGCTCGAAGAAGCTCTTGAGTATGATCATGTTGTATGTGTTGATGCAGAACCCGAAGAGTATCGCCATCCTCGAATCAAGGAGGCCGAAGTCACGGAAGTTCATGTACATCGGTATGATCCCAGCGCTGAACCACATGGTGAAGACAGCCACGAGCGTGAAGAACTTGCGGAATATCAGGCGAGGGCGCGAGAGAGCATATGCCATCGTCGTCGAGAACGCCATGTTCACCAGCACGCCGAAGAGCGTGTAGAAGATCGAGTTGCCGAAGCTTGTCCACAGAAACGGTGTCTGGAAAGCCTCCCTGTAGCTTTCGATTGTCGCGAGCACCGGACGGAACATCACAGCTCCGTTCTCCACGTAAAGCGGACGGCTGATCGACGCTATGAATACATAGTAGATCGGGTAGAGCGCGATGAAGACGAGGAGGATGCCTATGATCGCAAGCACCGCATCGAATATCCTTTCCCCGCGGCTCTCGATTCCAACCGATGATCCGCCATGGTTTGATGCCTTTGCCTTATGAGCCATATTCCCCTCCTTACCAGAGCGCCGTCTCTGTCAGACGCTTGGATACCTTGTTCGCGATGACGACGAGTATGAGCGCGATCACAGCCTCAAAGAGTCCCGCGGCCGTCGCGATGCCGTAGTCGCCGTTCTGTATTCCCATCCTGAATGAATACGTGCTGATCACGTCTGCCGTGGAGTAGGTGGATGGCTGATAGAGCAGGATGATCGACTCATATCCGACCTTGACGATCTTTCCTATGTTCATGATGAACATCGTGACGATCGTCGGGATGATCCCAGGAAGCGTGATGTGCCAGATCCTCTGCCATCTTCCGGCCCCGTCCACGAGCGCCGCCTCATACAGCTGCGGATCGATTCCCATCAGGGCCGCGATGTACACGATCGCGTTGAATCCAGCTGTCTGCCAGAGCGTCATGAGCGTGTAGATCGGGCGGAAGTACTGAGGATATACCATGAAGTACGTCGCCTCTCCTCCCAGAAGCTCGATGAACTTGTTGATTATTCCCGTTGAAGGCGAGAGGAAGTTCACGACCATGCCGCATACGACGACCGTTGAGATGAAGTACGGGAGGAATGTCGAGGTCTGCACGAGCTTGCGGAGGATGTTGCTCCTCATCTCCGTGACGATTATCGCCAGGATGATAGGCGCGGGGAAGCAGATAAGCATCTGCCATAGCGCTATCATGAGCGTGTTCTTGATCGTTCTCGCGAAATCCGGCCCCATCATGTATGTGCGGAAGTTCTCGAGCCCGATGAACGTGCTGCCTTCGAATCCCCTGAATATGTTGTAATCGTAGAAGGCCATCCTCAGCCCCACCATCGGGCGATAGCAGAACAGGATGTACCAGATAAGGCCAGGAAGAAGCAGGATCAGCAGCTGCCAGCTGCCGATGAAACGCTTCCTTAGGGCCCTCTTGCTTGGTATGCCCATAGTTTCCTCCTTCTTTTCCCCTATAGGGATAGTGTTACATATAAATCAGGATTTGGGTGAATGATATCATCATTTTTCTGAATGTTGCCGAAAATCCGGCAATGGATGATTATTTTTCCCACAAAGCCATCCGGATGGCGTAGAATGCAAGGAAAATGCGGGAGAGAATGAAGAACAGGACCTATCATAGGAAGCTGGTGATGATCTTCGCCATCATCGCCGCCGTCGTATCCATCACGGCCATCGCGACGGTCTTCCTTATCGAGAGCAACATGCGTTCCTCTGTCCTCCATGCCAGGGAGTCTCTGGAAGAAGTCTCCTCCCACGCCGCCGAATCCTCCATAATGGAGGCCTCCGGGACGATAGACATCCTCGCTTCCGACAGCGCGCTCGCCGCCTGGGCATCCTCAAGGACAGGAAGCGCTGAGTACTATTTCGGGGCGCTGCAGATATACAAGGAGATCAGAAGGCTATCCCCTGTGAACGGCATGTATTCCTATGAGATATCCGTGACATCCGACGATCCAGAGGCGTTTGTCATAACGCAGGAAGGGACGAGGGGGAGAAGGTCGTTCTTCAGCTCCCTGGGGATCGAAGGGCTGTCATCGATGCCGCTAGTGCCCGGGACATATGCCGGAAGATCGGAGGATGGGCTTGTCGTGATCCTCGGCCGCGTCTGCGATGGAAGCAGCGTCTTCTTCATAGTCAGATTCCCTTCGGAGCTTTTCAGCGTTCCCGATGACAGCGGCATAGATGTGACCGTGCTGGATGAGGCGCGCAATACAGTGGTCTCAGGAGCGGGATATGGCTCGCTGATGATACATGGATCGATGATAGACGATATCGATATAGGGATATCCGAGAACGGCGGCTACGCGTTCAGGAAGGTCTCCTTCCCGTATTTCAGGTTCTCCATAGTCTATTCCCATTATGCCGGCTTCATGGCTCCGATGATCGTGTTCGCCCTTATCATACCGCTGATCCTCATCCTCTCCATCGCCATCTCCTACATGCTGCAGAAGAATCTGTATGAACCTGTGAAGACGGCTTATGAGAGCGCGAGGGCCGAGGATGACGAGGCGTCCGGCAATGAGTTCGACGCGATAATCTCAAGATGCAGGGAAGCTGACAGCCTCTCACGCCGCCTTGGAGAGATGTTCGAGGAGCTCCACCTCGCCTCGGATATGCAGAAATACAGGGCTTATATCTTCGGCTCCGATTCCCCCTTGCGTGCAGAGGATGACGGCAAGTCGTTCTTCGCCCTCGCCATCGTGATAGACGATGAGGACATGAGCGAGATGAGCGTGTCCCACCTCCTGCAGGTCTATTCGATGGTATCGCGGGTCAAGCATCTCCATTTCATACTCATGGACGACGGGACAGGAACCCTCATCTATAAGTCAAGCGAGGAAGAGGAGTGCTATCCGTTCCTGTACCGATGCCTGAAGGAATATACCGCGATAGACGAGTTCTCGTCGATGCAGGCGGCCATCGTCCCCGCGTCCAGAGGCTGGGAGTCGATCCATGGCTCATACAGGAAGGCCAGGGAGATAATCGGGTGCAGATACCGGATGCGCGACAAGGCGATACTCACCCAGAACGACATCTCTGTGAGGACAGACACGATGCATTACCCGATCTCGGACGAGAGGAAGCTCATAAACGCGGCACTCGCGGCTTCCCCTGACACCATGGCCATCTTCGATGGGATAGTGGCTGAGAACCATGAGAGGATGATGGGGGAGGGCGAGTACAGGCAGCTCGCGTCGGCCCTCGCGTCGACCGTGCTGAGGATATTGCAGGAGACAAAGGAGGATGAGTCCTACATCCTCGCCTTAAGGAGCCTTGCCGATGGCAGCGACGCGGGACGTGTCATAGATGGGCTGAGGTCCATCCTCTCCGGGTATATAAGCCGGAAGAGAATGGAGGATGACGCGAAGTACAGCACCACCGTGGCCCTCATGAAGGAGTACATCCAGAAGCATTACGCGGAGCCTATAATGCTCATAGATCTATCGGAGGAGTTCAACCTCTCCCCGAAGTACTGCTCTGAGATATTCAATCGCTTGAGCGGCGACACCTTCAAGAACTACCTAAACCGCTTCCGCGTCAACGCGGCGCAGAAGATGCTGGATGAGACTCCGGAGATAAGGATATCGGACCTGGCGCTCCGTGTCGGATTCTCATCGAGCAACACGTTCATCAGGGTTTTCGATAAGTATATGGGCGTCACGCCCAAGCAATACGCGGAAAGCGTCATGAAAAGGAACAGCTTATGATCAGGAAGATATACATAAGGGATCTAGGATCATCTATCGAAGGCATCCGCCGCACTTGCCCGGAGGCCTTGCAGGATATCATCGCATGGGCAGATGAGGCTGTGTCCGGCATCATATGCCACAGGGCTCACTACGAGATGGAGAAGTGCTTCACCCCAGTCCGCTTCTCGGACAGCATCTGGGATAACGTTCCCGCTGAGATCGCGAACCGCGACCCTGAATGGCTCTACGCCCTGAGCCGCCACAGCATCCTCCTTAATCTCGCGAAGGCATTCGCCTTCACAGGCGACAAGCGCTACAGGGACTCTTTCATAAGGATGATGGAGTCGTATCTGACGGTGACATCATGCACCGCGGAGCACTTCAGCACGAGCTGGAGAAGCCTGGAGACTGGGATAAGGCCCGAGAACTGGGTAAGGAGCATAGAGCTTTTCGAGGCATCCGGCGCGCCTCTTCCCGATAGCCTTCTCTCTTGTATGGAGGATGCTCTTCATGACCACATAAGGCAGCTTGAGGACACGCACAGGGCTTTCCAGAGGCTGTCGAACTGGGGTGTGATCCAGGATCATGGCCTTTTCATCGCGGGCGCCGCGGTAGGGGATGACGATGCGGTATCGATAGCGCTCTCGAGGCTTGAGGAGGAGCTTACGCATCAGGCTCTCTCCTGCGGGGAGCACTGGGAGCAGAGCCCCATGTACCATCTGGAGGTCCTGCACTCCGCGATCGACACTGTCCTTGCAGCGCGTCGGCTAGGCATAGCGATGCCTCAGGCCGTGGAGGAGAAGACAAAGCTGCTTTCTAAGGGGCTATATGATATGACGCTTCCCGGCGGTTCGATAATCCCCACGGGCGATAGCGACGAGATGGACGCTTCTGACCTCATCTATCTTGCCGCCTATCTTTTCTCTCTTCCTTTCGATGCCCGGAAGGCCGAGGAGAACTGGTGGGACCTCGGCTCAGAGGAGAAGGGCGGGGACGCAGAGGAAAGGAAGAGCATCTTCCATCAGGCAAGCGGCAATGCCTTCCTCCGCTCAGGCACCCTTACCGCGCATATGGTCTCCGGCCTCCTGGGCTCGGGCCATGGGCATATCTCCCCGCTCCATGTCGATATAGCGATCGGGGACCGCGTCATCGTGACCGATGCCGGCCGCTTCACATATACCGATACGGCGGAGCGTGAGATGCTGAAGGACGCCGCGTCGCACAATGTCTTCATGCTTGATGGCCACTTCCCGGAGAAGGCCTCCGGATCCTGGAGCTATTCAGGCATATTCGAGAAGACGTTATCCGCGTCTCTTGGGGAAGGTGGGTATGACGCCGCGTCCGGCATGTATTTCGGCTATCTTTCGTCAGGCCTTGTCGAGAGACGAAAGACGCTGAGGATATCAGACAAGATCGTCGTGGTGATCGATGAGGCCCTTGGAGACGAGGAAAAGGAGCACGATTACAGGGCGTTCTGGCATATGCATCCGGAAGCAGTCATTTCAGATGATATGAGTATCCGGTGCGGCGATTCATCGATCTATGTATCCACCACGGCGGAGAGCCGTGGCATAGGGAAGTACAGATACAGCCCCGTCTATAACGTGCTTGAGGAGGCGTCCATGCTCACGCTTGGAAGCCGGATCCGCGGCATGGGAGCGGTGGCCACGGTCTTCTCGATAGGCGAGAGGGCGGAGGTGAGGACAATCGATGCCCATCTCATTGATTCAGGGCGCTATCTTTCAGGCACGGAGGCCATCGCGCTATCGATAAGGCGCAGTGACGGCGAGTGGATAGTCCTCTCCCGAAGCCATGAGATCGTCGCCCAGGTGGATATCATCAAGGCAGGCTTCCTGGAAGGCTATGGCCGGCTCCTGGTGCAGGAGAAGGGCGATAGGTTCCCTTCCAGGATCATGTAGCTCACTCCGCCTTGTCCAGCATCTCCGATGCCTTTGAGATCAGGTTGGGGATATCAAGATGCTGCGGGCAGACCTTGCTGCACCTGCCGCACTTTATGCACTCCGACGCCCTGCCGCTCTTTCCGGAACTCACGAGAGAGCTGTAGAAGAAGCGGGGCCTGTTATGCTCGCCGAAGGCCCTGAGGTCATTGACCGCGTGGAAGATATCCGGAATCGCGATATGCCTCGGGCAGTCCTTCGTGCAGTAGCGGCATGACGTGCATTCTATCCTGCCTTCGCTCCTGATCGCTTCCACGACCTTCGAAAGGGTCTTTCTCTCCTCGTCCGTTAGCGCCTTCATGTCGGTGAACGTGCGTATGTTATCTTCCATCTGCGCCATATTTGACATGCCTGAGAGCACGGTCATCACCCCGTCCAGCCCGGCCGCGAAGCGAAGCGCCATCTCCGGAGCTCTTCCGTCCTCTATGATGCCTTTGCCGGCAGAGGCGAGGAGACCTCCCTTCACGGGCTCCATTATGACGATCCTCTTCCCGTGCTTCCTCGCTGTCTCGTAGTTCTCCCTTGCCTGGATTATCGGGTTGTCCCAATCAAGGTAGTTTATCTGAAGCTGCACGAACTCCGCCTCTGGGTGGGTTGAGAGGATGCGGTCTAGAAGCTCAGGGCCTCCATGGAACGAGAAGCCCAGATGCCTGATCTTTCCCTCTTCCTTCATCCTTGCCGCGGTCTTCCAGCATCCCTTCTCCTCAGCTTCCTTGTCCCTGCCATCCTGAAGCGAGTGGATAAGATAATAATCGAAGTACTCCAGCCCCGTGCGCTCAAGCTGGGTGCGGAACATGTCCTCGGCTGTGAATGATGGCGTGACCTTCCAGGAGGCCATCTTGGACGCCATCGTGTACCTGTCGCGCGGATAGCGCTCCACGATTGCCTTCCCGGCTATCTCCTCTGATCCTTCATATACATACGCTGTATCGAAATACGTGAAGCCAGCATCTATGAATCCATCAACCATCTCGATCGTCTGGCCGAGATCTATACTCTCATTGTCCTTAGGAAGCCTCATCAGTCCGAAGCCAAGTCCTGCGCTCATTGCATTCCTCCCTTTCCCCTGATGATAGCACAGCAGGCGGGAGCATGGTACAGGACAAAAGAAGGGCCGCGCGCAGCAGCCCTTCATCTGGTCTTGCATTCCTCTTACTGGAGCGCTTCTTCAAGAGCCGCCAGCTCGTCCATGCTTAATCCGATCGTGCTGAGCGTGTACTGCTCCGCGACCGTGCGTACCATCGAGTACGGGAATGGGCGGCCATTCATCGTCTGGAAGAAGTCGGTGATGATCTCGGAGATGAGGGCATACTGCTCCGTTCCCTTCTCAACGCCGTAGTAGTTCTCATAGCTTTCCATGTAGTCAGCGATGATCTCGTCCATCGTCGCTCCTGAGAGCGCCTCAAGCAGGGCGATCGTCATTCCGGCCCTGTCCTTGCCCTCGTTGCAGTGCACGAGGTATGGCGGCTCGTGGCTGATCATGAACCTCAGTCCTGCAGCAAGCTTCTCGGTGAAGTCAGGAGCGAAGAAGTCAACGCCCATGTCGAGCGTGATAACGCTGCCGTTATCGACAAGCGTCTGGTAGTAAGGAGCGGCGGCGAGGCCTTCCGCCATTGACTCTGCGCTGTCCGCGAGGTTGATGACGGTCTTTATACTAGCCTGCTGGGCAAGCTTATCCGCGTACGGTGCCCTCGCGTCCCCGCGTACCGGGCTGCAGCTTCTGTAAAGGACGCCCTCGGCTATATTTCCCTCATCGACCATGCGGAAGTTGGCGAAGACCTCGTCGGACGCGTAGTCCTCACGGTTGTCCGTGCGCTCAAGCTGGCGGATCGCGTACTCCTCCGCGTATCCTCCCTTCTCAAGCATGTCGATAGTCACCGTGTCACCGATCTGGGCTCCGGAGACAGTCGCGAAGGAGCCGTAGTTTATGGCGATCTCGATGCCTGTATCCTCCACGACAGCAACCAGTGAGCCGCTGTCAACGTTGCTGTAGTCTGTGCCGAGCGGAGCTGGGGCAGAGTAGTCACCTATGGTGATTGTCACCATATCGCCAGGCTCATAGCCTTCAGCCGGAGCTGACGTGATGTCCGTAGCGGCATTGCCGTATTTGGATATCCCCGTGATGGTTCCCTCGAGGGTCGCGTACTCCGCTGCCGCGAGCATGCTGCATGCGAGCATTGCCACTGCAAGTGCGATCAAAAGTCTTTTCATCATATTCCTCCGCCTATGATTCTAGACCGAAGCCGAGGAAAAAAGAAGAAGGGTAAGCCATATCCATCCTCATGCGCCTCATCAGCTGCCGGACTGACATACGCTTTCCCTATATGTCATACGGAAATCTCTTTCCTATCTTGCTGGCCTTATGCTAGCCCATCCTCTCGTTTCCATCCTGCATAATCCCGTTATATTTACGTTGTTTCTTCATTAAGCGATTGACGATTCCGTTAAGAGGTGTGACGATTTCCACATGTCTGATACGCTTTTCAGCCTTGAGCATGACTACAATCAAGTCCTGTAAGCTTCTTCACAAAGGCCTCATCTTAGCCAATTCTCATTTCAGCTTGCTGTAAACCTCATCAGAAACGGGCTCGCACCATTCGTTGTGGGTATTCTCTCCAGGAACCTCAACAGCTATATGCGAGAACCATGAGTCATTTGCCGCTCCATGCCAGTGCTTCACCTCTTTGGGGATAGTGATGACATCACCAGGGTGAAGCTCTATAGCTTCCTTGCCTTCTTCCTGATACCATCCGCGCCCAGATGTGCAGAGGAGTATCTGCCCACCGCCCTTGTCTGAATGATGTATATGCCAGTTGTTCCTGCATCCCGGCTCGAACGTGACATTCGCCATGAATACAGTCTCCTTCGGATCTGTCAGAGGCTTGAGGTAGGACTTGCCGATGAAATACTTTGCGTAGGCATCATTAGGCTCTCCAAGGCCGAACATGCCTCCGTCCTTTCCCTCATCATCCTTGTAGACTTCAAGAGCCACGCGGAAAGCTGCCCACGCGTTGGGCCATCCAGCATAGAACGCGATGTGCGTGAGGATCTCTCCCATCTCAGCCTTCGTCACACCGTTCTTTTTCGCAGTCTGCATATGATACTGGAAAGAGGAGTCTATAAGCCCTTTTGATACAAGAACCGTCACTGTGAGTATCGATCTCATCTTCAGAGATAACCTGTCCTCTCTCGACCATACCTCTCCGAAGAGGATGTCATCATTGAGATGAGCGAACTCATCTGAAAATCCTGTTAATGCATCACGTCCTGCTGTCTGCTTCACCATATATTGCCTCCATGGATTCCAATCTGCGTCTAGTCTATAATCTAAAACCGCAAGAGTGTTATGTCTAATGCTTCCTTTTCAGTCTCAAGAGCCGAGGGATAATTTCTTTGACATTTTGCGTGGTATTAGAGTATATTATAGACAGATCGATTGAGGCGGAGCAATCCGAAGAAGGGTCTAGGGCTGGCCGAAAAGGTTGGTCTGTCAGAGCTGGGGGCATTTCTCCAGCAATTTTTTTTGAATTTATGAGTGGATCTATCCTTTCAATATTTATTGATGAGCTTGGAAATTTCAACATGAGGGATTCTCATGGTCAGCTTTATGGATTCACTCTTGTTTTTCATGATCAGTCACTTTCGATAGCTGACAATCTTTCAAACTTGGAAGTTGCTTTTGAGAGAAAAGGGCTGCCTGCCTCTACTGTTTTTCATACTGCGCCTTTAATCAGGAGAAAGGATCAATATGCAGAAATGGACAGTAAAGAGAGAAGGCAGATCTTCGATTGTTTCTTCTCATTTGCAAAGCATCTTCCTGTCACCTACAAGAGCTTCGTGTTCTATAAGCCGGACTATGACTCAAAGGATCAGTTATTGAATGCGATGACAAAGGCTCTATCGGGATTCATAAAAGAGAATCAGAGCTTCTTTTTTGGCTATTCCGTAATAGAGGCTTTCTACGATTCGGGTCAGCAGGAGATAGCACAGTTACTAAGAACAGTTTTCTCTGGCGCTTTTCATGATGTCGAATTCAGAAGTTCTACAGCATCGTTGTACAGGTTGCAGCAAGTCGCCGATTTGATCTGCACAATGGAAGCCTTGGTAGTTAAAACCGAGAAAGGGATAGTGACAAAGTCCGAAGAGAACTTTTTCTTGTCAATCAGAAGGTTCATGCATACATACTATCGGAGAATAAGATACTTGGATTTTAATTCGAAGAAACAGAACTGATTTTGGGGCAGCGTTGGGAAAAGCGGTAGGTAAGCGTTTGGGGAAGATAGCCATTGCCGCTATCGCAATCATCGGGATTTGGGCATTTATCAAAGAACGATTTCCTTACTACATGTTACTCGTTGAGGAATTCGTCTTCATGCTTGCTGGTGCTTTCTTAAGTAAGTAAGGCGTAGCTTATCCCGCATCCTGTGTTTCTCCATTAAGCTGTTGACGATTTGGCTAAGAGGTGTGACGATTTCCTCATGTTTGATACGCTTTTCAGCCTTGAGCACACAATCGCCTCGTCCATCCTTGAAGGGGAGAGCCTGCCTTACATGGCGCTTTGCAGGATAGAAGGATTCATAAGGGAACTCATACCTTCATTGGGGGATGAGTATGATATAACCGATGATGGAATCGCCATACACAGAAGTGCCGTGGTAAGCCCTTCCGCTGTCCTTCTGCCGCCTCTCATCATCTCCGAGGGGGCTGAGCTGAGGACAGGAGCCTTCATCCGCGGCTCCGTGATAATAGGCCGTGGCGCTGTCGTCGGCAACTCGGTGGAGGTCAAGAACTCCATACTGTTTGACGAGGTGGAGGTGCCGCATCTGAGCTATATCGGGGACAGCATCCTGGGCTACAAGGCCCATTTCGGGGCGGGGACCATGACCTCGAACGTGAGGGCGGATAAGAGGAGCGTGAGGATACATATGCCGGACGGGACGATCGATACAGGGCTTTTGAAGATGGGGGCGCTTGTCGGGGACTGTGCGGAGGTAGGGTGCAATGCCGTCCTCAACCCCGGCACCGTGATAGGCCAGCACTCGAACGTCTATCCACTCACATCCGTCCGAACCGCGGTTCCTCCATTCTCAATATGCAAGGCTGATGGTACAATAATCAGGAAGCGCATGTGATAAGGAGGTTGTCATGAGATGCTACGATAAGAACACTGGAATATATATCGCGGATAGCGCGGAGGATCTTCTCTCTTCTGTCTCTGTCTCGCTTGAGGACCTGAAGGCCGCGCTTTCAGGATATATCCTCTCCGCTTCAGGCTGGCGGGCCGTATTCGCCGCGAGCAAGGAGGATGAGGACCGCACAGGGGATGTCGGGGACGCTGACAGGGTGCTTGCAGCAGCTGCCGCCTCCGCGTTCTTCTCGTATCTGGGGAAGGAGAGGCCCCGCGTGCTCCTTGGTTCGGACGCCCGTCCGACGGGAAGGATCCTCACCGCTGTCTCTGCCCGCATATTCATGGCGCTCGGAGCGGATGTCTCGCTGCTCGGCATCTCATCAGCCCCGGAGATCATGGCGTACTCCCATGATGGCTTCGATGGATTCTATTATATATCGGCATCGCATAATCCCGTGGGACACAACGGATTCAAGTTTGGTTTTGCTGGCGGCGTGCTGCCGAATGCCGAGGCCGAGAAGGCCAGGAAGCTGTTCCTAGAGAGCATCGATGAGACGCTTTGCGAGAGGATGAAGAAACTCTCCGCATCCGTGGCTGAGGAGGATTACGCGAAGGTCCTTCTCCATCATAAGAGCGTGAAGAACAGCGCGCTTAAGTACTATTCGCATTTCGTTATGCGCACGGCGCATGCCGCAGAGGATTTCCAGGTGCCGTTCGGCGTCGTGATAGACTTCAATGGCTCCGCGCGCTCGGCCTCAATCGATATCCCGTTCCTCCGCAGCCATGGCGCCGATGTCTGGGCCGTAAACAGCATCCCCGGGCAGATAGCGCACGCAATCGTGCCGGAAGGCGCGAACCTCGAGACTGCGAGGAAGACGCTTGAGGCGGCCCATAAGGCCAACCCGCGCTATGTCCTTGGCTACATGCCTGACAACGATGGGGACAGAGGCAACTTCGTGTATATATCACGAAGGGGCAAGGCAAAGGCCCTGAACGCGCAGGAGGTCTTCGCTCTTGTCGCGTCGATAGAGCTCTCGCACGCGGCGATGAGGCATCCCGGAAAGAGGATAGCCATAGCCGTCAATGGCCCGACCTCTCTCCTTATCGATGATATCGCGGCAAGGCTCGGCGTCTCGGTCTTCCGCTCTGATATAGGCGAAGCGAATGTCGTGACGCTCTCGGAGATGGTGCGCTCTGACGGCTACATAGTCCCTCTCTGCGGCGAGGGAAGCAATGGCGGGAACATCACGCACCCTGCGAAGGTCCGCGATCCGATGAACTCGGTTATGACCATTGCGAAGCTCTGGTCTGTGCCTGGGCTATTCGCGTTCATGATGAAGGCGCTTGGAAGGAAGGGCGGGAAGGTCTCGATCGACTCGATCCTCTCCGCGTTCCCGAAGTACTATATGACCCCGGCGTTCTCCCCTGATGCCGTGATGCGCGTAAAGAGCCGTGACTGGGATGCGCTGAAGGCGGAGTATGAGAGGATCCTCAGCTCCGAGATAGGAGCGAATATGGCGAAGGACGCCGTATCCTTTGAGATCAGGCAGTACGAGGGCAGCGTGGAGAGCCTTGGAATGGGAGCCGAGCATAGGCCGACGCCGTCAACGGGAGGGTATAAGGTGCAGTTCCTCGCGGAGGATGGATCGCCTGTGGCATACCTCTGGCTGAGCCGTTCGCGCACCGAGCCTGTGTGCCGCGTCATGGTCGATGTCAAGGATGCTGACATGGCCGAGCATGACAGGCTCCTTTCCTGGCAGAGGTCGATGGTGGAGAGGGCTGACAGGGCCTTGTCCTGAATCGACAAGAGAAATACATAATCGCTTCACTTATCTTCATCGCCGCGGCCTTAGATTATTGTTGGAGGTCAGGAAATGAAGAAGAAGCTTTTGATAGCATTGGTGGCACTCCTTTCCGTGGGGGTGTCGCTTTACGCGGCGAGCGCGGAGGAGCTTTACCAGAAGTTCTCCGACGCCGCTGATAGCGGTGACGTGGCGCTTGCCATAGACACGTACAATGATCTGCAGGAAAGGACGGACAAGGACCTGCAGAAGGCCCAGAGGAGCTATGAGAAGGCCCTTGCCGCCGGGAATATGCAGAGGGCATGGGATGCACGGGACAGCTACCGCAGCATCCTCCGCTACTCGATGAGCGAGGAGGATACGGACGCGCTTCTTGCCGCTATACTCAAGGAAGATGAGGCGACTGCCGCAGAGCACGCGAAGTGGCTTTACTCTAATAGCTCATATTACTATCCAACGCTAACCTATGAATGGAAGAGCTCGTCTGACACGTTCAGCTATAGCTATAGCCGCTCCGTTACCGTTGAACCGGGCACTTCCATCACGCTGCCGGGCCCTGATGATATCGGCATAGATTCATCGATGGCGGGAGTGCTTGTCGGCTGGGGCGTGACTCCGGATGAGGTCACATACAGCGCTGGAGAGACGATAAGCGCGCCTCTCACGAGCCAGACGCTCTACGCTATATGGAAAAGCGAGGTGAGGTTCACAGACAGCGTCACTGGAGTCGAGAGCGTGATTGACGATGTCGCTTCCGGCGATAGCGTAACGGTTCCGCAGCTTACTGCCCCTGACAGCTCCTATGTCTTCGCGGGCTGGGAGGATGAGTCGACAGGCGTATATCTTGCCCCGGATGACACTGAGTACGCGCTTGAGGGCAACGGGGCTGTCTTCAAGGCCCTTTGGAAGAAGGTGGATATCTCAGCGCTCGAGGGAAAACACTATGATGCGTCAGCCCTTCCCGTGAATACCCAGGCCGAGCTCTCGTTCACCGTCAGCAACGCGGGCACTGAGGACCTGAGATCGCTTTCCGTTGATATCGAGGGCAGCGATGGCCTTACGGTCCTTACCGGAAGCGGCAGGATCTCGTTCATCCGCGATGGCTCGTCGATCACTATGACCGGCCTGAAGGTCGTCGCTACGGAATCGGGCGAGCACGCCATCACAGTCACCATCACGGACCGCGACGGGGACGTGTGGGAGAAGAGCTTCACTGTCAGTGCTGAGTGATTCCGGATACTGTCCATGAAAGATCCCTTATGGCAACCCACGCCATAAGGGATCATCTTTTCTCAGAACGTGAGCTTATCTAGCTCATCGACTGAGTTCTCGATAGCAGGCGGAAGGCTAGCCCGGCCCTCGAACGCCTTCATGTCCTTGAAGCCCGTGCCTGTTATGAGGACCATCACCTCAGCGTCCCTTCCAAGCTTATCCACGAGGCTGTCCCTGTCCTTCTCCAGCGCCGCGTATGCCGTGGCAGCGGCGGGTTCGGCGAGGACTCCGGAGAGACGGGTGAGGGTTATCTGAGAGTCCAGGATAGCCTCATCGGATACCGTGACGGCCCATCCTCCGCTTTCCTTGACATATCGCGCGGCCATCCTTCCGTTCGCCGGGAGGTCAACTGAGATGCTGTCCGCCCTCGTCGTAGCGCTTATCGCTCTCGTGTCGCCCTCATTGATAGCCCGCGTTATCGCGTCGGATCTCTCCGACTGGCACGCGATCAGGCGCGGCACCGTGCTGATGAGCCCGGCCTTCTTCAGGTCCATGAATCCCTTCGCGACACCGGCGATGATGCAGCCATCCCCGACAGGGACATAGACGGCATCAGGGATCTTCCTTCCTAGATCCTCGAATATCTCGATGGATACCGATTTCTTCCCCTCGATCGTCATGGGGTTGTATGCCGTGTTGCGGTTGATGCCGCCATGCCTCTTCGTGTACTCGATCGAGAGCGCGAACGCGTCGTCATAGCTTCCCTTGACCGGCACGACATGCGCGCCGTAGAGCACGGATTGCATCAGCTTGTTGATCGGGGCTGAGGCCGGGACGAAGAGGACTATGTCCAGTCCGAGCGCCGCTCCGACGGCGGACATCGCCGCGCCCGCGTTTCCAGTGGACGCAAGGACTATCCTCTTCTCTCCCAGCGCCTTCGCCTGGAGTGCCACCTCATAGCTTGCCCTGTCCTTGAAGGATCCTGATACAAGCTGGCTGTCGAGCTTGAAGGAGAGATTCGGAAGATCAAGTTTCTCCTGTATCCTCCTTGGCCTCATGAGCGGCGTGGGGCCGACAGGGTAGGCTGACTCGTCGCCTGAGGGGTAGGGGTAGAAGTCGTTCGGTGTGACATGCTCCTTCTCCCTTGCCCTCCTCAGCGTCTCTTCTGACAGCTCAACGATGAGGTTTCCTTTCGGGAAATGCGTCCCGTCATTTTCCTTCGAGCATTCCGGGCACTGGTACATGAGGCCTTCGGTCTCGAAGGTCCGTCCGCAGTCTGAGCAGACATATCTGAATCTCATATTCTCTCCTGATCGATGAAAGCCGGCATCGCTGCCGGCTCTATAGTTATCCTCTGATCATCGCGTTGAACTCTGTGATGAGCTCGTCGATGCGCTTGGTCATCTTCGGGATCGCCGTCCAGTAGTTCCTGTCATACCACTGCCTGTTAAGCTCCTCATAGGTCTTGCCCTGCTGCTCGACCCATGTGTAGTACTTGAGGTTGTGGATGCGTAGCCTGTCGTAATACCCGAGCTCAAGGGCATTGTCTATGCCCTGGTGCATGAGCGCCGAGGCATGGACGCGCGCGGCTTCCATATCCGTGAACTCTCCCTGCTGCGCCGTGAGCTCGGCAAGGCGGGAAGTGTACATGACGGAGCTGTCTGTGAGGATGGTGAAGACCACATCGTCCTCCTCGAGCTCATAGTACTTGGCCATCTTGATCGCTCCAAGCAGGTTGCCGATGCCGGAGATTCCGAAGAGCTGGAGGTTCCTTATGTCCTCGTCCATCACGCCTATCGACGATAGGTACTGATGGCCCTTGTCCTCATTGAAGAGCCTGTAGATATCCATGCAGTCCTGATCATCGATGGAGAGCACCATGTCCGTGTTCCTGACATTGTGGATCCAAGGCACATGCTTGTCTCCGATTCCCTCGATCCTGTGGCCTCCGAAGCCGTTTCTGAGCAGCGTCGGGCACTGCAGGGCCTCGCCGGCTCCTATCTTTATGTTAGGATAGGCCTTCTTCAGCCTGTCGCCGGCCGCGAGCGTGCCGCCAGAGCCGGTAGAGGAAACATAGCCCTTTATATTGCTTCTCTTTATCTCAAGGTTCTTCAGCACCTCTATGATCGCGGATCCCGTGACCTCATAGTGCCAGAGGTAGTTCTCGAACTGCTCGAACTGGTTGAATATGACGATATGAGCGCCCCTTTCGGCGTCGAGCTCGTGGCACTTGTCGAAGATCTCCTTTACGTTCGACTCGCATCCCGGGGTGGCTATTATCTCACCGGCCACGGTCTTGAGCCACTCGAACCTCTCCTTGGACATATCCTCCGGAAGGATGGCGATGGATGAGCATCCGAGAAGGGCGCTGTTGTATGCGCCGCCCCTGCAGTAGTTTCCGGTAGATGGCCAGACCGCCTGCTGCTCAACAGCGTCGAAGTTGCCTGTGACAAGGGCTGGTGCGAGGCATGAGTAGGTGGCGCCTACCTTGTGCACTCCGCATGGGAACCACTTGCCCGCCAGGGCCAGGATCCTTGCCTTTGTTCCCGTTATCTCGTGCGGGATCTCTATGTAGTTGACACCGCCGAAGTCTCCTCCGAAGTCAGTTGGCTCGTTATGCCAGTTTATGCGGTAGAGGTTGAGCGGGTTCACGTCCCAGAGCCCGACGCTCCTTAGCCTTTCCTTCACGTCATCGCTTATCAGCGAGGGATCCTTCATCTCCGCGAAGGTCGGGAGGAGGATGCCTTTCTCACGGCATCTCTCTGCATTCTTCCTGATTATGCTGTTCTTCTTCCTGAGGTTTATAAGCATAGTGCCCTCCTGTCAAAGAATTATAGTTTCTATAAAAGGAAAGTAAAGGAAAATTTGGCTACAGGGAGCTTTTTGCCTTATTTTTGAGATATAGCGCAGATTTACGGATAGTTAGATGATGAATCTCCCGTTTCCGGTGCGCTTGATCCTCGGGCTTCTCGCGGCCCTCTCGAAGAGCCTGTCTATCTGCGATCCCAGCTTCTCGTAGCCAAGCTCCTTCTGGAAAAGGCGGCGAAGGGCTGACTTGGTGAGTATGCGTCCCTCCCGCTCAATGATGTAGAGGATGCAGTTCGCGGCTTCCTCTATAGGGATCTGGTATGAATAGCGATCTGAGTCGATCGAGGTGCGGAAGAAGGACTCATCACCGAAGTGGAACACCTTCTCCCCATCCTCCTCGCTCTTCTCGTATGGCAGGCTTTCGGCGATACGAGAGAATACCGGCTCGATCCTTGACCCAACCTTCTTCATAGAGAGGGAGTAGATGACCCTCTTGAAGAGCAGGGCCTCCCTTATCGGGGCCTCAGTCTCGATGACCGTGCACATCCTTGCCCTTATCTCATCATCCAAGGCCCCTGATATGACCATCTCAGGGACTGCCGCCATAGTCTGGAGGGATGCGATCCTGTACTCTCTTCTTTCGATCATATGGGAATTATATTACGGCTTTTCCCAGCCCGCAATCGTCAATACTCCCTCCACTGCGCGTCCATGGACCTCATGAGCTTTATCTGGGTCCTTGCCCTCACGAGGTTGTGCTCCTCATACTCCGTCCTGTAATAAACATCCCCATTGAGGTAGTCCGTGAGGAAGCGCACCGCCATGATCTGGGTGATTGTCCTGCCCGATTCCTTTATTCCTTCTCTCTCGCCATCTGTCAGGAACGGGGAGGCCGCCTCCATGTATCCATCTATGAGCGCCTTGTAATAGGGAAGGTGGAACTCCATCAGCTTAAGGTCCCTCTCGTCCTCGTCCGCTGTGCTGCAGGCCGTGCGGATCATGTCGCCGGTGTCGAAGAGGACGGTGCCCGGCATGATCGTGTCGAGGTCGATCACGCATAGCGCCTCGCCGCTGCCCTCTGAAAAGAGCACGTTGTTGATCTTCGTGTCATTGTGCGTCACGCGTGATGGCAGCGTTCCGTTCTCGAAACCGTCCCAGATCCGCTCTCCTCTCTCCTTGTTATCCCAGAGGAACGAGAGCTCATCCTCTACAAGCTTCCGCCTTCCTTTCGGATCCTTCTCCATGGACGTGCTGAGCTGCATGTACCTCATGCGCATATCGTGGAAGCGGGGTATGACTGTATACAGCTTTGAGCTGTCGAAATCCGATAGCTCAGACTGGAAGGCGCCGATTCCTTTCCCGAGGCTGTACGCGGTATCCTCGCCGGGGACCTTGTCATAGGTCTTTACGCCGTCTATGAAGCCGTATGTCCTCCAGTACATCCCCTCGTCATCTATCGTGTAGGGCCTGCCATCCGCGGCCATGACCACGCGCAGGGATCTTCTCTCCGCGTCAGGAAGCCCCACGGTCTTCTTCCTTATATGCTCCGTGACGCGGACGATGTTCTCCATCACCTCGTCCGGATGGGGGAATACGTTGCTGTTTATCCTCTGATGCGTGTACTTCGCCCTTTCCCCATCCTTCTCGAATGTCGAGATGAATGTGGAGTTTATATGGCCTTGGGTGTTCACCTTGATATCCACAAGGCTTCCAGGGATTGAGAACTTCCTGATTATCGCTTCTGCCGTGCTTCTTGTGTCCATACAGAGATGATACATCCAATACGGCATAATAGGATTGGATTATCCGCATTGAATATGGACAAATCTGCAATGCTGTAGGATAGTTTGTCTATGGAAAGATTCCCGATAAGGTTTTCCCCCGATGTGAAGTCACTGATCGAAAGCTTCTCGTCCTGCTTCAATGTCCGCATAACCTTCTTCTCGAGGGATATGGAGGAGTACCTTGTCGGCTATCATGTCCCCGATTCCGATTTCTGCTCGATGATACAGAAGAGCCTCGGACTCAGGCCCCTCTGCCAGAAGGAGGATAGGTCGGCCTGCATGAAGGCGTTGGCAAAAGGGGAGAGCATCATCTACACATGCCATGCCGGACTTTCCGAGGCCGTGATACCTGTCCGGATCCAGGGTGACACTGCCTTCTACGCGCTCATCGGCCAGTTCCGCAGATGCGATAGCTGCTCCGGCGCTTTAGCCAAAGCCATCGAAGGACAGGGATTGGATAGGAAGGAGTATGACAATGCCTTCCAGGAAAGGCCTTTTCTTTCTGATTGCAGGATCCGCTCCATGCTATCTTTATTCGAGAACATCCTTCATATCCTCATATCCACAGGCCAGATGAGGAGAGGAACCGCGACCGCGGCGGAGGAGATACTTGGATATATCGATGGGCACATAGGGGAGAGCATCACGATAGGGGATGCAGCAAAGGCCCTGTCGCGCAGCGTCTCCTCCGTCTCCCATATAGCCAGAAGTGCCTTCGGTCTTTCCTTCAAGGAGATGGTGATAGAACATAAGCTCATGGCCTTCGATGAGATGATGGAGCTTACCCCCGGCATGACCGTCAAGGAGGCCGCCTCGTTGGTCGGCTATGACGATCCCCTGTATTTCTCCCGCCTCTACCGGAAGAAGCGCGGATTCCCTCCATCTTCGATGAAACGGAAGTGATTTTATCAAATCGAAAGTAAAAATCCTTGACCGATTAATACGGGGGGGGGGTAATATTACTAAAGAAATTATCTCTGGAGGGGTATATGAGAAAAACAATGTTTGCTACATTGTGCATCTTCTTGATGCTCTTTGCGTTCGCATCGTGCTCAAATGATAGCGGCAAGCCAGGATTCACAGGCGATGCCCGTGATGTCGCCGAGGCATTGGATCCGGCAAAGCTTGTCGGTGATGTCCTTAAGCCGGGCGCTGAGAATGTTGATGTTGAATATAAGCTCATACAGCAGGGTGGAGCATCTTCATCTGCAGCAAAGGCTACGGCTGAAAGCGCAACACTCCAGGCTACCGTGACATTCGATGGCTATAAGGTTCCGAATACAAGCTATGTCATCACGGATGGAACACTGGTCTATGTATTCGAGGGAACAGTTTCTGCAGAAGGCAAGTTCACAGCAAGCAGTGCTGTTACCGTGAAGACAGGAAGCAAGCTTATTGTTGATACTGACAAAGGCAATGCGGAGGTCGCTATCAGTGAGGTAAAGGCTTCCGTCAATGCCTTCACAGCTGATGTGAGCAAGGCTGGATCTGATGGAGTTCTTCCTGCGGATACCTCAATCACTGTAAATGTAACAGTCGATGAGGATATCAAGGTGAGCGTAGGAGACAAGGATGTAACAGTTAAGCCCGAGGAGCCAGCATCGGAGCCGGATCCAAAGCAGACTATCAGCAATGAAGAGGAGCTCAGGGCTGCGTCTTCAAGTGGCAAGGGCGTGTATTACCTTACAAAGGACATAAAGCTTGCTAGCCAGCTTAATATCACAGCTCCAATCACTCTTGACGGTGAAGGGAAGTGGACTATCTCAAGGGATACTAATGGAGTAGCAAGTTCTGATAAAACTGCTAATGCGATTATCCAGATAACAGCTGATGGTGTCACCCTTCGGAATCTGAAAGTTGCAGGTTCTTCTGCCGTAACTGATGAGTGGGATAATGGAGAGTATGGCATCAAGATCTATGATGTGGAGAATGTCATTCTTAGGAATGTTTCCGTAACGAAGGTCAATGCAGGTGTTCTTGTAAATGGTTCCAAGGCAACCCTTGAGGGGACTGTTGATGTGACAGGGAATATCTTCGGAGGCATCGAAGTCAGCAAGGGAGAAGCTGCAACACTCACGCCATCTGCTCTTACGATCAAAGGAACGGTAGTGTGCACAGATACCAAGGTTCCTGCTGTGTGGATTGATGGTATTAATGATGGAAACACCGTTACGGGGACAGGGGCTGATGCTATGACTTCCTTTACATCTTTGACTAAACCAGAGCAGAAATGGTTCATAACAAAGGCCCAAGAAGAGTATCCCGTGAATCAGAGTGGCAAGACAGTTCTAGATGATGCTACGGATTTCTCCAACCTTACGGCTGGTAGCTACATCATCACAAATGACCTGGTTCTTAATGCTCCTGTTAAAATCTCTGCCTCTGATATTACGATCTATGGTGCAGGGTATAAGATCACTGCTCCGGTTGATAGTGTCAGTCAGAATTCAGCTCCGATTATCTTCTCTGGCAGCAAAGTAGAGATATCTGATGTTTCTTTTGAGATGTCTGGTACTTCAAGTAATAGTGTATTTGCAATCCGGCTTGGTTCAGGAGATGGTGATATGGCAACTGCTCCTAGTGAAATCAGGCTTTCTGATGTTGAGATTGTGAATGAAGGTCAGGCTTGTGGAATAAATATCCACACGGCAAAAGATGTAGTGCTTGAGAATATTACATCGGATGCAAGCAATAAGGCCCCGATTAACATCTCATCCTCTTCTGTAACGTTGACAGGTGATTTCTCTCTTGCAGAATCAGCTTGGAAGTATGATGTTCAGGTGAATGGCAATGATGGTTCACCGGAGCATAAGGCTTCAACTGTTGATTTCTCCAATACAGCTGGAATCAATGGTGTATGGCAGG
>CALXLT010000037.1 GCA_944389275.1 uncultured Spirochaetaceae bacterium
ATGCAGGTCCAGCTGGTCGAGTATCTGGTCGATGGCATCCTTTTCCTTTGTGCTTTTCTTGGTCATCTGCTGTATCTCCTTCCTTACAGTAGCATTTCCCATTTACACAAACTATCTTACAGGCCCAGACATTCGCAAGCACTGGGCTTATGAGCCCGCCCTGCGGCGTGCCTTTGTCGCTGTCCTGCAGTTCCGTGCCTTCCATCACTCCTGCAATCAGAAAACGCTTGATGTATCTGATGAAGTTCTTATCAGCTATGTCGTGCTCTAGGAACCTGATGAGCCAGCCATGGTCAACGTTATCAAAGAATCCCTTGATGTCCGCTTCCAGAACATAGTTCACCTTACTATGCATCACGGCATTGTCGATAGCCCTCACCACATCATGCGCGCTCCTTCCTGCCCGGAATCCATATGAACAGTCGAGAAACCTCTCTTCGTATACAGCATTGAGAATATCCGCCATGACTCCCTGCACGAGCCTGTCCTCGTACGTTGGTATGCCCAGTGGCCTCATCTTCCCGTTCGCCTTCGGGATATAGGTCCTCCGCACCGGCAATGGCCTGTATGAGAATCTCTTCATCCTCTCAAGAAGATTTCCAATGTTCTCTTCAAGGTTCTCACCGTACTCAGCCTTGCTCACGCCATCCACACCCTTTGCTTTCCTCGCAGGCTGTTTCAGGTGCATCGTCATAAGGCTTTCCCTGTTCACATTCCTCATAAGGTTCTCCACCCTCGGGTATGACCGAGACTGTTGCCTTATTTCCTCGATTCCCGTTTCCATGGCTTCTTCACCTCCTGTGTGACCATGTTCCCATCTCGGAATCACTGACTTGCCATCCCCTTCGCTCCACATGCTTTCACATGCTTCATCACTACTATGGGATGGTCTGACTTCTGCCTGATGTTCACAGAGCCTATTCCGTTCATAGGCTTCGGTTCTGCTTACCGCATAAGCGGAACCAGGCAGACCTCCCAGGTATGCACATGGCACCTCGCATGCTCGCCAAGCTCTTCGACCCCGGTGGAAATCATCAGTCCCTCGCCCTGCGGTCTCTGATGTTGCTGCCTGCTGCGGTTACTAAGCGCATCGGCTTCCACTTATCAGCTTAACGAGGCTCAATCGCTTCACTTTCGTTTTGGCTCTCATGCTTTCCGTCCTACGCTTAATGCTGGCCTCGCGGCTTCGCATCCAAGGACTCGATACCGGCTGCTGGCTAGGCTTTGCCGGGACAGGAGTTTCACCTGTCTATGTCATATGCACCGAACTGGCGCACTAGTACCCGGCCCTCCTGCTCCCAGCCCCCTCCTCGGCCTTCTGGATCTCCTAATAGTATATACGCTCTAAGTCGATGTTTTGACCAACTTGGGAGGAAAGAATCATGAAAGAACTTTTGGATGCTCATGAAATCGCCGGAGATTCCTCCGGCTTGATGATTAAGACTTTGGATAAATAAGGCTTAGGAAAATCAATCCTTGAGAGGGATATCAAAGGTCATTCTGTCCTTCGTGAGGACAGTCGCGGGGAATATCTCCCTGGCCTCCTTCTCCAGCACCCTCAGCTCCCTGTCTGAATAGCGTGGAGAGTAATGCTGCAGGCAGAGCTTGAGGCTGTTGCTATCCCGCGCGATCATCGCCGCCTCATAGGCGGTCATATGCTTCTTCTCGCGGGCTGTATCCCGGAGTCCTTTCTCAAACATGCCCTCGCAGAACAGGAGATCGGAGTCATGGACGTAATCCGCGATCTCAGGGAAATAGAGGCTATCGGTCACATAGCTGAGCTTGCGGCCATCACGGCTTTCCCCCATCACCATGGCACTCTCGATGACCCTTCCGTCCTCAAGCGTCACGCTCTCCCCGCTCTGGAGCTGTCCCCAGAGCTTCCCCCTTGGCACTCCTAGCGCCTCTGCCTTGCCAGGGAAGAACTCGCCCTTCCTTCTCTCCTCGACAAGGCTATAGCCGAAGCAGGGCTTCGTATGCTGGAGGGGAAAGGCCTGGACAGTGAAGCCCTCACCGGAATATATGATGCCGGTCTCAGCGGGGATGAACCTTATCTCATAATTGATATACATATCGAGGATGCGTCTCGATGACTCTATATATTCCCCGAGTTTCTGAGGCCCGAATATATAGAGAGGCTCGGTCCTGTCTACCTGCGATGAGAGCATGAGGATGCCGGGAAGCCCCGTGACATGGTCTGCATGCATGTGGGATATGAATATCGCTGATATCTTCTTCCATCTCAGATTGAGCATCTTCATCGACACCTGCGTCCCCTCTCCCGCGTCGAATAGGAAGAGGTCACCATCACGCCTTACGAGAACCGATGTCAGGAAACGTCCTGGAAGCGGCATCATGCCGCTCGTGCCCAATGAAAATGCTTCTAGATTCACAGCAAGATATTATCAGGGGACAAGGATGTTGGCAACATCGCTCCTGCCTAGCGATACCCGCACGGAGATGGCAGATACCGCGATCGAGAGAAGGAGCATGCACAAAATGCCAAGCCACGGGATGGAGATGGAGAACGAACGCACATAATAGTCGAGGAAAGCCGGCTCGCTTCTGGCCACAAGGCCTATCATCGAAGGAGAGAGCAGCGAGAGCCCCATGCCGAGAACCGTTCCTGCGGCTATGGCTGAGAAAGTGAGAAGAAGGGTCATGGCCATGTATATCCTCACGATCCTGCCGCGCCCGGCCCCAAGCACCATGAGCTCCGCTATATCCTTCCTGTCCCGCGATACATAATGCTCAGCGGCATCAGCGGAGAAGAACGCGGCAAGGGCGGCGATGAGGAAGAGTATGAGATAAAGCACGGAAAGGGAGGACCGTACGTTCATATACGCTTCCCTGTTGAGGCTCTTGAATGAGGCAGCAGGAACGCCATGCTCCAGAAGGGAGGAAAGGATGGAATCCACATCCGAGCCCTCAGGAAGAAGTATCTCATAGCCATCGGCCTCGCCAAGGATGGAAAGGGGGATGAACGCAAGGCGGCTATCTAGCTGCGGATACACGGAATCGAAGACAGCCGCTACCGTTGCCAATAATGGCCTTGTCCTTCCGCTCTCCTTCTCGTACACCATCATCGTGAGCCTATCGCCGGGAGAAAGGCAAAGCTCATCGGCAAGGGAAGATGAGACTACAATGGGATTGCGAAGGGACGCATCAATTCTTCCGATTTCCAGCTCCTTTCCACGCATCCCCGCAAGGTATCCATCATCCACTCCCTTGGCAATGACCGCACGCTCCCCTCCCTCGGCATAGAGAAGGGCCTCTGTATCCGCGACCTCTGCTATCTCGGCCCCATCAGGAAGAAGAGAGCCATCAAATGGGGCATAGGCGTAGATGGAGCCTGAGCCGAGGACCTCAAGCATACGGTCAATGCGATCCGAGACAGAGCTGATGAAGATCATGGCAAAGACAAGGATAGCTGTTATCAGGAAGATGATGGACAAAGGGAGGAATGACCTGAGGATATACCCCGGTCCCATCCCGATGCCGCACTTACGCGCTATCCATAGCTTATCAAACGTTCCCATCCAATAGCCTTCCCTCTGAAAGCGTGAGCATCCTGTCAGCCTTGGCCGCGAAATCCCTGTTATGCGTCACCGTGAGCATGCACCGGCCCTCGCTCCTGACCGTATCGAGCATCAGGGCCTCGATAGAAGCGGCGGTACGCTCATCAAGGGAGCCTGTGGGCTCATCCGCGAATATCACCAAGGGCGATGGGGCAAGCGCACGGGCTATCGCCGCGCGCTGCCTCTCCCCTCCCGAAAGAAGGCGGGGCCTGTAATCCCTGCGATCAAGAAGCCCTACCTTATCAAGAAGGCGCTCCGCCTCGCTATATGCCTCTCGAGGCTTCATCCCCTGGATGAGAAGCGGCATGGCAGCATTCTCAAGGACCGTGAAATCCTCCAGCAGGAGCGATGACTGGAACACGAAGCCCACAGAGCGGGACCGGAGGCTCTGCATCTCCTTCGCAGAGAGCCCTGAGACATCCCTTCCTTCATAGAGGATGCGCCCCTCATCAGGGGCGAGAAGCAGAGCCGCGATTGATAAAAGCGTGCTCTTTCCAGATCCACTCCGGCCCGCTATCGACACGACCTCCCCTTCCCTCAGGGAAAGATCAATACCTGAGAGGATATCAAGCGATGAACCATCCGGCATGCGATACGATTTGGTTATGCCTTCCAGGCGGAGAAGCTCACTCATTCCTCAGAACCTCCATAAGATCTGCCTTGCGTTCCGCTTTCTCCTCGGCTATCCCTATCACGGCAGCCCCTGCTGCCATCAGAAGAGAAAGGCATATGAAGGTCCCGAGCGGAAATGCCAGCTCAGCGCCATAGAGCCCGAAGGACCTTATCACGCGCAATGCAAGCGGACGAAGCAGAACAGCGAGCATGGCGCCTGCGGCAAGGCCAGACGCAAGCACATAAAGATAGGACAGGATGAACGATGCCGCGATACTGCCCCGTCCAAGCCCAAGAACCATCAACTCAGCCCTCTCTCCCCTCTTCAGTGCGAAGAAAGAGGCCGCGGATGAGCGAAGGGACACAAGGATCACGGCAAACAGCAGGGATAGGACAAGATACATAAGCACCTTCTCTATCAAAAGCGCTGAATAAAGCCCAGCCTCCGCTTCCTTCCATGTCACGAGGCTGTAGCCATCGCGGCGGAGCGCCTCAGCATCCTCGTCATCTATACCCTTCACCGCCGTGACCACATCATCCCCGCCGTAGAGCGAAAGAGGAAGGAACATATGTACGCTGTCGAACTCATAGCCCATACGGCTTGAATAGCGCCCTGACACCTCATATAGATGGCTCTGCGGCAGCATCGCGCCGCTCCTGCCTCGCCGGAGCATCGCAGCGCTGACCATGTCCGCAGGATAGGAATAAGGGACAACTATGCCCGACAGATCCCCTGATATATCCAACGCACCATCGTACCGGCTATCTATGAACCTTATCGTCATGGTCCTGCCTGAGACAAGCGCATCAGACTCGGCATAGGGAAAGACAGATGCTGAAGGGAAGCGCGATGACATGGCCGCGGAGACATCCCCATCGATGACCGCATCAAAGGATCTCGTGTCCCTAATGCTCTCCATCCTCGTGTCCTGCAGATACCCCATTATGGATATAACGGTAAGGAGCACGGTAGCGGAAAGCGCCGTTGCCACGGCTATCCTGATGCTGCGGAGCCTATGGCGGTTATATCCGGAGAAGCTATAGCGCAGGGAAAGGCGGAGTATCATCTGAGGTTCTCGACCTCCCTTATCCTGAGCCCATCGCTGTCGAAGATGATCCTGGCGCGGGGCTTGCCGTCCTCATAGCGGATCTCCTCGATGCTTCCATCATCAAGATCGCTCCTGACGCTCTGAAGCGCGGATCCATCGTATGTCGATACCGAGACAGCCTTGCCCTCGGCATAGCGCGTCACTTTGGACTGCCGTCCTCGCCTCTCTATCGCGGAGAGAAGCGTGCCATCATCGCTGTAGCGGTATTCCTCAACAACGCCGCTGCCCTCTGCCGAGAGTAGCCAGCCTTCCGGAGAGTAGATCTTCGTGACAGGGCGGCCGTCTATGGTCGATTCCTCCCTCCAGTTGCCGTTCTCCTCCAGCGTATATGACATAGGCGGAGTCCATGAGCTGTCATTATCCGAGCGTATCACGCTGCCGTCGAGCGTGTAGATATAGCAGGAAGGAAGGATGTAGCCGCTGATGTCCCCGGAGAATGCGGCGGGAGTGCCTGAGGCTGTATCGAGATAGACTATCCTCTTCGCCAGCTCCCCATCCACTGATATGGATACAGACGAAAGCCTATCCCCGTCATAGAAATATGTATAGGAAGTCTCCCTGCCGCCTTCCCTTATGGTGCTTCTCTCCCTCCGGCCATCTGAGATGACAACGCTCTCCTCATAGCCTTCGCTCTCCACCGTATAGCCCTCATCGGACTCAGTACGGACCATGACAGGATTCCCATCCAGATACAGGGTGGAGACCCCGCCATCCCTTTCCAGCTCGTAGCCAGAGCCATCGAGCATCGCCTTGGGGGAGATCTCCTGCCCGATCGAATTGGAGGAGAACACCGCAGCGGAAAGCGGAAGCGGCAGAAGAAGGCAGAGAAGAGCGAGCTTCCTCATTTCTCTCCTAGCCCGAGAAGGCTATCAAGGTACTCATCCTTATCGAAGCGCCTTATATCATCATAGCCTTCGCCTACGCACACGAACACGACGGGAAGGGATAGCATCCGCCCGATCTGGACAAGGGCACCGCCCTTTGCGGCCGAGTCGTACTTGGTGAGGATGATGCCATCAAGCTTCACGGCCTCATTGAAGAGGGTTGCCTGCGAAACGCCATTCTGCCCCGTGGTGGCATCGATCACGAGGAACTTCCTGTAGTTCTCATCCTTCACGCCGCGGGCATGGATGACCTTGTCCATCTTCTTGAGCTCGCGCATCAGGTTTTCCTTGTTATGCATCCTTCCGGCTGTATCGGCAAGGATGAGATCGTCTCCCTGCGCCGCCGCGGAGGTTATCGCATCATAGATAACCGCGCCTGGATCAGAGCCCATCTGATGCTTTACGATGCGCATGCCAAGCCTCTCCGCGTGGATATCCAGCTGATCTACGGCCGCGGCGCGGAATGTATCGCCGGCGGCGAGGAGAACCTTGTATCCCTCGCGCGTGAAGTACTTCGACATCTTCGCGATTGTCGTCGTCTTGCCGACCCCATTCACTCCAAGGATCATGAAGACAGAGAGCTCACCCTTCTTCGGCTCGGCATCATAGGACTGGATATACTCTGAAAGTATATCCTTCATCCTCGACTGGAGCTCAGAGGCCTCGGTTATGCCCTCCTTCTTCGCGATCTCCCTGAGCTTGTCGGAGATCTCCTCGGTCAGACGCGCTCCGAGATCCCCCTCGATAAGCGTGTCCTCCAGCTCCTCGAAGAACGCCTCGTCTATCTTCCTGCCTCCGAAAAGGCTCTTTATCTTCTCTCCGAACTTCTTAAAGAACATATCATCCTCCCATCCTGGCCATCTGGAAATAATCGAACATCGCATCCATGAGCTCCACCAATTGTACAAGGCTGAGACCGGTGAAGGCAACCGCGACAGGGGCCAGATCCACGTCGGTATAGATGCCTGAGAGCGAGTTGGTCGCGACGAACGCGCCAAATGTCACGAGCGTCGCTATAAGGCTGTCGTAGAAACGCCCCTTGGCCCTCTCTATCGTGTCATTCTCCGCCATCCACTCAGGTCGGAGCGATATCGAGATGGTATCGCTGATCTCGGTTGACTGCATCGAGAACGGAGAAAATCCATCATGCCTTGCCGCGATGGAGAACGGCACCGTGCCTTCCTCCACGACATGATTCACGACAGGTATCCCCTGATAGTATATAGCAGCGTCATAAGGAAGGGATGAGATGAACGCGGGACCGGAGAAGAGCGGGACGAAATGGGGTGAAAGCACGGTGCTCTCATCAACATCGACCGTTTCCTCTATCCTCTCGAACCGAGGGGAAGTATAGATGATCTCATGCTCACCCTTCTCAAGGGCGATCACGGAGCGCAGCGGGGTCACGGGGCTTCCATCTATCGAAAGCGACACCACTGCCGGGATATCCACGGGAACGATGATGGTATCAGGGCTCTTGAGATAAGGAAGCAGCACGGAAAGGATCGAGTAGAACTCCTCATCGTCGTCAGATGAAAGGTACAGGGAGGAGTATGCCTCCCTGCCGTTTACCCAGAGCGTATGATCCGAAAGAAGCCCATCATCCTCAGTCTTCGAGACTATCAATAGGTCAAGATCATCGGAGAGCATCACATAGGAGAACGCTTCCTCGTCCCCTTTCATCAGGAACTCATTCTCCGCGTCGCTTACCGTGACTGAGACCACCTCAAGGATAAGCTCATCGCTCTCAGCAGCGCTCTCCTCCTCGTCCTCCATGGCCTCAAGGGCTTCCAGATTCTCGGCTGTGATGTATCCGATGATCCTCTCGGCCTTCTCAGCTTCCCTTTCCCTCTCTGCCTTCGCCTCGTAGGAAGCGATGGAAGAGGATGAGGTCACGGGGCCTGAGAGGACCGAAAGGGCATCAAGAATCATCCGCAGGCTCCTCTCATCATCTGCGACTACCGCGGCTCGGAATGAAGCTGCTCCCAGCGCGATCGGCAGCAGGAGCAGCACAAGAGAGAGGCTAAGCCTCTTTAGCGAAATGGAGATAACTCTCAATGAACTCATCAATCTCCCCATCCATGACTGCCGAGATATTGCCCGTCTGGCAACCTGTGCGGTGATCCTTCACGAGAGTATATGGCTGGAAGACATAGCTGCGGATCTGATTGCCCCAGGAGATATCCTTCTTGGCGATCGCGTCCTTCTGATGCTCCTCTTCCCTCTTCTTCTGGTAATACTCATAAAGCCTTGAGCGAAGCATCTTGAACGCGACATCCTTGTTCATATACTGGCTTCGCTCGTTCTGGCACTGCACGACGATGCCTGTGGCATAGTGCGTGATGCGCACCGCGCTATCAGTCTTGTTGACGTGCTGCCCTCCAGCTCCTCCCGCGCGGTATGTATCGAGCCTGTAGTCCTCAGGCTTGAGCTCTATCTCGATATCATCATCGACCTCAGGTGATGCGTAGACGGAAGCGAACGATGTATGGCGCCTCTTTGCCGCGTCGAACGGGGAGATGCGCACAAGGCGATGCACCCCCGCCTCCCCCTTGAGGTATCCGAAGGCGTAATCACCGGTTATCTTCATCGAGACGCTCTTGATTCCGCCCTCGTCCTCCTGAAGGTCAAGCACCTCGCACTTGAAGCCATGGCGCTCAGCCCAGCGGGTATACATGCGCGTGAGCATCTGCGTCCAGTCCGATGCCTCGTTGCCGCCGGCACCGGAGTGTACGGAAAGGTACACGTTGTTCCTGTCATTCTTGCCATCAAGAAGGGTCTTGAGGCGAAGCGGGCTGAACTTCTTGTCCAGGGCATCTATCTGCCCCTCAAGCTCCGCCCTGAGGCTCTCGTCATCCTCTGATGAATAAAGCTCCAGAAGCTCCTCGAGCTCATCGATCTCGCCGATGACCTCCTTCCATGGGTAATAGCCATCCTTGAGGGCATTGAGCTCGGAGAATACCTTCTCGGCCTTCTCTGGATCTGACCAGAAGTCAGGGGCCGCGGTCTTCTCCTCCAGGGCCTTTATCTTATCTTCAGTCCCAGCCTGTTCAAAGACGCCTCCATACAGTGTAGGCTTCTTCCTTTATATCCTCGAACTTAGCTCTGTTTTCAATGAACATATCTCACTCCTTATCCTTTCTATTGTCTGAGACTCTTGATACGACCCTGATGATCTTCGTCTCCCCTTTCTCAAGAGTGAGCGGAAAGGTTATCAGGAGGCGCGTATAGAGCTCGAATGTCTCAACGCCAAGCGACGTGTTCTGGCTCTGCCTTGCCCTCTCCTCCCGAAGGGAGAACCCCTCAGTGGACGAGAATGATAGCTGGAGCCCAGACATCTGGTCAGTATACCTGACCGTCTTCACATCATCAAGCGATCCAAGGAGAAGAGCCTGCCTCTGGTCAAGGGAAGAGAGGGACAGCTCCGGGGACGAGAGATAGACAGGGACGGAATACGTGCCGTCGATCTCGCACTCTGCGGTGATCAGCGTCTCGAACACAAGCGTCTGCGAGCGCAGGCGGAAATGCTTTATGATGGAGAAAACGCCATCCTCGTTGCGCATGAACTGGTACTCGCATCCTGTCTTGGATATCACATCAAGATCGAACTGGGATGATGAGAGGTCATAGCTCATGCCGCCGAAGCTTATGATATCAGAGAAGGACTTCGCGAGCGGGACGCAGGGGAAGGTCTTGTCGAATGGCGTCCTCGTATCCATTATATTCAGCGCAAGCGGCATATAGCACAGCTCGGAAAGGGCGCCTCCCTTCGGGGATAGCACAGCTGAATAGGTCTTGTTGCGGGCAATCTGCGAAGGCGTACCTGCCTCCTCGAAGTCGTACTCCCTTGGCAATGCAGCGGGATCAGCCTCGTAAAGCTTCCTCTCCGCCTCTATCATGGCCTTCCAGAAGAGCTTCCTCTCCTGATAGCGCAGCGGGGTGCACTCAGCATCGTATATGAAGAGCGGCCCCATGGAGATATGGAAAAGCTCCGCCTCCGCTTCCCTCTTTATCGTCTTGTCCTTCTTGTATCCGGCAAGGACCTCCGAGACAGAGAGATAGCGGTTGAGCAGATAGCGGTAATTCTCGTTCCTAACGAAAAGATCATTGAATGACATGAGGCCGCGGGCCCATGCATCGCGCCCGTACCAGCCTGAGTCAAGGTATCCGGGACGCTTTGCGGGAAGCGCATACATCGGCACGGATGAATCAGGCCTCGCCTCCATAAGATCTATGAAGAGAGCGGCAAGCCTCTCATCGCTCCCGTCCCTCGCGGCTCCCTCGAGAAGCTGGTCTATGTTGAGGAACAGGAAGCAATCCTCTCCCTCATCAAGGATCGAATGAAGCCCTGTGGAAAGCTCATCAAAGCCAATGAGCCCCTGTGCAAAGCGCGAGACAAGGGATGAGGCCTCATCGGAAGGCACATTGATGCGCACGCGCTTTCCAAGCTCATTCATTATGAATGATTCCCTCTCTATGGTTTCCCTCGCCGTTGCCTTGTATGCGGATATGACGACCGATGACAGCCCGATGCTCTTGAGGGTATGTATATATGTCGGTGACCATATCTGCCCATAGAAGAAGCATGATACGGCCTTCACTCCGTACGTGCGCCTTATCAGCGTCGTCATCTTCTCGATCTGGAGGCTTCTGTCCTTCGTCGGGTTAAGGGAGAGTATCGCCTGGCTATACGAGCCTGTTATCAGATCAAGGTCCCCACGCTTCGAAAGCGACGCGATAAGCATGTTGACCTCAGGAGAGGAAGATGAGTCTATATGCTTTATCATCGCAGCGCTCTGGTAAAGCGACATCTTCCTTCCCGGGTTGTTGTAGAGGTATGAGAGCACTGGACGGTATATGAGAGACAGTGCCCGTTTGAATGCGGGCACCGGCGTGGAAGGAGACATCTCCGTATACATTCCAAGCGCGAATCTCAAACCATCAGCTCCTATCGACTATGCACTTCTGCGGGCAGATAGCTGCAGCCTGGGCAGCGCTGTCCTGAGGCGCATTGCTGTCATTGACGCTCAGGAAGGATTCAACCTTGAACGGCGATCCTTCAACCTTGAGTTCGCACATCTTACAGCCTATGCACCCGACCTGGCAAGTCTTTCTTACCTTGGCGCCATTCTCATGGTTGTTGCAGGCGCATACGTACTGAAGGCTGTACGGTATGAGTTTTATCACATGGTTCGGGCAGATAGCCACGCACTTGCCGCAGGCGATGCACTTCTCCTTATCGACCACGACATTGCCCTTCTCATCCTTCGAGATGGCCCCTACAGGGCATACGGCTATGCATGACCCAAGATGGAGGCAGCCTTCCTTGCATCCGGAAGGACCGCCTTGAAGCAGCGCGGCGGCGTTGCAGTCCGTCATTCCCTTATACTCGTAGTCAGTCTTGGTGACCTCGCTGTTTCCACGGCAGAAGACGAAGGCGACCTTCTTCTCAACATCCTCGACCTGGATGCCGAGGATCTCGCCCATCTTCCTTGCAAGCTGGTCTCCTCCAGGAGAACAGAGCCCGGGCTTCGCCTCGCCTTTATATACAGCCTCCGCGTAGGCCTGGCAGCCAGCATAGCCGCAGCCTCCGCAGTTAGCGCCAGGCATCGACTCCTCAAGCGCGATGAGCTTCTCATCCTTCTCAACAGCGAACTTCTTATCCGCGATCGCCAGCCCCAGTCCCAGAAGAAGGCCAAGTATGCCGACGATCAGGAAAGCAATCAATACAGACATTCCATACCTCCTTATACCAGTCCGAGGTTCGTAAGAAGACTCTTATCGAACATCATGAACGCAAGCGCCATCAATCCCGCGGATATGAACGCGATAGGCACGCCCTGGAAGACCTTCCTGACAGGCGTCATCTCAAGCTTCTCGCGGATATTGCTCATCAGGATTATGGCCATCGTGAAGCCAAGCCCCGCGGCAAGCCCGGCGAGGAAGCTCTCGAGGAGGTTGTAGCTATTGTCGATATTGATGATAGCTATGCCGAGCACCGCGCAGTTGGTAGTGATGAGCGGAAGGTATATGCCAAGGGCCTTGTAAAGCCCTGGGCTCATCTTCCTGATCACCATCTCGACAAGCTGCACGAGAGATGCGATGACGAGGATGAACGCGATGGTCCTGAGGTACTCAAGCCCGAAAGGCGCAAGCAGGAACTCATGGACGGCCCAGCAGACGACTGAGGCTATCGCGGTCACGAACGTGACGGCAACGCCCATGCCGATCGCGCTCTCGCTGTTCTTGGAGACGCCGATGAACGGACAGAGCCCCATGAACTGCACGAGTATGAAGTTCTGGATGAAGATATATGTTATGAGTATGCCGATGTAGCTCATGCCTCAGCCCCCTTTCCCCTCGCGCTCTTCCACTGGAAGAAGGCCTTGAGGTATCCCATGAGCAGAAGCGCTCCTGCCGCGAGCGTCAGCACGCGAACAGGGGAATCGGACAGGAGCGGAAGCGTGATGACCCCGCTGAATGACCCCACAGGGAAGAGCGTTATCGTGCCTGCTCCTATCACCTCCCTTATAAGGGCGATGAGCGAGAGGGACATAGTGAATCCGATTCCCATGCCTATCCCGTCCAACGCGCTGTCAAGAACGCCGTTCTTGCCTGCGAAAGCCTCGGCGCGGCCAAGGATTATGCAGTTCACGACGATGAGCGGGAGATATACGCCCAGGGCCTCATAGACAGCTGGGACATAGGCATGGAGCACCATCTCTACGATAGTGACGAACGATGCGATTATGACGATGTAGCAAGGGATGCGGACAGCGTCAGGGATGATCTTCCTGCATGCAGAGATGAATATGTTCGAGCATGTCAGGACGAATATGACGCTCAGCCCCATGCCTATGGCGTTCGATACCTGCGTTGAGACACCGAGCGTCGGGCACATGCCAAGCATGATTATGAATGTAGGGTTCTCCTTGAAAAGACCCTTCGTGAGCTCCTTCATGTGGCTCATACGGCACCTCCCAGGCTCTTCACGTACTCAGAGCCTTCATGGATCGCGGATGACACGCCGCCGAATGTTATCGACGCACCGGACACGGCTGCAGCCTGATCCGTGGGCAGATCGGACTTGGAAAGCGGGAGAGGAGACTCTCCACCAAGTCCGCGGAACATATCCATGTACCAGCTTTCCTCAGCCTTCTTCCCAAGTCCCGGAGTCTCGGAATTCGCCATCATCTGGGCCTCGAGGACCGTGCCGTCGGCGCTGTAGGATGCGATTACCGTCATCTCCCCGCCATAGCCGGAAGTGACGATCTCTGCGATATACCCGGCAACGCTTCCGTTGTCATAGAGCGGGATCACATATGAGATGCTGCCGCTGCCCTCTTCCTGCTCGCCGATCTCATAGCCGTGGGACACGGCGTCAAGGGCGTTCAGCCTGTCCTTTTCCACGTTCACCGCGATTGCCGGTGCCGTGACCTCGTTTATAAGGGCGCAGAGAGCTGTGCAGACTGCGCAGATGGCGAAGAGGATAAGGCCTGTCTTGAGATATCTTGTCATGCCTTCGCCTCCTTCTCCTTCTTTGCCTTCACGTATCCGAATGGCTTGACCTTCACGAAGCGCTCGATCGTCGGTGATACGATGTTCATGAGGATTATCGCGAGCGACACGCCCTCAGGAAGCGATCCGAAGTACCTGATCAGGAACGTGAAGAATCCGCATCCGATAGCGAATATCGCCTCTCCCTTCTTCGTCGTCGGCGTCGTGACCCAATCGGTAGCCATGAAGAAGGCTCCGAGCATCAGGCCGCCGGAGAACACGGGAAGGAGGATCTCCCCATGGAAAGCCCCGAGCCCATACGGTATTCCGCCGAATATCCAAGACAGGATCGCGAACGATCCGATATAGAAGACAGGGATATGCCAGGTTATGATATGGGTCGCGATGAGGAATATGCCTCCGGCAAGCAGCAGTAGCGATGACACCTCGCCTATGCACCCTCCGACATTGCCGAAGAACGAATCAACGGCGTATGGGGATATCCCGAGCTTATCAGCGACAGAGGCCGCGAAATCGGTTACAGGAAGCGTCAGGAGATCGGTGCTCCTTCCAGCCCCTCCTGCCGTCATCGCCGTCTTGAGCGCCGAAAGCGGGGTCGCTGATGCCACGGCGTTGACGCCGAACACGCGAGGAAGCGTGAACGCGCTCATGTCAGAGGTGAATGAGAAGAATACGAATACCCTTCCGGCAAGAGCCGGGTTCATCCAGTTGCAGCCAAGCCCTCCGAACGTCCACTTCACGACAGCGATCGCGAACGCCGAGGCGATCACAGGGATGAAGAGAGGCACGGCTGGAGGCATGTTCATGCCAACAAGCAGCCCTGTCACTATCGCGGAATAATCACGGAGGGTGAACTCCTTGGAGACAAGGCCGAGAAGGTACTCCACAAGCACCGCTGATGCTATTGAGACCAGAAGCACTAGAAGCGCCCTGAGCCCGAATGCCCAGACTCCCCAAAGGGCCGAAGGGAGAAGAGCCGCGATGACGAAGAGCATCGCCTTGTCAGTCCTCAGGCTCCCATGGATATGAGGACTAGTACGTACTGTCATCATCTTGCCATCCTCCCAAGCTTCTTGCCAAGCTTGAATCCCTGGACGAGAGGAAGGTGGGACGGGCATGTATATGCGCAGCATCCGCACTCCTTGCAGTCCATGAGGCCTAGATCCATAGCGGCTTTATAGTTGCCGTATTTGATATTCCTGAACATCTTGTTCGGCATGAGGCCCATCGGGCAATGCTCGACGCACTTGCCGCAGAGCACGCATGGGAACGAGACGTCATCGATCATCTTCTCAAGCATCAGGACGCCGCCTGAGCCCTTGATCATCGGGGTATCGGGATCAGCGACGGCAAATCCCATCATCGGGCCGCCGGCGATCATCGACACAAGGTCATCCTTGGCGCCACCGGCATAGGCGATGAGGTCGGAGAACTTAGTCCCGATCGGGGCGATGACGTTCTTCGGCTCATTGACAGCCTCTCCCGAAACCGTGCAGACACGCTCGATAAGAGGCTTATGGTACTTCACGGCCTCATAGATCGCATAGCTTGTAGCGACATTGCAGACGACAGCGCCTACATCAAGCGGAAGCTTGCCCGAAGGCACCTCACGGCCGAGTATGGCCTTTATGAGCTGCTTCTCGTCGCCCTGGGGATACTTCATCTTAAGAGGCTGGACCTTTATAGGATAGCCCTTGGCGGCGATCTTGGAGGAAAGCAGCTCCACGGCATCCATCTTGTTCGCCTCTATGCCGATTATGACATTGTCGGTAGAGATTATCCTGGCCGCGGCCATCACACCTTCGAGGATCTCATCCGGCCTCTCGATCATCAGCCTGTAATCCGATGTGAGATAAGGCTCGCACTCGACTCCGTTTATGATGAGGGCATCAGCCTTCTTGCCCATCGGTATGGTGAGCTTCACGGCTGTCGGGAACGTGGCGCCGCCCATTCCGACGATGCCAAGCGACTTCACTGTCTCCAGAAGGGCTTCCGGGCTTTCGGACTGCCAGGCAAACTCCTCCGTGAAGCCTTCGCTCTGTGTCTCATCGCACTTGATGACTATCGCATCAGCGACAGCGCCGGAAGGGACACGGACCTTCCTTACATCGACAACGACTCCATCAGCAGGGCTATGGACAGGAGCGGAAACGTAGGATGATGCACATCCTATAACCTCGCCTCTCGCTACCCTATCGCCCTTCTTCTTCAGCGGCGTAGCCGGAGCGCCTAGATGCTGAGACATGGAGACTATAAGCTCGCTAGGGAAAGGAAGCCTCTCCAGCTTCTTGTCCTTGGACAGTCTCTTCTTATCATCAGGATGCACTCCACCCCGCCCGAACGTGGCAAACTTCATCTGAATCTCCTATTGAATATCTTGATGATTCTACCGCACACTTCCTTACTAAACAACCTCGCAGATTCAGTTTCAGCTTTTTTGCAACACTTGCAGAAGAATATGGCTAGATAGAGAATACAAGACATGGAAGAACTGCTTATCCATCCATTCCCAGCTCTTTACGATGAGGATTCGAGAATACTTATACTTGGCTCATTCCCCTCCGTGAAATCGAGAGAGGAAGGCTTTTATTACGCCCATCCGCAGAATAGGTTCTGGAAGATAATGGAGAGGCTTTTCGGCACCAAGCTCCAGACGATCGATGAGAAGAAAGCTTTCCTCCATAAAGAGCACATAGCGCTCTGGGACTCGATAGCCTCATGCACGATTCACGGTTCCGCAGACTCAGCGATCGAGAACGCCACGGCAAATGACATAAAGGGGCTGATAGAGAAGACAAGGATAAATGCGATATTCACGAATGGAGCGAAGGCCCATGACATATACATGAGATATTGCCTCAAGGATACAGGCATGATCCCCGTGAAGCTCCCATCCACATCCCCCGCCAACGCAGCATACTCCCTTGATAGGCTCCTTGAGAGCTGGAAGACGATACAGGCTATACTATATTCGTGAAGATTGTACGCATAAACGGCAATGAGGTATCATCAGGCGAAGAGGACATTGGATGAAGATCGTTATCAAGAACATAGGCAAGGTCAGGGATGCTTCGATATGCATTGATGGCATCACCGTGATCGGAGGGAAGAACGGGACAGGGAAAAGCACCATCAGCCGGGCATTGTTCTCCATGTTCAACACATTCCATCAATATCCCCAGAAGATAAGGCAAGAACGGATGGATTCAATATGTGATGCACTTAGGGCTCAGAACGTGATGATGAATCATCTGCTTATGGAAAGGATAGTGGATGAAAGAGACGCATATTCTGATGATCCAGCCCCTTTAGCCGATCTTCTCTCATCCAATCCATCAATGCTTACACAAAACAGCAAATTGCCTGTTGATCTCCGGAAGATCGCGGAATCAATCCAGGGTATACTCAGGATCAGCGACGGTGAGATCCTTGAGGAGATAGCTGGGAGGATCCTGAAATCCGAATTCAATTCACAGCCACTTAACATTTATTCCGATGAGGCAGGCTCAATCACGCTCAGCATAAAGGGAAAGGATATATCAATGGATCTCAGGCCTGGCAGCCTGGCCATAACCGGCAGCGAAGAGCTTGAGAAAACAGCGATCTATATCGATGATCCATTTGTGCTCGATGCCCTTGATAAGGTCTATTTCAGCCATTCATGCAGCTGGAGCGACAATCACAGGAACATCCTTTCGGATATGCTGCTGAATACACAGGCAAAGCAAAGCCCGATTGCCTCTATCCTATCTGACAGGAAAGCTAAGAGGATACTCAGCAAGCTTGCTACGGTCTGCACCGGCACCATCAGCTCAAAGGAAACAGCAGCCATACCGGGAATGACTGGCCTTAAAGCAACTGAGTATTCTTATATCGAGGGCAATGCGGACAAGAAGATCATGTTCCAGAATCTCTCATCAGGACTCAAGACATTCGTGCTGCTGAAGCTTCTGATTGAGAACGGAATACTGGAAGATAATGGCGTCATGATACTCGATGAACCTGAGATACATCTTCATCCTGAATGGCAGCTGGTGCTTGCGGAGCTCCTGGTCCTTATCCAGCAGGAATACTGCATGCATATCCTGATAAACACCCACAGCCCATATTTCCTTGATGCCATAGATGTATATGCAGCCAAGCATGGCATAAGGGAGAAATGCCGCTTCTACCTATCATCGGACAATGGAGGATATGCCGATTTCGAGGATGTGTCAGCTAACATAGACAGGATCTATAAGCTGCTGGCAAATCCTTTCCAGACCTTGGAGAATACGAGATTCGATGACGAAGAAACTTGATGCAATAGGACTATTCCAATCCGCGCTGAGCACTTTGATGGAGACGTCATTCGACGATTCCAATAATGAATACATGTCATTGTCAGAAGCGGACGCCTTTGATTTCGATCAGGTTAAGACAACTTACCTGAATTCGCTTGGGAAACCAGAGGAATGCGCAAAATCCGTTGATGCTTTGATCGAAGATGATAGCAGCTTTGCCTTCATAGAATTCAAGAACTGCCAGATCACTGACCGCATAAGGAAAGACATCAGGCTCAAGCTAAGCGATAGCCTTCTGATCTATAATGACATCACCGGTACGGATCTATCTTATTCCAGGGCGCAGGGGGAATTCATCATCGTATACAGCGAGGCGAAGAATCCATCATCTGCCGAATACAGGGAGAAGATAGTCTCTTCCATCATGGAAAAGGCGCAGGAAGAGCTTATACGCTTCGGATTCGACAGGCACAAAGGCTCATACATGAAGGATGTTCATACCTATACGGAAAAGCAGTTTGCTGAATATATGCTGAGAAGATCCAGCAATCAGGATCAGCCATTGCCCAATATGGTATAATTTCCTCAATACGGCTGAGGGATATCCTGCGGCCAGATAAGAAGGATCGTCGGCATGCTGCTCATTACGATAGCAAGCGTCATTGCAGAGACCATACTTATATTCATCATCTACTCTCCCGCGAAAGCCTGGAGAAAAGCCCTGCTGTACATAGATTTCCTGATAATGCTGTCGGGATATATATGCTATGTCGTGAAGACCGGGGGATACAGGGCCTCTTTCATACCGATCCTTCTTTTCTCTGATTCGCTTAGGGATTCGATCAATGATCTCTCGATCTCATATTATTCGCTCTATTCCGTAATCCAGACAACGCGCCTAGCTTTCCCATTCCTTATACTCCTGACAGCCCTGGAAGTGAACCACTTCCAGCCCGCCCCATCCCTTAGGACGGAAAAGATGAAGGCGCTCGCGGCATTCCCTCCTGTGATTCTTTGGGCACTGCTTCTCAGGAAGCCTTACTTCATCATATTCAAGAATATCTTCACCATGCAGAACGCAATGCAGCTTATCGTGATCATATATATGGTGTCCTACTCTATTGCCGCCATCGCTCTGATGGCATACAGGATCAGCAACACATATCTCAGCTGGTATAGGAAACAGCATACATATTCGCTTATATCGATGATCTCTCTGCTCTGCATCTACTTCATCTTCTCAATCATGGATCCGATCCTCCTTATCCAGGATTACAGCACGATAATAGCAGGACCTTATTCATACTTCATAAACTACAAGATCGGCATGATAGCGCTTATCGGGATATCGATGCTGATAATGCTGTCAGCGACAGCGAACATAATTGCGATATACAAGGACGCTAAGATAGAGCTAAGCAGGACAAGCCAGGAGATGACGATCTCCCGCACGATGAAGGAAACGGAGATGCTCACGAGAGGCCTGCTCCATAGCCTCAAGAACAGGCTCCTTATAGAAAAGGTAATCGCGTTGGAGCTGCAGGACATGCTCAGCGAAGGACTGGACAGCGATGATATACGGAAAGCCGTGAGCATGCTTATTGAAGAGCAGGACAAGACAGCCGAGCATATGGACAGGGTACATAGGACACTCAAGGATATAGAGACTCATCTCCGTCTGGAGCGTACACAGCCCCTTTTCAATGATATAAAGGAAAGCTGCAGCAGGAAATACAATGGCCATGATATCTCCTTCAGCATAGAAAGCGGCGCCATACTTGCGGACAGGGAGCTTCTGAAGGAGGCAATCATGAATATGATAGACAACTCTGTTGATTCCGGAGCGGACAGGATATCGATAAGCGAGAAATTCACGAAATCCGAATGCATCATAGAGATCGCTGACAATGGATGCGGCATAGACCGGAACATGCGCAAGCGGATATTCCTTCCTTTCGCCACTACGAAGAACATGCAGGACAACTGGGGCTTCGGGCTCTGCTTTGCCCGCCAGATAGTGAAGAAGCATCTCGGAGATATACAGTTCCATTCAGAGGAAGGGCATGGAACAACCTTCTATATCCTCCTTCCAAAGCTATACTGAGGATGCCCCATGATACGTGTGATAATAGCAGAGGATCTTGAGATCCTGAGGAAAAGGCTGATAAAGAGCATGGACAGCACCGGGGATATCAAGGTTGTCGGAGAGTCTTCAACTGGCAAGGGCATCATTGAGATAGCAAAGCAGACCCCATTTGACATAGCCGTGCTTGATATAGAGATGGAGAGTGCGGAAGCCGGGCTGGACGCAGCAAAGGCAATACTCGAGGAGCGACCTGACGCAAAGATAATCATCCTCACTCTCCATGATAGCGATGAGATGGTTTTCTCAGCCATTGAGAAGGGAGCCGTTGATTACGTCATAAAATCCGGGGATACCGAAGAAGTCATACAGCATATCAGGAATGCATACAGCGGAAAGCGTGCAATGGACTGGAAGATCCAGGATAAGCTACAGAAGGAATTCCGGCGGCTGAGGAAAAGCGAGAACGATCTCCTGTTCTTCATCCGGCATATCGCAGTCCTTACGCCGGCGGAGAAGGCTCTGCTGAAGCTTCTTGTCGATGGTTATTCCATAAGGGAGATATCACGGCTGAGATTCGTCGAGGTATCGACGGTAAAGACCCAGATTTCCCATATACTCAAGAAACTCAATGCGAAACGAACACGTGAAATCGTGGTGCAGATAAAGGAAATGAAGCTGGAGGAACTGCTCTCGGATTCCGAAAAGTATGATGGATAATCATACTATGCAACTCAGATTCCAGCCCTGAGAATCTTAGGAAAGGAGGGCTGGAATGGAAAAAGGAGAAGAGGCAAAGCTCGTTCAGCTCTTTGATGCAGAGCTTAGATCGATAATGGAGATATGGTCCGAGGAATTCGCCGATCGGCAATGCGGAGGATATCTTACATGCAGAAACAGGGATTTCTCCCTTTATGATGATAAGAAAGGAGCATGGGGCCAGGCTCGGCATATATTCACCTATTCGGCCATGGCTGAATACAGCCCAGCAGAAAAGGATAGATGGCTAAGCCTCGCGAAGACAGGCATCGATTTCGTCTTCGGCAAGATGATGGCTGACGGTTTCCGCATAAACTATCTCACGGACAGGGAAGGCAACAGGCTGGAAGGCCCTATCTCGGTATTCTCCGATGCATTTGCCATACTGGGCCTTGCGAAATACATCTCAGTATCCGGCGATAGGTCATATGAAACCCTTCTGGATGATATGTTCAGGACTTATTCAGATAACATCAGGAATCCTGAATTCAAGGATATAGCCCCGAATGCATACAGCAGAGGCATCCTCCATCATGCCCTATTCATGATATCCGTAAACGTAGCCTGCGAGGTTGCGGGCGCAATAGGGCTTGTCAAGGCAAGAGACCTTCTTGAATATGCCCTCGATACAGTACTCAGCAGGATGAAGGATCAGGAGTATGGATGCATCCTTGAAAAGAAGAAGAGCAATGGAGATCGTATAGATTCACAGGATGCGCTCTTTCTAAATGTCGGGCATGTCTTCGAATCGATGTGGTTCGCCATTGATGCAGCAAGGCTTCTTGGCCGCAAAGAGCTTATTCCTGAAATCATCAGCATCTCCGAAAATACATTCAGGCTTGGCACAGATGATGGCTTGATCGTATTCTCCAGGCTTCTGGACCACAACGATAAGTCCAGATATTCCACATGGAAGTACGAGATAGCCTTTGACGGGAATGACAAAGTCTCCTGGTCATATGCCGAAGCGATGGTATTGTTCCTATATCTCTACAAAATAACGAAAGACGAACAATGGGAAATACGGTTCCGCGATCATCTTGATTATGTGGAGAAGCATTTCATAGACCGCAAGTATGGGGATTGGTTCCATGCCCTGAATAATGACGGCAGCGTGAAGGTGGATATGAAAGGATCCACAGTGAAGGACGCGTATCACATTCCTAGGGCATATATGAAGATGATTTCGATACTTAAGGAGGAGAGCCTATGATAAGGAAGAAAGGAAAGATCGAGACCTTTGTAGACAAAGTGCCGCACTGGGCGCTCCTCATCAACTCGATAGTGCTCTTCATAATACTCTGGAAGCTCATATCTATGACGGAACGAGGCGGATTCGTATTCGCTGCTCCGGAGGTTATCCTGAAGACGCTTATCGACTCAGCGAAAAGCTTTCCATTCTGGAAACATCTCGGAATAAGCCTTTTCCGTGTAATCAGCGGTTTCCTGCTGGCCTTCGTCGCAGCAGTGCCGGTAGCTTTCCTAATGGGCTGGTATAAGAGCATAAGGAGCGTGTTCGAGCCTTGGGTCCAGTTCATACGATGTATCCCGCCGATTGCCTATCTTCCACTCGTCATAGTGGCAGTAGGAGTCGGTGAAAGCTCGAAGATAACAGTCATATTCATCGGATCGTTCCTGATAATGCTTGTGACGATCTACCAGGGAGTTCTGAACGTTGATGAGACACTGATAAAAGCCGCGAAGGTGCTGGGAGCGAGTGACCGGGAGATATTCTTCACTGTGATAGTCCCAGCCTCCCTCCCCTTCATAATGACTGCGCTCAGGCTTGGCCTCGCGACAGCCCTTACCAGCCTTGTAGCGGCAGAGATGACGGGAGCATCAGATGGACTGGGAGTGATGATCCAGACGGCGAGCCAGTATTTCCAGATGAAGACCGTGCTGATGGGCATCCTGATAATAGGAGCCGTTGGCATGATTCTGGAGAAGGTCGTGAAGCTTATTGAGAGGAAGCTCACAAGCTGGCAGGAAAAGATGGAGATCTGAGATGGATAACATAGTCGAGATAAGGAATCTGACAAAGATCTACACAGGAAGAAAGGGAGAGACGATTGCCCTCAACGGTGTCGATCTTGATATAGCAAGGAATGAATTCGTTACCATAGTAGGACCTTCCGGATGCGGGAAATCAACACTTCTGAATATACTTTCCGGGCTTTTGGAACCGACATCAGGCACAGTCCTCTGCAACGGAAAGCCTATAGAAGGCACAAGCGCAGATAGAGGCGTGGTCTTCCAGCAATATGCTCTCTTTCCTTGGCTGACAGTCCGGAAGAATATCGAATACGGATTAAGGCGCAAGAAGATCGAAGATAGCAGCAGGAAAGGCTGGCATCGGATGAGCGAGGAAGATATAAGAGCAACCTCCGCAAAGTATATGGAGATGGTCCAGCTGCAGGATTTCGCGGAATCGTATCCAAAGGAGCTCTCAGGAGGAATGAAGCAGCGCGTTGCCCTGGCAAGGGCCTATGCTGCGAATCCGGAGCTTCTGCTGCTTGATGAGCCATTCGGAGCGCTTGATGCCCAGACCAGGACGCAGCTGCAGCAGGATCTTCTGGAGATATGGGAGAAGGAGAAGAAGACATGTCTCTTCATCACGCACGATATCGAGGAAGCGATAATCCTGGGCCAGCGCGTGATCATCATGTCCGCTAGGCCCGGGCGCATCAAGGAAATCGTGGATATAGACATACCATACCCTAGGGATCAGAGAACAAAGATGTCTGAACGGTTCAATGAGATAAAGAACAGGATCTGGTCACAGGTATACGAGGAATACCTGGAGGACAGGAAATAAAAGGAGGAAAGACATATGAAGAAGGCAACCATCGCAATCCTTTGCCTTGTATTGGCTATCGCATCAGGATTCGCATCAGGAAGCAATGAAAACAAGGACGGAAGCGGGCTTATCGACGTCAAGCTTGGCTATATGCCTAATCTGATCAGTGCTTCTCTAGCCGCAATCGGAGATGCTGAGGGATACTTTGAGGAATATGGGCTGGATGCAGAGCTCGTGAAATTCACATCAGGACCACCGGAGTTTGCAGCAATGGCAGCAGGAGACCTTGATGCAGGCATCATCGGACATGGTGCGCATCTGCTCGCAATCCAGGGCCAGGCAGAGATCTTCTACTTCGAATGCCTCGGCAATTCAGACAAGGTCATGACACGGACAGATACAGGCATCAAGACAGCTGCAGATCTCAAGGGAAAGACCATCGCAGCAGTGCTTGGAACATCGTCAGAGGCTCTTCTGAACCTTACTCTGCAGTCAGCTGGCCTTACCCAGTCTGACGTCAAGATCGTAAGCATGGATCAGAATGGAGCTGCGACAGCGCTTATTGCAGGGCAGGTTGATGCTGCTGCGATCTGGTCACCGCTTACAGTCACTGTTTCCGACACGCTTGGCGATAAGGCCGTTGTTGTATCATCAATTGGCGATTTCGCGGACAAGGCTCCATCTCCAGGAAGCTGGATAACATCAGCGAAGATGATCAAAGAGCATCCAGAGGTAATAGAGGCGCTGACGAAGGCATTCCTCAAGGCAAGCAACTTCCGCGCAGCCAATATCGAGAAGACAGCGGAATACGTAGCTCGCCTTATCGGGACGGATACATCGGAAGTCATGAAGGAAGTCCAGACCGCTAAATGGTTTACGGCTGACGAGATCTATGAGTTCGTAACCAACGGATCTGTCGATGAATGGTACTCGGCTGAACAGCAGATGTTCATAGATGCTGGACAGCTTGCAGAGAAAGTCCCGAATGAGACCTATTTCGACAAGAGCTTCATAATCGAGTGTTATGAGGAGATGAAGGCAAACGGAGAACTCTGATTTCACCTTTTGCCCCCCAAGGCCTTGCCTACTATAAGAACGGTGGCAAGGCCTTTGTTTATGACATACCTTCATATTTGTTCTAGAGGGAATCGCGTAGGGCCTCACGCTTTCCCTTCAGCGGAGACAAGTCGAATTGACTACAGGAAGATTCATTGCAATAATACAGATATAAGGGTGCCGCAGATAAACGGTGTATCCCTGAAAGTCTAAACGATCAACAGACCGCTAAGAGCTTTTGCAAGAGGGCTTAGCGGTTGTTGTGTCTTATAAGGGTCAGAACCAAAGTCACGCTTGAAAGGACAATCATGACAATCTCATATGCGCTCATAAGCAACACCTCCTTCTCCTCATATATCCCAGAAGACGGGGTTCTATGTAATCAGGAGGCTTGTGCTCCTCCTGGTGGAGGGACAACACCGCTTACCGTGCCTTGCGGCACCCAAAAGTAGTATAGTCGCATCAGGGATTTGAGAATCAGAAGCTGGGATATCCCCGCTGCTTATCCTACAAGGCTGCAGGCTGCAATTGCATACTGTGTGTTAAGCTTATATAATTTGCATATGAATCGTTTGTTCCAGTTCGCATTCTCAAAGCTCAAGGGAGTGACCGTATACGCGCTCGTGGGGCGCTCAGGCACGGGAAAGAGCTATCATTCGAAACTGGTCGCAGCGAAATACCACATAGATCTCGTAATTGACGACGGGCTTCTGATAAAAGGCAACAGGATACTCGCGGGGCACTCTGCGAAGCAGGATTCAGACTTCCTTGCAGCGGTGCGCACCGCTGTCTTCGATGATGAGGAGCACCGCAATGAGATAATGAGCGCCCTTCTCAAGGAACGCTACAGGAAGATACTCATAATCGGCACATCAGAGAAGATGGTGAACAAGATCGCCAAGCGCCTGGAGCTGCCGCAGCCTGAGAAGATAATCCATATCGAGGATATCGCTACGCAGGATGAGATAGAGACCGCGATGAGGATAAGATATACCGAGGGCAAGCATGTCATCCCTGTTCCCTCGATCGAGGTCACGCGCTCGGCCCCGCAGATCGTATATGACTCGATGAAGGTCTTCATGGGCGGGAAAGGGCCTATCAAGAAGAACCAGACCTACGAGAAGACGATCGTGCGTCCGGAGTTCTCGAGGCCAGACAAGGATGAGATGTCCGAGGCGGTGCTGACGCAGATGGTCAAGCATGCCATCGGTGAATATGATCCGGTGATGAAGGTGAAGAAGGTCCGGGGCACGAAGAACACGGACTCCTCCTACTCCATCGCCATAACCCTCCAGCTTCCGGTAAGGCACTATATGAGCACGACGATCTCGGACCTGCAGGAATACATAGCCGAATGCATAGAGAAATACGGAGGCGTCATGGTGCACTCCGTATCGGTAGAGATGGAGGAATGGGGCTAAAGGTCGTGCTCCTCAGCAAGCGTCCTCGGCTCTGGAGGAATGGCCTTTGCCTTCCTTCTTCTCTTCCTTGACTTCTTCGGTCCGGAAGAGAGCTCCTCGTTGGCCGCGCTCTTGCGGCCCATGTTGTTAGGCTTCTTCCTCGGGATCCTGGCCTCAGCGGACTTCCTGTTGCGGCTGCGCTTGATTCCCATATCCTCCAGAAGCCTGTCCACGGCCTTCTCAAGCTCATAGTTCGGAGGCGTCATCGGAGAGATAAGGATCTTGGCCTGCCTGAAGCCCTCCCTGAAAAGCTCCTCCGCAGATGTCCCTTCAGGGTTATCGAAGACGATAAGGGGCTTGAGGAGCATGGCGATTATCTCATCCTTGGCAAGCGGCGTGCCGCTCTCGATCCCTTTCCTCACCTTCCCGTCCATCTCGCTCAGGGCCTCATGCACCGATGGGTATTCAAGATACATCGAGATTATTGGGAGTATGTAAGTGAGGATCCCATACTTCTGGAGATTGAGGAATATAGCCTCGGCATAGCCGGAGGATATCATCTTCGAGACTTCCTCGGTAAGGCGGGATATGGAGCATGACTCTATGTTGGCCGCATTCTTCTTTATCGCATGACGCACGTCACGCCTCAGGGCGAAGCCTGTCGTCGCCTGATACTTAAGGGCGCGGATCATCCTCACGGGATCCTCGGAGAACGAGTAGCTGAGGGGGATGAGCGACCTGATCTGGCGGCGGCGGAAATCCTCCATGGCATCGTTGAAGTCAAGGAGCTGCCCGTTTGCGGGATTATAGTACAGGCTATTTATGGAGAAGTCCCTGCGCCTTGCATCCTGCTCTATGCTTCCATAGACATTGTTGCGGCCATCCTCGAAATTCTCCTCATCGGAGCGGAATGTCGTGACCTCGATGATCTTGTCACCGAAGAAGAGGTGGACTATGCGGAAACGCCGACCTATTATGCGGGAGTTCCAGAACATCCTCTGGACCTGCCTCGGGGAAAGCGATGTCGCTATATCGAAATCCTTGGGATGGCGGCCAAGCATTATATCGCGAATGGCTCCGCCTACTATATATGCCTCAGCCCCGGATGACTGCATGCGCCTTATCGCCCAGAGCGCATCCTTGTCTATCTGGCTGCTGCGTATGTTATGCTCCTTGGACGTGTATACCTTCGCTACCGGTACGCTTCGTCCCCTTCCATCGTCCTTGTATCTTACAAACACGATTCAACAATATAAGGAAATGGGCCGGGACGCAAGATAGCGTGTTGACTCAAAAATAAATCTAACCAGAGAAGGATCTGAGAATCATAATTAAATCTAACTTTCCTCAGACGCTTATGTTCATATATCCAAGCAGTACAGATAGGGTGGCCTGCCTGTACTGCATCCTGCAACAAGTAGACATGACTCGCTATGCACAGTCAAGCGTTTTCCTCCGCTTCAGCGCGTCCTTCCCGCACCGCAAGCGCAAGCAGCTCCTTCTGCCTCAGGGCCACGGCCTGCTTGAGCGGTATGAGCCGGCACTCCTCCCTGTCCTGCCTCAGCCCTTCCTTGCATCCACCTGGCACGGACTTGTCCATCATTATCCGCTCATAGGGCGATCTCGGCTCATCGAATGAATAGTAGGCCCTCACCGGGATCAGCGCGTTCAGCGACGAGCCGGGGCTCCTCGTCCCGCTCTTCCCCCTCAGCCGCATCCTCTCCCTCTCCAGCCGCAGCAGCCTGTCAGCGGTTGCTGGGCTCATGGAGAGGAGCTTGCTGCCGATCTCCGGCGTGACGCGGAATGGCGGATATGCCGAGATCGATGTAATATTGTCCCTGATGAGTTTCATCAGGCGCTTTGAGCACATCATGTCGAACATGTGCCAGATGGAGACAAGGGATGCCCTCAGCGCCTCATCGTATTCCCTCGGCCGGCCTTTCCTCCCCGTACGGCCTGGCTGCTTTCTATAGGCCACCTTATGCTCCCTGCCTCCGATGTCCTTCCGGATGGCAGAGGATGCCATCCCCCTCAGCTTGTGTATGAGGTACTTTCGGTTGTAGCCCGTATCCTTCACGGCCTCATCGAGGATGATTCCCTTTCCCTTCCGGTCCGCCTTCGCGTACCGGAGCGCGATTCCCGATACCAGCTCATCCCTGGCCCTCTTGCTCATGGTTTTCTTCCTTTTCATACCATAAGCATCTTAATCGTTGGGTTAGGTTTTATTTTTGATTCTCAGCCTTCCCTTCGGTTAGATTTTTTATGATGCAACGCGGATAGTTTACCGCCATGGCAAGTTACGTTATCATCAAAGCCATGATCGAACCAGTAGTTCTAAAGGGGTTCAGGGACAGCCTGCCCAAGGATGAGATACCGAAGAAAAGGATTATAAGGAAGCTTGAGGATGTGTTCTCCTCATATGGCTTCGTGCCTATAGATACGCCTGTGCTTGAGTACACCAAGATACTTCTGGGCAAGGGCGGCGGAGAGACTGACAAGCAGATATTCCGCTTCCAGGACAACGGAGGGCGCGACGTGGCGATGCGCTTTGACCTGACGGTCCCGTTCGCGCGCTTCCTGGCAGCCCACCATGATGAGGTCGGGATCCCTTTCAAGAGATACCACATAAACAAGGTATGGCGCGGAGAGAACCCGCAGAAGGGAAGATACAGGGAATTCGTGCAGTGCGATTTCGATATCGTAGGTGCCGATAACGCGGAATCCGACTACGAGATACTCTCGATGATGCACCGCTCATTCTCAGCGCTGGGAATCAAGGGCTATACGTTCCATATCTCGCACCGCGCGCTCTTCAGCATCTTCCTTGAGAACATGGGGCTGAAGGATGCGGCTGTGGACATCCTCCGCACTGTCGACAAGCTCAGGAAGATCGGAGAGGATGAGGTCCGCTCGCTTCTTGAGGAAATAACCGGGGACAAGGCCAAGGCTGATGCCGTCATACAGTACATAACGGCAGGCGATGGCTCATCCTTCATGGATACGCTTGAGAAGCTCACGAAGCTTGCCGGAGGCGAGAACGAGGCTTCGGCAAGGATGAGGGAGATATACTCCCTCCTAGAAGCTGGCGGCATCGAGTCATCATTCGTGTTCGACCCATCCATCACAAGGGGGCTGGACTACTACACGGGAATCGTCTACGAGACATTCCTCGACGCTCTTCCGTCCCTTGGTTCCGTATGCTCAGGCGGGCGCTACAACAACCTCGCCTCCCTCTACACGAAGGAGGAGCTGCCTGGCGTCGGATCATCGATAGGGCTGGACAGGCTCATGGCAGGGCTTGAGGAGCTCGGGAGCCCGCTTCTCGCGAACGCTTCCTCCGCGGATGTGCTTATAGTGCATGGCAAGGAAGAGACAGGGAAGGCCGTGGAGTGCGCCGAGAAGCTCAGGGGATGCGGCATCCGTACCGATATTTACCTCAACCCAGAGGCGAAGATGAAGAAGATATACAGCTACGCTGAGATGAAGGCCATACCTTATATGCTCACGCTCTCCCCTGCCCTTACGCTCAAGGACCTGAGGACAAGGGAGGCGAAGGAATACGCGTCTATCAGCGATCTGCAGAAGGAAATAAGGCTTGATTGATTTCACTTCCCTTCCTGTATACAGGCATCGCCAGGATATACTTGACGCGCTTGAGAGCAACCAGACGATAATCGTCGAGAGCCCTACAGGCTCTGGAAAGACCACGCAGATACCGCTTATCCTGCGCGAGGCCGGGTATGACAGGGAGGGTATCATCGGCATAACGCAGCCAAGGCGCATCGCAGCCCTCTCCGTCTGTGACTTCATAAAGAGGCAGATCGGTGATGAAGGCTCATATTGCGCCTACAAGATGCGCTTCAACGACACATCCACGAAGGACACGCGCATAAAGATAATGACCGATGGCATACTGCTGCAGGAGGTGAAGCTGGACAAGACCCTCTCCCGCTACTCTGTCATCATGGTCGATGAGGCCCACGAGCGGAGCCTCAACATAGATTTCATACTGGGGCTTCTGAAGGAGATATCCGAGCTGAGGCCTGAGCTGAAGATCATAATAAGCTCGGCAACGATAAACGCCCAGTCGTTCTCATCCTTCTTCGGCTCGGCCCCGATCATATCCATAGACAGCAGGCCTTATGACGTGGCTGTCCATTACGACCCGGCGATCCTTTCCCGCGACACCGAGGATTATTACTACCAGAAGATACTGCAGCGTGTTTGGGAGGCCTACGAGAAGGATGAAGGTGATGTGCTGATATTCCTTCCGGGCGAGATAGACATAAAGAACTGCATATCATTTCTGGAGATGGCTCCATTCAAAAAGGACCTGGAGATCTACCCGCTTTATGGGAGGCTGTCGAAGGAAGAGCAGGAAAGGGTCTTCACCCCTACAGGGGAAGGGAAGATGAAGGTGGTCGTGTCCACGAACATCGCCGAGACCTCGCTCACCATAGATGGCATACGCACCGTGATAGACTCCGGGGTCGCGAAGATCAACTTCTATAACCAGCGGAACTTCACGTCAGCCCTGCTGCCGATGCCTATATCGCGGGCATCAGCTGACCAGCGGAAAGGAAGGGCCGGACGCACCGCTCCTGGAACATGCTGGAGGATGTACAGCGAGGATAACTACAGGCATCGCCCGGAGTACTCCGAGGAGGAGATCCTGCACTCTGACCTTGCTGAGGTCGTGCTCCGCATGAGCGAGCTGGAGATCTACAACACCGATTCCTTCCCGTTCATAACGCCGCCGAAGAAGAGCGCGCTGCAGTCCGCGGAGGAGACGCTGATGCTCATCGGAGCGATCGAGAAGGACCATCACCTGACGCGCATCGGAAGCATGATGATACAGTTCCCTCTCCTGCCGAGGCTTTCCAGGGTGATAGTCGAGGCCATGCTCAACTACCCTGACGTCATGTCCGATGTGCTCACGGCTGTCGCGTTCCTCTCGGCAAAGACCCCGTATATCCTCCCACCGGGAGAGGAGCTTTCCGCCAGGGATGCCCACTACGCGATGGCTGACAAGGCCTATGGGGATTTCATGACGATGCTCAAGCTCTACAGGACCTATCATGATATCCCGGGAAAGAAGGAGAGAGAGAGCTACGCCAAGAGCCACTACCTCGACTATGAGTCGATGGAGGAGATCGTGCACATCAAGGACCAGCTTGCCCAGATAGTCTCGGAGATGGGCATGCCTATATCAGAGAACCACAACATCGCGGAATACTTCCTATGCCTCACTGCAGGTCTCAGGCAATATATCTGCATGAAGATAGACAGGTTCTCGTACCGCACGATCACGGCGAACAAGATACAGATACATCCCGGATCGGCATGGTTCAGGGAGAATCCCGACTTCATACTGGCTGGCGAGATAGTGCAGACGACGAAGATGTACGCGCGCACGGTCTCACCGCTTCGGAAGGAATGGATAAACGCTGTCGATCCAAGCCTCATACCGGCCCTGCGCGGAGCTTCCGGCAGGAAGAGGAAAGCCGAGAGGTCACAGTACAGGGACGAGGATGAGATGTCGCGCTATGAGGTCATGCTTGGCGGGAAGAAGGTATACATCGTGCCGCTCAAGGAGATGCGGTCGCTTCAGACCCGTGCAGATAACCTCAAGTTCTATATAAAGATAGGCACATCGCTTTCAAGGCGCAGGGTGAAGGCCTCCAGGATAGACAAGGAGCTTTCGCTCATTCCTCTTGTAGGATTCCCTGCCCGCAGCCGCATTACAGGGAAGTACACGGTCTACGAAAAGCAGTTCGGGGAGCTGAATTCCCTCCTTGACTCCATCTTCACCCCGATGGCCATGGGCAAGAAGGAATTCGGCTTTTTGGCGCTCACGGAGAAGAAGGGCCGCTATTCGATAATCCCTATCGACACGATCGGAGGAGCCGCGAGGGAATCTGCATACGCGCTTTCAGCCCTGATCGATTCGATACCGAAGAAGAACGCGGCACTGCGCAAGAAGGCGATGGGAATCCTTCAGAGAATCACCATCGCCCTCGATATGGAAGATTGACTGGCCATCATATGATGGCCTAGTTATCACCAATATGCCTTCCAGCCTGGAGTGACAACGCGCTTCAGGGCCTCGACATAGAAGTAGTCGCCCCAGGTATTGCACTCGTCAACTCCCCTGTCACGGGCATCATTTGTAGGGCTCTTGCGGCAGTATACGCCGTGCAGGAGCTGGCCGTCGGAGATCGCCGGATCCTTCACCGCGCACTCCCTGTAAAGCACGCCCAACAGCTTCTCCGCCTTCTTCCTCAGCCCCGGACGATCTAAAAGATCCGACATCTCAAGCATGCCGCAGATAGCCACAGCAAGAGCAGAGGAATCACGAGGCTCATCCGAGCCATCGGTGAAGTCGAAGTCCCAGTACGGGATTATCGAGGCGGGAAGATGCTCAAGGAAGAAGTCCAGCGTGCGGTTGAATACATCAAGGGCCTTATCTGACCTCGTGTACCTGTACGCAAGCGCCGACCCGTATATCCCCCATGCCTGCCCGCGGCTCCATGCCGAGTCGTTCCTGTTCCCCTGATGGGTAACCCCGTACAGAGGCTTCCCTGTATCCGGGTCGAAGTAATACGTGTGGTACGTCGAGTCATCCGGACGCAGCACACACTCTATCGACGTGTTGAAATGCGCAAGGGCCACGCGGCGGTACTTCTCGTCCCCCGTGGTCTCACTCGCCCAGAAGAGCAGTGGGATGTTCATCAGGCAGTCTATGATCAGGCGGTAGTTGTCGCGGCTCCCTATCGGGCCCCAGGCCTGTATGAATTGCCCCTTCTCCTGGAAGCGGGAGATGAGGTAATCCGCCGCGGCTATGGCCGCGTCCCTCCCCTTCTCGCTACCGTATAGCATATAGGCCGCGACGCAGGACGGGGAATAGAGAAAGCCCATGTCATGGTTCTTGATCGAGATCCTCTTCTCGATGCGCTCGGCAAAGCTCTCCACATGCTCGAGGGCCTTGGACTTGAACTCATCCTTGCCTGTGAGCTCGTACATGATGTTTATCTCGCCTGTCCACATCCCGTTGGTCCACTCATCGTTCTCCGATGGCGGATAGAAATCATTCACGCTTGTGGATGGCTTGAACTTATCACCAAGATCTGCAATAGCCTTCCTTGTCTGCCTCTCCGCGGCCTTCAAAGCCTCCGGAAGCTCCTCGAACGCGCTTATTCCTGCAAAGTCAATCATCTTCCCTCCTTGCTGAACGAGACAGGTGATGTGAAAAGGCTATCCCCGTTCTTCTGATAGCACCTGAGATATACCGCGCCTCGGCTTTCGGTGCTGACTGTCGCGCGGATATGCGAAAGCGTCGTACCGATATCCCGGAACTGGCCGATCTCAAACGATGGGGATACGAAGCCAGAGACATAATCTGTGAATTCCCGGCCATCCAGCTCAGTAAGAGGTATCTCATAGTCACGATGGACCTTCCGTCCATCCCAATTCACATCCACAGAGAGAGCGATGACGGTATCATCAGAGCCATCGATCTCCACGGCAAAGCCCTGAGTGCCGTCAGTAACGGCCGTGGCATTGCCATTGGTGAAGACGTGGAGCTTAACGCCGTTATCATCCGCCTTATAGGATGGAAGCATCTTCGAGCCATCCTCCGGAACATCAAGAGGATCCACCATGTCTATGCCGCGAAGTCGAGGCGAAGCAGCTGCAAGCTTGCCATTCACAACCTTCATTGAGATATCCCACTCAGCGCTCTTATGCTTCTTGCCCCATCCGAACATGAAGCTGAGGGTTCCCCTTCTTCCTCCAAGACTCGGGAAATCATGCTGAGAGGCTATGACCTTGCCATCCTGTATGATCTCGACGGTATCAAGCGCATCATAGGCCGAGACATATGACTCGATCTCTAGATGCCCGTCATGGTCAGGAGCTATCTCTCCGGCTCTCGTCCCATTCACGAAGAACATCGCCTCGATCGGATCTCCAGATGCGGCAGATGTCATCCTCTTCCGCAGGCCATTCCAGACGCTCTCCCTGGAAAGCTTCTCCGCAAAGAGCACGGTACGGCCATAGCCATAGCTGCCAGGAGCCGCGTTATGATGGTCGGTGGAGCCTACGACACCGAAGTGGAAGCCTCTTCCAAGACCTCCCTGATATGTATTCTCCCCGCTTCTCGGCCCCATGGTATGGAGATACTTCTGCCTTGCCTCAAAGCTCTCCGCGCAGCCATGCATCGATATTATCTCAACGACAGGCGATACCGCGGGATTGTACCTGTCCCAGTTTATGCCCCTGTATCCTTTCCTGTATCCGATATGATGAGGCGTGCACAGAAATCTCTCCTGCTGCTCCTCGCTACCCCGGAGAAGCTCATTGAGCCTGTCATCCTTCTCCCCTTCAGGGACTTCCGGAGGAAGCTCTTCCCCGAGATCACGGCATAGGATCGTGTAGTCGCCTGTCGTGAAGCCATGGTATTCATAGGAATAGAACGGTATGAACGATGGGGACTGGGCTGCATCCATCACGCTCATGTAGTGCGGCCAGTTTCTCCTAAGCTTCCTGAACCCTTCCCTGTGGTATGCCTGGACATCCTCCGGGACCATCATCTCTGGATCATCTGCAATGTCAGGCCAAGCGAAATGGCCTGTGACCGAGAAGAAATCAAGCTGCTGTGACGCAAACGCGACAGCATTCTCTATCGTTCCGTAGCCATAGCTTATGCCGCAATGGTTGTGGATATCACCGACATACGCATTGAGGCCGCTTACACTTTCATATTTTCCAGATTCCCTGAGATCCTTCTCAAAGAAATGCGCAATCCTGTTCATTTATCCTCCTAATCGCTGAACCTTATGCTGATATCAATGGTACCGCTATCCGCATCCAAGGCAATAGGAAGCATGCTGAACCCCGGAGAGAAGCTGAATATAGCATCTTCCGGGGAAAGCTTTCTCAGCATGCCCCTTTCTGCACAGACTTGGATGGCACCGTCTGTACGCTGTATCAATATATTGCTGCCATCTACGCTAAGCGATGGCCTTGCCCCTGATATAACCGGCAGGATGAAGCATCCACGCTGGAACGAGGCCTCGATCCTCACTGCATCATCAAGGAAATGATAGATGATCCTGTATTCCCCGTTGCCAAGCGCTCTTCCATCCCGATCCCTCAGTATACCGATTGCCCTGATTATACCATCTACAGACGAAAGGGACGCCGACACATCATACATGCTTGAATAAATGATGCCGCTGTCAGCATATTCAATACGGGGCACAGGGCAGCCTAGGGCCGCCGTACCGCGGACTTCCTGCATATTCAGCGGCTCCCTCATGATGTACTCCGTCGGACCTGCTGCGACAATAGGGCCGAGCACAGCGTGATGAAGCATTGACAAGGTCCCTCCGCTTAGATGCCCTCCTTTCATGAATGGCCAGTCATATCCTGTGACCACAGCCCTATATGAAGGCTTGGAGACGATCCATGAGTCCATATCGCTGACGTATCCAATGCCTTCCGTGTATGGCGCAGCGGAACAATCAGGAATCTCATCGGCAAGACCGTCATCCAGTATCGAAGCAAGGACCTTTGCATGGGTGAATGTATGATGGATGCATATAGGCTCTCCGGCATCCTCGTACCCAGGTCCCCCCATCAGAAGGCCGGATGAGGATGTGCACCTTTCCATAAGGGACAGGTTGCGGAATGCGGTATCCTGGAAAGTCCCATCAAAGCCTCTGAGCGAGAGAAGCGCGGCCGCAGCACCGTCAGATGTGCGGCTTCCCCAGTATGTCCATTTGAAATTCCTTGTCCCCGCGCTGTTGTCCCATGCGCCATCATGGAGCATGAAGCGAAGATGGGAGCGGAAGCCGGACACGGCAAGGTCAAGCAGATGATCATCGCCGGAAAGGAGGGCAAGGCTGGCAATAGATGGCAGGGTCTCCTCCACATTGTATCCAATATCAATGGAGTGAAGTCCTTTTGGACTCAGGCCATCCCTAGGCGTGCTCTCGCCGAATATAAGATAATCAGGAGTGAATACAGCCTCGATTACCTTCTTGTATTCCATGGCCTTCGCCATATATCTTCCATCACTGAAATAACGGCCGGAGCGATAAAGCGCAAGGGCTGCGGACACCGGGTAATTGGTGTTCTTGTCCATCAGATCGAATGAAAGAAGGAAATCAGCAGCTCTTCCCAGCCTCTTCTCCGCAGCAACCTTAAGGGAAGGCCCCATCGCATCGGGATGCCTTTCAAGGCAATCAAGCAGCATTATGACGGTGAATACCGTTATGCCCTTCCAATCAGATCCTACATCATTGATAAAGCCCCCAGATGGAAGCGATACATTATTCTCCATCCATGCAAAAAGAGAGGCGGCCGCATCGCTCCAGCGGCTCTCCCCTGTCGCTTCTGCCATATAGAGGAAAGGATACATAGCATCAGCGCAGCGCCCATGGATACTCCTGCAGGCAGGGCATATCAAGGCACCATCAAGCTTCGGATCACCGGTCCCTGCCGCCTGCGTGCGGATAAGGGCCTCTGACCATCGGGCAAGAAGCGAGCTTATCCTCATATTCCGGCCTTCCCCGTACGGAATCTATCACTGATCCTGTATCTGCCCGGTCCAAGCTCATATCTAATGCATGGGATAGTCGTATTGCGTGCGGCAAGGGAGGTATTCGGATCAGCCTTATAAGACACAGGACTCCCGTTTCCTGAAAGACTCTCAGCACCAGAGACATAGCTGCCGCAGGAAAGGGATACGGCCTCGCCTTCGATGGTTTCGAGGCATCCATCAGCAGGGATCGAATAACCTGCATCATAAGCTATGAAACCAACAGAGCTCTCTATCTCATGCTCCCTGATATGCCCATCATCAGCAAGGGTTATCGTCGTCCTGACATCCACGCCAGGGCATGGGGACCAATGGGAAAACATGGAATCCTGCCCTACGCTGTACTCAATGCTTCCACGTCTTACATATAGATTTCCCGCTATCTCGAATGAGAGCATGTTGTCAGGAGCGGCTTCCATGAAAGTCTCGGTTGTATGGCTGACGGAGAAGGGGAAGGCCGTAGAGTAGACGAACTTATCATACTTCTCGGTGAAGTGGCCAAGCGATCTCATGCCAAGCATGCCTGGGACATATGCCGATACATCCCATCCTCTATGCTGGATAAGCATCCTTGCAGGCTCTATGCGATGGACTCCGAGGCTCTCAGCAGGATAAGGGATCTCTTCTGCCTGCCAGAACGGATCATCTTCAGGAAGCGCAAGCAGCGCAAAGACCTTGCAGCACCAATATGGGCTGCCGGGAGCGTTGTAGCGCTCTGCCATCGTAAGGTTAGGATAGCAGTATCCGACAGAGAGGATACCGTCAGCATCAGCAATATCCTGATCCATCCAGTACCTTATGTTCCTCCCGATGAGCCCTTTCAGGGTCGATGGGGTGAAAGCGTCTATATGGAATAAGGCGCATGCGGACCAGAAAGAGGATTGGGCCATCCTGTATATAAGGGAACGCCCATATGGCAATGCGCGTCCTTCCGCATCGAACCAAAGGATAAAGGATGAGCAGAAGGCAGACGCGCGCTTTCTCATGCGTTCAGCATAGGCCTCATCCTCATCTTCCAGCATCCATGCGCATATCAGACCATAGAATTGCATTGCGAAAACAGAATAGTAATCAGTACGTTCTGATTGCCCATCCTTGTACCAGCCATCATCTAGATAGCAGGACTCGATAAAAGCGAGATCACTGGAAAGCCTCTCTTCGCTATATGGCTTGCCGAGCTTACGGAGCGCAAGATTTACAAGTATGCGGAAATAATACCAGTTGCATCTCGACATCTCATGGTTATTTATCGTGTACAGCCATGAGGCAAGATTATCCTTTGCAGAGCTTCCAAGAGGCTCCCAGAGTATCCCGGGAACAGCAAAGAGGCCGAAGGCTATCGGAGCCATCTCTACGAAGCGCTGATCGAAATCAGAGGTATTGCCCCAGTATTCCGGATTATCAGGATCGGTGCCGGCAGCCAGTCCTCGCGGATAGATATCCTCGAACCCGCTATCGCGGCCGCCGCCCATCCAATAAGGGACAAGGCCCCATAGAGGTCTCGCGAAAGCCTCCATCTCTATAGCATCGCGATCATATGTAACTCCGCCGCCATATAGCCTTATGCGGGCGCATCCATCGCTGAACCTCGACTTCAATGGCCCAAGCAGGGATAGCAGGAGCTGCTGGTAATCCTTCTTTGTCCTCAATGCAGATGCCATGCTCACCTCTTTGTCGGGATATCCCCATAGATCCTGCGGAACTCCTCAGGATTGAGCGAGGGGGAAGCTATCATATCCGAAGTCTCCTCCATATGAACTGAAAGCAGATGGCAGAGCTCTATGGCAATGGCATCAAAACCACCTGTGAACAATAGATTCTCTGTTTCCTGAGGATCGGAGACGACATCATATAGCTCGAAGAATGTCTCATCCTTGAAGAAGTCGACGATGAGCTTATAGCGCCCACGCACAATGCAGCGCTGGAAATTCGAGCGAGCGCCGTTGCCATCGAACTGGATGTAGGCCGTATCATCATTATCAGATGGATCTCCGAGGATCAACGGCATGAGCGACCTGCCATCAAATGATCCATCATGCTCAATGGAAAGATAATCAGCCAGAGTCGGAAGGACATCTATATGGCTCACTACCCTGTCGATATCCTTATGCCCCGATTCCGGGAACCTGATGAAGAGAGGAACATGGGCCGATTCCTCATACATACACATCTTCTGGAACAGCGAGTGCGAGCCAAGCATCTCTCCATGATCTGCCGTGAATATGATTATGGAATCATCGTATAGTCCCTCTTCCTTCAGCGCGGACAGAACCTGTCCGACACAGTCATCGAGCATGGCGACCAATCCGAGATATACCCTCCACGACTCCTTCCATTCATTGCGCTTATAGCGGGCACCGACGACCCCGGTGAGATTGTACATCTGCAGTGGTGACTGATGCGGATAGAACATTCCGACATTCTCAGGCAGCTCGAAATCGTCATCACATATCCTGCTGTACCAAGGCTCAGGAATCTCAAGAGGCGGATGCGGCGCAAGGAACATGGCATTAAGGAGAAGTGGCCTGGACTCGTCACGCTTTCTGATAGCCTCCACGGCCTTATCCGCGAAATACCTATCGAAATAGTACTTCTCATCCTGGTCATAGCAGCCTGTATTCGCATTGGAGTACCTGGTGACACGGGTATATGCACCGCCCTTCATCTCCGGTACAGGAGACTTGAAATAAGGCCCGCCAGGCATCCTTACACCCTCTTCGGCCAGGAACTCCTTATATGTCTTCTCCGTCGAGGCCCAGACGGTATCAGGATCGGTATCCTCCAGCTTGCCGCCCTCCGTGAAGAGATGCTGCTTGCCGCTATGGATAGAGCACCAATCCTTCTCCATCATTGAGTAGAGGTTCTCTATGCCCTTATGGACATCGCCATAATATGAATCATACGGGAGCCATGGGTTTATCAGGGAGCCATTTGTATTGGGATACTTGCCGGTGAAGAACGCGCCGCGCGCAGGAACACAGAGCGGACATGCGCAGTAAGCCCTCCTGAAATCCACCCCGCTCTCCCTTATCGAATCGATATTAGGCGTGAAGCCACGGCCAAGCGCGTCAAGGCGAAGCTGATCAGCCATTATTATTATGACATTCGGTTTCATATCCCCATACCTCCTTGCAGACGGAAATGCCAAGGGACATAGCTGTCCATTCGCATCTCAGCCAAGGCAGAAGCTGAGGAGCCGGAGCCCCTCAGCCTGCATCGGTCATTTTGCAGCGTCGTAAGACTTCTGCACGATATCGATAGCTTCCTGGATGCCGCGCTTCTCAAGCTCCGCGCAGAACTCAGGATATGTAGAGTCGAAGTCTCTTGTTCCGAGGACCCATGACTGATACATCTCGTCGACATATGGACGCACGTTCGCGATGATCTTCTTGTACTGCGCGTCATACTCAGGCAGGATCTTCATGGAAAGACGCTGGTTGGCGTACCTGAGGCCATCCTCCGGGTACCACTCCGGATGAGCTGTATAGAGCTCTGCAGCTTCAAGAGCCTCTGGGGCCATGAACGCGAACTCGTAGTTGCCGTCATGGATCATGCCGATCCTGTACTGCACGCCATACTTCCTGAGCTCCATAAGAGGAGTCGTATCCGTATGCATGATGTTGTCGAGGAAGTACTTATCGCCATTCTCGTCATATGCGAAAGTCTCGCCCTCAACACCCCAGTTGATAGCCGTGTTGCCTTCTGGTGTGAAGAAGTAGTCGAAATACCTTATGACGGCGATAGGATCCTTGCACTGCGATGAGATGCCCCAGCCAGGAACACCGCTTCTCTGGTCACGGAGGATCTGCGTCCCATATGGGCTTACAGGAGGAGCGATGGCCATCATCTCGAATCCAGGGATCTCTCCCTCAAGCTTCACCTTATAGTCAGCTGTGGATACCCAGTCATGTGTGAATCCGCCCTGGTTGGAAGCAAGGAGCACGTCACGGCTCTTTGAGCCACGGGTGAAGATCTCCGGGTCGATGATGCCCTCGGCATACCACTTGGCAAGCTCCTTTACAGCTGTCTCGAACTCTGGCTCAAGCGGATCGTACACGACCTTGCCGTCCTTTACGTTGAACTCAGTTGAGCTGTTGAACATCTGGAGATACTCGTCAGAGCTCTTGTCTCCACGCCTGTCGAAGAGAGGGATTTCATCCTTGAGGCCGTTGCCGTTTGGATCCTCGTTCCTGAAGGCAAGAAGCACATCATGAAGCTCATCTGTCGTCGTCGGGACTTCAAGCCCAAGCTTATCCAGCCAGTCCTTCCTGATCCAGTAGAACTCAGTGAACTTCAGTGTCTGCGTCTTCGGGATGTAATAGATATTCCCATCAAGCGAGTATGCGTCCTTTGCGAACTGCGTGTTCTCCTCAAGTGCCTTCTTGATGTTCGGAGCATACTTGTCGATAAGGTCATTGAGAGGCAGGAGACCGCCGTTGCGGCCGAGGTTATCAAGCTCATTGCCGTTGACGAAGCAGATGACATCGGCAAGCTTGCCGGATGCGACCATGAGGTTGAACGCTTCCTGCTCGTTGGAGTTCGTAAGGCTGATCATGCTGTCAAGATAGACGTTCGTGAGATCACCCGCGTTCTTGAATACAGCCCAGTTCGAATCGAAAACGATATTGTCGAAATTGGAGAAGATCGTGAATGTCGTCGGCTCATCGAGGATAGGATAGCCTTCAAGGTTAGCCTTCGTCTCAGGGGTCTTGCTCTCGGACTTGCCGCCTGCGAATGCGGGAACGGCGAGCAGACAGACGACAAGCATCGCTGCGATTGTCTTCTTCATTTATTCCTCCTATTGTATATGCAGCCAGCTACAGCTGGCCTTATATCCAGTCTCAGCCGGAAAACACCGGCAGTAAATAATCAAAAGCTCAGGGTTATCACCAAAATGCCATCAGTGTATGAGGCTCTTCCTGTATTCAGGATGCGGGACATACCCAACGCTTCTCTCCAGGGTATAGGAATCGGGAAGGCCCAGCTTCTTCTTCATCCTTGCCTGGAAATCCTTTGACCTCCTGTTCACCTCATATGGGTCGCATATGCTGTACAGCTTATTCCGGCACTCGCTGATGACCCGCGCTATCTCCGGGTCGCCTGAAGCGAGAGGGAACAGGTCATGGTCCTCAGCAGGATCTGCCTCCTCATCGAAAAGCTGCGGATCCGCATCAGTATAGAACACATACTTGTACTTTCCCCACCTTATCATATACATCCCGCCAGGCAGCCCATGGGCGTTATACTCGCTGAACGCATAGTCGCGGCGTCCGGGATCGCGGCCATCCCTCATCAGGCCATAAAGGGACTGGCCATCGCAGTCGGAAGGAGCTTCCACTCCAAGCATGCCACACATGGTAGGCAGCAGATCCGCGATCGATACGGAGTCAGATATCTTCTTCGCTGGGATATCCGGATGATATATCATCATCGGGATATGCGCCGACTGCTCGAACATGCAGCACTTCCACCACATGCCATGGTAACCAAGCTGCTCACCGTGGTCGCTTGTATAGATCACAGCAGTATTCTCAAGAAGGCCCTTCTCCTCCAGCTTGCCAAGGATCTCCCCTATATGGTCATCAAGCTCCTTGATAGCAGCATAGTAGCCGATGAAAGCCCTTCTCGTGATCTCCTCGTCCGCAAGCTCAGCCGCGAAGTATTTCCTGAGCGACTCAAGCGGGCCATTGAGGGATGTGAACGGAGGAAGGACGCCCGAGGGCAGCTTATCGCCGACAACAGAGGCAAAGTGATCCCAATGCTCCTGCGTCACATAGAATGGGAAATGAGGGTCCAGAAGCCCTATATTAAGCACCCATCCATCCTCATGAGGCTCATCAAGCCACTTCAGAGCCATCTCCACAAGCTCATCATCGTGGCTTGGCTTTGTCTTTATCCCGATGCGCTGGAAACGCTTCTCCGTCCCCAGTCGACGGACATTGTCATCCCTGTAATAGCATCCAAGGTCAGGAGACTCCAAAAAGCCTGGCGACTGAAGGGAGGCAAAGCCATAATCCCCATCGGGATGGAAATGGGTCTTTCCTATATGGTGCACGGGAATACCCTTCTCCTTCAGCCATGAGGCCATCCCGTATACGCGGCCATCATATGGGGTTGAGTTGTCCCAAGTCCCTAGGTTGCAGACATATTGGCCTGTGAACCAGCTGGCCCTGGCAGGCGCGCAAACAGGACATGAGCTATATGCTGCCGTGAAGTCCTGCGCCATCGAGGCAAGGCGGTCAAGGTTCGGGGTCTCTGCGTACATGTTGCCGGCATTCGCCATCGCCTGATACGAATGCTCATCGGATATTATCGTGACAATGTTCATCTCATCCTCTCCAAGGCAGGAGGATATCCCTCCTGCCGGATAGCGCTACTTCAGGTTTGCCTGCATCGCGTCGTATGATGCCTGGATTATATCGATAGCTTCCTGGATGCCGCGCTTCTCAAGCTCCGCGCAGAACTCAGGATATGTGGAGTCGAAGTCCCTTGTTCCGAGGACCCATGACTGATACATCTCATCGACATATGGACGCACGTTCGATATGATCTTCTTGTACTGCGCGTCATACTCAGGCAGGATCTTCATGTTCAGCCTCTCATTGGTGTACCTGAGGCTATCCTCCGGGTACCACTCAGGATGAGACGTATAGAGCTCCGCAGCCTTCAGCGCCTCAGCAGCCATAGTCGCGATCTCGTACTCTCCATCCTGAATTCGTCCAATTCTGTGCTGTACACCATATTTCCTGAGCTCAAGGACAGGTGTCGTATCACCCTTCATGATGTTGTCGAGGAAGTACTTGTCTCCATTCTCGTCATATGCGAATGTCTCGCCCTCTATGCCCCAGTTGATAGCTGTATTGCCTTCCGGAGTGAACCAGTAATCGAAATACCTTATGACAGCGATAGGATCCTTGCACTGCGATGAGATACCCCAGCCAGGAGCGCTTGATCTCTGGTCATATGTCACCTGCTTGCCTGTCGGGCTGACAGGAGGCGCGATAGCGATCATCTTGAAGCCAGGGATATCAGCCTGGAGCTTATCCTCATAGGACGCAACGGACTGCTGGTCATGCGTGAACGCGCCAAGGTTCGACGCAAGGAGCACGTCACGGCTCTTTGAGCCACGTGTGAAGTACTCTGGATCCACGATGCCTTCCGCATACCACTTAGCGAATTCCTTCACCGCCGTCTCGAACTCCGGCTCAAGCGGATCATAGACGATCTTCCCATCCTTGAGGCTGAACTCGGTTGAGCTGTTCCACATATGAAGGTATTCATCGGAGCTTCTGTCTCCGCGCCTATCAAAGAGCGGGATCTCATCCTTGATGCCATTGCCGTTCGGATCCTCGTTCCTGAAGGCAAGAAGGACATCATGAAGCTCCTCCGTCGTCGTCGGGACTTCAAGCCCGAGCTTGTCCAGCCAGTCCTTCCTGATCCAGTAGAACGCTGAGAACTTAAGCGTCGGCGTCATCGGGATATAGTAGATATTCCCATCAAGCGAGTACGCGTCTGCCGCGAACTGAGGATACTCCTCAAGAGCTTTCTTGATGTTCGGAGCGTACTTATCGATGAGGTCATTGAGCGCAAGCATGCCGCCGCTCCTGCCGAGGCTCTCGAGCTCGCTGCCATCGACATAGCTGATGATATCCGCGAGGTTCCCGGAAGCGACCATGAGGTTGAACGCCTCCTGCTCGTTTGAGTTCGTGAGGCTTATGACGCTCCTGAGCGAGATGTTCGTCACATCAGCGGCTTGCTGGAACACTGCCCATTCAGGATTGAACACACGGTTATCATAATTCGAGAAAATCGTGAATTCAGTAGGCTCATCCACTATAGGATAGCCTTCGAGATTCGCCTTCGTAGACTCAGCCTTCCCTTCTTCGGCTGAGCCGGAAGCCGATACCGTGCCGATCATAGCAAGCATGATCAGCAGGACAGCAATAGCCTTCTTCATATTTCCCTCCTTTTGGCTGGGGGCCTCTTAGCCTTTGTTGGCCCCGAGCGTGATTCCTGTCTTGAAATACTTCTGTATGAATGGATAAGCGATGAGCATCGGTATGATAGCGATGATGATGACAGCGTAGATCATCGTGGTCTGGGACCATGTCGAGCTCTGGGTGAGGATCACGGACTCCTCTCCTCCTGCGAATCCATCGACGATCATCTTCTTCAGATAGACCTGAAGAGGAAGCTTCTCATCGCTTGTGATGAGGTTCATCGGCCAGAAGAACGCATTCCACCTGTTGACCGCATACATAAGCGATACAGTTGCGAGAGCCGGGGTGGAGAGCGGCAGGTAAATCTGTCCGAATATCCTCATGTTGCTCGCGCCATCCATGAACGCAGCCTCTTCCATCGAATCAGGAACCTGCTCGAAGAAGCTCTTGAGGATGATGAGGTTGTAGGCATTGATCGAGAAGCCGAGAAGTATCGAGAGCCTGCTGTCGATAAGCCCGAAATCCCTGAAGTTGAGGTATGTCGGGATGACGCCGGCATTGAACCACATCGTGAAGACGACAAAGAGCGTGAGTCCCTTCCTCCACGCAAGCCTCTTCTTGCTCAGCGCATATGCCATCGTTGTAGTGAAGAACATATTGAACAAAAGGCCAACGAGCGTATAGAAGATCGTGTTGCCGTACGCCATGAAAAGGCCATCACGGCTGAACGCCCTCTTATAGGCATCGACTGTAAAGCCGATTATGCGGAAGAGCACATCTCCATTGTCGACATAGTACGGACGGCTGAATGATGCGATCAGCACATAATAGATCGGATAGAGGCATACTATGGTGATGATAACGCCAAGGATATTCATCACGATATTGAAGATCCTCTCCGACGTTCCGATGATCAGATGGTTATTCTTCTTTTTCATGCGTTCCTCCTCACCAAAGCGAATTCTCGGTCACGCGGCGGCTCAGGATATTTGCCCCGACGACCATGATAAGTGCGATCACGGCCTCGAATATTCCAGCAGCCGTTGCCATGCCGAAGTTTCCGTTCTCCATTCCTATCCTGTAGGAATATGTCGAGATGACATCAGCCACTGGGTATGTCGAAGGCTGATAGAGAAGGATGATGGCCTCATAGCCGACCTTGACCATCTTTCCTACCTTGAGGATGAACATCGTCACGACAGTCGGAAGGATGCCAGGCACTGTTATATGAAGGATCCTCTTCCACTTGCCTGCACCATCGACAATGGCAGCCTCATAAAGCTGGGTGTCGATGCCCATGAGCGCGGCGATATAGACAATCGCATCGAATCCGGCATTCTGCCAGAGCGTCATGATCGTATATATAGGGCGGAAGTACTCAGGCTTGACCATGAAGTATATAGGATCGAGACCGATCTGCTTCCTTATGATATTGAAGATACCCGTACTCGGGGAAAGGAAGTTGATGACGATCGAGCACACGACAACAGTCGAGATGAAGTGCGGCAGGAACGTCGCGGTCTGCGTCATCTTGCTCACGAGCTTGTTCTTCATCTCCGTCACGGCTATGGCAAGCACGATAGGGATAGGAAAGCAGATAGCCATCTGCCAGAGCGCGAGCATTACCGTGTTCTTCACGGTCCTGAGGAAATCAGGGCCTGTAACATATTCCTTGAAATTGTCCATCCCAACGAATGTGGAACCGGCAAGGCCACGGAAGATATTATAGTCATAGAAAGCCGTCACAAGGCCAAGCATAGGCTTATATGCAAAGGCCAGGAACCAAAGCAGACCGGGCAGCAGAAGGAGATAAAGATCCCAGTCGCGTCTGAACCTGGTACCAAGCGATCTCTTAGCGGTACCATCAAGTTCTCGATTTCTCATCGTTGCCTCCCTTATTGAGAAAACTCTCCGATGGAAATGCCGAGATGTAAATCATCAAAATGCCATCTCATACCCAATATCCCAGCAAAATGATGTACATATGGGACTTGTGTACCCATAATGCCTCATTCGCCGGCACGTTCTGCATATGCCTTGGGAGTCATGCCTGTATATTTGCTGAAGACACGTATGAAGCTGTTGGGACTGTTGAAGCCTACCATCCTCGCAAGGTCCTGGATCTTTATGCAGGGATCCTCCCGCAGCATCCTCTTGGACTCCTCGGTCCTATAGAGGTTGAGGTAATTCCTGAATGTGTCGTTGCTCAGGCGGGAGAAGAGCATCCCGCAGTACTTCGGGCTTATGTTGAAGGCATCCGCGAGGTCCTGAAGACCTATATCCCTCATGTAGTTCTCATGGATGAATCTCTTCATCTGGGAAAGCATCCTCGCATCTGACTCATCCGCGCTGCTGGCAACGGCCGCGACTGTCTTTGAAAGTATATCGCGTATACGCCTGATGATCTCATCAGCAGGCATATCCTGATAAAAAGCCCCGTAATCGATGTCCTCCCCTATCAGATCCACAGGCCGCGTCCTCAGATCAGAGAAAAGCCTTGATATCATCGCAGCAAGGCAGAGGCAGAAATTGAGCCTTGTCTCTCCAGAGATATCAGCATCCATGTTCCTGGAGACGATGGTATCGAAGAGACGGAGGCTTTCGGGGTTGCCGGATGTCACCATATTGATCAGCACGGCCTCCTCATCGGCAGAGAAGCTGTATCCATCATCCGGAGCAGCGGCATCATCGGCCATTATTATCTGCTGCGTCTGCCTGCTTGGAATGATGCAGAGAAGCTCCTGGCACTGCTTATAGGCCTTATGCAGGTTATTCTTGCCCCGCACAAGGCTGCTCAGGACCACGGACGCCTCTGCATCTTCCGGTATGCTATGGACTATGTCCAGCAGCTTAGAGCGCGCATCAGCCATATCACCGGCTCGCAGGATGACAGCAAAGCGATCGAAGCCGAACGGTACATAGTGAAGCCATTCGCATTCCTTTATCTGGAGTATGAGCTGGAATGACACGAGGTTGCCTGAACCTTCTCCTGGATCGCGGAACTTGATAACCGATACTGCATACTCAAGGCTATCATCCTCTCCATTCCCCGAAGCTCCCTCAAGAAGGCTTCGGTACGCCCTTATCGTCGCATAGTGAAGAGCTTCCTTGTTGGCCTTGTCCAGCCTATCGGCAAGCTGCAGCAGCATCTCATTGCGTTCCTTGATCAATGCAAGCTCATCGGTGTCCCTGTCTATCACCAGATCATCGCTATCTGAGGACAGGGCCTCGAAGAGCGGACGATAAAGCTTGCCAGCCTGCCGGAATACAAGAAGGTACAGCAGTGTGCCATAGCCTATTATCAGGACTATCCAGCAGGCTATGAAGAACAGCACGAGATTATCAGCCTGGAAATACGAGACATACTGCAGGAGCATGTTCGGCATGTATGAGCTGTAAGCTTCCTCCTCACCAGCTGCTATAGCCTTGGCGATCTCCTCTGACTCAGCTCCGAGCCTGAACGGGATCACGGTGCCATCCGCGCGCATTATATAGGGATACTGGTTCTCCGCGATATCAAAGAAGCGGGACAGATAAAGCCTCGTGAGCATTATAGAATTGCCTTCTCCCGATACATATGGATACGCGATATAGAGATCCTGGATGATCCCTTCATCGGAGTATACAGGGAAGAGCCCGACGCCTGTGCTCCCTGTCCGGAGCATCTCCCGTATCCCTTCCTCACTCTCCTTAGGCAGATTCGCGTATTCCCTGAAGTAGTAGTCAATCGTGCAGGTCCCCGTCGGCGTTATGACCATGCCTCCCAGCGCATTGCCGATCAGGACAGGCATGTATGAGACTCCTCCCATCCTCGAAGAGGAGGAGCTTAGCCAGCGATAGAGCCTGGATGTGTTGTAATAGCGCCAATTCATCTCCGTGCTGTCATCCATCCAGGAATCAAGCACGTATGTATCGACAGAGGCCACGGTCTGCTCTATATACTGCACCGAGACATTCAGCAGGTTGCTCTGGCTGTTGTATAGAACCTCGTTTGACCGATCCTCGAGGCCGGAGAACTGTATCTGGACAATGGAGAATATAGCAAGCGATATCACGGCGAAGATCGATGATGATATCAGAAGGCTCCTGAGCAGGCGCCGGTAATACACCCCGCTTGATTCCAGAAGACCGATCCTGGCGCTCTTCCTTGATGGCTGATCCATCTTCTTATCTTTCCTCTGCATCAAGCACCGTTTTCCTATATTGGTAAGGCGTCGTGCCATAGTTCTCCTTGAATATCCTTATGAAGTACTGCGGTGACCTATACCCTAGCCTCTTTGCGATATCCTGTACAGCCATACCCCCTCTGAGGAATTCTATGGCCTTCAGGAGCTTCCTATCCTTTATATAGTCAATGTAGTTCTTGCCCATTATCTTCGTGAACGTACGGCTCAGCTCATACGGCTTCATGCCAAGCCTGTCCGCGATAAGGGATAGGGAGATATCATTCTCTATCTCCTTGCTGATGATGAGCTCGATCTGCTGCCTGATATCAGAATCAACATTCTCATCGCGTTCCCTTATGCTGCGGTATATCGTGTCGATTACCTGGTGCATCCATTCCCGATATGAGTCAATGCTATCTATCTGCTTAGCGTATTCCCTTATATCATAGCCAAATACGATCCATGTATCGAGCTGGCTACGAAGCATGTAGCCATAGGCTGCGACCGCTATGTCAGAAAGCACTGAAATACAGTACTGGATGGTGAATCCACCGTCCCTGAGATCCTCAAGCAATGGGGAGAGATGCGCCATGAAAGACTCAGGCTGCTGGCTGTTCAGGTCCTTCTCAAGCTGCTCGACAGCCCTTGAATGGCTTCCGCTGCTCTTCCTTCCATCTATGCCAAGGCCATCATAGGAGAGGACCTGGGCCTGCAGGAGGAACCTGTAGCGGGCCACTTCCTGGGCAGAAAGGAAGCTTTCGTGGAAGCCGTTGCCGGCAAGGGGCAGGAGCTTCCCCTCATCCACATATAGGTCTCCTGCAAGGACTATGATCTTCCTCGTTATCTCATCCAGTAGGTGCTTCTCCTCATCCACGACAGCGAGCACCACCGTGTTCTTCGGGCTTATGAAGGTGCATAGCACGCCAACGCTTCCTTCCTCGTTCTCCGCCTTGAACTGCTCGCTCAGCATATTGGCCATCAGATCCCCTTCCCTGCCTTCCGCCTCTATGATGAAGCACCGCACGTACCAGCCAGGGAAATGGCCATAGACCTGCGGGTAGGCTTTCTCTCCATCCTTGCTCAGGACAAGCCCCCTCACGATGTTTATCATGCGAAGCTCCTTCGCGGACTGCGCAGTATGGTGCAGATTCATTATCTGTGCCGCCATTGACGAGAGGGAGGCGTCAACCCCCTCTCCTGATACCGGTATTCCAGCATCTTCCGAAAAGCGGCGTATATTGCGCTTATAGAGGCAATAGTTGAAATAGGAAAGGGAGCTGAGCACAAGTATATTGAGGAATATGGAGACAACGAAAAGGGCCAGAAGCTGCCTATCCTGCTCCATTCCAAGCTGCCTGAACAAGCTGTAGTTTATGAAATAGGTATAGCGAAGCCCGGTCTCAGGGAACGCGTAAGAGAACACCACGCGGTCCTCGCCGCTGATGTTCATCTTCTCCTCGATATCATTGGCAATCGAAGGCATATCGGAGAGAAGATCCCCATCGCGGCCAGGATAGATCAGGCGCCCATCTGGGGCGAATATCATCAGCGTATGGATCGCATCCTCGGAGATGAAGACGGAAGCGACACGCGGGTTTATATGAAGCGCGGCATATATCGATCCGCTTCCTGAATTGATCCTGCGGACATAAGTCATCACAGGCTCCTGCGTCGGATAGGAATTCACCCCCATCGGGATGAGGCATGACTGATCCGCACTGTCGATCATCCCAAGCCAAGGGCAGAACTCCAGGAGCTTATCCTCGTCAGCCTCATGGACGTTGCCGAAACCGGTCACGACCGTTCCCGTCCCCTCATAGTAGATATCCATGCTGTAGAGATAAGGATAATTCCCCTGGATCATGAAAAGCACGTCCGTAAGCGCCTTGATGCTCTCAGGATCCCCGATGATGCTTTCCTTCTGAGCCTTCAGCATCGCCTCATTCTGCGGTACCGCCGCGAAATAGAAATCTGGGATCCTCATGTATGAGAGGAACTGGTTCTCGATGTTATTGAAAGCCATGCGCGTGATATTCCTCTCATATGAGATGAAGTTCTCCTCATATGATTTCTGGCTTTCTATATAGAAGACCCGGTAATTGAATAGCGAAAGAAGGATGATCGCAACAAGATCGACCAACAGCAGGCCTGCGAGAAAGGGGAATCTTATCCTTCCCCTCCAAGAACTTCTGCTATCATCCTTCCTTCCATGCATCCAAGATCAACCCTTCACAGATCCTACTATCATACCCTTTATGAAGTATTTCTGTAAGAACGGATAGAGGCACACGATAGGTATGAGGGAAAGCACCAGGGCCGCCATCTTCAGCGATTCGGTATGGACTACTATTCCAACAGCCTGCTCCATATCAGGCGTCTGGCCGCTGTTGAGTATAGTCTGCAAGAGATACTGGAGGACATAGAGATGCTGGTCAGAGACATAGAGCATGTTGTCCATCCAGGAATTCCAATGCTGCACGCAGTACCAGAGCGCGATCGTGGCCATGACAGGAGTGGCAAGCGGCAGGTATATCTTCAGCAGTACCGTGAAGTTGGAAGCGCCATCCATCTTCGCGGATTCCTCAAGCGCGTCAGGAATCGTCATGAAGAAGTTCCTGGTTATGATCAGCGCGAAGCCTGTCACCATGCAGGGGAGAAGATATACGAGGAAGTTATTCAGCAGGCCCAGGTTCTTTATGAGAAGGTAGGTCGGGATCATTCCTCCCGAGAAGTACATGGTGAATACGATAAAGAGCATTATGCCCCTTCTATGCGGAAGCTTTGTCTTCGATAGGGGATACGCGGTAAGCACGGTAACCGTTACGCTTAGCAGCGTTCCCACGACTGCCCTTATGATTGTATTCAGATAGCTATGCCAGAAGTTGTCATCCGACATGATCTTCGTATAGCCGGAGAAATCGAACTCATGCGGTATGAGATGGAAGCCGTTCCTGTTGACGACGTGCGCGGGGCTCATCGATATCGTTATGACCTGCATGAACGGCAGGATTATCGATATGGCGACGACGATCGCGATGAAATACACGATGAAATCAACGATATAATCTTCCCTTGTCTTCCTTATCTTGTTCTTGCTCTTCATCTTCTCACCTCACCACAATCCATAGTCGCTCGTCCTTCTCGCTATAGCGTTCGTGAGGACGACAAGGATGAATGACACCGTGTTCTTGAACAGGTCAACCGCGGTGGTAAAGCTATACTGCATGTTCAGTATTCCCATTCTGTATACGAATGTGGATATGACATCTCCCACCCCATATGTCGTAGGAGTCAGGAAGTTATATACCTGCTGGAAGCTGTCATTGAGGATCTTTCCGGATTCCATGATGAACATGACCGTTATGATCGGCATGATGGCAGGCAGCGTGACGTGGATAATCTGCTTGATGCGCCCTGCCCCATCCATCTCCGCAGCCTCATACAGCGCCGGGTCAACGTTGGTTATCGCAGCAAGGTACACGATCGAGCCCCAGCCAATGGATTTCCACATATCGGTGATGACAAGGATCGACCTGAAGTATTTCGGATCGGCAACGAAGAATATAGGCTCGAAGCCAAGCTCCTTGAGGATGATGTTCACAGGACCGCGGGAAGGAGAGAGGAACTCAAGGAATATTCCGGATACGACGACCCAGGAGATGAAGTGCGGCAGATATGATATGGACTGCACGACCTTCTTGAAGCCATGGCTCTTTATCTCATTGAGCGCAAGGCAGAATATGATAGGTGCCGGGAAGCAGATAAGCAGCTTATACAGGCTGATTATAAGCGTATTCCTCAGCACCGAGAGGAAGAACGGATTAGTGAAAAGCTCCTCGAAATGCTTCAGGCCTACGAATTTGCTTCCTGCTATACCCTTGAGCGGATAGAAATCCTGGAAAGCGATCACAAGGCCATACATAGGCCCATAGCAGAACACAAGAAAGAACAATATGCCGGGAATCAGCATTATGTAATGCTCGCGGAAATTCCACATTTTGTTCCCTCTTGTCTTCTCAAGTCTTCTATTTCCCATAAAGAAAATCTCCTGATAAGCACCCTCCTGCAATGCGCAGGAGGATGCAAGCTTATTACATTGTCTTGGCAGCCTGAAGCTCCTGGACAGCCTTTTCGGCAGCAGCGCCGCCAGCGGCGTTGAACTGCTCGACGAAAGTATCGAAGTAATCAATCGGCTTCGTTCCGGTGATCATGTCGAAATAGGCCTGCTCGGTAAGGGTATCGAGAGTCGCGATGACGCTCGAGAACTCCTCGCATGCCGGCACGTTGTATCTCCAGTATCCGTTACCCGTGACCTCATGGCCGAACTTCGTCTTGGTCGCATCGACATTCTCCGCAAAATACGCGGTGCTGCCGAAATCAACCTGAAGCACTCCTTCCTGCCTGAGCTCCGTGCCTTCCATCAGCCTTATGTTGCCATAGTCAGTCTTGGCAAAATGCTTGCCTTCGATGCCATAGTTCACAAGGCGGGCATAGTCAGGATCGCTGTAGTATGCGTCGAGCATAGCGAGGAACGCGTCAACCTTCCTAGGATCCTCCGCGCACTTGGTAGAGATGACAGTAAGACGACCAGTCTTGTTCCAGCCTTCCGTGCCAGACTTCCCATCAGGTCCGATAGGAGCCGGTCCGAACACGATGTCGCCATCAGGATTGAGGGCCTTGAACTCCTTCATGCAGATTCCGTAATTGCCCGTATCCTGGGTATCGGTGCTGGCAGTCAGGTAATGATAAGGCTGAGCGCATGTGACTCCGATCTGCCCGTTCATGAACGCGTGCGAAAGCCAGTTGTATCCGCCATGGTTCTCACCGGTTATGAATTCCTTGTCGATAAGCCCGCGGTTATACCAGTCATTGAGAAGAGCAAGGACTTCCTTCGCTTCCGGCCTGATGTACGGGAAGAATGGCACACCATCCTCTCCCAGCTGCATCTCCTCTACCTTGAAGCCTGGCTTTGCGCCGGTCACGCAGCGAAGCCCGTATGCGCCGAAGATAGCGTTGAACGTCCTCTCAGCCATTCCTGAGGTATCGGCCTTGCCATCTCCGTCAGGGTCCTGCTCGACGAATGCGGTCAGAACTGCCTCGAACTCCTCAAGGGTGGTAGGAACCTCAAGACCAAGGTTATCAAGCCAATCCTTCCTCCAGATAAGAGCCATAGGGACAGCTTCCATAGGATTCGCGATGCCATAGTTCTTGCCGTTATAGAGCATCGTTGTCCAGATGTCCCCGGTAGCGTTGTGAGTATCGCAGTACGCAGCGTAATTAGGAGCCTTCTCCCTGATTGTCTCGATAGGAAGCTCTGCAACGACTCCGCCATCGACAAGCTGCGCGAGCATCGATGTATTGTCTATGACGAACACATCAGGCATCTCGCCGCCCGCGAACCTTACATTGAGATTCTCCCAGAAATGAGCGGCATCCACATACCACGTCTTCAGGTCTATATTGAACCTCTCCTCTATCATCTTGACGACTTCCGCATCATCATTGACCTCCGCGGATGTCTGGCTGACAAGCCATTCCATCCTCACAGGACCATCATCCTGGACTGCAGCTTCCTTCGATCCACCCGCGAAGAGGAAAGATACGGAAAGAAGAACTACCAAAGCAACTGAAAGAAAACGTTTCATTGTTCCTA
>CALXLT010000038.1 GCA_944389275.1 uncultured Spirochaetaceae bacterium
CAGTTGGGAGGGAGACGGGGCTCGAACCCGCGACAAGCAGATCCACAATCTGCCGCTCTACCACTGAACTACTCCCTCCATTCCGGAAAGCGTGGTTTCATGCAACCTCATAGGAATATCGCAGAAAGGGGATTATTTGTCAATACATCTTTGAATAAAATTTGGATTAATTTTCAACTCCTTTTATTGCAATGAATTATATATGTGGTCCCTTCACGTGGCATTACTCCCCTCTTTATGGTATCTTTGAGCTGAGGTCAATATGAGAAAACTATTGCTGACAATCATGATCGTAGCGCTCGGATGCTCTCTTTTCGCCGCATTCGACGCGAAGAAAAGCGATGATCTCTTCTACCATGAAGAGGCATATGAGGCGGACAGGGACTACCTTCTCTCCTCTCTTGATAACGCCGAGACGGACAGCGAGAAGGCGGCTATACTCTGGAGGCTCTCACGCGCGGTCCTTTACATCACGGACGGTGTTGATAAGGGCGACAAGGACGCCCGCCTTGCTGGATACGGGGAGGCACAGAAGTATGCCGAGGACTCCCTGGCTATCGAGGAGACTCCGGATGGCTACCATTGGCAGGCGTCCGCGATCGGAAGGATCGGACAGGTGAACGGACCGCTCAATAGCCTCTCGAAGGCAAAGCCGATGAGGGCGCTTGTGGAGAAGGTGCAGAATGACTTCAATGCCGATATGTCAGACGCCTGGTACGTGCTCTCCCTTCTTTACAACCAGCTCCCTGGATCCCCTATCAGCTTCGGTGACAAGGACTACGCGATAAGCTACATCAGAAGGTGCATAGACACCCAGGATAACGTGAGCAGGCTCAACCTCACTAACTACCTTGAGCTTGCCAACCAGCTCTATGACCGTGACTGGAACGCATCCAAGAGGGCCAAGGAGCTTGATAAGATGCAGAAGGATTACGCAAAGGAGACAGTGCCTACGGAGAAGATGAAGTACTATGAGGGAAGGGATGGAAGGAACACCACCCCATTCTACTCCGCAGTAGCTCTTGGCGAGTTCTCCGACGCGCAGGAAGCCGCGATGCTCTGCCAGTACGCGCTGGCTGTATACGCGACGAAGGCCAATCCGCTTCCGTCCGAGACGGCAAGGGCTAATGAGATACAGGTATTCCTTGATAAGATAACGAAATAATCTGATAAGATATAGGGCCAGTGAAAACTGAGCCCCATATCTTTGCATTTAATCTGCATTATGCTGTCGGATAACTAGCATCATTCAAAGTGCAATCTATAAATTCAACTTTTGATTCGCCTGAGCCTACCAATACTTCAATTCCTTCTCCTGTTACATCACAACGTTCAAAGGTGGAAATGGTATCAGAACTATTCCTACCAACCAGGCCACCCATTACAGTGTCATCCGTAACCTCAAAAACCATCTGAGAAGAGGAATCGGAAATAGTCATGGAGCCTGAAGCTGTACCGACAAGTCCTCCGGCAACAGGGTTCAAGGAATACACAGGATTAATGGAAACCTTTCCTGATGAACTACTATTCATTATCTTAACAGGACCATTAGCAAGCCCAATGATGCCACCGTAGCGAGTCTCAGTCGGGCTGACTGATTCATATGAGTGCACATTCGTGAAATCTCCCGTATTGTGGCAATTCTCGAATTTTGTGTTGCCTGTCGAGGTCTGCCCCGCTATACCGCCTACTCGATATATTCCGGTTATCAATCCATGATTCGTTGAACCCTTGATTGTCGTATCCTCCGGGAGGATTCCGCCGGCAATGCCACCGACACGGCTCATACCGGTAATGCTGCCGCTCTCCCCGTTTTCCTCTCCGTTGATACAGTTCTCAATATAAAGGGAAGGAGAAGCACTTGCATCTCCTATGATTCCTCCTGCAGGGGCTGTAACAAATTTACCTTCAGCATTCGTATATCCTTTTGCTTCAATTGTTCCAGTATTTGTACATCCGATAATCTTAAGGCCATTTGCCGCTGAATTGTTTATTATGCCACCAGCACCGCTTCCGCCTGTTATATTACCGGAATTATTGCTTGAGCTAACGGTAATCGACTCATTATTCGAAGCAACGTACCCTATGATTCCACCGGCACCGGCAGAAGGAGAGGATGTGACAGATCCAGAATTATCAGCTGTGATGCTCACTGACTTGCTGCTGAACAATCCGCCTATTATTCCTCCAAAATACTCACCGCTTTCCTTTCTTGTTGAAACATCTCCGGAGTTCGATACGCCCGTGATCGATACTGATGCTGCATTTAAGATATGTCCGGCTATACCTCCAGCATACCTACCATCGCCATCACCCTCAATGACTGTAATATTCCCTTCATTTTCTGAATTCGATATCTCGATATTATCGCTAGGAGCATAAGCTATCAGGCCTCCGAGCGCTGACTCACCGGAGATTGCTCCTGTATTGCTGCTCCCTGATATAACCACGGAATCCCCAGCATATCCAACAAGGCCGCCGATCCTTGCTTTTCCTTTGATATCACCGCTATTGCTTGTTCCTTCCGTTATTTCGAGATTACCCTCGGCAACTCCGATTATTCCACCTATGCTAGACTCTCCATTTGAATCAATATCAGCGGAATTTGAACTGCCAGAGATAGTTATTTCCTTTGTCTTGCCACCATTCGAGCTTGACTCCTCGAGTCCGACAATGCCGCCTACTGCAGACACAGCGTTCTGCCCAAAGCTGAATGTACCATTATTCTCTGAACTGGAAATCGTAACGATATTCCAGTCTTTGCCGGTGCCTCCAATCGCTCCGACAAGACCACCGAATATACTATAATCACCTGGCTCAGAAGGTGTGCACACCGCACCTGTGTTCTCACAGCCCGTCATAGTGGAATCTGGATTAAGACGACCGATAAGACCTCCGATATACTTTGATGCGGTTACGCTTCCGCTATTGTCTGATCCTGAGATATCAACGCCTGTAGCGATTCCAACAAGGCCTCCGGTGTAAGACTGGCCGACGATGTTACCCGTATTATGGCTCTCAGCAATCACCAAGGATGAAGATTCTGACGGGTAATATACCGAATGAGCAAGTCCTCCGGCCTTGCCTGCTGTTGCAGTGACATCAGCATTATTCGTTGACTTGGAAATACTGCCTGAACCCATCATCCTTCCGACAAGGCCGCCAGCCTCCGCAGCTTCTATTGAACTTCCATCTTCAGTCGTGCAGTTCTCTATTACCGCGCCATCGGAAATGAGTCCCGCGATCATTCCAGCGCTTTCGCTATTTGAGACAAGCTTTCCAGAAACAGTAAGATTCTTGACTCCCGAGCCAGCGCCAGACACCGCGGAGAATAGGCCGAATGAGCTTTCAGTATCATCGGTAATTTCCCACGCTGTCATATCAGGAAGGATGATCTTATGCTGGTTTCCATCGAACATGCCCTTGAATATAGAACCGGACACAATCCCGCCAAGCCTGGATGCATTGCCAATAGGAACAAATGCTGATTCACCGCTCAAGTCGATATCAGCATCAAGCCTAAAATGATTTCCGCTGAAGCTTGTTCCCTTGCTGACATTCGTCCGCAGATTGTTCAGATGCGTGATATCAGAGATGATGAACGGAGAGTTCTCGCTTCCATTTCCTCCTGCAAAGCCATAAATCTGCCATGAAGGTGTCGGATCTGGATCTGGTGCAGGTTCTTCCGCAGGAATCTCTGCTTCTGTTCCACCGATCACGAATCTGACCTGCTCTCCATCAGGTATAGCCACTGCAACAGATGGAGCACCTGTTGCTATAGTCTCACCTGTCTCCTTATCATTGCCGAGAGACACGCTATAGTTCGTACCGGAAGCTCCGTCACGTGCATCTATAGAGAGCTCAACATCCACAGGCCCTTCACTGCTTGTCCCCGAAATCACCATATGCTTTACGGTCCTCAGTTCATACGAATGTGAGGAGAAGCGGCTTCCGTTCATCGTTCCGTAGAACGTGTAGATGATGCTTCCGCTATCTATCGTGATCCCTCGGCTATACTCATAGCCGCTGAATGCGATGGCAACTTCAAGGACATGAGTATGATCAAGTTTAGCTCTCTCATCTACAGCCTTCAAATCGTAGGCTATATCAATGCCATCTTTCTCACCATCTTTGAGAACATTCTCAACAAGAGTCCTTGGATCAAGTTCCTCGGCTATTGTCTCAGCTGCTTCCCGATCAAGAGAGCGGGTATCATTATTGCACGCGATAAACGAGAAAATAATGAGCAGCATACCCACGGCAGCAAACAAGTTACGTTTCATTCCAACCCCCATAACTATTTATAGCTACAAGGATTATACCCCCCCCCCGCATACAGTTGTCAATTTTTAATTTGAGAGAGAATAAGAAAGGATAGCCCGTTGAATCAGAGACTATCCTTTCCATTTCATTTGCCTACGCTGATCGACTCAACCTTGTATCCGAGTATCTGTATGCTATCGCGTAGCACGCTTTCGTCTATGGTCCTGTCGTACCTCACATTCGCAAGCCCTGACTGCCAGTCGACATCGGCTACAGCTCCGTCTATCTTATCGATATTCCCCTTCACGCGCTTCGCGCAGTTCTCGCAGTGCATTCCAGAAATCCTCACCTTGAAGCTTCCCAGCACAGGGCCGTCCAGGCGCTTCTCCCTCACCTCGCGGCTGCCGCCGGAGCAGCAGGTCTTCTCCCCCTTGAAGTGCCTGACGCTTGAGCGGAGCGCGAAGAGAAGGAGGACGAAGACAACCGCGATTATGATGATATCAACCAATTTATTCGCCTCTTCTTTCCCTTATCCTCTTGCGTATCTTCAGGCAGAGCGTGTATATCCCTGCCCCAACAAGATACAGGACTATGAGGACAGCGGCGAGGTAGAACATCGAGGTCCCGCCTTCACCCATTTCTCTCCTCCTTGGCCTTCCTTATGATGTTCTCCACATACTCGGAAGAGCAGCCGGAACAGGAAGAGCACGATGAGCAGGAGCAGCCCGCGCATCCGCTCTTCTTCTTCCTTGAGCGCATCCTGTAGATCAGGAACGCAGAGTATCCAGCGATGAGGAGAACAACCACTATGTCAGCCATAAAACCTCCAAAGGAGGCGGAACGCCCGCCTCCTATAATATTATCTATACAGCTGTCGCCTGGACAGACCTCTTCGAGTATACCTTCTGGTCCTTATATGGATCCGGGCGGAACAGCAGGAAGAGCATCACGGCAAGAAGCACAAGCGCAACCGCAGAGCCAAGTGTGAACGCGCCTCCGATAAATAGCATTCCGATCTGGTAGAAGATCAGGCTCACGCAGTACGCGAAGACATTCTGGAAGAGTATCGCGAACCAGAACCACTTCCTTGACTGCAGCTGCTGCGCCATCGTCGCGATAGCCGCGAGGCATGGCGAGTCAAGCAGGTTGAAGAGGAGGAAGCTGAAGGCGGCTACTGCTGTCGGGAACCACATGGCAACTCCTTCTGCCACCGTCACGGCATCCTCCGTGTCTCCCGCGACATTGGCCAGCACTCCCATCGTCGATACTATGGCTTCCTTTGCAGTGAAGCCGGAAAGGGACGCAGCCACAGGCTGCCACTCTCCGAATCCGAGAGGAGCGAAAATCGGTGCGATCGCGCCGCCGATAGCGGCAAGAAGGCTGTCAGAGCTATCCTCGACAAGGCCGAAGCCTCCATCCGCGAAGCCGAAGCCCGCGAGGAACCACATGACCACGCAAGCGAGGAAGAGGATCGTGCCTGCCTTAATGATGAAGCCCTTGAGGCGCTCCCATACATGCAGCAGCACGGTCTTTGCCGATGGCACGTGGTAAGCTGGCAGCTCCATGACAAATGGCGCAGGCTTGCCGCTGAATGGCTTTGTCTTCTTCAGCATTATCGCGGAGACAAGAACCGCCACGATACCGATGAAGTAGAGCGTCGGGGCAACCCATGCTGAGGAGACATATCCTGTCGCGGCACCCGCGATAACCCCTCCCATCAGGGCGATGACCGGAAGCTTCGCGCCGCATGGGATGAAGGTGGCCGTCATGATCGTGAGCCTTCTGTCATTGTCCTGCTCGATGGTGCGGGACGCCATGATGCCAGGGATTCCGCATCCTGAGGAGATCAGGAGAGGTATGAAGCTCTTTCCCGAAAGCCCGAAATGCCTGAACACCCTGTCCATGACGAACGCGATGCGGACCATGTAGCCGCAGTCCTCAAGGATTGAGAGGAACAGGAAGAGGATGGCCATCTGCGGCACGAAGCCAAGGACAGCCACAAGGCCTCCCACGATTCCATCAACCACAAGGCTCTGCACGACATCACCAGCCCCTATAGCCGTCAGGCCAGAGGTGAAGAGATCCGCGACCCAGCCTCCGAACGTGTCGTTCGTCCAGTCCGTTACCCATGTTCCGACTGTCGTGACTGATACGTAATAGACAAGGAACATGACCGCGATGAAGATAGGGATACCGAGGATCCTGTTCGTCACGACGCTGTCTATCCTGTCAGACACGCTCATCGACTCCTTGCCCTTGCGGACCGTTGTCGAGACGATCTTCTGTATGTACTTATAGCGGGCGTCGGTGATGATGGACTCAGCGTCATCGTCATGCCTCTTCTCAAGATCCGAACGGAGCTCAGCAACGCGTGAGGACGCGGACGCGGGGAGTGCAAGCCTCTCTGAGGCCTTCTCATCCCCCTCTATGGCCTTCACTGCATACCACCTCGCGCTCTTTGACGGAACAGAGGAAGGAAGCATCGACTTAACCTCATCTATCGCCTTCTCGATATCCTCCGGGAATATCTGGGAAGGAAGCTTGATCTCTTTCTCGTGAGCCCTCTTTACAGCGACCTCCACGACCTCCTTCAGTCCCGTCTTCTTCAGCGCGGATGTCTCGACCACCGGGCACCCGAGCACCATCGAGAGCCTCTTGGTGTCGATCCTCAATCCCCTCTTCTCGATAAGGTCAGCCATGTTGAGCGCTATAACCACCGGAATGCCCGTCTCAAGCACCTGGGTGGTAAGATAGAGGTTGCGCTCTATGTTCGTGGCGTCCACCAGGTCGATTATCACATCAGGGTCCTCGTCCATCAGGTAGTTGCGGCTGACAACCTCTTCAAGTGTATATGGGGAAAGGGAATAGATGCCCGGAAGATCGGTTACGATGACATCCTCCCCCTTCTTGTCCCTGATCCTGCCTTCCTTCTTCTCGACCGTTACCCCCGGCCAGTTGCCTACATACTGGTTCGCGCCGGTAAGGGCGTTGAACATAGTCGTCTTTCCGCAGTTCGGGTTTCCGACAAGCGCTATCCTTATGCTCATATCCCCCTCCTCACCTTACAAGAACGCATTCAGCGTCATTCTTCCTGACGCTCAGCTCATAGCCGCGGACCGTGATCTCCACAGGGTCCCCAAGCGGGGCAACCTTGCGGATGAAGAGCTCGGTCCCCTTCGTTATGCCCATGTCCATGATCCGTCTCTTGTAGGCACTGTCCCCATCGATTCTATCGACGACGACGGTGCTCCCGACCTTTGCTTCACCTAGTGTCATATATATCTCCTAATCAGCTCACACGAGTATGTGGGCCGCCATATCCTTGTTTATCGCTATGCGCGAATCGCACACGCCGACGATGACGCTGCCTCCGATCTCTGAAAGCAAGGTGACCTTCGCCCCCTGCACGAACCCAAGGTTCCCGAGGTATCTGCGGACATCCTCGTTTCCGCTCACGCGCCTGACTTCAGCGCTCGATCCAGTACCGATCATGTTCAATGGCATCATCAAACCCTCCGATGGCTTTGCCACCGTGGTTAGTTTAGGCTAATCATAGTTTGCAGTCAACAACTCAGGTTACCTTTTGCTTACTTTTTCGATGATATTATCCCAAACGGGAAAAACTGCTAGAATCAAGATATGAATGAATCAAGATTCAATGACTTCCAGAGCATGGTCGTGCTCATAGACGCGGATAACACGCAGCTCGCGAAGCTCGAGGGGATGCTCCATGAGATCTCGGCGTATGGCCGCATAATCGTGAAGAAGGCCTATGGCAACTGGAAGAAGCAGATACTCGCCAAATGGGAAGATGAGATAAAGAGGCTCGCCATCAAGGCGGAGCAGCAGTTCGACTATGTCTCCGGCAAGAACACCACGGATATCGCGATGGTGATAGACGCCATGGATCTCCTGCACACCGGGCGCTATGACGCTGTGGTTCTCGTGTCGAGCGACAGCGACTTCACCCCGCTTGCCGTCAGGCTCCGCGAGGATGGCATATACGTCATCGGAGTCGGAGAGAAGAAGACGCCGGAGGCATTCCGCAACGCCTGCGATGACTTCATCTACCTTGAGTACATCCAGTCCTCGGAACCCAGGAAGAAGGAGAAGAGCGTGAAGAAGGGCACCAAAGGCAGGAAAGGCGCGGACGAGGGGCAGAAGGAAGAGAGCGCGAAGGAGGAGAAGGATGATGACATCGCTTCCGGAATCGATGAGATACACGTGCTTCTCCGCATAGCCAACGGCAAATACCAGGACGAGGACGGATTCACGAACGTCAGCGCGGCGGGAACGTACATCAAGCGCGTGAAGCCGGAATTCAACTCCTACGCCTATGGCTTTGCCAAGCTCTCGGATTTACTGCGCGCCTACCCCGAGCGCTATGAGATGCGCAAGGTGCCGACAAACGGCAACGCCAGCGTGGTGATGTATCGCTGCAAGTGACCAAAACTACACAGCCTCTTCATTGACTCAGGGCCGGCCATACCTTAAATTCTTTCCTATATGGAAGGAAAAAGCAGCAAAAGAGTCGAGAGGACGCGCGAGATGCTGAAGAAAGCTCTTACAGAGCTTCTGAAGACGCACTCCTTCGACAGGATCTCGGTCAAGAGCATATGCGAGAAGGCAGGAGTGAACAGAAGCACGTTCTATGTCCACTACTCATGCCCGCGCGATCTCATAGACGAGATGGAGAGGGATATCCTCAACCACCTTCCAAAGGTCGAGTCAACGGAGCCCAAGGATATAATCATCTCATTCTCGAGGCTCATGGAATACGTAAAGGAGAACTCATCGGTCGTCGAGGTGCTCATGACAGACGGCGTGGACAGCTCTTTCGGAGAGACGCTGATGCGCGCTGTCATGGACAAGTACGATGAGTTCCTTCTCATCGATGACGAAGAGACGACGAGGCGGCGCTACGTGTTCTGCATCTCAGGCGCCATAGGCCTTGTGCGCAACTGGATCGAGCAGGGCTTCCACTACAGCGCCGAGGATATATCCGCGACGATAATAGAGCTCTCGTTCCGCGTGATGGGCATAGACAACATCTCGCTCCACGGCTGATCAGAAGCCGTATCTGATCACGGCGACGGTATTGCTCCATTTCACCGTCCTGTTCTCGAACTCCCTGACAAAGTCCTCTTCCCCGATCCCTGAATCGGAGTAGCTGTTGCGGTAGAACGCCTCAAGGGCCGCGCGTGAGAGGAGCCTGTCCTCCTTATCATCCACGTATTCTATCACCGCACCATCAAACACATCCCTTACAGCCTTCTCAAGCTCATCCTTTCCCCAGGACGTGAGGGGGTTATCCTTTGAGTAGATGCGCTTCTCGCATTCCGCAAGCTTATCGCGCAGGGATGGAGAGGAGAAATCCGAGAGCCTCGCTGAAAGCGATGGGATAGCCTCCAAAAGCGCCATGCGACCATCTTTCTCCAGCCTCGCCTTCATCTTCAGGAGCAAGGTCTTGTCCTCGGAGAGCCTGGAGAGCACGTTGCGGCCCGCTATGATGCCGAAGAGCATCCCCTCTTCCGTGCTGTCAATGGCGGCGGCAGGATCCGCGACCATGACAAGGGGACGCAGAAGCGGATCGAGCTCAGAGGAGAAGTGCTCTATTATCTCCTTCTGGCCATCAGAGCGAACCGCCGCGACAGAAAGCCCTTCCGGATTCATCTTCATCAGAGGCCAGAGAAGAAGGCCATGGGACGCGTTGAGGACAAGCGCGTTCTCATGCCGTGGCAGCTGCAGCCCGCCATAAAGCTTCCTAGAGAGCCTCAGGAGGTTCTCAGAGCGCCCAGACATGGCCCTTGCGATCCATCTCTCCCTCGCCTTGTCCCCGGGAGAGAACGTGAGGTTCTCCTGATAGAGATCCTCCGTCACAGCCTCAAGCTGCGCTTCCCGTCTCTCCATCACCTGCTCGCGTATCGTGCTCTCATAGCCCATATCAGAGGGCTTGTAGTAGACCTTTCCCTGAAGTCCCGTCGGAAGATACTGCTGGGCAACCCAGTGATCGCGGTACGAATGGGGGTATAGGTATCCTTCCCCGTGCCCGAAACCATTGCTGTCACGCGATGGATCCTTAAGGTGGTTCGGCACATCCTCAGCCTTCTCCTTCTCCACATCTGAGAGCGCGTCGAAGAAGCCAAGCGAGCTGTTGCTCTTCGGGCATGTGGAGAGATATATGGCGGCATGGGCCAGATGGAAGCGTCCCTCCGGCAGCCCTATGCGGTCAAAGGCCTCGGCGTCGGCCACCGCCACCGACACGGCATTGGGATCTGCCATCCCGACATCCTCGGCAGCGAGTATTATCATGCGGCGGAATATGAAACGCGGGTCCTCCCCCGCGCTCACCATGCGGGCAAGCCAATAAAGCGCGGCATCTGGATCAGAGCCCCTGAGGGATTTTATGAATGCCGATATCACATCGAAGTGGTAGTCCCCTTCCTTATCGTAGAGGACGGCGCGCTTCTGTATCGATTCCTCCGCTGTCTCCTTCGATATATAGATCCTCGTGCCATCAGGGGGAGGGAAGCTCTCAGGCGTCGTCTCGACAGCAAGCTCAAGCGCGTTGAGAAGGGAGCGGGCATCGCCAGCGGCGACAGACACAAGGTGCTCAAGCGCCCCATCCTCGAACTCCACCGAGTACCTGCCATAGCCACGTTCCCTGTCCGATATGGCGGCATAGGCTATCTTCATAAGGTCATCATCGGTAAGCTTCCTAAGCTGGAATATCCTAGAGCGCGAGACAAGGGCGGCATTGACCTCGAAGTACGGGTTCTCGGTCGTCGCGCCTATAAGTATGAACGTACCATTCTCGACCCATGGCAGGAGCGCGTCCTGCTGGCTCTTGTTCCAGCGGTGCACCTCATCTATGAAGAGGATCGTCCTCATCCCGTAATGAGCCTTCCTGTCCCTGGCCTCGTCGATCTCATTCCTGAGCTCCTTCACGCCGGAAAGCACCGCGTTGAGGGTAGAGAAATGGCTTCGCGTCGTGTTCGCAATCACACGAGCGAGGGTTGTCTTGCCCGTCCCGGGCGGGCCATAGAATATGACAGATGAAAGCTGGTCAGCCTGTATAGCGCGGCGCAGGAGCCTTCCCTTTCCAAGTATATGCTCCTGCCCTATGTACTCATCCAGCGTACGTGGCCTCATCCTCGCGGCAAGAGGCTCGTCCTTCTCAGCAGCCTGGTCGAAAAGATTCAGATCACACCTCCCAGAAGACGGCATACGGGGACCCGATGTCCGAAAGCGGCCTGTTCTTCAGCTCCCTCTCAGCCTCCGCAAGGCGCGAGAAGAGCACATCCGAAAGGATATACGAAAGGCTTGAGTCTGTGAATGGCACGGGATATGGGATATCCATCTCGCCTCCCACCGAGGAGAGGTTCGAATAGGCCTTGCGCACGGCGGTGAACACGGAATAAGGAGACGCGAACGCCTCTGAAAGGGCATCGCCCAATGAGGAGAGCGATGAAAGGTACACGCGGCGCACTTCCTCCCCCGCAGCGCGCTCCAGCTCCTCTGTAAACGCCGTATCGCCAGGGATGAGGGCTACAAGATGGGATGAGGCGATAGCCGCCATAGCCTCCTTCACCGCAGGATACGCGTCCTCAATCAAGGGGGAGACTGCTTTCGCGACATCCTCGGCGTATCCTGAGGCTATCTCATCGTAAAGCGGCACGATATCCGAATAGGCCGTGAATGATGATGGAAGATAACCTTCCATGGTCTTTCCGTCTATCTCCTCGCCTGGCGTGATGTAATCGATCATATCGGAGGAAAGGACGGAGAACGCCCTCTCCGTCTCCTCCTCCGTGTAGCTTCTCGCCCTCTCAGTCTGGCATGAGATTAGGAGAAGCGCGATAAGCGGCGGCAGCAGCCACCTCAGCCGTCTCAAAGATCCGCCTTCCAGAGTCCATGGAGGTTGCAGTACGCGTAGGCAGCGACAGCTCCCTCGGCAGCGAACTGGGCCTCAGGCTTCTCGCCTGGCTTGAGATACTTAAGATCAAAGCCATCCTTTCTCTCGACAGCGATGAACTCGATATAATGCTCCTCAGCCATCGGATGCTCGACAGATCCGACCTTGACACAGAGAACTCCATCTGAGACAGAACAAGCAGGAACATGCTTCTCGAGTGCGGCATCGACAGCTCCAGCCTTGAGCTCCACCATCTCCTTGCCGCAGCAGCAAGGCGTGCACTTCGCCTTCTTGACCATCAGGACCATCTCGCCGCATACGGGGCACCTATAGAATGAAAGACCCATGATTTTCTCCTTCTTATAGCAAAAGGATAACCATAAGGGATGCGATAGGCAATAAAGAAGAGACAGCCCGGACGACTGTCTCTTCGTGAAACCCGGATTCCCGGTCCCAGAGGATCTTTAGAAGCCGGAGCGGCCATGCTCCAGCACTAATATGTGTACCACCCTATCGCCGATCGGTCAACCTTCATCGTGAAACTGTGCCGTGCCCGCCGGACGCCATGAGAGCAAGGACATCCTCCCTAGTCACGTAGTTTATATCCTGCTCGATGCTATGGCAGAGGCATGAGGAAGCGGTGGCGAAATCAAGCACGGTCTGCATGTCGCGCGAGAGCCCGCTATCAAGATAGGCGTAGAGGATTCCCGCCGCGAAGCTGTCGCCAGCTCCGATGCGGTCGACGATGCTCGTGATATCGTAAGGAACGTATCTGCCATCTATGCAAGGTGATACATACTGATCTCCGTTAGATATATCATAAAGCGCGGCGCCCCACTGGTTGTACGTCGCGGATATCGACTTGCGCATGGTGGTCGCGAGGAGCTTGACTGATGGGTACTTCCTAGCGATAGCCTCAGCCACATAGGGCTGCTCATCTATGCGGGAAAGCTCCGCAGGGCAGTCAAGATGGATGCCGAGAAGCGTCTCGGCGTCGATGCGCGCCGCGAAGAGTATATCAACATACTCCATCATCTCCCTGACAACGCGCCCCGCAAGCTCCTCCTTCGGGACGCTCGGGTCCCAGGACCAGAGCTTTGAGCGGAAATTGCAGTCAAAGGAGATCAGAAGCCCATGCTCCCTCGCCTTCTTCATGCACATGAGCTGAGCCTCTGCGGCCTTTCGGCTCACGGCCGGCGTTATGCCTGACACGTGGAGGACATCCGCCCCCTCGAACGCGGCATCCCAGTCATACTCGGAGCCATCGGTGATGGAGAGAGTGGACCCGGCCCTGTCATAGATGACCTTCGATGGCCTCTGGTTAGCGCCATCCTGGACAAAGTAGAGCCCGAGCCTTCCCTCATCCTTCATGAGGATGTGGGATGTATCGACGCCAAGATTTCGAAGATTGCCTATGCAGGCATCCGAGATGTCATTGCGTGGAAGCGCCGTGATGAACCTGGAGCTTCCTCCCAAAAGCGCGATTGACGCTGCGACATTCGCCTCTGCCCCGGCAAAGCAGAAGGCAAGGTTCCCTGGGAGCGACTGGCGGAGCGTGTAATGCCCTTCAGTGCTCATCCTCCCCATTATCTCACCGAATGTGACGACCGTTGCCATGGATTCACCTCTGAAAATGGAACATCGTTCCGAAAACTAATCAGATGTTAGCACTACAAGGCTTGGAACGCTAGCCCTCAAGGTCGAATCGGACGGCATATAATATGTGCTCAAGACGCTGCTGCATGAGATAGAGCGAATAGGAGAAATGCCTCGCAAGCTGCTTCAGCGAGCGCTTTTCTTCCCCAAAAGCCCCGGAATAGGCCTTTATTATATAGCGGTCATCGCTCTCAAGGGCATCGATGGCGGCCTTGAGCTCATCGATCATCATGCCGCCTACGATCTCCTCCTCGAACCCTTCCTGCACAGGCACGAAACTCTCGGCCTCCGGGACAGCGTCGATATAAACGATCGCCTCAGCGTCAAGGCCGAGTCTGGCGCTCTTCATCTCAGAGGCGGAGAGCCCGGAGAGAGCCATCAGCTCCTCCTCTCCCGCGTCGGGCTTGGCATTCATCGCCCTCTTCAGCGCGCGGGCGCGCTTTACCACCTCTCTCGGCTGCCTTATCGTCCTCAGGTTGTCCGTGAGCTCCTTCATTATGGCCATGTCTATGCCTCGCCTGAGGTATGGGATAAGCACAGGCGACTTGGAGCTGTCGAACGAGGAAAGCGCGGAAAGAAGGCCCATGGACCCCGCCTGCTCCAGATCATCGGCCATGCTGTCCGCCAGGTTGCCGAGCTTTCTCAGGTACTTGGAAACCTCTGTCAGTATAAGAGGCTTATATATAGAGAGCATCTCTTCCCGCTTGTCACGATCTTTCATATCCGAAGACTCCTGATTGATCATGATACCCTATTGTGAGCTCCGTGCACAGGACATGATCGATGCAAATAATATACATTCTTATGCATAAATCTGCATAAGCTTGAAAGTAATCTACCTACATGGTAATGTTAAGCAATCCACTAAAACACAAAGGAGAGAAACAATGAAAAAAGCAATCGCGGTTCTTCTTGCCCTTGTCGTTCTCTGCGCGGCGGTAGCTGCAGCTGACTTCCACATCGGCATCGTAACCGGAACGGTTTCCCAGTCCGAGGATGATCTCCGCGGCGCAGAGGCTCTCATCGCAGAGTACGGTGCGGTAGCAGACGGCGGCATCATCCAGCACATGACATATCCTGACAACTTCATGGAAGAGCAGGAGACTACGATCTCCGTCATCGCTGGCCTTGCCGACGATCCTCTCATGAAGGCAGTCATCGTCAACCAGGCTGTCCCAGGAACAGCTGAGGCTTTCCGCCAGATCAAGGCTGTCAGGCCTGACATCCTCTGCTTTGCAGGCGAGGCACATGAGGAGCCATACCTCATCTCCGGTGCGGCTGACCTCGTAACCAGCAACGACTTCGTCGCTCGCGGCTACCTGATGATCCAGTCCGCACACAAGCTCGGATGCGACACATTCGTCCACATCTCATTCCCACGCCACCTGGCTATGGAGAAGATGCAGAGAAGAAGAGCTATCATGATCCAGACCTGCAACGAGCTCGGCATGAGCTTCGTTGACGTGTCCGCTCCGGACCCGACTTCCGACGTCGGAATCGCCGGCGCTCAGCAGTACATCCTCGAGAGGACGCCTGAGTGGATCCAGCAGTATGGCGAGAACACGGCATTCTTCTGCACGAACGACGCTCACACGGAGCCTCTTCTCAGGCAGCTCATGGAGTATGGCGGCTACTTCGTAGAGGCAGACCTCCCATCACCTCTCATGGGTTATCCTGGAGCTCTCGGAATCGACCTCTCAGCAGAGGCTGGCGACTTCCCAGCAATCCTTGCCAAGGTTGAGGCAGCTATCACGGAGCAGGGCGGCGCCGGTCGCTTCGGAACATGGGCATACAGCTATGGCTACACGACATCCGCTGGTCTTGGCAAGCTCGCTATCGAGGCTGTCGAGGCTCAGATGAACGGAGAGGAGTTCGACTACACATCCGTAAGGAACATCAGGAAGGCATTCTCTGATTACACGCCAGGCGCATCCTGGAACGGATCACAGCTTGTTGACGCTACCTCCGGCGTATCCTATGATAACTTCGTCCTTGTTTACCAGGATACCTACATCATGGGTAACCCAGGATACTACATGGGCAACACCGATATAGAGATCCCTGAGTGGTGTTTCTATATGACAGGAAAGGAGTTCCAGTAATACTCCAATTCTCGGATGAAGGGGAGGTCATCCTCCCCTTTCTCTGTGTTGATAAGGGGAAATAATGAGTGAAATGACAAAGCCCTTGCTGGAGATGCAGAGCGTCAGCAAGGAGTACAATGGAAACCCTGTCCTGAAAGATGTCAACTTCACGCTGAAAGAGGGCGAAGTGCTAGGCCTCGTCGGAGAGAACGGAGCCGGAAAGAGCACGCTTATGAATATCCTCTTCGGTATGGACGTCATACAGCAGACGGGTGGCTATGGGGGAAAGGTCCTCATAGATGGAAAGGAAGTGAAATTCGCATCACCTCTGGATGCGCTCAATGCCGGAATCGGCATGGTACACCAGGAATTCTCTCTCCTTCCTGGATTCACAGCAGCAGAGAACATACTCCTGAACAGGGAACCAGAGAACAGAAGCGTTCTCTCTCTTGTATTCGGTCCAAGAGCAAATACAATCGACCGCAAGACCCTTCAGAAAAAAGCAATAGACGCTATCACCAAGCTTGGTGTCAGCCTCGATTCAGATATGCTTGTCTCGGAGATGCCCGTAGGACACAAGCAGTTCACGGAGATATCCAGGGAGATATCCAAGTCATCGATAAGGCTCCTTGTCCTCGATGAGCCTACAGCCGTCCTCTCCGAGAAGGAAGCGGAGATGCTGCTTAAGGCTATCAGGAACCTCTCCGCGCAGGGCATCGCAGTGATCTTCATCACCCACCGCCTGCAGGAGATACTCGATGTCTGCAACAAGGTCATCGTCATGCGCGACGGCCGCATCATCTCAGAGCTCGAGGCGGAGAAGACCTCTATTCCAGAGATGGCGAAGCTGATGGTCGGACGCGAGGTAAGCGCCTCGGCATCTTCGAAGAGAGAGGAGAAGAAGCTCTCCGATGATATCGTGCTGTCGGTGAAGAACCTCTGGGTCGACATGCCGGGCGAGACGGTCAAGGATGTCAACCTTGAGGTGCACAAGGGCGAGTTCCTTGGCATCGGCGGCCTCGCAGGCCAGGGCAAGATCGGCATACCGAACGGCATCATGGGACTCTACCCGTCAGGCGGCAAGGTCGTTCTGAACGGAAAGGAGATCCCCCTTGGAGACACAAGGGCATGCCTTGACTCATCGATCGCGTTCGTCTCCGAGGACAGAAGGGGCGTAGGGCTCCTTCTCGACGAGTCCCTTGAGTGGAACATCGCGTTCCCTGCCATGCAGATACAGAACAAGTTCCTCAAGAAGTACCTTGGCGGTCTCATCAAGTGGCGTGACCAGGGCGCTATCAAGGCAGTGACGGACAAGTACATCAAGCAGCTGCAGATCAAGTGCACGTCATCCAAGCAGAAGGCGAAGGAGCTTTCCGGAGGAAACCAGCAGAAGATCTGCCTGGCTAAGGCATTCGCCCTTGAGCCGAAGCTTCTCTTCGTGTCCGAGCCGACAAGAGGCATTGACGTGGGAGCGAAGGCGCTTGTGCTGCAGGCTCTCAAGGAATACAACAGCAAGCTCGGCGTCACGATCGTCATGATCTCATCCGAGCTTGAGGAGCTCAGGCAGTGCTGCGACCGCATCGCGATCGTCACAGATGGCGCGATCTCCGGCATCCTCCCGGCATCAAGGCCAAGCGAGGATTTCGGCATGCTCATGGTCGGCAAATCAAAGAAGGAGGCGAACTGATGGAAAAGGTGAGATCATTCCTTGCTTCATTCGGGCTTCCGAGGCTCATCATCGCGGGATTCCTGCTCCTGCTCTTCATAGTGGCGCCTTTCGTAGGCATCAGGGTCGGCGCGTCTATCTCCGATACCCTCGCCCGCTTCGGCATGAACTCCATAATGGTCCTCGCGATGGTTCCGATGATCCACTCAGGCTGCGGACTCAACTTCGGCCTGCCTCTTGGCATCATCTCGGGCCTTCTCGGAGCGACGCTCTCCATCGAGACAGGGGTCACGGGACCTCTCTCGTTCCTCCTTGCCATACTCTATTCGACTCCTTTCGCGCTCATCTTCGGGTGGGGCTACGGAAAGCTGCTGAACAGGGTCAAGGGAAGCGAGATGATGATCGCGACTTACGTGGGCTTCTCCTCTGTCGCGTTCATGTCCATAATGTGGCTCATCCTCCCCTACTCCTCACCGACAATGGTCTGGGGCTATTCAGGAAGCGGGCTGAGGACAACGATCTCGACAGACGGGTTCTACTCGCAGATCCTACATAACTTCCTTTGCCTGAAGGTCGGCACGATCGAGATCTCATTCGGAGAGATACTCTTCTTCGCGCTCTTCGCATTCATCATCTGGGCATTCCTGCACACGAAGACAGGCACGGCGATGACAGCAGTCGGATCCAACCCGATCTTCGCGCGCGCTTCAGGAATCTCGGTGGACAGGCAGAGGACGCTCTCTGTAATCATGTCCACATGGCTCGGCGCGCTCGGCATCCTCTGCTACCAGCAGGGATACGGCTTCATCCAGCTTTACCAGGGACCGATGTACATGGCCATGCCGGCCGTGTCCGCGATCCTCATCGGAGGCGCCTCGGTGAACAAGGCGTCGATACCGAACGTCATCATCGGCACGATACTCTATCAGGGAATCGTCACGATGACGCCATCGGTCATGAACAACATCATCCATACTGATATGTCCGAGGTATTGAGGATCATCGTCTCCAACGGCATGATACTCTATGCCCTGACAAGGAAATCGGGGGCATCAAGATGAGAAAAGATATAGATATCAGGAAGTTCCTTGCGAACAACATTGTCCCTATCATCTTCATAGTGCTCTGCGCGGTATGCATTCCGCTCGCGGGATACTCAGGCCAGTATCTTGTGAGCCAGATCATAACGAGGATCATGCGCAACAGCTTCCTCGTCCTCTCCCTCCTGATCCCTATCATGGCAGGAATGGGACTGAACTTCGGAATGACCCTTGGCGCCATGGCCGGCCAGATCGGAATCATCTTCATCACGGCATGGAACGTCGTGGGAATACCGGGACTGCTCCTGGCCGCTATCATAGCAACCCCTATCGCGGCGCTCCTGGGCTGGTTCTGCGGAAAGATGCTCAATATGGCTAAGGGCCGCGAGATGATAACAAGCTACATGATCTCGTTCTTCATGAACGGCGTGTACCAGCTTGTCGTCCTCTATGGCATGGGACCTGTGATCCCGCTCCATTCCGACCAGGTCATACTCCCGCGCGGATACGGCGTGAGGAACACGATAGACCTCATCAGCGTCCGCCAGTCCGTAGACAACTTCTGGGCCCTGACTATCGGAGGAGTCAAGATCCCTCTCCTGACCATCATCCTCATCGCGCTTCTCTGCGTCGTGATCATCTGGTTCAGGAAGACCAAGCTCGGCCAGGACATGAGGGCGGTCGGACAGGATATGGAGGTCGCGCGCGAGGCTGGAATCAAGGTCGAGAGGACAAGGATACTCGCCATCGTGATCTCAACGATCTTCGCGGCTTACGGCATGATTCTCTACCTTTCGAACATGGGAACGCTCAACACGTACAACTCCCACTCGCAGATCGGCATGTTCAGCATCGCGGCGCTTCTGGTTGGCGGAGCATCGGTATCAAGGGCATCGATAAAGAACGTGTTCCTTGGCATCATCCTCTTCCACCTGATGTTCATTCTCGCGCCTCAGGCAGGACGTGAGCTGATGGGACAGGCGCAGATCGGAGAGTTCTTCCGCGTGTTCATCTCCTACGGAGTCATCACGCTCTCGCTCGTGCTCTACGAGATCAGGGAAAGACGCGAGAAGGCAGAATCAGCGAAGGCTATCGCAGCGCAGCAGAAGGAGGCAAAGGCATGATCGACAAGAAGAATATAAAGGACTTCTTCAACCTGTCCTTCTTCGTACGCCTCGCGGTGATCGTACTCGTGATCCTCCTTGCCGTGTTCCTCTATCACTACGGCAAGCAGCACACGGTATATATCGACAACAGGACCATCGAGATCGATGGGCAGTCGTACAAGGCACTGGACTGGGCTGAGGTATCGGTAGATGGAGGAGATAGCCAGGAGTACTCCCCTCGCACAAGGCGTGAGGCGACGGTCCTCAGGCAGAAGCACTCCATCCACGTTGTATACGAGGACGAGGACTTCAACCAGTTCGAGGTCGATGTGGAGTTCAAGGTACCGGTCAATGAGACGCAGGTGGTGCTGAGCCTCCCGGCCCTCGTAGCGGGTCTTGGCGAGGACCAGTTCCTTACCGAGTTCGTGCCGATGGCGCAGCAGCTCGGGCTGAACGTCGGAGGCGGGGCAGCTGCCGCGGATGCGGAAGTCCCTACCGAAGAGGATATGTTCGGAGATATGTCAATGGACTTCTGATAAGTCCAGGATTCATGAGGGCCGCAGCGATGCGGCCCTTTTTCCGTCCGCTCACCCCTTCCCCTGCGCCTAGTGACATGGCGGTTTTTTTTCAGTATATTTACTTAGCTAGAGCAGAATAGTTCTGAAATATTGTTTGAAGGAAGTAAAATATGGATGCTGAGAAAAGCGTAAAGTTGCTAGAGAACTCCCAGGCTTCACTTACTCTTACGATTGATGCCGACACACTGGAGAAGGCTTACCAGGATAAGCTTGGCAAGTATGCGAAGACGATCCAGATCGATGGATTCAGGAAGGGCAAGGTACCCGCATCCGTCGTTGAGAGGAAATACGGCGAGATGATCAGGGAAGAGAGTTCGTTCGATGCCATGGAGAAGTATCTTCAGGATACGATCCAGACGCTTGATTTCAATGACAAGCCGCTCGCGTTCTCAACTCCTGTGCTTCAGGACGAGGAGAAGCTCCTCCCATTCAAGAAGGGCGAGGATGTGACCTACACCGTCGTCTATGATATCTACCCACGCTTCGAGTTACCTGAGTACAAGGGCCTTGAGGTGGAGGTCCCATCCGTCGAGGTCACGGACGCGGATGTCGACAAGGAAGTCGAGAGGAAGAGGGAGCAGAACTCCGTCGTCAGGACAAAGGACGGAGCTGCCGAGAATGGCGATATCGTCACGGTTGACTACGCGGAGATCGGAGAGGACGGCAACCCTGTCGCTTCAACAGAACGCAAGGGCTTCGTGTTCACGATCGGCTCAGGCTATAACTTCTACAAGATAGACAGCGATGTCATCGGCATGAAGAAGGGAGATGAGAAGACTGTCGAGAAGACATACACGGCAGAAGACCATGTCCCAGGCTACGATGGCAAGACGGTCAAGCTCCATATCGCTCTCACGGAGGTCAAGTACAGGGAGCTTCCAGAGGTGAATGACGAGCTTGCGCAGGACATCAAGGAAGAGTACAAGACCGTAGCTGACCTCAAGGCCGGGATCAGGAAGGACTTCGAGAGCCAGGTCGAGGATAGGATGAAGAACGACAAGATCAACGCCCTGCTTGACGCGATCAAGGCGAAGACAGAGATCACGATCCCTGCATCCATGCTCGCGGCGGAGCTCGAGAACGCATGGAGGAACTTCTATCATCAGTCAGGGCTCACTGAGGAGCAGATCCTCAGCTTCCTGAAGATGCAGGGCTCGACGAAGGAGGCCCTCCTCGATGAGTGGAAGGATTCCTGCACGTCAAACCTCAAGGACCAGCTCATCCTCGACGCCATCAAGGACAAGGAGGACTTCGCTGTATCCGACGAGGAATTCAAGGAAGAGTGGGAGAAGAACTACAAGAGCGTCAAGGACGAGGATAAGGAGTACTATGAGAATATCCTCCGCGACAGCCTGAAGTTCGCTAAGGTCACCCCATTCCTTCTGGAGAACAACACATTCAAGGCAGGCAAGAAGGTCAGCTATGACGACTTCATCGCCGGAGCCTACAAGGAAGAGGAATAATCTTGAACGAAAGGATGAACACGCTTGTCCCCTATGTCGTAGAGCAGTCGGGGACAGGTGAGAGACAGTACGATATCTTCTCCCGCCTGCTGAAGGACAGGATCATCTTCGTAGACGGGGAGATCACCGATGCCACTGCCGATCTGGTGGTGGCTCAGCTTATCTTCCTGGAAAGCGAATCACCGACAAAGGATATCAGCCTATACATCAACAGCCCGGGCGGCAGCGTTACCGCGGGGCTTGCCATCTATGACACGATGCAGTACGTCAGCTGCCCAGTAGCGACCATCTGCATGGGCCAGGCATGCTCAATGGCGGCTATCCTCCTCGCGGCAGGGGAGAAAGGCAAGAGGGCTATCCTTCCGAACGCAAGGGTGATGATACACCAGCCTTCCGGCGGTGCAGAGGGCCAGGCCAGCGATATCATAATCTCTTCGCGCGAGCTGCAGAGGATCAATGAGGTCACAAGGCGCCTTATGGCACAGCACACGGGCAGAAGCGAGGAAGAGATAGCTAAGGATATACTCCGCGATCACTATATGGATGCAGATGACGCGCTCTCGTATGGCATCGTGGATAAGGTTATGAGAAAGCAATAATGGCAAGGAACGCTAAATACTGCTCATTCTGCGGTCGCCCGCTTGATGGAAGCGTCAGGTTCGTATCAGGTCCTGGCGTCGCTATCTGCGAGAACTGCATAGACACATGCAATGACATACTCGGACAGATGGGAGGATCATCCTCATCATCCGAAGGGGAGTCCGAGATCAGGGAGATCCCTACCCCGCAGGAGCTCAAGGAGTATCTTGACCAGTACGTCATCGGCCAGGAGGCGGCGAAGAAGGTCCTCTCCGTAGCCGTGTACAACCACTACAAGAGGGTCAAGTACGCGAAGCGCATCGCGGAGTCCGGTGTCGAGATCGATAAGTCCAACATACTGATGATCGGGCCAACGGGAACGGGTAAGACGCTTCTCGCGCGCACCCTCGCGAAGAAGCTTGACGTGCCGTTCGCAATCGCTGACGCCACTACCCTCACGGAGGCAGGCTATGTCGGCGAGGATGTCGAGAACATACTTCTCAAGCTCATCGAGGCCGCTGATTACGATATCCCGAGGGCACAGCATGGCATAATCTTCATCGATGAGATAGACAAGATCTCCAAGAAGGGAGAGAACGTCTCCATCACCAGGGATGTCTCAGGAGAGGGCGTGCAGCAGGCGCTTCTCAAGATCATCGAGGGCACGGTCGCGTCCGTCCCGCCGCAGGGAGGGAGGAAGCACCCCAACCAGGAGATGATCAAGATAGACACCTCGAACATCCTCTTCATATGCGGAGGCGCGTTCGTCGGGCTGGACAAGATCATCGAGAAGAGGGTCGCTACTTCTTCGATGGGATTCGGCGCGACGATCATCAACAAGGAGGAGAAGGATCTCGAGTCCCTTTACAAGGAGCTCCATCCGGATGACCTGGTGAAGTTCGGCCTCATACCGGAATTCATCGGAAGGCTTCCCGTGCACGTCACGCTCAACAACCTCACGCGAAGCGACCTAAAGCGTATCCTGACAGAGCCCAAGAACTCGATAATCAGGCAGTACGAGACATCATTCGCGCTTGATGATATAAAGCTGGACTTCACGGATGACGCGATCGACGCGATCGCGAACCAGTCCTTCGAGCAGAAGACGGGAGCAAGGGGCCTCAGGTCAATAGTCGAGAACCTGATGCTTGGCATAAGCTATGACATCCCTTCGGTGAAGAACGTGACGAAGGTCATCGTGGACAAGGATAATGTCATAAACCGCACAGAGCCCAGGATGATAACAGATGACGGCAAGTATATTTCCGCCAGTTGATCCACGCCTTCTCTCCGCGCTGAGGGAGAAGGACGCGGCAGTGATCATCGCGCACCGCAACCCTGACGGGGACGCGGTCTTCTCCTCCCTTGCCATGAGGGAGATACTCCAGACGCTCGGAAAGGAATGCCTCCTTCTCAATGAGGGGGAATTCCTACGCTCTGACATAAAGGCATACGAGAAGGAGTTCCTACGCTCCGCGCCTCAGTCATTTCTAGATAAGGATCCCCTTGTTGTGGTCCTCGACTGCTCTACCCCGGACAGGCCCGGAGAGCCCTTCAAGGCCCTTCGCAGCCTGAAGACGGTATGCATAGACCATCACTCCGCGGGAGAGCCCTTCACGGAGGAAGGCCTCAGCTACATCGTTCCGCTCTCCCCTTCCACGACGCTGCTTGTGGATCAGGTGAGACGTGAGCTTGAGGTCGAGCTGACCCCTGCGATGGCCGAGTACCTATACATCGGGTTCGCGACCGATACGGGCTTCTTCCACTTCCTGAGCGAGAAGACAGCCCCGGAAAGCCTCAGGAGGGTTTCCGACTTCACGGCGATGGGCGTCTCCCCGTATGACATCTACGACACTATGCACGATGGCAGGGCGCTCAAGGACATAAAGGACGCGGCATCGATAATCCTTTCCGCCCGTCCTGCCCTGGACGGAGCCGTGATCTTCGCGCGCCAGGCCCTTGATATGGGAGAGGAGAGGCTCAGCGATGGGATATACGCGACGCTCCTGGAGACAGAGGGGGTAAAGGCCGTTGTATTCCTGAAGGAGCGGAAGGACGGTCTTGAGATAGGATTCAGAAGCAAGCACCGCTCAGGCATAGATGTCGGGGCGCTCGCGGCAACGCTCGGAGGCGGCGGGCACATCCACGCGGCAGGCGCTACTGTGCAGATGTCCCCGGAAGAGGCCGAGAGGATGCTTGAGAAGCGCTTTTCAGAATTGCTTGATCAATGATTTCACCACAACTCCTTGCGAATCAAGGAGTTGTTCTTTTTGGCATGCTTCCTGCAGCTTTTGATGCTGAAAGAGGAGGCGATATGCACAAGCTCTTCGATGATGGGGAGGACAGGGCGTTCAGCAGAACTGTCCTGCGCTACAATTCGATGGCAGAGGGAAGCCTGGAGAAGCTCGAGCTCGAGAACAAGGTAAGGGAGAGGACCAAGCTGCTGCTGTACCTGATACCGCAGCGCAACCTCTTCCTGAGGCAGGAGGACGCGTCCGCCTTCTTCATGGATATCCTCAGGGATATCGACAGGATAATAGACTCGTTCAGGGTATCCAGGCTGACATTCAATGGCTATCTCACGCAGATATGCCGATACAGATGCCTGCGATACCTGAGCCGCAAGAGGAAGAGGGAAAGGACAGAGGACGCCATCATATGCTCGGATACCACTGATATCTATGGCACCTCAGTCTTCGATAGCATCGCGGACGAGGAGGAGCCGGCGTATGAGTGCGAGGCCCTACCCTCGCCCGATCCCGAGGTCGAGTCGCTTGGAATGACAGGCGTCATCAGCCGCATCATCGATGAGCGTATAGAGACGCCGGCGCTGACAGAAGCGGAGGAGGCCTTGCAGGGCGCGCTTCTGGACAAGGTCTCGAGGCGGCGCTTCCTGACTCTGCTGCTCACGCTTCCGGATACCGAGACGCCAGGCTTCATCAGCGGAGTTGCCCGCGTGATGTCCGTGGACCGGGGCCTGATATACCGCTTCTACACGCTGCGCCACGATGAGCTCGAGGTAAGCTATGAGGAGAGGGTGAAGGCCGAGGACGTGGCAGGAAGATACTGGAAGGCCCTCATGCTCCTTCGCCATGCCATAGCAAAGGAAACGGACATGGAGAAGATCGAGGACCTTGAGAAGGCGTACAGGAGGACCAAGGGCATCTACGCCAGGCGCAGGATGATCGCCGCGAAATCACGCAAGGGCATGACGCAGAAGGCTATATCAAAGCTCCTCAACAAGCCGCGCTCCACGATCTCCAATGACATCTGCTGCATGCGGCAGCTGCTCAAGTCCATAGAGCCTATGGTGAAAATATGAGCAAAATCGATTATATTCAGTCCATGCAGCTATACTTCGCATCGAACAATGACCACAAGAGGATCGAGATGTCCAGGTTGCTGGGAGGCCACACGCTCCTGCTTCCCAAGGACAAGGGCATCGCGTTCGATCCGGATGAGACGGGATCGACATACATAGAGAACGCCGTCATAAAGGCGGAGGCTCTCTATTCCATAGTCCATGCCCCTGTGATATCAGACGACTCGGGGCTATCGGTGAAGGCTCTTGGAGGAGCGCCTGGTGTGCACACGGCACGCTATGGGGACGACACGGCAGACCATGAGCTATCCTCACGCGATCGCTACATGCTCCTCCTGAAGAACATGGAAGGAGTCAAGGACAGGAGTGCGGTGTTCACGACAGCTTTATGCCTGATCCTTGATGAGAACAGGCGGTATATCATACAGGAAAGCTGCGAGGGAGCCATCGCCCTTGAACCTTCGGGAACCTCAGGATTCGGCTATGACCCTGTCTTCTGGATAAAGGAGGCAGGGGTCATCTCCGCGGAGCTCCCGGAGGGAGAGAAGGACAGATACTCCCATAGAGGCAAGGCCGCTCGCCTCATGGCGATGCTGCTAGAGAAGGAGGAGAAGAGATGATAGAGAGAAAGGAGCAGAGAGCCGAGAATACATGGGATCTTTCACTTCTTGAAAAGGATGGAAAGGCTTGGGAAAAGGATATGAAGAGGCTCAGGAAGGCCTTCAGGAAGGCCCCGTCATTCAAGGGAACGCTGCTCTCCTCCCCTGACGCGCTCTATAAGGCCCTTTCGTACATCAAGGAGACATCGATGCTCTCTGAGCGCGTGGGCAACTGGGCGTTCCTCTCATATGAGGCTGACAGCATGGACAAGGATGTGCAGCGCAGGCTCGGCACGTATCAGGCCGCGGCGGCATCGTATTCCGAGGCCATATCATATTTCAGCCCGGAGCTGATGGCCGGGGATGAGAAGCTTATCAGAGAGTGGATGAAGGAGCCTCGCTTCAGGGAATTCAGGATCTGGATGAAGAAGACGCTAAGGGAGAAGAAGCATGTCCTCTCGGAAAGCGAGGAAAGGATCATGAGCCTCTTCTCCCCCGTATCCGGCAGCGCGGAGAAGACCTTCATGGACCTGAACAACATCGAGCTCTCCTTCGCCGATGTCTCAGGGGAGAAGCTCTCGCATAGCACATACGCGAAGTTCCTGAAGAACAGCGACGAGAAGATAAGGGAAGAGGCTTACAGGAACTACTACAAGGCATACGATGACCACAAGCATACGCTCTCCGATCTCTATGCCTCGTCCATACGCGAGGATATCTTCACAGCCAAGGCAAGGCGATTCAGGTCATCCCTCGAGGCGGCCCTGTTCCCTGATGATATCCCGACGGCCGTGTACACCTCCCTCATCAGCTCCGTGCACGAGGCCTTCCCCGCCCTCCACGAGTACTACAGGGTCAAGGCGAAGGTCCTTGGCAAGGAGAAGCTGAGGCACTGGGACTGCTATATGCCGATGGTCTCCGGCATCGACAGCCACCACACGTACGAAGAGGCCGTCTCGCTTATATCTGAGGCGGTCAGGCCGCTTGGAGAGGAGTACAGGTCAACGCTCATCAAGGGCCTCACCACGGACAGGTGGGTCGACAGGTATGAGAACAAGGGCAAGCGCAGCGGGGCCTTCTCCGCGGGATGCTACTCCGGAAACCCTTATATCCTCACGAATTATGAGGAGAGCGTCCTCGATTCCGTGTTCACGCTCATCCACGAGGGTGGACACTCGATGCATTCCTGGTACTCGGTACGCAGCAATCCTTACATGTGCTATGACTACTCGATATTCGAGGCGGAGGTCGCGTCGACATTCAACGAGAACCTGCTCTCCCACTACCTGAAGGAGCACGCGTCATCCGATGATGAGAAGGCGTACATAATCGGCAAGAACCTCGATGACATAGTCGCGACCCTCTTCAGGCAGACCATGTTCGCCGAGTTTGAGCTGCTGATCCATCAGATGGCCGAACGCGATGAGGCTATCACGCTGGACGCGATGAGAAGCGAATACGGAAGGCTGCAGAGGGAATACTTCGGGGACGCGATGGAATTCGAGGAGGTAAGCGATCTTGAATGCCTGCGCATACCGCACTTCTACAGGGCCTTCTACTGCTACAAGTACTCAACCGGGATATCAGCATCGATAGCGCTCTCGGACAGGGTGCTGAAGGGCGGCGACAAGGAGAGGGAGGACTATCTCGCGTTCCTCCGAAGCGGCGGATCGAGGTCCCCTATCAAGGCGCTGCGCGTGGCTGGCGTGGATATGGCATCGCCTCTGCCTGTAAAAGCGGCAACGGAGCACTTCGCATCGCTTCTTGGCCAGTTCAGGAGCCTTCGCTCTGTCTGACGGGAAGGACCGCAGCCACCATGCCGTCCTCGAACACGAAAGAGAGGACGCTTCCGGTATCGAGATCGAGGATATCGACAGCGCCGTTCCTCTCCTTTCCCGCGACGGGGTTGGAGAATGGAAGCATGGTGGAGAGAACCGATGAATACGCCTCCCCGAATACATATGGGGAGGCTGTATATTCCTCAAGCCATGATTCGGTATAAGGCTCCGATGAAGCCCTCAGCGCCTTCTCCGTTATCGAGCCCTGTGCGGCAGACACGGCAATGGCCCCGATCTGCGGTGATACAGGAGCTGTGGCATGAAGGACGGCGGCAATGGAGAGGACGATCGGCATGAGGACTTTCTTATGCATAGCCGCATTATAGTGCGGGACGCGGAAATATGCTATCTTCTCAGCCATGAGAAGAGAAGACGCGCTTAACCTGCTGAACAAAGGATTCATACATTCGGTGAAGGATCCGCTCTGGGGCAATATCCCATTCACGGACGCTCTCAAGGCGCTGCTCGACACAGCGGCTGTGGAGAAGCTCTCCAGGATAAAGCAGAACGGCCCGGCATACCATATCTACCCGGGGGCCGTGCACACGAGGCTCAGCCATTCAATAGGCGTTTACCACATCGGGAGGGAGATGCTTCTCTCTATCTCACGCAAAAGCGAGGAGCTGCCTTTCACCGCAAAGGGCATGATGAGCTTCCTTTCAGCCTGCCTTCTTCACGACATAGGCCACTTCCCCTATGCCCACTCCCTGAAGGAGCTCTCGATGATGGAGCACGAGGAGATAGCCCGCCACCTGATAGAGGAGGATGAGGAGCTTGGGGACGCTATAGTGAAAGCGGGAGCGGACAAGGCGATGTGCGCCCTGATAATCGACAAGGATGCGCCCACTGATGATAAGGAGACGGGGATATACCGGAGGATACTCTCCGGAACGCTCGATCCGGACAAGCTCGATTACCTTTCGCGCGACGCGTTCTTCGCAGGCATCCCCTACGGCAGGCAGGATACCGATTACATCATCACTTCCCTCTCCCTCTCCGATGGCCGCCTGGTGCTGGACCAGAGCGCGATAAGCTCCGTGGAGCAGGTGCTCTTCTCCAAGTACATGATGTACAGGAACCTCTACTGGCACAAAGGCGTCAGAAGCGCGACAGCGATGATAAAGAAGGCGCTTCTCACGGCGCTCAGGGAAGGCGTCATCACCTCGGAGGACCTCTACCTCAAGGATGACTACGAGTTCTACTCGATGCAGGAGCGCTTCTCCTCCTACGCGCCGTTCTCGCTGATGCGCGATGTCGAGCACGGAAGGCTTCTGGAGCGCAAGGCATGGATGGCGTACAGGGAAGGAGAGACACTATCCGATGAGGCGGAAGGGATACTGACAAGGTACAAGGCGGAGGAAAGGATCCTCCACGCGCTTGAAAGAAAATACCCATCGCTTAAGGAAACTGACGTGGTGATAGATATCCCCGAACCGATAAGCTTCGAGTCAGATATCCAGATCATGAGCCCTGACGGAAGCGTGTCGGACGCCGCTGATGTCGGCCTCATATTCCAGAAGGCCGGGAAGCTGTTCTCCGCAAGCCTGAGAAGCGCGGCCCTATACCTCCCCTCCTATGTCAGCGAGGAGGACGCTGCGGCGGCATTCCAGGAGGTGCGCCATGGAAAGTAAGCTGCCATACAGCGCCTTGATCGCGGGGGACATGCCGCCATGGGTGATGAGATTCGTGAAAGGCGTCGGAAAGGCGATAAACAACTACCGCATGATCCAGGGCGGGGATAAGGTCCTGATCGCGGCATCGGGCGGGAAGGACTCGCTGGCGATGGCGCTCGCGCTCTCGGTGAGGAAGAAGTGGCTTCCCGTGGACTACACGCTCAAGGCCATCATGATAGACTGGATCGAGCATCCTATCCCCTCCTCCAAGAAGGATGAGCTATACGCCTACTTCGAGGCATTGGGCATAGATCTCGAGATACTCTCAGAGGCCCAGTACCCAGAGTCCTTCAAGGGCAGCTTCAACTGCTATCTCTGCGCGAGGAACAGACGGAGGATCCTCTTCGAGAAGGCTGAGGAGCAAGGGATCAGCCTCATAGCCATGGGCCATCATCTGGATGACCTGGCGGAGACTACGATGATGAACCTCTGCTTCAGGGCGGACTTCTCGACGATGCTGCCGGTACAGGAATTCTTCAGCGGCAAGATGCATATAATCCGCCCGCTGATAGAGACAAGGGAAAGCGTCGTAAAGCGGCTTGCCGAGTGCTATGACCTACCAGTCGTCAAGCCTGTCTGCCCCTATGACCAGACGAATGTGAGGGCGCGGCTCAAGCCCATAATCTCGGAACTTTCGCACATCGACAAGCTCACGCGGGAGCACATCTACAACGCCCATGATTTCTCGTCATCGGTGCTTCCCGAGAAAAAGGCATGGAAGAAAGGGGATTAAGCCTGCCTATACCCTCAGAAACCAGTAGTGCTTTTCATTCTTATTGTGATAAACTGTTATCAGTTGAGCTTATATGCTCGCGAGGGTGGTTATGAGGAAATTTCTATCGGCAATACTGATCCTGTTATCAATGACGCTTCTCATGGCAGCATCTCCTGCCCTTACGATAAGCGAAGGCAATATTGATGATGTGGAGCTGTTCGCTCCTGACGGAACTTCATTGAGCGTCCTCTCGGATATAGACGAGAGCGGATATGTCATCAGGACCAACGGGGAGATGAAAGCCTTCACATCCCAGTTCGGAGACGTATACCTCCAGGGTGACTCAGTGCTTGCCGTGACAGGATTCACAACAGCTGACCCGACGCTCTACCTCGTCTACGGAAGGGCGAATGTCGTGATGAAGGAAGACCTCCCCCTCAATTTCTACACGCCGACATCAAGGACAACGATCAGCGGGACCGGCGAATACGCATTCGTCTCCACAGACGATGAAGAAGCGTTCATGAACTACTCCTCATCCCCCGCCTCCGCATATGACGCGATGAGGGCCAGGAGCTTCGAGGTCCCATCGATGAGCGAGCTCAGCTACGCAGATGGCGCCGTTGTCCCGGCAACGCAGAAGAGCTACTACTCGACAACAGTTCTCGCGAATCTCGTCATCTATGACGCTGCTGAGATACCTGCGGAGCCTGTGGTGGAGACGGTTGAGGAGACAATCATCCCTGCAGAGCCTATCGTCGAGGAAGAAGAGGAAGTCATCGTCCCGGCAGAGCCTGTAGTGGAGGCGGTCGAGGAGACGATCATCCCTGCAGAGCCTATCGTTGAGGAAGAAGAGGTGGAGGAGATTCCGGCAGCAGAAGAAGCCGTTCCTGACGCTCCTATCATCATAGAGCCTGTCTCATCCGTTGAGGGTGTAATGGAGCCAGCTATTCCGGCAATCCCGGCGGCACCGACCTTCGCGGGCGTCACCACCGCGCTTACTGAAGCAGCTGTTCCGTCAGCACCGGTTCTCCTGGAGCCAGCGGCAACGTTCGGCACGGCACCATCCGCGCCATCCTCAATCACCGCAACAGCCACGCTTACCGGCATAGTTCCGGCAGAGCCGGCTCCTGAGGCAGAGACAGCCCTCGTACCGACTGTCCCTGTGTCTGAAAGCGAAGCTGCCATCTCGGAACCAGCAAGCATAACAGAGGATGAGGAACACCTCATCACGGTCGGAGTGGAGGTCGGCGTGAGCTATCCTCTCAACTGGAACAAGATCAAAGGCAAAGATGGAGAGCCTCTCATCCTCGCGACTCCATATGTGAATATCGGAAGGGGCAACTGGCAGATCGGGCTCCGCGCGCCTCTGCAGATGGCGTTCATCGATGAGTTCCGCCTCGCGGGATTCAGCGGAAAGTCTGACTGGGATTTCGGAACGGAAAAGGGCATCACAAAGGAAGAGGCTATCTATGACGCCATCACGGATTCGATGGCTCTCATCGATCACCTCTATCTCGGAAACCCTGACTACACGATCGCATACCTCAGGATGGAAAGGGGATACGAACGAAACAGCACGATCTTCTCCAGCTATGGATGGGATGAAGGGCTCGCGGTGCGCCTCGGCTTCAACTTCTCCAACCTCGCGTTCCAGATCTATCTTGATAACGCGGAGGCGCCTCATATCGGAGAGCTCAGCCTCGCGTTCTACCCGTTCGCGTTCAGGGGCACGTCATTCAGCATAAACGTGCCTACCGAAGTGCTCTTCACGAGCTTCGATGACTATGAGATGTTCTTCTTCCCTGAGGTCCGCCTGGATATCCCATTCGCGGATAGAAGCTTCATCCTCTCAGTCTTCGCGACCGGATCGATGTACACCTCTTACAACGACAGACAGCTCAATAAGAGCGAGATCATCTATGACTTCAATGACAAGAAGATGCTTCCATTCCTCGCGGGCGCGGAGCTCACGTTCGACTTCAAGCCTGTGAAGGTCGAGCTCAGCGGCGGATACAGAAGCGGTGGACTCTCCTCAGAGTACTTCAATGAGTTCACGTTCGCGGAGCATAAGGTTTCCGTTTTCGATGAATATGAAAAGGGCGGCAACGCGTTCTTCGCGTCAGCAGCTCTCACGCTCGACTTCGACGTGGTCTCGGTCGGCCTCTCCTACTCCGTTGACGATATCCAGCACTTCTCTACAGATCCTATGGATATCGTGAGGATAAAGGTCGAGGGACACGCGGGCTCCATCGCGGATATCTACGCGACAGCCGCTGTGCGTGGTCTTGTATCCTCGTTCAAGGGCTTTGACGCCAAGGAATTCTTCATGGGACCGGACTTCCTCTTCGCGGTGGGTTTCGATCTTGACTTCGGCATGTTCGGACTCACGGCTGAGGCGAGGACAGTGCACCTCCCAGAGGGTTCATCAGGACTTCTGAACGTCCATAATCTCTCTGAGGATACTTACCTGCAGTTCAAGCTTCTTGGCAGGGTGGAGTTCGGATGGCTATAAATCTCCTTGACCCGCTCCTGTCGCAGCGCATCGCGGCAGGAGAAGTTATCGAGCGTCCGCAATCCATCCTCAGGGAGTTCCTTGACAATGCTATTGACGCGGGCGCTGATGAGATAAGGACAAGCATAGACGGAGGCGGCATAGACCGCCTCTCTGTTTCAGATAACGGCTCAGGCATCTCCCGTGACGACCTGAAACTCCTTGGAAATAGGCACGCGACAAGCAAGCTCCATGATCCCGATGATCTATATAGCATACACACCCTTGGCTTCAGGGGAGAGGCGCTCTACTCGATCGGAGCGGTGACGAAGCTCACGGTCGCGACACGATCAGAGGAGACAGGGGAAGCATCGACGCTTGTCATAGACAACGGCAAGAGATCGGAGATCATGGAAGGCGGCCCAGGGAAGGGAACGACAGTCACCGCGGAGGACCTCTTCCTGGATATCCCCGCCCGGCGCGCGTTCCTCAAGCGTTCCTCCACGGAGGCGTCTATGTGCCGCGCAATGCTTGTCTCAAAGGCCCTAGCCTTCCCTTCCATCCGCTTCACGTTCTCATCAGATGGGGCGCTCAGGATGGACTGGCCGAAGGCTGCGGATCTCAAGGAGCGCGTGATGATGCTCTACAGGGGAGAAGGGATCGCTGATGCCGATGTCTATTCGCTCCATACCGAAGGAGACGGCTTCTCTATCGATATAATAGCCGGGAACCAGGCGATAAAGCGCTCTGACAGGAAGGAGATACGCATATATGTTAATGGCAGGGCCGTCGAGGAGTATTCCCTGCAGCAGGCGGTCACATATGGCTATGGGGAGCTTCTTCCAGGAGGATCCTTCCCCTACGCGGCTGTCTTCATCAACGACAGCGCGGAGATGGTCGACTTCAACATCCACCCGGCGAAGAAGGAAGTGAAGATAAGGAACAAGGCGGAGATACACCATGCCATCGTGACGCTCATCCAGAATGGGATAAAAAGACAGATACCTGAGGTCGCGCCGCTGCAGAGGGAATTCTACCTTGAGGAAAGGAAGGAAGCCTCGAGGACAGAGAACGGGAGAAGCGTCCAGAGCTTCTCCTCTCCCCGACCGCAGTCCCCATCCTTCAAGCCTACGCTTTCAGAGCCCGCCATACCATATGCCGAGAAGGACAGGGCATGGCTCGAGAAGGCAAAGGCCCTTGCAGCGGAAAGGGAGAGCCGGAAGAGAGAGGAAAATGCGAGGAAAGCCGAGAGGGAGAGCAAGACCGCTGAAGAGGCCAATGACGAGCCTTCATTCAGATACATCGGACAGGCCTTCAATCTGTTCCTTATAGCGGAGAAAGACCATGATCTCTATCTTGTCGACCAGCACGCGGCCCATGAGCGCATACTCTATGACGAGATCATCGGAAAAAGGACAGTGCAGCCCCTTCTCATACCGATCAGGATAGAAGTTGACGATGACGCCGACAGTTTCATAGAGAGGAACATGGATGTCTACGCTAACCTCGGCATAACCCTTGAGAAGAAGGAGAAAGGCGTCTGGGAAGTCACCGCCATGCCCGCCTCGTTCCGCCCGCTCGAGAGCGAGATAATCGACTTCATACAGTCCGCGAGGGTCGATGGCAATGAGCTCGAGTCCAGGCTTTTCGCCATCGTGGCGTGCCGGGCCGCGATAAAGGCAGGAGACGCTATTGACCGCTGGAGCGCGGAGGAGATACTTAGGAAGGTATTCGCGATGAAGGAGCCTGCATGCCCGCACGGGCGGACCTTCCTTATGAAGATAAGCGAGAAGGAGCTCAGGCTTCTGGCGGGAAGGACTGGCTGACGGAGATCCTGCTGCCGTATCGGTCGGTAAGCTCAAGCTCAGCTCTTGCAGCATCCGGGGAGATGGCGTAGCCAGATCCCCTCTCCCCTTCCGCTATGATGCTGCCGTCCTCATCGTATTCCGTTACATAGGAACTATCAGAGAGGATACCGTCCTCGCTGAATGATGGATACGTCCTGTCGCTCGTGTATGTGACAGAGGTGCTGAGCTCGGTGCCGTTCGTGGAATAGAAGAGCACGCTGTACTCACCTGACGGGAAGGAAGCTCCCTGGGTTATCTCAATCGTGTCGGATTGGATATCGCTGCCGGACATGCCACCCTCCCAGACAAGGATGCCTCCTGGAGCCTCAAGCCTATATGAATAGCTCTCATCAGGATCGGAGAAGGCGGCGGAGAGCGTGAGCGTCTCTATCCTCTCGCTCTCATCTTCCATGACGATGGATACGCTGCCGCGGAGGGAGAGCGAGGATACATCAAAAGCCTCCTCATTGCACGAGGCAAGGAGGAGGATAAGAAGAAGCGGAAGAAAGCGCCTCAAGACATCTCCTTGAGAGCCATGCGGACAGGGTTCGCATAGCCATTGAGGACGAATGAGCGTACTTCAGGAGTAAGATGCGCGAAGCGCGAGAGGAATGCCTTGCCGTCAAAGCCCTCAAGCTCCCTCTTATAGCGGTCAGTCCCCTCAAGATAGTCATACGCGAACATGTTGGTGTCCCAGAGCCTGTAGTTTAGATGGATCTGGCGGTCTATGGCCCTAGCCACATCATCCGGAGTATCGAAATGGCCTGTTACAGGGGTGCCGACGGAGAGATGGACCCTGCCCTTCTGGCACTTCATGCCCTTGCACATGGAGATGAGATCCTCATACTTCTTCTTCTCATACGCGCCGTCATGATGGAGCCTTATCACTTCCTCGCGGCCCTTGTTTATATCGTTCGGATCGTACTCGTAGCTTATCGAGATCGGCACGATGTTCATATTGTTGATGAACTCGGAGAAGTCCACGCCCGTGCCGCGATGAGAGAGGAAGAGCATCTTTATGATCGAAGGATGGGTCTCGTCTATGCCATCCTTGGACCGGCCTGACTTCTGCGCGATCCAGATCGAGCGATGGGCCTCTGTTATGAGCTCGAAGAAATACTGCGAGAGCCTCCTGGACTCCAGGTACTTCTCCTTCATCGGCAGCTCCCTCTTGACGATGACGCCGCCATTCATCCTGAAAAGGTCCTCCACGAACTGGTTGAGTATGAGATTATCCCCGAACGCCATCTCGCAGAGCGGCTTCTTGGCCATCAGCAGGGCGTAATCAAGAAGAGCGCAGTCCATGATGATATCACGATGGTTCGAGATAAAGAGGTACCCCTTCCCGGCATCAAGGTTCTCGGCCCCAGATGTCGTGAAGCTTGTCATAGTGCGCCCTATGACAGTCGGTATGAGCACACCAGCGGTGACCATCGTGTGGAAATCAGGATAGCTATTGGATTTCGAAAGCCCGGCGAACACGCCGTCAAGGTATGCCTTCGCCCTCTCTGGATCATCATTGCCGGCAAGCACCGACAGGAATGACGCCAGGTATTCCCTGTTATCCAGAAGGCGCTGCTTAGCCTTATCGAAATCCTCCCCCCAATATGGTGCAATGTCTCGATAATTCCCAATATCCATCGCTCACCTCAGCTTATCGTCTTCAGGAACTGGGTGCGCTCCCAGTTGTAGCCATCCTTGCGCCTCTCCTCAGCAAGGATCCCGATGAAATCAGAGGTGGAGCTGTAGCCATGCTTCCCCATCCAGCTTTCAAGGAAAGCGTTCATCTCGCCTATCACACCAAAGCCGTTCTTCACGATAGCGGAGCATATCTCAACAGCCTTAGCGCCCGCGAGGAGCATCTTCACCACGCTCTCGCCGGAATGGATGCCGGTGTTGCCGCAGAAATCGATGCCGCACTCGCCGCTCATGAGGCCGATCCAGCGCAGGGCCTCAGCGTACTCATCAGGGCTTGACGCGGGGGACGCGGAGGTGAACTCAAGCTTCTCGATATCGATATCAGGGCGGAAGAAGCGGTTGAAGAGCACGATGCCGTCGATCCCGGCCTTCTCGAATGATGAGATCATGTTGGCCAGGGAGGAATACTTGTACCCTATCTTTATCGATAGAGGCCCCTTTATCCTCTCCCTCGCGGTCCTGGCGAACTCAATAGCCTTCCTGTCGACCTCAGAGCCCGGGACATCCTTATCCGAGGAGATCGGGTAGTAGTTCAGCTCGATCGCGTCCGCGCCGCATGCGATGAAGCGCTCGGCGTAGTCGACCCAGCTGTCCATATCCTTTGCCGATATGCTTGCGATCACCGGGATCGAGAGCTCCTTCTTCGCCTCAGCAAGGAGCTTCATGTACCTGTCGATGTAATAATCCCTGCTTGATGTAAGGAAGAACTCCTGGGCGGAGGAGTGATCAAGGTACTCGGAGCTGGATTCAAGCTCCTTGCTCACCTCCGATTCGATCTGCTCCTCAAATATGGATTTAAGGACGACAGCCCCGGCTCCAGCCTCCTCGCACTTCTTCAGCGATACGATATTCTGCGTAAGCGGACCGGACGATACTATAACCGGCGATCCGAGCGTAAGTCCAAGATATCTGGTCTCAATCATAGCCAATCTCTCCTAGATGGATCCTGGTATCCCTGCAGGCGGGCCTGCGTCAACATGGGAATGCCAGAGGAGATCCAGCTTCCGCCGGATCCTTTTTTCGATTATACCATAAACTGCAGGACTTTACATAGGCTAGGCTGATAGCCCGCAAAGAATAGGAAACGGCTCCGAAGAGCCGTTTTCTCAGAGATTGTATGGCACCCAGAAATTATGGGATTGATAGACCACGAAGGTCTCGACCTCAAGGATCTCCGCGACCTTCACCAGCTCATGCTTGAAGAAGTCCAGGAGCGACAGCCCCTCCTCCTCTGAAAGCACGAGCTGCACTATAAGATCGTAGCGGCCGGTGACGACAGCTGCGGAGAACACGCCGCGCAGCGAGCAGAACTCCTTCGCCTTCTTGTCAAGCTCAAGGGTCTTGAGCTTGACTCCCATCATCACGACCTGCATGCCAGGCACCTTCTCGGGATCGACAAGGCCGGTTATGGAGAGGATGCCGTCATCAAGCAGCCTGTTCACGCGGCTCCTGACTGTGTTCTCGGTTATGCCAAGCTCGTCAGCAACCGCGCTATAGGGCTTGCGGCCATCCTTCAGCGACCTGATGATATCCTTATTCGTATCATCTATGCGTTTGGGGATCTTATCCATTGCGCCTCTCGAAATCCTTCATGAACTGTGCAAGCGATGCCGCGTCTTCCATCGGCAGGGCATTGTACAGGCTTGCCCTCAGGCCTCCGACCGAGCGATGCCCCTTCAGCCCGAGCATGCCCTCCTTCTGCGCCTCTGCCACGAACTTCGCCTCAAGCTCCTCGGAAGGCAGGCGGAATACGACATTCATCCTTGACCTGTAGCGCTTGTCCACAGGGGAGCGGAAGAAATCAGAGGAATCGATGACATCATAGATGTACCCACTCTTCTCGATAGCATGGGAGAGCATGCCTTCGGCTCCGCCATTGGCAAGTATCCACTTGAGCACAAGTCCGACGGCCCAGATGGAGAAGACAGGAGGGGTATTGTACAGCCCCTTGTCCTTCGCGTGCTTGGCGTAATCCATATAAGCCGTGAGATTAGGATTGCGGCGCTCGAGCATGTCGTGGCGCATGATGATGAACGTGGCTCCTGCCGGGCCGAGGTTCTTCTGCACGCCGCCGTAGATCATGGCGAACTTGCTCACGTCGACAGGGCGTGAGAGGATGTCAGAGGACATATCCGCAATCAGAGGCACGGAGCCCGTGTCAGGGAAGTCCTGCCACTCTATTCCTCCGATTGTTTCGTTGGAGCAGAGATAGTAATAGCACGCTCCCTCAGTCGGCTTGACTGACGCAGGATCAGGAAGGGTCGTGAAGTTCGAGTCCTTGCCGTCGAATGCGATATTCACGTTTCCGAGCTTAGCGGCATCATCCGCGGCCTTGTTGGCCCATGAGCCGGTGCGGACATAGTCAGCGCTCTTGCCCTCAAGGAGGAAGTTCATCGGTATCATCGTGAACTGAAGCGTGGCGCCTCCCCCGAGGAAGTAGACATCATAGTCATCGGGGATGGAGAGAAGGCGGCGGAAATCCGCGAGGCATTCATCATACATCTCCTCGAACATGCCACCGCGGTGCGATGCCTCGATCATCGAAAGTCCCTTGCCCTTGTAATCGACGATATTGTCCTTCAGCTGCTCAAGCACCTCCACAGGAAGCGTTGACGGACCTGCGAAGAAATTCATCTTCCTCATATCTTTCCCTCCTTGCTGTATTTCTCGATAGTCTCATAAACCTCTTCGCCTATGCGCAGGAGGTTCTCCACGGAATTGGCTCCCACATGAGGCGTGAGCGTGACATTCTCGCATCCGAAGAGCGGATTGTCGGCAGCTGGCGGCTCTGATGAATAGACGTCGGTACAGAACCAGGAGATCCTGCCGTCCTTGAGCGCCTCAGCCACTGCCGCCTCATCGACGCACTTGCCGCGACCGGTATTGATGATCACAGGCTTCCTTTCCATCTTGCTGATAAGAGCCGTGGAGAGCATCTTGTCCGTCTCCGGGGTGAACGGTAGATGCATGGAGATATAGTCCGCATCCTTCACGGCATCCTCAAGGCTCTTCATCTCGGCAAGATCAGAAGAGGTGACGTACTTATCATAGGAGACAACGCGCATACCGAATGCCTTGGCGCGCATCGCGACCTGGCGGGCGATGTTCCCCATTCCAAGAAGGCAGAGCGTCTTTCCGCAGAGCTCCATGCGCTTCGTGCTCTTCATCCACTCGCCCTTCTTCATCGTGCTGTCATAGTAAGGGATATGATTCGGCACGGAGATCATGAGGGCAAACGCGAGCTCGGCGACCGCAATCGCGGATGACTTCGGGGTATTGACTGCTATTATTCCCTTTTCCTTGCAGTATTCCTTGTCAATATTGTCCATGCCGACACCGCCTCGGATTATGAGGCGAAGATTCGGAGCCTGGTCGATATATGACCTATCGGCCTTCGTCTTCGACCTGATGAGGACGACTTCAGCATCCTTAAGCCGGGACTTGTCATCGGTTACCTCACCGAAGACAGAGAGCTTTTCCGGAAGGCTCTTATCGAAAGCATCAGAAATGAGAATAAGCATAATCCACCACTCCTTCTTTAATGATTTACGCAAATAGTATTTCATGCGCTTAGCTAATTGTCAAAGAAAATGTAGATTGCTTAGCTTTCCTGAAATGATGGGACGGATAATCCGATGCGTTGGAAAAAGAACAGGGCTGGATCCAAGCCCAGCCCCTAAGGATCAGTACGCCTTTGACGCGTGCATCTTCCTGACCTTCTTCATCTGCTTCCTCGCAAGAGCCTTGTTCTTGCGGTTGAGGATGGTTGAAGGCTTCTCGTAATACTCACGCTTCTTCCACTCGCGGATGATGCCTTCTTTCTCCACCATCCTCTTGAAGCGCTTGATCGACTTCTCGAGCGGTTCGTTCTCGTCTACCTTAACGAATGCCATTGTATATCACCTCCTCTCCCTTGAGGGTCATTTTCCAACTGGATGACATTATCATTCAGGAGCCTATGCTGTCAACAGCCTCCATCTCCTCTATGACCATCTGCATCTTCGACTGTCCCTTCCAGTAATTCGTGTCAGGGGTGAAGATGATGTCTACGATGCTTCCCTTCTGGTAGCGCTCCCTGTCATGGGGATGCCACCATATCGCGGGCCAGGAATAGCGGCCGAAATTGACCGTGAAGCGGAGCATCCTCCTATCCCCCTTCGTCGGGAGCATGTCGATGATCCTCGCGTTCCTGATATAAAGCCTCAGTGATCCGTTCTCCTGCCCGAACGGCTCGAGCATCTCCGAAAGCCGCCATAGGTTCTCCGTCATGTACTCTTCCGGGATCTGGGCATCGGCAGAAAGCTCCCTCTCCCCCGTAGCCTGGCCTCCCGCATCGGAGACGGAAAGCATCAGGGCCTCAAGGAAGGCCGCCTTATGCTCGCTTGGCAGCGAGAAGCCCGCGGCCTTGCTATGGCCTCCATAGCTCTCGAAATACGATGAAAGCTCGTCCAAAAAGGCCTTTGCGTCCAAGCCATCCTTGCATCTCATCGATCCGGAGACCCTTCCATCGACATCAGCCATGACGATCGCGGGAACCATGAACTCCGAAGAGAGCTTCGAGGCGATCGCGCCGGTCAGGCCGCGCGGTATGGCGTCATCGTCTATGATTATGAATCTTCCGTCGGACTCCCCAAGGCTCTTCTCCGCCCTCTCATGGACAAGCGAGAGCACGTCCTCCTCTGCCTTCTGCCTTGCCTTGTTCATATCCAGGAGATTATCCGTAAGGGACACGGAAAGGGCGCTGTCATCGGTAAGCAGCAGCTTGAGAGCGGCCTCCGGGTCCCCCATCCTGCCGGCGGCGTTGAGAACCGGCGCTATGTAGAATGAGATATCGCGGGTATTGATGCGCTTTCCCGTCATGTTCTGCCTAGCAATCAGGTAGACAAGGGACGGCAATGGCTTGTTTGAAAGCATCCAGAGCCCGCGCTTTACGATCATCCTGTTCTCATCCCTCATCGGCATGAGGTCAGCGACGGTCCCGATCGCGGCAAGCTCCAGAATCTCATCGTATTCAGTCGAGAGCGATGGATAGGAATGTATGGAAAGCGACCTGAAGAGCGAGAGAAGCGTCTCTATCTCCTTGTCCCCATCCTGATACCTTGCGGCGCGGCTCATCATCGCGAGGTCAAAGAGCGAATGGCCCTTGGCCCTTGGCATCACGCCCTCAAGCCTCTCCCTTATGTCCACGAGGGAGATATCCACGCCGGAGCCGAACGCGCGGCGCAGCATCTTCTTCTCCACATCCCCATCAAGCACGAAGATAGGGAGATTGACCGCGAGGAAATCCATAAGGCGGCTGCGCTCCGGGGAGAAGGCGCCTTCCACGACCTCCTCCGTGATCCTATCGATCTCGACAAGGTTCTCAAGGCGTACCGCGTTGATGCGCACCGTCCCATTTCTAGGCTCGGCGTGAAGCACTATGCATTCGCTTCCATATAGCGGCGTGCGGGCAAAGTTAAGCGCCCAGGCAATCTTGGCGCTCACCGCGCAGCCTGCGAGTCCCGGAAATGGATACCCTGCCCCCTCGACGCGCGGATCGAATATCGCGGCGGCGGGAGGAAGCTCATCGCCCGCGATATGGTGGTCAAGGACGATGACATCCACCCCGCTTCTCTCAAGCGTGGCTATCTCGCTTATCGAGGAGATGCCGCAGTCAACGGTTATTACAAGGGTATATCCCTTCTCGAGTATCTCGCTGACGCTATCTGCCGTAAGCCCATATGGCTCGTCTCCCATCGGAAGGCGATAGCTCACGTCCTTAGCTCCCAGCTTACGCAGCGATCGCACCATGATCGCCGCTGCGGTGACGCCATCGACATCCCTATCCCCGAAGACAAGGATACGCTCATCCTCATCGATCGCGTCGATTATCCTGTCCACGGCGACAGGCACATCCTCCGCCTCGAATGGCGAGTGATGATAGATCACATCATTCTCAAGGTAATAAAGCAGGTCCTCGCCGCTTCTGGCGCCGCGGCGCTCCAGCACAGTAGCGCTCAGGAGGTCAAGCGAGTAGCGCTCCTTGATCGCCCTTACCTTGGCATTATCAGATTGAGGTATACTGACATTCACCGATCCAACTCCCAGATTCCATGCTCAAGGCTGCCAAGCCTGCCCGGGAAGGACAGGGATAGGGAGCGGAGCATATACCTGAATATCCTATGCCGCTGCTCAGGGCTTATCCTGAGATCCATCGATTCCCTGATATCCAGGGAAAGGGTACGGGCCAGGAAACGCCTGGCGTTCGGCGGTAGTATCAGGCTACCGGACATGGTATCACACTCTGAGCATACGGCAACACCCTCCGCGTCGGAAAAGCCAAGCACCTCATCTTCCCCATAGATCCTCTGGCACACGGGGCAGCGCTCATAATCCCCCGAGAGCCCGGCAAGCCTGAGATAATGGGCGATGAATGATATCACGACGCTCTCGGCATCATAGAACTCCAATAGGTCAAGCGCTCCCGTATAAAGCGAATAGAGCTCCGGGCCAGCGTCACGGCCGGAGATGACCATATCCGAAAAGAGAGCTGCCGCCATATTCTTCCCAAGGTCCTCCAGGAGGTAACCGTGCGTGGATATCACATCGATATCCTTCAGGCTCCATAGGGCGGAGCGTGAGCGGGAAAGGGAGAATACCCCTTCTGTGTAAAGGGAAGCCCGCACGCACTTGATGCTCTTCCGCGCGCCGTAGGATATGACCTTCGTGATCCCGAGAGGCACGGAGAAAAGCGTAAGCATCCTGTCATTCTCACGCACCCTCTCGCTCCTGATGACCACGGCAAGCCCCTTAGAGTCCCTTTCCATGACTATGAAGATAAGAAAGGCCGGAAGCGCTGTCAATCACGCCAAGCCTTTCCCAATGGGGCTGATTGGTATTATCCTTATCGGTATGAAGAGACTATCCTTGTTCATGGCGATCATCATGGCATCATGCTGCCTCTCCGCGGCATCCGTCACAGGCGGAAGCGAGGTGCGCCCCGATCTCTTCTATAGCGAGGAGGAGCTCGCGAAGGAGGACTTCCACGGACCTCTCACGGAAAGCGAGAGAGAATACTACGAGGACACGTCCATCTATCTCCTGACAGCATCCCCCGCAGATCCCGTCTATATCTATTTCGGCCACTCCGGGCTTGTCATCGACACGCCGGATCAGGATGCGGTGATGTACGACTGGGGCAACTTCAGCTTCTCCGAGGGATTCTACCTGAACTTCGTCAAAGGGCTTCTCTACTACAGCATATCATCAGGCTGGGCGGAAGGAAGGTACGCCCGGTTCATAAGCGATGACCGCACGGTATCACTTGTTCCCCTCTCGTTATCGCCGGAGGCGAAGAAGGCCGTGATGCTCTTCGTATCGCGCAACGCCCTCCCGGAGAACAGGACATACCTCTATCACTACTATAAGGACAACTGCGCGACGCGTATCCGTGATATCTACGCGGAGGCGACGGACGGGGATTTCCGACGCTGGGCGGAAGCAATCGAGACGGGAATGAACTACAGGGAATGGGCTGAGCTTTACCTCTCGCCTTCCCTCTTCTTCGAATACCTCCTGAATTACCTTGAGGGCCCGAACATCGATGAGCCTCTTGACCTGTATCAGGCCTGCTTCCTTCCGGAGATCCTAGAAAAGGCCATCTCTCAATACGAGGGAACGGAAAGGACTGTGATCTATGAGACAAAGACCAGGGAAGCTGTACCTGAAAGCTATTCATTGGAAATAAGGGCGGCGGTTATAGGTATTGTCCTGATGGTATTCCCGCTCCTGACGCTATCCAGAAGAAGGGGTATCAGACGCATCGGCGACTTGCTTTCAGCCATTGCGGAGATCTCGCTCGGGATAATGTCCCTCATACTTCTTGCCGTGATGCTCTTCACGAATCACGACGTGACGTACTGGAACATCAATATACTCGTCATACCGCCGACGATCCTGATCTCCGCGGCTCTTCACCTTGCTTCCCTTGGGAAAAAGGAGAGAAGGAAAGCGCTCTGGCAGTCCGGGTTCCTTACATCGTTCCTTCTCGCCATAGCGCTTCTGATACAGCTTATAACGGCTTTCCATCAGGGAAATGCCGCGTATTACATATCGATGATCCCGCTTTACGCGGCAGAGCTCGTCAGCGCACGATCCTGGTTCCGCCGCAGCCATTGATGGCATCGGAAAGATGCTCAGGATCGGTTATGATGCCTACCCCTCCTATAGTCCGGACATAATCCACTACAGCCTGGATCTTCGGCAGCATCGACCCTGGAGGGAACTGTCCCTCCGCGGCATACGCCATGGCCTTGTCGACGGAAAGCTCATCAAGCGCCTTCTCCGTGCTCTTGCCGAAATCTATGCAGACCTTCTCGACGGCCGTGGAGATGATGAACGCGTCGGCCTTGAGTTCCTTCGCGAGGATCGCTGCGGCAAGATCCTTGTCCACAACAGCTTCCCTGCCCTCAAGCTCTCCATCAGCGTTCCTTACGACAGGGATTCCACCACCGCCCGCCGCGATGACGGTGCAACCCGCGTCAAGCAGTATGCGGACAGTATCTATCTCGACTATCGATAGAGGCTTGGGGGAAGCGACAACGCGGCGCCACCCGCGGCCAGAGTCCTCAACAACGCTCCAGCCAGAGTGCTCATGATGATACATGGCGTCCTCTTCGCTCATGAACGAGCCTATAGGCTTCGTGGGATTGCCGAATGAAGGATCCTCGGGGCTGACCTCAACCTGCGTCACCACAGTCGCGACGTTCTTTTTCAGCCCAAGCTTCCCAAGCTCATTGTCCAAGGCCTTCTGCAGCTGGTAGCCTATAGCGCCCTGGGTATCTGCAACGCATGAATCAAGGGGAACCGGATGAAGTATCTTCCTCGCGTACTCCGCCCTGAGGAGGATGTATCCGACCTGCGGGCCATTGCCATGGGCTATGACCACACGATGCCCATCCCGTATCAGCTTCGCTATATGGCGAGCTGTCTTCTCCGCCGCCTGATACTGCGCGTCAACCGTTACATGGTTCTTATCCTCTATGAGCGAGTTACCGCCTATCGCAATGACTATAAGCTTGGATTCCATAGCCCCTCCAATCCAAAGCTTACCATAACCGCAACAAACTGCAACAAAATTATCCTGTAAATGCTTTTTCTGCAATTAAGTCAGGAATAATCTTTTAGCTGAAAACGTGCCAGTGATATCAATCGAGAGGATCAGTGATAATAATCCCAATATCATTCATGAAGAGTTACCCTATCAGTCCTTCGAGAACCTCTCGCTATCAAGCCGCATCGTCGCTTCTCTCCAGAGTCCGTTTTGATAATCCCTTCGATATGCGTTTTTAACAAATGCAACAAGCAGCATAATGCTTCAGAAGGCATTGCAAACGAGGTCCATCACAAAGTGAAACGTAAGGTATCTCCCATATGATGATAGATCAAGTGATGCTGAGGTATTCATTCTCGTCAATATGCCTGGATCCGTGCATTTTAGATTAGTATCGTTGGTTATACTAGAGTTGATTATACTAGAGTTGATTATACTAAAACCAAGAATACGGATGATGGAGGAAAGAGGATATTCCTCCTTCAGTGGAAGAGCCTCTGTCTACTTTTGAAAAAACAACTGAGTGAAAAACATTGCTTATGTAAACTTCTGAAAATACAAGATGAAAATAAATATTTTTTCTGTCTACTTTTGTTGACAAGTACAACTCTCTATGCAGAAATCTAGGATTGTGTAGTATTTCATGGTCTAAAAATCTAGGATTGTGTTGATTTCCTGCAAATATAATTCTAGGATTGTGTATGGAGCCACATCGTGAAAAGAAAATTCTACGACACAATGCTTAGATGGAAGAACAAATCCCAAGGGACGACAGTCTTGATGATCGAGGGAGCCAGACGTGTAGGAAAAAGCTATATCGCGGAGGAATTCGCCCGGAATGAGTACGACTCATACATCATGATTGACTTCCTTGAGGAGAACGATGACTTCAAGGCCCGATTCAACGAGCTCAGATCGGATCTTGACTCGCTGTTCCTCTTTCTTCAGGCATATTACAGCACGAGGCTCATAGAGCGCAGATCAGTCATAATCCTCGATGAGATACAGAAGTTTCCTCCGGCAAGGGAGATGCTCAAATACCTTGTCAACGATGGGCGCTATGACTACATCGAAACGGGTTCGCTGATATCTATCTCAAGCTCGGCGGACGGCATTACGATACCATCAGAAGAAGAAAAGAAGGAAATGTACCCCATGGATTTCGAGGAATTCCTCTGGGCCATGAGTGATACGATGCTGCTAGAGGCAGCAAGGGACGCCTTCATAAAGAGGAAACCTGTCGGGGATGCGCTGCACAGGAAGCTCATGAACAGGTTCTCGCAGTATGTCGTCACAGGCGGCATGCCTCAGGCCGTGGCGAAACTTGCCGAAACGAACAGCTATGAGGATGTAGACAGGATAAAACGCAGCATCATCAGCCTATATCGAGATGATATATCCAAGGCAAAGCCGCATCTTGTGGAGAAGATAAGGAGTGTCTTCGATCTCATTCCTTCAGAGCTTAACAGGCATGAAAAGAAATTCCGTCTTTCAGATATAAGAAGCGGCGCAAGGAACAGTGATTATAGAGAAGCTTTCCTCTGGCTTGAGGATGCGAAGCTCGTGAATATGTGCTACAGAGCGACAGAGCCTAATATCGGGTTGAGGATGAACAAGGATGATGAGAGCTACAAATGCTATTTCGCCGACACAGGCCTCCTCTTAAGCATGGCCTTCGATGAGAACGAGCTTGCGTCCGAAGGGATAATGAAAAAGCTTGCGATGAACAAGCTTGAGGTGAACAAGGGGATGCTCATAGAGAACGTAGTTGCCCAGATGCTGGCAGCAACAGGAAGGAAGCTATATTTCTTCTCATCATACAGCAGGAATTCCGATGACAGGATGGAGGTGGATTTCCTCATAGCGAAATCAAGGATAACAAGCAGGCATAATATCTCCCCCATCGAGGTAAAGTCATCGACGAACTATACGCTATGCTCGCTATCGAAGTATCGCAGGAAGTATACGGAGTATATCAATCAGCCATATGTCATACACACCTCGGATTACATGGAGAAGGATGGAGTGATATACCTTCCGATCTACATGACGCCATTGCTATGAGAATGCGGCTTCACGTTTTTTCATAAGCTATAAGGTGGCATTGCAATATCTTCCAACAGTTTGTCTTTATACTTTTCCAATTCTCATGCAATTCTGATGTTGACCTAATTATAACATCGTTATATAACACTGTTATCCATGAGTGAGACCGAAAGAAGAATACTTGAGACAGCAAAGAAGGAATTCCTTGAAAGAGGCTTCCAGGGAACATCGATGAGACGTATCGCAGCCCTTGCAGGTGTTACCACAGGAGCTCTTTATGGCTATTTCGCCTCAAAGGAAGATATCTTCGACTCACTCGTCAAGAAGGCATATGAGACCGTGATGGATGCTTATAAAAGTGCCCATGAGGAATTCGCCGCACTGCCATATCAGGAGCAAGTATCTGGAATGGGAACAATAACAGCCCATTGTGTCGAATGGTGCCTGGAATATATCTATGACCATCTGGATGAGTTCCGACTGATCCTGATGTGCTCCGAAGGCACACGCTATTCAAACATGGTCGATGAGATGATGAAAACAGAAGAGGAATCCACGGAAGAGTTCATAGCTCTCATGAGAAAGAATGGCATGGAGATACCAGAGATCGATCCCCTTCTCGAGCACATGGTCACATCAGGCTACTTCACCTCCTTCTTCGAGGTGGTGAGACACTCCGTTCCCAGAGAGGATGCCAGGATCTATATCCAGAACCTTCAGGCCTTCTACAAAGCTGGATGGGAGCGGCTTTTCGGAATGAGGCTCTGATGTCTCTTTTTTTTGAGCATAATGGTTAGCTTTGGCTAACTTATTTGGAGGTTTTATGTCAAAGAATAATGACCTTGAACGCCTGCTGAGATACGCGGGTAGATATAAGGCTCTGATGTATCTTTCGTGGGTGCTGTCAGCAATCTCAGCGATATTGGCTCTGCTTCCGCTCATCTGCATCTGGCTGATAATCCGTGATGTGCTTGCATCGGAATACACGATGATAGCCCGCTATGGCGCTTATGCCGTTGCGCTGGCGATCATCTCGATGCTTGTCTACATAGTGGCCCTGATGTGCTCGCACATAGCAGCATTCCGCATTGTGGCGAACATGAGGAAGGAGATGCTTTCTCATGTCATCAGCCTGCCATTGGGTGTGGAAGACCGCTTCGGTAGCGGGAAGATGAGGAAGATCATCAACGACTCAAGCGCCGCAACCGAGACATATCTTGCGCATCAGCTGCCGGACAGGGCCGCGGCGATCGCAACTCCGATAGGACTCATCGCAATGCTTCTCTGGTTCGACTGGAGGCTTGGGCTTCTTTCCCTTCTTCCTGTCGTCCTTGGTTTCCTGATCATGATGTGGATGACGGGAGAGAGGATGCAGGAGAGGATGAAGCAGTATCAGGACGCGCTTGCGGATATGTCGAATCAGGCTGTCGAGTATGTCAGGGGAATCCCTGTCGTGAAGACGTTCGGACAGACCATTTACTCATTCCGCCTCTTCAAGGATTCGATCGACCGCTATGAGAAATGGGTGATTGAATACACGAAGGAGCTTATGAGGCCGATGATCATATACACCGGAGCGATAAACAGCTCGTTCGCTTTCATAACAGCTGGAGCATTCATACTCGCTTCCGGCGGAATCACTACGGAAATCATCCTGAACGTTCTTTTCTATGTGATCATCACACCTGTCATCTCGATAACGCTTACGAAGATAATGTTCAAGAGCGAGGAGGCGATGATCGTCCATGACGCGATCATGAGAGTGGACACCATAATGAACGAGAAGCCACAAAGCGATGCCCATAATGGCCTTGTCCCCTCTGACAGTTCAGTGAAGCTCGAGCATGTGACATTCAGCTATGATGGTAAGAAGGATGCTGTCCACGATATCTCGATTGATATCCCATCAGGTTCCCTTGTCGCCTTCGTAGGCCCATCAGGAGGAGGAAAGACGACGCTTGCATCCCTTATCGCCCGTTTCTTCGATCCGCAGGAAGGCGTAATCAGGATCGGGGGACTCGATATCCGTGACATTCCGAAGGAACGCCTCATGCAGTATGTTTCCTTCGTCTTCCAGGACAGCCACCTCATAAAGGGAACGATAAAGGACAACGTGAAGCTAGCCAAGCCTGATGCAAGCGATGCCGAGGTACTTGAAGCTCTCAGAAAGGCAGAGTGCATGGATATCATAGAGAAGCTTCCTGACGGCATAGATACAGTGCTTGGAAGCGGAGGGATATACCTCTCAGGCGGAGAGACACAGCGCATAGCGATTGCCCGCACGATCCTCAAAGATTCTCCTGTGATCATACTTGACGAGGCGACGGCATTCGCAGATCCCGATAACGAGGTAAAGGTTCAGAAGGCATTCTCCTCAATGCTTGACGGCCGCACTGTCATCATGATCGCCCATCGTCTCTCATCTATCACGAATGCCGACAGGATATATGTGCTGTCCGACGGAGAGATAAGAGAGAACGGTACATTCAATGAGCTTCTGGGGAAGAATGGCCTCTTCAGCCAGATGTGGAAGGACTATCAGAGCTCTGTTGAGTGGAAGGTCGGAAAGGAGGCAATGTGATGATAAAGAGACTTGAAAGGACATTCGCGCTCTCTGAGAAGGGTGCAAGGGATCTGGTAAAAGGCTTCATTGCCTGTGCCGTGCATAATCTGACGCTCTTCGTGCCTGTCGGCATTCTCTATCTTCTTGCATCCGACATGCTGATGAACACCTTGACAGGGCGTGGAATATTCTATGCAGTCTTATGCATAATCTCAGTTGTCCTCATCATGATTTCCTACCGATGTGTCTACAAGGCAACCTATTTCTCAACCTATGTCGAAAGCGGCGTGAGAAGAGTCAGCCTTGCCGAGAAGCTGAGGAAGATACCTCTCTCCTACTTTGGGAAGAAGGATCTTGCGGATATAACAAGCACAATCATGGCTGATGCTGCAACGCTTGAGACAGGCCTCTCCCACTGGGTTCCTGAGCTTATAGGAGCGGTCATCTCGACAACGATTGCAGCACTTTCGATCATGTTCTTCGACTGGAGGATGGGTCTTGCGGTTCTCTGGCCGATTCCTGTCGCCATTCTGATAGTCATACTCTCAAGAAATGTGCAGTACAGACTTTCAAGGCGCTCGATGGATGCGAAGATGGAAGTGGCCGATGGCATCCAGGAATGCATAGAAACCATGCGGGATCTGAAGAGCTGCAATGCCGAGAAGCAGTATCTTAAAGGACTTTTCGGGAAGATAGACAAGGTTGAGAAGAGATCGATTATCTCGGAAGTTGGTACGGCTGTGTTCGTCGTCTCCGCTTCCTTTATCCTGAAGATATGAATCGGAACCGTTGCATTGGCAGGCTCTATACTGCTTGCATCAGGCGAGATTGATGTGCTGACGCTATTCATGTACCTTCTCATCGCCTCCCGTCTTTATGATCCTCTTCAGAGCTCGCTGCAGAATCTTGCTGCAGTCATCTCCCTCAGGACGAATGTGGAGAGGATGGATGAGATACTCTTCCATCCTCTTCAGGAAGGAAAGGCTGAGCTTACGAACAGCGGCCATGATATCGCATTCAAGGAGGTGAGCTTTGGGTATGGAAATGGCGAGAACGTGCTATCAGGCGTGACATTCACGGCAAAGCAGGGAGAGGTAACGGCGCTTGTAGGGCCATCTGGCGGTGGCAAGACAACAGTCTCGAGGCTTGCAGTCCGTTTCTGGGATCCTGATTCTGGGACAATTACAGTTGGAGGAATGGATGTTACCAAAACAGATCCGGAGGCTCTTCTCTCGCTCTATTCAATCGTATTCCAGGATGTGACGCTCTTTGATAACACCATCATGGAAAACATCAGGATAGGACGGCGGGATGCTACAGATGAGGATGTGATCGAAGCTGGGAAGATGGCTCAGTGCCTTCCATTCGTGGAGAAGCTCGCTGATGGATGGAACACGATGATCGGTGAGAACGGATGTGAGCTTTCAGGCGGTGAGAGACAACGTATTTCCATTGCACGAGCATTCCTGAAGGACTCTCCTATAATCCTCCTCGATGAAGCTACTGCATCACTGGATGCCGAGAACGAGACGGAGATCCAGAAGGCACTCTCAAAGCTGATACGAAACAAGACGGTTCTTGTAATCGCTCACAGGATGCGGACTGTCGAGAACGCAGACAAGATCGTTGTCCTATCCGGTGGCCATGTGGCAGAGGAAGGAAGTCCTGAGGAATTGCTGAAGCGGAACGGAATCTTCTCGCATATGGTTGCCTTGCAGAAAGAAAGCAGCGAGTGGAAAATCTGAGCATCAAAAATCATATAGGGAGCAACCTGTGTTTTGCGGGTTGCTCCCAATCTTTATTCTTGCCCCGATTTCTATCCAAATTCAATCTGCACAGTCTATTCGGGATATACCATCATGCAGGCACCTACTCAAAGGAATTGCTGCAACTTGAATATTACATATAAATATGATATTTCATACTTATATGTATCAGGAAGGCAAACATGGAGATCCCAAAAGGCCATTACATATTCGGAACCGTTAAGGTTGGAGAACGTGGGCAGATTATCATCCCAAAAGAAGCAAGAGAAAAATTCGATATAAAAGCAGGTGATACGCTCAT
>CALXLT010000039.1 GCA_944389275.1 uncultured Spirochaetaceae bacterium
CTGAAGGTGACCAGTGCCACTACGCAGAAGTGGATAGAGGGAGGAGACAAGCGCTCGGTGAAGCTGGACATCTACGCCAGGGACGGGAGCGGGAGGATCTACGACGTGGAGATCCAGAGGGCAAGGAAGGGGGCCAGCAGGAAACGTGCTAGATTCTACAGCGCCATGCTCGACGCGGACTATCTCGGCAAGGGCAAAGACTTCAGGGAGCTGCCGGAGTCCTATGTCATCTTCATAACGGAGAGGGATGCCCTAGGGGAAGGGAAGGCCGTCTATGATATAGAGCGCGTCATGAAGGGGTCAGGGAAATCATTCAGGGACGGAACGCATATACTCTATATAAGCGCGGACTTGACGGACAGGGACACGGACCTGGGGAAGCTGATGCATGACCTGAGGTGCCCCGATCCGGAGAGGATGCACCACAGGGCCCTCAGGGAGAGGGCAAGGTATCTGAAGAGAAGCGAGGAGGGAATCGGAGAGATGACAGGGGAATTCGACAGGATACTCAAGGCAAAGGTGAAAGAGGCAGTGAAGGATGCGGTGAAGGAAACGAGGGAAAACAGCCTCAAGGAAGGGAAAAAGGAAGCAGCAATGAGCAATGCTAGGACTATGATTGTAGATGGCTCACTTCCACTTTCTAAGATTGCCAAGTTCTCGGGGCTTTCAATCGGAGAGGTTGAGAGGATCAAGAACGGCATCAAGGTTTAAGGAATGAAACAGAAGGAGCTTAGGACAGATAGTTTCCAAAGCTCCTTTTACATTGGGCAAATCAGCACGGATGATGAGATGTCCGGGGAATTCGATAAGATTGCCCGATACACCGAGCTTCCGTTTGAGGTGGCAGTAAGATCAAGCTATCCCTTATTGCTCTTCGCGCTCATCTCCAAGACAGAGAGCTTCATGACAAGCACCGAGCTGAGAGCTGATTCAGGAATAGGGAAATCCCTGCCGCTCTGATGACGGAGAATAAGATGGAGAGCCTTCATCTTCTCTTCCGCGGCCTCGACTTTCTCAAGCCTTCCACTGCCGATGATCGAGAAATACGAGGCAGTCCAGGAGCAGCCTTCAGATCCTCCATGAACATCCATGAGCTCATCGATCTCAAAGCCAACAGAAGCATTTGCTCGCATCAAGGAGACCTTACGTCCCTCATGTGCCGAATGGAAGTATAGGACAGGAAGCTCTCCTCTCCATTCGTATCCAAACGAAAGAGGGACGATATAAGGAGCAGAGTCTGTAGAGAAGGCTATGCGGACAGTCTTAGAAGATGACAGGAAGGCCTCTATAGCCTCCCTATCACGCACTTCCCTATCGCTTCGCCTCATGCGAACCTCACGCAGTTGTAGATGCTTATGAACGTGATGACCACCAGCATCCATGAGAAGAGGACATCGACTGCGTGGGAGCTCATCTTCTTGGAGAAAGCGCGGCCGAGAGTGGCGCCAAGGACTGCCGCGACCATCATCGGCAGCAGCATCGAGATCTCAAACGGCGGGAAACCCTCGATGAGGGTACTTATGAACGAGACCGCCTGCGAGAAGAAGATGATATAAAGGGAAGTGAGGGCTGCCGTCTTGCTGTCCATGCTGAAGAAGAACGACAGGAGCATTATGTTTATCGGTCCGCCGCCGATGCCAAGGAAAGACGAGAGGACTCCCAGCAGCAGGCCTAGAAGCGTGGATGCCGCTGGATTCATGACGTTGAGGGTATGGATACGGGACTTGAGAAGAACATAGAAGAGGACCATCAGCGTGAGGACCACCATCACTATGTTCTGCACAAGCGATACAAGCGAGGGATCGGACGCGCCCTCTGCGACAAGGGAGAAGAGCATCTTGCCCAATAGACCGCCAACAGCACCGCCTATCGCGAGGAACGTCCCTCTCCTGTCCACCTTCGTCTCTCCCCCGCGGCTTCGGAGAAGCGACACAATCGTCATCGTCAGCACCGTGGTCCCGGAAAGGAAGCTGATCGTCGATGCGGAAAGATCAAGTATGGCATCCATGACAGGCTTTATGATCACGCCTCCGCCTATTCCACTTATGGATCCAAGTATGGTAGCAATAAATGCAGTGATAACAACAATGACAGTCATAAAGCCTCCCTTCCCCTGATACTACCACATATGGCAAAGAGGTGCGACAGGCCTTATCATAATCGTATGGTAAGGATAATTTCCGGTGACATTACAAAGCTGCATGTCGATGCTATAGCCAATGCCGCGAACACGACGCTGCTTGGGGGCAGAGGCGTTGATGGAGCCATCCACCGGGCCGCGGGGAAAGGGTTATTGGAGGAATGCCGGACGCTTGGCGGATGCGCGACAGGGGACGCGAAGCTGACGAAAGGATATGATCTGCCTGCCAGGTATGTCATACACACGCCCGGCCCCGTCTGGCGCGGCGGAGGCCATGGCGAGGAAGAGCTCCTGAGAAGCTGCTACCGAAGATCATTGGAGGTAGCCCGCGAGCATGGCGTCTGGACCATGGCATTTCCCCTCATAAGCGCCGGCGTCTATGGCTATCCGAAGCGCGACGCGATAAGAATAGCCCTGGAGGAGCTTTCCAGGGCTGATGGCATCGACACGATCCTCTGTTGCTATACAGACGCGGACAAGGCTCTTGCCGATGAAGTCATGGGAGAACTCTGATCAGTTCTCGTCGGCAAGGGGGAACTCCTTCTCAAGGAACTCCAGGTCTAGCTCAGGATAAAGCAGGAAGCGGTCAAGGAGGGCCTGCACCCTATTCCTGGCCTCATCCATGATCTCCTTAGGGGCCTCGGCCTTGTTCTTCGAGAGCTCTCCTGCCCTCTCTCCCTTCGTAAGGAGCTTCGGCTTGGCATTCCTGAGCACCATGGCGATTATCGAGGCGATCTCCTTCATCTCCGTCTCCCCCATCCCAAGCGTGGTGACAGCAGGCGTCCCGATCCTGAGCCCTGACGTGTACCAAGGTCCATTCGGATCGAACGGGAGCGCGTTGCGGTTAAGCGTTATGCCGGCATCCCTCATGAGGCTCTCCGCCTGCCTGCCATTGAGGCCGAAGGAGCGCACGTCAAGCAGCATGAGGTGGTTATCGGTCCCATCCGTGGCGACCTTTATGCCCTCAGCCATGCAGGCTGAGGCAAGCGCGCGGGCATTCTCCACGATTTTCCTGGCGTAGCCACGGAAGCTATCCTTCTCAGCTTCCCTGAACGCGATGGCCTTGGCGGCCATCATGTGCGGAAGAGGCCCGCCGATGACAAGCGGACAGCCCTTATCCACGGACTCAGCGAACTCCGCCTTGCAGAGTATCATGCCGCCGCGCGGTCCCCTGAGCGTCTTATGCGTCGTTGTCGTCACGACATCAGCCCACCTGACGGGATCATAGTCTCCGGTGAACACCTTGCCGGCTACAAGGCCAGCGAAGTGGGCCATGTCGACCATGAAGACAGCTCCGACGGAATGCGCTATATCAGCCATGCGATGGAAGTCTATCGCCCTTGGATACGCGGAGTACCCCGCGAGGAGGATCAGAGGCCTTACCTCCTTAGCCTGCCTCTCTATGGCATCATAATCGAGAAGCCCGGTCTTCTCATCGACCGAATATGAATAGGCATCGAACATCTGCGCAGAGACATTCTGCCTATAGCCATGTGTGAGATGGCCGCCGGAATAGTAATCAAGGCCGAGTATGCGCTGGTCATGCAGCGCCTCCCTCAGCTTGTTCCATTCCTCACGGGACATCGCGGAAGGATTGGTTATGCCTATTTCCTCAAGCTTCGGCATCTCTATGCGGGTATTGAGGATAGCCCAGTATGCGCACAGGTTCGCGTCAGCGCCTGAATGGGGTTGGACATACGCGTGCTCAGCGCCGAAGAGCCTCTTGGCGCTCTCCACAGCCTCATCCTCTATCGCATCGACATTGTCGCATCCGGCGTAGAACCTATGATGAGGGAATCCCTCTGAATACTTATCGGTGAGCAGGTTGCCCATCGCAGCCTGGACAGAAAGGGATGAGAAGTTCTCGCTCGCTATGAGCTTGAGATGGGATCTCTGGTCCCTGAGCTCCTGCACGATCCTTCCCGCAACGGATGGGGAGACCCTTCTGACAAGCTCAAGAGACGACACGTACATGCACATCTCCATCGTTATGCCGCTATTGCTTCTGATATATTCCTCAAGTGCGCCCATATTATCCTCCGACTAGGAAAGGATGCTACAATCCGCCTTTAGAATCAACACTGTAAGGGCAATTTGCCGCAATTGACAGATTCAGGCTGCATATATAGACTGTTCAAGGTTTTATAGGAGAAGCAATGGCTAAGGAAGAAGCAATTGAGGTAGAGGGAGTCGTAAAGGAAGCCCTCCCTAATACGATGTTCCGCGTTGAGCTTATATCGAATACGCCGAACAAGATAGTGATCCTCGCGCACCTGTCCGGCAAGATGAGGAAGCATTATATCAGGATCGTGCCAGGCGACACCGTGAAGGTAGAGCTCTCACCGTACGACCTGACCAAGGGCAGGATCGTTTACCGCGAGCGCTAGGCCTTAAGGATTATCCAGAGCGCGCCGGATCCTCCTGCGGATAGCGGTGCGCTGGCCTTCTCGCTCACAAGCCCGGATTCATCAAGCACTGCCTGGACAGTGGACTTAAGCACACCGACTCCGTCCTCGCTATGGAGTCCCTTTCCCGTTATTATCGATATCTTCCTTATACCGTTATCGTGGCACTCTGAAAGGAATGACCTTACCGCGTTCTCAGCTTCCTTTGCGGTATAGCCATGAAGGTCAAGCGTGCTCTGGGGAGGCATCGTGCGAAGGCGCGAGAGCGTGAGCGTCTCCTTCCTCTTCTCATCATCGCCCTTCTCCTTCAGATACTCATCGAAGGTCTTCACCTTCTCAGGCTCCCTGGCATACTTCTCGAGGATATCGCCGAAAGAGGAGGATGGCGCATAATGGCTGGCCTTAGTCTCAGCAGGCTGAGAGCCCTTCTCCACTGACCTCTCAGCCTCAGGCCTGACGAAATTCTCGTTGCGGCCGCCGAACACGGACCAAGAGACATCATCAGAGGTCTTCTCATCCTTGTCAGGCGTCCTGAAAAGGCTCTCTGAGAGAATAGGCTCCTTCTCCTCCTCCCTGCGTTCCGGAAGGATCTCGCTCTTCTGGACAACGCCCTTGCCTTCATAGCTATTGAGGATATCGCTGAAGGACTTTGTCGGATGATACTTGGCCTTCTTCGCATCACGCGGCCTCGCTGCCTCCCTCTTGGGCTCTTCCTTTGCAGGCTCTGGACGCACAAAGCCCTCGTTGCGGCCGCCGAATATGGACCAGGAAGCGGAAGATGCAACGCTCTCCCCATCCTCGGCCTTGCGGAAAAGGCTCTCCGAAAGAGGCTTATCAACGTCACCAGGCACTGCGGCCTTTGACTCCGCGGCCTTCCCCTCATCCACCACAGCCTTGGGCTTCTTTCCCTCAAAGGAATCGAGGATATCGGCAAATGAGCGGGACGGGGTGTATGTGCTCTTGGCTGTCTCCTTTGCAGGCCTTGCCTTTGGCTTCTGCGAGCTCTTTCCTTCCCATTTGTCGAGGATGGCCCCGAAGTCCATCGAGCCTGCCTTTATCTTCCCCTTTGACGGGGATGGCATGGAATATGGATTGCCAGTATGCTCATATGAATAAAGGATATCGGCAAAGGATGATGACGGATCATAGCCCTGCACGATCTCGGAGGGCTTCTTCCTCTCAGGTTTGACCTGAAGCTTTGCGCGCTTCATCTCCTCCTTCTTCTCGACAAGCTTTATCGAGGCGAATGGGGAGATATCCCTATCATCATCAATAAGGCGGCGCTTGAGATCCGCCGCCGTGCTCTTCTTCTTTCTCGACACCTCAGACTTCCCTGATATCCAGAACCTCTGACACAAATGGCTTCATCAGAGACAGAAGCTCGTCCTTAGTGCACCCCTGCACCTTTATCGTGCAGATGGCATTGGTAGGATCAGTGCCCGTGAACGTGCCGAACGACACGATATCAAGACCCTTGTCAGCAAGCGCCTGGCTGATCCTCGCGATCGTCCCTGGCTTATCCTCGACAAGGAAGGACATCCTGACGCCATAGTGCCTCGCACCAAAAAGCTCGAGAAGGATACGGAACATATCGCTCTTGCTCACGATTCCGACAAGCTTGCCGGATGCGTTGATGACAGGCAGGCAGGAAAGGTCCTGATCGACCATGAGCCTTGCGGCCTCCTCGACAGTCGTGTCCTCGGTGATCGTGACGACATCCCGCGTCATCAGGTCCTTGACCTTGAGCTTTGACAGGAGATACGCCATCTCATGGATGGAGAGGCTTGTTGCCGGAGATGGGGAGGCATAGAGCACATCCTTCTCCGTTATGACTCCTACAAGGTTCTTGTTCTTGTCAAGGACAGGAAGGCGATGCACCTTCTCGCGCCTCATCAGATCCGACGCTTCCCCGACTGACATATCAGGGGTAGCCGTAACAGGATTGCGTGTCATCCTTCTTGCTATGATCATCCAATGCCTCCTTTCTCTGATGATGAACGCCCCTCTATTGCAGAGGACCAGGCTCCCGGCCAGTGCATATGCGTTCAACAGACGTGCAGGGAGATGCCCTGCAAGCAGCTTTCCTACATCATATCATACGATTCATCTCCATCCTATAGAGGAATGAAGCCTTATCGCCATTATTTAAGCATCAAGCGCCAAGATATGCCTTCTGCACGCGCTCGTTGTTCAGCAGGTTCTCACCCTTGTCCGCGAGCACGATCCTGCCGTTCTCGATGACATAGCCATAGCTGGATGTCTTGAGGGCGAGCTTGGCGTTCTGCTCAACAAGGAACACCGTGACCTTGTTCTCCTCGTTGATGATCCTAATCTTGTTGAAGATATCCTGCACGACAAGGGGAGCCAGTCCAAGGCCGGGCTCATCAAGCAGCAGGAGGCGCGGGGAGGACATGAGCGCACGGGCTATGGCCATCATCTGCTGCTCACCGCCGGAGAGTGACCTGGTCTTCTGCTTACGCCTGATGCCGAGGATCGGGAAGAAGTCATACATCTCCGCCTTCCTCTTCTCGATCAGGGCCTGGTCGCGTACCATGAACGCGCCCATGTCGAGGTTCTCCTCCACGGTCATGTCAGCAAAGACATGGCGGCCTTCCGGGACGAGGGCTATGCGCCTCTTGACTATCTGGTCAGTCGAGAGCTTCTGATGCTTTGCCTGGCATATCGTCTCGCCATCGAACGCGATCGTGCCATCCGAGAGCGGCACAAGGCCGACGATGGCATTGAGCAGCGTGGACTTCCCTGCCCCGTTGGCGCCGATCAGCGATACTATATCACCCTCGCTGACAGTCATCGATACATCGGAAAGGGCCCTGATGTTGCCATACGCCACCGATATCTTATCTATCTTGAGGATCTCCATCACTCTTCCTCCTTTCCGAGATAGGCCTCGATGACGGCCTTGTCCTGCTTTATCGCCTGAGGCGTGCCTTCCGCGATCTTCGTGCCGAAGTTGAGTACGGTTATCTGGTCGCAGATATTCATCACGAGCTTCATGTCATGCTCGATGAGCACTACAGTCACGCCCAGGGACCTGATCTTATCCACGACCTCCATCAAGTGCTCCGTCTCCGCCGGATTCATTCCGGCAGCAGGTTCATCGAGGAAGAGCAGCTTCGGATCCGCGGCAAGCGCGCGGGCTATCTCAAGCTCCCTCTGCATGCCGTACGGGAGGCTCCTGGCGAAATCCTGCGCGTGGCTGTCCAGATCGAAGAACCTCAGCCATTCCATGGCCTTGCCATATACTTCCCTGTTCTCGCGCTGGGCGAAGGCATAGCTCTTGAGAGCCTGGAGGAAGCGGCCGTGGAAAGGATCCTTGCCGACCTTGAAGTGAAGCCCGGTCATCACGTTCTCAACAACGGTCAGCTCCTTATAGAGCCTTATGTTCTGGAACGTCCTGGCGATGCCGAGGCGGCTGACCTTCCAAGCAGGGAATCCCGTTATGTCCTGGCCATCGAATATGATGTTGCCCCTTGTTGGCTTATCCACGCCCGTGATCTGGTTGAAGAGCGTTGTCTTGCCAGCTCCGTTAGGCCCGATAAGCCCGGTCACGAGGCCCTTCTCGACATTGAAGCTCACATCGTTCACGGCAATGACGCCGCCGAACTCACGGGTAAGATGCTCAGTGCTAAGAAGCCTCATCTCTCACCTCCCTTCTTCCTTGGCTGGAATGCCGCCGCTATCTTCTGCCTCATCGTGCGGGGATCGCCATAGCGGTACTTGTCGCGGCCGAGAAGCCCCTGCGGCCTCCAGATCATCATCACGACGAGTATAAGGCCGAAGATCATCTGGTTCGCCTGAGGCGGTATGATGTTCGTCAGGCCCGTAAGCTGCTGGAAGTATGAGATGAACTGGATTATGAACGCTCCAAGGATAACGGCCTTCGCGTTACCCATTCCTCCAAGGACTACGGTGCAGAGCACCATCACCGATACCATGAACGTATAGGAGGACGGGCTTACCGTCAGCGTATACGCTGTCTGGAAGCATCCTGCGATGCCGCCGATCGCGGCGCCGAGCACGAACGAGCTTATCTTGTACTTCGTGACATTGATACCGTTGGACTGGGCCGCGACCTCATCCTCCCTGATAGCTGTCATCGCGCGTCCGAGCCTGGAATGCGCGAGCTGCTGGAAGAGGATGTAGAAGATAAGCACGAACGCCCATATCAGGATGATGAACGCTCCCTTGTTGCGGGACGCGAACTGATAGCCGAAAAGGGACGCGCGCGGGATGCTCGTGATGCCGACAGGGTTGATATTCGTCGCTATGTTGCGGATTATCTCGCCAAGCCCGAGCGTGGCGATGCAGAGATAGTCTCCCTTGAGCCTGAGCGTCGGGACTCCGATCAGGAAGCCGACAAACCCCGCGACCAGAGCCGCGACAGGCAGCGAGAGCCAGAAAGAAAGCCCAAACACCTTGCACATGATGGCCGTGGCGTAGCTTCCGATGCAGAAGAATCCGGCATGGCAGAGCGAGAGCATGCCAGTGGAGCCTGTGATGCAGTTCTGCCCGATCGCCATAAGCGCGTAGACGCCGGAATAGATAAGGATGAGCATGAAGAAGTTAAGCATATCAGACCTTCTCCCTCTCGTTCTTTCCGAGTATTCCCTCCGGACGGAGCAGGAGGACAATGATGAGAACAGCGAAGGCGACAGTGTCCTTCAGGCCGTTCGGGATATGCAGAAGAGGAGCGCCTACAGCCTCGAGTATCCCAAGGAGGATCCCTCCTATCATGGCGCCCGGGATCGAGCCTATCCCTCCGATTACGGCAGCGACGAATGCCTTGAGGCCCGTCATGGTGCCCATCGATGGATAGACGCGGAAATCAAAGGCCGCGAGGATGCCGCCAACTGCAGCGAGGGCTGAGCCGATCGCGAACGTGAGTGATATGACGCGGTTGACGTTTATGCCCATCAGCGCGCTTGTCGGCTGATCGAGCGAGGTTGCGCGCATTGCCTTCCCCATCCTCGTCTTGTTGACGAAGAACGCAAGGAGCACCATCATCACGACGGACACGACGAGCATGAGGATCTGATGCGGCGTTATGGATATCCCGCCAAATGTGATCGGGGTATTGTCAAAAGGATATGGGAAGCGGCGTGACTGCGTTCCGAAGATCCACGCAGCGCCGTTCGATAGTATGAAGGACACTCCGATTGCCGAGAGCAGAGGAGCGAGCCTGTTCGCGTTCCTCAGCGGCTTGTACGCCACACGCTCTATGAACATGCCGAGAAGCGCGGAGAGCACCATGCTGACGATCATCGCGATGAAGAAGGCGGCCATCATCCATACAGGGGATGTGGATGTGCCGAGAAGCGCCTCATATACGATAAGGCCGATGAACGCGCCGACCATGAGGATGTCGCCATGTGCAAAGTTGATGAATTTCAATATTCCGTACACCATCGTATAGCCCAGGGCGATAAGCGAGTAGATAGCCCCGAGCGTAAGGCCATTGACGATGTACTGGATATACAGTGTGAGAGTAGCCACTGAAAGGCCTCCGTTATGAATTCAGACAGAGCTGCCGGGATCGCCCCGGCAGACTCTCTCTTTGTCTATTGTTCAGTCGACCTGTACGATATGGTTATCAACGACCTGGAAGGATCCGACATATACAGGTGTCGTGCCCTCTACATCATACACGCCCTGGCTGGCGACAAGGTCGCCGTTTGCCGCGAAGTTGATTGTGCCGTTAGCGCCGAGGAAGTCCTTGGTGGCAGCGACCTCATCACGTACAGCCTTGGTGTCGGCAGAGCCCGCGCGCTCGATAGCGGCAGCGATGATGTATGTGGCATCATAGCTGTTCGTGGCGAATGAGTCAGGGGCGTCACCGTTGTATGCGGCAGCGTATGCGGCCTGGAAATCAGAGAGGATCGTGGAAGCCTCTGCCTGTGCAGGTCCTACATACACAACGCCATCGGTGAAGTCCGGAGCGAGGTTGTAGATCTCAGGATCGGAGAAGCCATCGCTGGAAAGGAACGGGGCGGTGATGCCGAGCTGCGCGGCCTGCTCAAGGATCTGGGCATCCTCAACGGTGTAGTTAGGGATGTAGATAGCCTCTGGGTTAGCAGCCTTGATCTGCGTGAGCTGTGTCCTGAAGTCCTTATCGCCGACCATGCATGTCTCGCTTGCGACGATCTGGCCGCCAAGGGCTGTGAATGTCTCAGCCATGCCGTTTGCCAGTCCCTGGCTGTAATCGTTCATGGCATAGAGGGAAGCGAGCTTCCTATATCCAAGCACCTCATAGAAATAATGAGCAGCGACCTCAGACTGGAGAGCGTCTGACGGAACTGTCCTGAAGACGTAGTTGAGGCCATCGGAGTTAGCGATTGGCTGCGCTGTAACGTCCTTATGCGTCGCGGATGGGGAGATCATCACGATGCCATCCTCCTGGCAGCGCTGAGCTACCGCGAGAGCCGGGCCCGTGAACACAGGTCCGATAATCGCGCATACCTCATCTGTATAAGCGAGCTTCTCATAGCTGGAAAGCGCCTTCTCAACCGTTCCCTCGCTGTTCTCAGCGATGAGCGTGAGCTGCTTGCCGTTGATGCCGCCATCTGCGTTGATCTCATCGATGGCAAGGCGTGCCGCGTTGGAGCACCTTATTCCATAGTTTGCATTGTCGCCCGTGAGAGGTCCAATGAAACCGATCTTATATACATCACCAGAGCCTTCCTTGGCTCCGCCTGCGAAGACCCCTGCAACCGCGAAAAGGGCCACAAGGAGAACCATAGCTGCTTTTCTCATAAATCCACCTCCAATTTAGCTAGCAGGAAAATATTAACTCACTGTATACAGAAAATTGTATTTTCATGCAACATCGCGACAGCCGTTTTGCAGAAGTTTCCATATGATTAAGGTCATTGAGGCTAATGGATTAGCATCAGCATCCTTAGAATATGCATACCTTTGCCCGATAATGGACAATCCTCGCCGATCAGCCTAACATCCTAAGCCATGGAAACGCTTGCCCTATCCCTGTTCTCCGCCATGCTCATCATATGCATAGCATGCCGCGTGCCGATCACGCTCTCCCTCCTTCTGGGCTTCGTGATATTCGCCATCTATGCATTGAGGAAGGGATATAGGGGAAAGGATGTCGCGATGATGGCTATAAAGGGCATGGCGGGAGCGAGTAACATACTCATCGCCTTCCTCCTGATAGGCATGCTGACAGCCTCCTGGAGGAGCGCGGGCACCATCCCTTCTATTGTCTGCTATGCCTACGGGGCTATGGATCCCTCATGGTTCCTTGTCGCGTCATTCCTGCTCAACTGCCTCATCTCATTCCTCACGGGAACATCATTCGGAAGCGTCGCGACGATGGGAGTCATATGCATGACGATGGGAAACGCCCTCGGCATCAGCCCTGTCCTCTCCGGAGGCGCTATACTCTCAGGCGTGTTCTTCGGAGACAGATGCTCCCCCGTATCGACAAGCGCCCTTCTTGTCGCTGACATCACAGGAACGGATATCTTCCGCAACATAGGAGGCATGATGCGCACGGGGGCCGTGCCATTCATGGTCGCACTCGTCATATACGCGGCGCTGAACGTGGCCACGGCTGGAAGAGCGGCGGCAGGAAGCGATCTCACCATGCTCCTTGAAAGGAACTTCCGCATAGGCCTTGTGCCTCTTGTCCCCGCCGCCCTGATGCTCCTTCTCTCGCTTTTCAAGGTAAGCACGAGACGCACAATGGCAGCAAGCATGGCAGCAGCGCTTGCAGTAGCTATTCTCTATGAAGGCATCCCAATCTCATCGATCCCTTCCCTTCTCGTGTTCGGCTACAGCTCACCCGACCGGTCGCTTTCCGCGGTGATAAACGGCGGTGGCATCATTTCCATGCTCAACGTCGCGGCGATAGTCGCGATCTCCTCTTCCTATGCCGGGATCTTCCAGGGCACGGGGATGCTGGATGGGCTGAGGCGTCATATCGCGAAGGCAGGGAAGCGTGTTCCGAGCGCTCTGATCATCACGGCAGTATCCACAGCCACGTCGATGATCTCCTGCAACCAGACGCTTGCGACGATGCTGACGCACCAGCTCTGCTCTGATCTTGTCCCGGATAAGGAGAAGATGGCCATCTCGCTTGAGAACAGCGTCATAGTCATCGCCCCTCTCATCCCATGGTCAATCGCGGGAAGCGTCCCCCTTGCCATACTCGGCGCGCCTACCTCATCCCTTCTCGCGGCGTTCTATCTCTTCCTGTTGCCTCTTTGGATGATGATCTCAGGCTCTCCTGAGGCCAAGGACAGAAAGGAAGGCCGCGGCCGCTCCGGAGAGCGCGAAGACTGAGCGGATCGGAATCGCATCCCCAAGCGGGCCGAAAAGGACCATGCCAAGTGGGAGAGCTGCGGAGGAAGAGGCGGAAAGAAGGGCCATCACGCGGCCAAGCATCCCCTCCTCCGTTCTTTCCTGGACCCTGGCATTGAGCAGGGCGCCGTATATCGGGGTGGATATACCGATCAAGGCGTTGAGGAGAAGATAGAGCGGAAAGCTATGGACAAGGCCTATAAGGGCAAGGCATATGCCATAGGCCATCAGCGCTGAAGCATAGCCGCGTCGCTGCCTCATGTTCTCTCCTGCAATCGTGGCGATGACCCCGCCCACAACCATGCCGATGCTATATGACATCTCCGAGATAGATAGCATCGATGGGGACGCCCCGTATTCCCTCTGCAGCAGAAGCGGCGTCATGAACGCGCCGGGGCTGATAGCAAAGGATGAGGCGGCATTGAATACAAGAAGGAAAAGAAGATAGCGATCGCTTTTCGCATACCGCGCCGCGCCTTTCATATCAACACGGCCCTCTCCCCTTATATCCGGGATGGCCTGCAGGGATAATGCGACCATGGCAGCCAGCGCTGTTGCGATATCCAAGGCAAGAGAGAGCCACAGGCCGCCATCAAGAGGGAAAAGCAGGCCCGCGGCAGCAGGAGAGAGAAGCATAACGATGGACGAGAGGAATCCCCTCAGCCCATTCGCCATCGCAAGGCGTCCATTAGGGGCGAGAAGCGGCAGCACGGCATTGGCGGCCGGCGTCTGCACGCCCTGGCAGAATGACCTTATGGCAAGAAGTGGAAGAAGGACAGAGGCATCTCCTCCAGCGGACAGAAAAGGCATAGCGGCAGCCGCGGCAAGGGCCGAGATGCCATCAGAGGCGATGATCGCGGCCTTCTTTGATCTTCTGTCCAGCGTCGGCCCCACGAGGCACGAGGACAGGATCTGCGGGACAAAGCCCAGGACAGCGGAGAGAAGAAGCATCGTGCCTGAGCCATATGAATACACGATCGACCATATGATGGCGAACTGCAGGACAGAGGAGCCAAAGAGCGAGATCGACTGAGGGATAAAGAATAGCAGGAATCTAGCCATTATACAGGCGACCCCTGCTGTCTATCATGCAGAACGCGGGGAAATCCTCGATCTCAAGGCGAAGGAGTGCCTCCGGCCCAAGCTCCGGGTACGCGATCGTCTCAGCCTTCCTTATGCATGATGAGTAGAGCGCGCCGCATCCGCCATAAGCCTGGAGGTATAGCCCCTTATACTCCCTTATGGCATCCTGCACGGCCTTGGACCTCGGTCCCTTGCCGACCATCAGCCGGAGCCCTTTTGATATAAGAAGCGGCGAGAACGGATCCATCCTCATGCTGGTCGTGGGACCTGCTGCCCCTAGAGGGAAGCCAGGAGGCGCGGGAGATGGCCCCATGTAGTATATGCCGTTGCCGCTGAAATCAAAAGGAAGGGGGCCGCCTTCTGAGATTATAGAGGAAAGCCTCTTATGGACCTGGTCACGCCCCACATACAGCACTCCGGAGAGAATGACGCCTTCTCCGCTCTCTATGCTTTCCAGCGCCTCTTCCTCATAAGGAAGGACAAGTCTTCTCATAGCTCCTCCTCGCTGATGCGTATCGTGCATTTGCGGTCTGCCCAGCAATTGACCGTGAGCGCGACAGGAAGTCCCGCGATATGGGTCGGGGCGGAAAGGACAGAGACGGCAAGCGCCGTATGATTCCCGCCAAGGCCCCCAGCGCCGATGCCAAGCTCATTGACAGCGGAAAGGATCCGGGACTCAAGATGATGATTGCCTTCTGATGAGAAGAAAGCCTTCTTCGAAAGGAAGGCTGCCCTGTCCATCGTTCCGCCGACACCGACTCCAAGGAATACTGGCGGACACGGCTTTCCGCCAGCTTTCTCCATCATATCCACGACAGCGCTTACAACCCCATCCTCTCCCGCGGTCGGGTTCAGCATCCTCACCGATGAGCAGTTCTCCGAGCCGAATCCCTTCAGGAGGAAGCTTAAGGCCACGCCATCGCCATCGACGCATTCATAGCTTATGACAGGAGGGAGGTTTGTCCTCGTGTTCTCCCTGGAGTATATCGGGTCAGATACCACGCTCTTGCGGTAGTACCCCTCCCTTGCCGCTCTCATGCATGCCGAGGCGATAAGCTCCTCCAGCGCTCCGATGGAGACCTTTGATCCGCGCCCTATTGAGGCGAGGCACCAGAACATCCCCGTGTCCTGGCATAGCGGAAGCCCTGTGCGCGCCGCGCATCCGATATTCCTCACTATCGCGTCAAGGGCAAGGGCCCCGCCTCTCCCCTCCTCGCTTTCCGCCGCCTCCAGAATCAGGGTCTCGACATCATCGGGCAGCTTCCTTATCGCCTTGATAAGCGCAGATACGATCCTTTCCTCAGCATCCATAAAGGTCTCCTTGCCTCGTTCCTCTCCTCTCCATTCTTGCCTTCAGATGGGAAAGGAACCTGGACTTGTCGGGAAATGAGCGCGGCGCGATAAGCCGATGCGCCGGCGTCTCGCAGACAAGCCTCTGTATGATAGTATCGGGTGAAAGAAGGCGCAGCACAAGCTCCGCGTCCTCCAGATATCGCTCCTCGGATGATGCGGTGACAAGCCCCTCAAGGTACTCATCAGCCATCCTCGTGCCGCCGGCTATATGGAGGTTGTGTATCTTCACCCCCTCGCTTCCGGCAGCGCCCACGACCTTTGCCGTGCGCTCATAATCCTCCCTCCCCTCTCCTGGAAGCCCGATTATGATATGCGTTGAGACATTTATCCCAGCCCTATGGAGGCGCTCTGCGGCATCGATATAAGAAGCGACGTCATGGCCGCGTCCTATACGTCTGAGCGTCTCATCGCTCCCGCTCTGAAGCCCCAGCTCGACCCAGATGTCCATATCATCGGTGCGGTATGAGGAGAGAAGCGCGATCACGTCATCGGGAAGCGAATCAGGGCGCGTCGAGACTATGAACTCGGCATAACACCCGGTGGAAAGGGCCCTGCCGTATATGCGCTCGAGGTTGCCTATGCTGTCGTATGTGTTCGTGAACGACTGGAAATAAAGGGAGAACATCTCGGCGCCATAGCGCCTTATAAGGAACTCCCTGCCCCTCTCGATCTGGCTCTCTATGGAATCAAGCCGTGGAAGGAGGCGGGATGCGGTGCTGCCATCGTACGCGCTGTCATGATGGAAGCCTGACTCGCTCTGGCGATGGTATACGGCGACAGCACCGGTTCCATCGCAGAATGAGCAGCCTCCCCTTCCGTCCTTATCCCTGTTCGGGCAGGAGAACCCGCCATCTATGCCGATTCTGTAGACCGGCGCGTGGAAACGTTCCTCAAGATATGACCTGTAGCTTCTCCAGCGCTCCATCACTCTATGCTTACCATGAACGAGACACGGGGATGCATGGATATGAAGAGCTCGCCTCCGATGCGCCCGAACGTGGTTATGATGCCTCCTGAGAGATAGCCGCCGAGCTCTATCGAATCGATCTGCGAGAACGGTATGAGCTCACGGCCACGCCATACGGAGCCGCTTTCCCTCGCGCCATCCTTGTCCAGCGCCTCGAAGTATATGCCCGCGTCGATATACGTGGAAGCCGGGAGAGGAAGCCTTATGCCTCCCATAACATACACGTAGTCTGCGGTGATGAGCCCTGTCTTGGTCGCCTTGTAGGCTGCCGCCAGGTCCCAGGGCCTCCTGATCGTCGCGATCTCGCTCTCGATGATGAACTTGAGGTTATCATTCGGGCCGAACGCGCCATACGCGTCGAAGTCGAAGGAGTATGAGAACGCGTTGGACGGGAAATCCCCTCCTATCGTGAGCGCGAGGCTCATCTCAAAGCCATCATCGGATGCCTTCGTTCCCATATACTCATCATAGACAAGGCCTATCCCGCCATAGGGATAGATATCATGGGAGCGTGAAAGGGCAAGGCTTGAGGTGCTCAGCCCCGATATATACGTATAGTCAGCGCCTCCTATCACATCCAGGCGAAGCGCGTCCCTGTATACATAGGCAAGCCCGAGCTTGAGGAAGACGCCCGCGTCATTGCCGAAGTTGTAATCCCGCGTGCCGGGTATGGAGAGGTAGGAAAGCTGGCCATACTTCACGCCTATGTTCCCATAGAGGAACAGGGACTGCATGAATGGCACCGAGAGCCCTCCCTCGATCATTATGCCCTCATCGACGACGATGCCGTAATCAAGCACAAGGGAACGCGTGAGTGCGAGGCTGCCGGAGAGCGTGAACTCCGGATCATAGACGAAGAAGCCCTTGGTGCCGTCAAAGCGTATGCCTAAGCCACCCGCGAGCCCGAGCGATATGTTTCCGGACATCGATGGATAGGCCTCGGTCTCTACGGATATGATCCCGTCCACCACATCATACGTGACGCTCTTGAGCCCTTCATGGATCCTGATCTCATCAAGGAAGTCCTCGAACTCAGCTATCGTGGCGTAATCCATCGGACGGCCCTCGAAGGCCTTCAGGTCCTCCCTGTAGCTTCTAGGGATATTCCCATAGTCCACTGCCTCTATCACAGGGGTCTCGAGCTCGGAATACGGGATGTATTCCATATCATCCTTATAGCGCTCAAGCCTCGCCTCAAGCTCATCGAACACGTCCATGTTCTCGGCGACAGCCTCCCTGCCCCGCTCAAGGATCTCCTCGTACTTGTTGAACTCAAGGGCCGAGAACTCGCCCACGTCCGGGATAATGACCCAGTCAGCATTCTCATACTGCTCAAGGACATTCGGCCTCGTGAGGTAATCGGTGAAGCCTGTGAACGCCCCTGAGAGCGTCGACATATCAGGGATAGAGGTCTCATGGACACGGGCCGCGTCAGCAACATCGACCGCGAGGACGATATCCGCGCCCATATCGCGGGCGAGGTCTATCGGGAGATTATCCTCGATGCCGCCATCGACAACCCAGCTGCCGTCCTGGAGCTGCACGGGAGCGAACACGATAGGGATGGCCATCGACGCACGCAGGGCCTCGAAGAGGGAGCCAGAGCCGAACACGACCTCCCTGTTGTTCGTTATATCCGAGCCAACGCTCCTGAATGGTATCGAGAGATCATCGAAATCATCTATGGCAAGGACCTTCGAGAGGTGCCTTCTGAGAAATGCGTTCACATACTGGTCATCCAGGAGCGCGTTGGCAGCGCCGAATCCGCTCGTGCCGAACTCAACGGTAAGGAGATTCGTCTCATAGCTTGAGAACGCGGAAGGGATTATGTCCCTCGGCCTCACGGCATAGAGATGGATGATGTAGCTCATTATATCGTTCTCGCTGACTATGGTCTCGAGGTCATCGCCGTCATGGCCTGCGGCGTAAAGCCCGCCGATGAGGGCTCCCGCGCTCGTGCCGATGACAAGATCGGGGACTATGCCGCGCCTGTCGAGCTCCTGGATCACCGGGATATGGGCAAGCCCCTTCGCCCCTCCACCTGAGAGGACAAGCGCGAGCTTAGGCTTGAATATCGAGGCAGGGAGCACCGAGGCGGTGATAAGGAATACCATAAGGAGAAGATACAGACGCTTTCTCATAAGCTTACTCCAATACGCTGCCTAGGATAGCACGATTGCCGTTGACATACGAGAGCGCATCCATCTCCTTGCGCGCTGGAGGGAGGATTTTCGACGCATATAGATAGCCCTTGCCGGTGGCGATCTTCAGCCCGCGGCCCTTGACCACGCCGACGACGGTTCCGGGAGCCTCGGCAGCATCCTCGGCCTCATCGAACGCCGATCCCCAAACCCCCGTGATATAAAGCGGTGAGCCGGAGAGCATGCCGTAGGCCTTCGGCCATGGATTGCAGGCCCTGATGATCGCGTGGAGCGCGGATGCAGGAAGCGAGAAATCAAGCTTCCCGTCCTCCTTCCCTATGAATCCCGTATAGCTTGGCTCTCCCTCCTGAGGACAGCGAAGGGATGGATCGAAGGAGCGAAGGAGAGGTATGACAAGCGAAGGGGCCTCCTTCCTCACCCTCTCTTCCAGCGATGCCGTGGTCTCAGTACCGTCAAGGGGGATTTCCATTGATGCGAAGATATCGCCCTCATCAACGCCTGCGGCTATCTCCTGCACGCTTATGCCAGTGATCCTGTCCATGTCCCTTATCGCGCTGTAGATAGGCGCGCATCCCCTGTGCTGCGGAAGCAAGGACGGATGGACGTTGAACGTGCTCGAGAAGAGGGAAAGGAACATCGGGCCGAATATCTTCCCGTAGCAGAATGACATGAGGGTATCGACATCCATCTCGCGCACCCTCTTCCTCGCCTCGCTCCTGAGCGTCTCAGGCTGGTATACGGGAATCCCGAGCTCCTCGGCCTTGACCTTCACAGGCGGCGGCACAAGCCCCTTGCCCCTCTTTCCAGGCGCGTCAGGCGCCGTGAGCACGGCCTTGACCAGCCCTTCCTTCCAGAGGGCCTCGAGAAGATCGACAGCTATATCGCCAGTGGCGGCGTAAAGTATCCTCACACCCGCCTCTTCCTGGCCTTGAGCCTTGACTTGTTCTTCCTCTCATAGCTCCTGATGGCCGCAGCCTTCTCATCATCTGAGAGATGATCTATGTAGAGGATGCCTGAAAGGTGGTCATTCTCATGCTGTATCACGCGGGCAAGAAGCCCGTCAGCCTTGAGCGTGAAGGCCTTGCCATCCAGATCCTGGGCCTGGACAGTAACGCGCGAGGGCCTAATCACCTCATGATATACCCCAGGGATGGACAGGCAGCCCTCCTCGTAAGGGGAGACCTCGATGCTTGTCTCGATTATCTCGGGATTGATGAAGACCATTGGCTTCTCATCCCCGATATGGACGACGAAGATCTTCTCCTGCACGCCGACCTGAGGGCCAGCCAGCCCTACCCCGTCAGCCTCATCCATCGTATCGATCATCGCATCTGCCAGCATCCTGAGGGCAGAGTCGAACTTCTTTATCTCACTGCATTTTCCACGGAGAACGTCATCTCCCAGCGTATATATATCCAGCATATGGTAACGGTATCCAAACAAAACCCAATCGTCAACAAGGACAGGCCCTTACCGTCATGGCGAAAGTTCACTATATTCAGAGTATCAGACCATGGAGGAATAAGATGGCAAACAGGATAATGCTCAATGAGACAAGCTATCATGGAAGCGGGGCGATCGCGGAGATCGCTTCCGAGATAAAGGCAAGAGGATTCAGGAAGGCGTTCGTATGCTCAGACCCTGATCTCGTGAAGTTCGGCGTCACGGCCAAGGTCACGGACATCCTCGAGAAGGCCTCGATCCCCTACACCCTTTATTCGGATATCAAGGCGAACCCGACGATCGAGAACGTGCAGCATGGCGTCAAGGCCTACACGGAAGCCGGTGCGGACTGCATCGTGGCAATCGGAGGCGGAAGCTCTATGGACACTGCGAAGGCGATCGGCATCATCGCCACGAACCCGGAGTTCGCAGACGTAAGGAGCCTTGAGGGCACAGCACCAACGAAGAACCCATGCGCGCCGATCATCGCGGTCCCGACCACGGCAGGGACAGCTGCTGAGGTAACGATCAACTACGTCATCACAGATGTGGAGAGAAAGCGCAAGTTCGTGTGCGTCGACCCGCATGACATGCCAGTAGTGGCGGTAGTGGATCCTGACATGATGGCGACGATGCCGAAGGGGCTTACGGCCGCGACAGGCATGGACGCCCTCACGCACGCTATCGAAGGCTATACGACGAAGGCGGCCTGGGAGATGACTGACATGTTCCATCTCAAGGCTATCGAGATAATCTCCCGTAGCCTCCGTGACTCTGTTGCCGGAAAGCCTGAGGGAAAGACGGACATGGCGCTCGGACAGTACATCGCGGGCATGGGATTCTCTAACGTAGGCCTTGGCATCGCCCACTCCATGGCCCACACGCTCGGCGCTGTCTACGATACCCCGCATGGAGTCGCGTGCGCGATGATGCTTCCTATCGTCATGGAGTTCAATGCTGACGCAACAGGAGAGAAGTACAGGGAGATCGCAAGGGCAATGGGCGTCAAGGGCGTTGATTCCATGAGCCAGGATGAGTACAGGAAGGCCGCTGTCGAGGCTGTGAAGAAGCTCTCCGCTGATGTCGGCATCCCTGCAAAGCTTGAGGCGATAAAGGAAGAGGACCTGGACTTCCTCGCAAAGAGCGCCGCTGCTGACGCATGCGCGCCAGGAAACCCGAAGGATGCCTCGATCGAGGACTTCAAGGCCCTGTTCAGGAAGATAATGTAATTATAAAGAACAACCAGAAGCTAAGATCCTGTTTGCCGGTTTCGATTCCGGCAGCAGGATCTTTTCCATTCTAGATATCAATTCTGACCGTAATAGGCTTCTTTATCGGCTTGCAGTTCCGCAGATGGCCCGTTGAAAGATCCTTTATCTCCGGGATGTCCGAGAAATCAACCTTCTTTCTAAGCTCCTCTGTCCTCTCAGGAGTGAAATTGCCTGCACAATCTTTCATACCTACCTTGCTTTGGCTTTTCGCACCATTAATGCTCATCGTATATTATGGCGCAAGCCAAAGATCTTAAGAGAGAAGAAAGCAATCATTCGATTGGCAGATGTTCCCTTTCCCCTTTGGTGAAATATAAACCAACAACAATCAATACAGAACACGAATCAGGGGAAATCCTTCCAGATCTCCCCTGATCTCCGTCAGCGATAAAAGCCGTCAGATGCGGTACAGAACCTCAGGCTCACCTGCACTCTCGGCCTCACCGTTCTCGCTTTCTAGGACCTCGACCGCCGGATTGGACTTCCCGGATGAGCGAGGGGAACGGAATTCCACATGCTCTGCCACGATCTCGATGCCTCTCCGGGCGCTGCCATCGGCTCCGATCCACTTGCAGAGCCTGAGTCTTCCCACGACTCTTGATGTCATTCCCTTTCTCATCCGCTCAATGGCCTTGTCCCCGAGTGTTCCCCAGCACTGGACGGGGACGAATACCGTCTCCACCTTCTTCTCGCCATTGCGCCCGACGTAATAGCGGTCAGATGCCAGATCGAACTTCACGAGCCTAGTTCCCGCTGGAGCCTCGACAAGCTCCACCTTCCTCGGGTCGTCGGTCAGGACGCCTTCGAGGAGCACGCTGTTTAGATGATTCATATACATCCTCCTATACCATATACGCCCTGAGTCCACATTTTGACCAATTGCTGGTATCATTTTCCTGAAAATAGAGGAGAAAACCTATGAATCTCACGATAATCTCGCTTGGAGGCTCCATAATCGCCCCTGACAAAGTCGATTACGCATTCCTCAGATCGTTCAGGGAAGCAGTCGTCGCCTACCTCGAAAGGAACAAGGACGCGAAGCTTGTGTTCGTAGCAGGAGGAGGAGCGCCTGCACGCGTGTATCAGGAGGCGCTGAGGAACATAAGGGATGACGCGCCGCAGGATATGCAGGACTGGCTCGGCATCAAGGCCACGCATATCAACGCGATGCTGATAAAAGCCGTGTTCGTGGAGTATACGGAAGATGAGGTCGTGACCGATCCGAGCGCGGAGAATATAGCATTCAGCGGCCGCATACTCACGGCAGGAGGATGGAAGCCAGGCTTCAGCACCGATACCGACGCTGTCTACCTCGCGAGGCGCTTCGGAGCAAGGATGATCATCAATCTCTCGAACATCAAGAAGGTCTACACCGATGATCCAAGGAAGAATCCTGACGCGAAGCCTATCGACAGCATATCGTGGCACGATTTCCGCGCAATGGTCGGTGATGAGTGGACCCCTGGCAAGAACGCCCCGTTCGATCCGATAGCATCACGCCTCGCGGAAGAGAGCGGGCTTTCCGTCATATGCGCGGATGGACGCAATATAGAGAACACGATCTCGATACTCGAAGGCAAGCCATTCGAGGGGACGATCATCGGCGCTTGAGGGACAGGAAATAAGGATCGGGATCCGCGAATGACGCGGGGAACGGGACATCACGGGTGAAATCCGGGATCCAGAGCACATCATCATCGCTCGGGTCCTGGATGAATCCATCGTCTATCCCCAGATCCTCCAATAGGTACACGAGGCTGTCGTACTCATCTTCCGAGAGCATCTTGAAGTCAAGGTTCCCAAGCGGCGGGACGAACTGCGTCATAAGGGAAAGGAAGAACGCGTCCTTATATCTTTCAGCGAATACACGCAGGAACGATACGGTCGCGCCAAGCTCCCCGGGGAACACGAGGTGGCGGAGTATCGTGCCCTTCATCGCGTCAAGATCGGTGGAAGGATGATGGCTCTTGATGAAATCAAGGCATGGGATCACCGCGTCCACATAGCGAGGCGTGCGGCAGAAGCGGCTTGCGGTTCCTTTGTCGAGCGTCTTGCAGTCAACAAGGTAGACATCTATATATGGATCAATGAGCTCAAGGCCATATACGCTCTCATAGCCTGAGCTGTTCCAGACGACAGGAAGGGAGAATCCCTTTCCCTTCGCCTCATCAAGCGCCGCGGCGATTGATGGTATGAAGTGGGTGCCCGTGACAAGGTTGAGCGTCGCGGCCCCCATATCCTGCAGCGAGAGCATGAGGCGTGCCATCTCATCTACCGTTATGTCTATGCCGTAGTTCTCCCCGTCCGATCCTGATATCTGGCGATTCTGGCAGAACTGGCAATGAAGCGGGCAGCCGGTGAAGAAGATCATCCCGGATCCCCGCTCCCCTGTGACAGGAGGCTCCTCGCCCCTATGAAGCCCGGACCAGGCTATGCGCACTCTATCCTTCTGGCGGCATACCCCCGTTTCATTTCTCCTATCGACATGGCAGAGATTCGGACATAGGATGCAATCTTCGTAGAACATGGCAACAATATAGCAAAATGATTATCATTGGTGTATGGGCATCCTAGATTTCCTGAAGCGCAGGAAGGAGATACGGTACATACTATCGATAGACGGAGGCGGGATGCGCGGGATAATCCCCAGCGTGATCCTCTCAAAACTCTCCGCACTGCTCTCTGAATACGGTGACGAGAGGCCTCTTTATTCCCATTTTGATCTGATAGCGGGAACAAGCACAGGAGCCCTCATCGCGCTGGCACTGACGATGCCGAACGGCAAGACCGGGCTGGAGCGCGAGGACAAGGCTCCACTCTGGACGAGAGGCGGCTACATCATGCCTGGCTCTGACCCGAACGCGTTCATCGGCCTCTATAGGGACAGGGGCCCTGAGATCTTCCCGAAGACGCAGAACTTCAAGAGCCTTCTGTACCCAATACTCACGGACAAGTACGAGGCAAAGCCATATGAGCGCTTCCTATCATCAGCGTTCATGGATTCAGAGCTCTCGGACGCCCTCGTGCCGACCGCGGCCATAGCCTATTCGACAACCGATGACAGCATCTACACCATGAGAAGCTGGGACAGCCACGGGATCCTTTCAAGGGAGGCGGCGCTCGCAAGCTCAGCAGCCCCGATGTACTTCCCTCCAGCGGAGATAAGGGAAAGGGACACGGGAATCTCCCGCACCTTGATAGATGGCGGCGTCGCGGCGAACAACCCCGCCCTCATCGCATACAGCGAGGCAAGGAAGCTCTATCCTGATGCCGCCGAGTACCGTATCCTGAGCCTCTCGACATGTGCGCCCCCATACCGCTTCAATCCATCAGAGGGAATCGGAGGCCTCACGGGATGGGCAAGCCCGATACTGAAGGTATACGGCAACGCATCGCTCAATACGGTTGATGAGGTGATGCCGGGCATCAAGGGCGTGAAATACGTAAGGATATGGGCACCGGTTCTCGAGCATAGGATCAAGCTGGATGCGACGACATCGACCTCGATAGCCACGCTTCTCGACGCCGCTGAGAGGACATACAAGGCAAAGGAGGAAGAGCTGAGATCCTTCGCCTATGATATCTCAAAGGAGAAGACCCATAGCTCCGTCAGGCTTTCCCAGAATATAGATAACAATCTTTTAGAGCCGAGATAGGAATCTATATCGAGCTTATTATTTCATCAACCTTTTGAGCAAGGGATCCGACAAGGCGCTTCCGAAGCGCGAGGTATTCCCTCATCTCAGGCTTTTCCCCGACTATATCCGTGATGGCCTTCACGGCAAGGCAGGGAAAGCCAGATAGGAATGCCGCGGCGGCAACCCCATACGCCTCCATATCAGCAGCGTCTGCATGATCACCCCTCACTGCCGCGAATGATGAGGAAGAGGAAAGGACAAGGGATGAATTGGGATCGAGGGAGAAAGAGGAGACGCGGCGATGATTTGCAAGCAGTGTCTCCCCTCTCTTCAGGCCATATGCCGTGAGGTCCGCGTCAAGGGATATCACAGAACCGAACGAGACTATGTCACCGACAGCAAGAGATCCCATGGAACCTGCGCTGCCCGTGCTCACGATGATGTCAGGATGATGGACTGCAGCAGCAGCTGCGACGGCAGCGGCCGCAAGCACGGGGCCAACACCCGTGACGACCTTTATATAGCCATCTCCGAATGATGCAAGCTCAGCCTTATCAGAAGCCGCAACAAGGATCCTCAAAGCGCCCTTCTCCTTATCTCATCCATCACGGGCTTCAGCTCTATCCCCAGGCGGCGCTCGCGGCCATGCTCCTTTGAATAGGCTATCGCGTACGTGGCGATTCCCGTAGCGTGCGAGACAGAGCCGAAGAAGCTCTCACCTCTTACAAGAAGCGCGAAGAGAACAGACGCGAAGAGATCGCCGGAACCGGGGTATGACACGCCAAGGTCATCATACTGGAACATCCGGATTTCCTTGCCCTTCCATGCGATATTCCCAAGCCCCCCTGCGATGAGAGGAACGGAGGTGATGACGCCCATCTCCGGCCCCATGGCGCGGAGAACGGACACCAGGTCATGTATCTCCTGCTGCCCCACCTTGCGCATCCCGTCCTCCAGGCCCGAGAGGATCATCGCCTCGGTGAAGTTCGGCGTTATGACATCGGCCTTTCTGACAAGCTTCGCCATCCTCTCGGCGTGCTGCCGCGTTATCGTCTGGTAAAGCTCGCCGCCGTCCCCCATGACAGGGTCGACAAGCTTCAGGCCGCTCTCGGATGAGAGGATCGAGGATATGGTATCGATCTCGCTCTCGGAGGAGAGATAGCCGGAATAGACCCCGTCGAAGCTTATGCCAAGCGCCTTGAGCCTGCTATAGATCAGCAGCATCTCCCTCTCCCTGTCCTCGCTGTAGATATCATCAAAGCCATCTGTCTGCGTGGAAAGAATCGCCGTGGGGATTACAGCAGTCTCTACACCAAGAGCCTCCATGACCGGCAAGACGACGGTGATGGAGGACTTGGAATAGCAGGAGAGATCGTGCAGCGCCAGGACAGCCATCAGATGGCAAGTCCCGCGATCGCGGCGCCGAGCGTCGGCGAGTTGTCGATATTCACGATCCTGCAGTAGCGGCCATGCTTCTTCTCGAGGATCTGGTCAAGGTACAGCCTCGTGTAGAACTCGAGGAACTCAGTCTTGTAGAATGTCGTGCCATCCGCGTTGATGACGACAGGATAGCGCGGTTCCGTGCCATTGCCGGACTTGAGGACAGCCGCCGTGAGATTGATCGCGGTAAGCTTCCCGGCCCTCTCGATTATGCTCTTGAGGATCTTATAGAGAGCAGTCGCGTCCTCCTCGTTGTCCCCAACGCACTTCACGAGGTCATACTCCGCGTTGTGGCACATCTCAAGGTAATGGCTCATGCGCGTCGTGTTGAGAGGCTCTATCGCATGGTATCTCTCAGCAAAGGAAGCGGAAAGAATGCCTTCCCCTATGGCCTTCTCGATGACGAACGCGGAGAACGGGCCGAGGTACGCGCCCGAGATCTTCTTCTCGAACCAGTATTTCCCGGGATCCTTCGTGGTGTTTATGAAGCCCTCGTCAATGTCTCCAAGAGGAAGGGCAAGGCAGCCGGACTCGACATTTATGATCTCCCTCTGGTCTCCCTTTCGCCCAACCTTCACGATATTCGACACAGTCTCCGCGTAGGCCGTGTTCGTTCCGGTGCCGAGGATGAAGCCTACATAGGACGAGGCGTCATCAGGACACTCCGCGATAGCCGCCAGAAGCGTCGCTACGGTATCATTGACGACAGCGACCTTCTTCCTGGACACGTCATAGCCTCTTTCTGCCAGCACGCGGAGAAGGTTCTCTCCAAGCTTCTGACCGATGACGCCAGGGGCCTTTATCTCCTTTGAGAAGACGATCGGGATGCCATCATGGTCCGCGGTTATCTCAGCGGCATAGGAGAAGCAGAAACCGATCCTGTCGCTCTTGTCTATCAGGCGCTCGACATTGTCAGCGAGGATAGAGAAGAACTGATCCTTCGAGACCTCCTCCTTCACTCCTGGCATCCCGACCTTCCTGAAGTCCGAGATGACAGGCTTCCTGTCCTCATCGAATGTCACGAGGCATGTCCTGAAGTTGGTCCCGCCGGCATCGAGCACGATCACGCTCTCGCCAGGCTTTATCGACACGTCGGTGCCGACAAACGCGTCTATCATCGCGAGGGAACTATCCTCTCCCTTCAGTCCCTTATCCATCTCAGCGAGGATGAATGAGAGAACGCTCTCATCATCTATGCAGGAAGCGAGAAGCGAATGCCGTTCAAGGAAGCTATCAACCTTATCCATCAGTACCTCCAAATGCGGGAAGGGGGAACGACACGTCGGAGATCGTGTACGGATCCCCATCTATCGATATCCCTTCGGATGTTATGGTGGCGATTCCATCGGACAGCGAGCCTGAGAAGCTTCCTTCTATCACGACCCCATCCCCGACAGCCGCGCCGGTGACCAAAAGCGAGAACTCAACAAGGAGGGTGCCATCGCCGGGGATGAACCTGACGCCCCCGTCCAGGATGATATCCCCCTCCGTGATCTCCTCAAAGAAGAAAGGCTCCTCATCGGCAAGCAGGGCGGCCATCTCAGACCATATCGAGTCAAGGAAGGCCGAGCGTTCGGTATCCGCGAAGAAACGGAGCGATGAACGGTATGTCGAGACATCCGAGCGCACGAACGACACGTTCCCGATAGCCGGGCTTTCGGACGAGAAGGTCACGCCCTGAAGCGAGACCCTCGGCTCAGAGGCCTGGGAGACCAGTGCAGATACCACCCCGCTGCACGCTCCCTCGACGGCATATGCCACACCACTGTCAAATGCATATAGGAAAGAGCAACAGATGACCACGGACATAACCAAGACCAAGGCTTTCCTTATCATCTGAATCCTCCACCTTTGAGATTCTACCAGCCTAAGGTTGCGGTATCAACAGTAATTTCCCCAAACTCACCCTTTCATGTACCTGGACACCTCTTCCTGCGCGGCCTTGTCGTCAACCTTGGCAAGAAGCACTCCGCCGATGATGAAGAGAAGTATGAGGGAGAGTATGCCATAGCGCTGCTCGCCTGTTATCAAGGACACGACTCCTATGAGAAGCGGGCCTATGATTGCGGCGAACTTGCCGAGCATATTGAAGAAGCCATAGAACTCAGAGGAATGCTCCTTCGGTATGAGCCTTGAGTAATATGACCGCGAGAGAGCCTGTATGCCTCCCTGGAAAAGCCCTATGCAGCAGGCGAGGAGGTAGAAATGGATCTCCTTTGTCATGAAGAAGCCGAAGACGGCTATCACGATATAAGCGGAGACATCGACCAGAAGCGATCTCTTCACGCCGATCTTATGGCCAAGGATGTTATAGAGTATCGCGGACGGAAACGCCACGAACTGCGTGATCAGAAGCGCTACTATAAGGCTCTCGGAAGAGAATCCGATGGCCGTGCCGTAATCCGTCGCCATCCTTATTATCGTGTCAACGCCGTCTATATAGCACCAGTACGCGATAAGGAAGAGGCCTGTGTTCCTCAGCGTCCTCAGGGCCTTGAGCGTGCGCCTTATCTCCGAGAATCCCGCGCTCACAGCCGCTTTTATCGAAAGCCTCTCGCCCTTCGGCTCCTTGACGAAGAGGATAAGGGGAATCGAGAAGACAGCCCACCAGATGCCGACCATCGCGTACGACACCTTCACGGCCTGTACGCCATCGGCAAGGGCGAAGCGCTCCGGCATTATGTACATGAGAACGTTCAGGAGGAACAGCAGCCCGCCCCCGATATACCCAAGGCTGTAGCCAAGGGATGAGACGAAATCGACCTTCTTCTCGGAGGCGACCGATGGCAGAAGCGAGTCATACATCGTGTTGGCGCCGGCGAAGCCCACGTTCGCTATGATGTACAGCAGCATCGCGTATGGCCAGAGCCCCATCCCTATGAACGAGAGGCAGCATGTCATCATGGCGCCGAGGAAGGCGAAGAAGATAAGAAGCTTCTTCCTGTAGCTTCCCCTATCCGCGATCGCGCCAAGGACCGGAGAGAGGATAGCAACCAGGAGGCTCTCAATCGAGTTGCCGAGCCCGAGGAAGAACGTGCTCTCCGCGCTTGATCCCGCAGACCAGTACTGTGAGAAGAATATCGGGAAGAACGCCGCCATGACGGTAGTGGCGAATGCGCTGTTCGCCCAATCGTACAGCGCCCAAGATACTATTTCCTTCTTTGAATCCTGCATATCCATAAATAGGCTGCATGCAAAAGAGGCAGCCATGCTCCAGAATGAGTTTCAGGAATATGCCGCGCGTTGTCAATCAATCAGGGGTAAACGGCTTATTTTTCCCACACCTGTCCCAACCCTTTCTTTTCCTTCCTGTTTCAGGTATACTCCATAAATGCTATGAAAAGAAACAAGCGTCCCATGCCGGGACTGAAGCTTGCGGGAGGCTTTCTAGCTATCATACTGATCGGGACATTCCTCCTCTCCCTGCCGATCTCGCACAAGGAAGGGGTTGATGTCAGCGTTCTTGACGCAGCATTCGTATCAACGTCAGCTGTTTGCGTCACAGGACTTACCCCTATAGACATCCAGACATCGCTCTCGCTATTCGGGTCAACGGTCCTTATGCTTCTGATACAGGCGGGAGGGCTTGGATACGCTGTCCTCGCGGTCATATTCATAAGGCTTTCCGCGAGGGGGCTGGAGCTTTCTGACAGATCGCTCCTTCGCGACTCGTTGGGAGCCGATCCAAGGATCGGGACGAAGAAGCTCTTCAATACCGCTCTTGGCGTGACATTCACTGCGGAGGGAATTGGAGCGATCCTCCTCTTCTCCGCGTTCGTCCGCGAGTATCCCGTGCCGCGCGCGATCTATCTCGGCATATTCCACTCGGTATCCGCGTTCAACAACGCGGGATTCGATCTCTTCACGACAAGCCTTATAGGCTGGAACGACAGCTATCTAGTGCTTGTGACGATAGCCCTTCTGATCATCTCAGGGGGCCTTGGCTTCATTTTCTACCAGGATGTGCTATCGAACCTGGGAAGAAAGAGGCTCTCGCTGCACGTCAAGGTCGTGGCGTCAATGACGCTCTTCCTCATAGTTGCGGGAACGCTTCTCTTCGCGCTCCTGATGCCTGGGCTTGATCTGAAGAACGCGTTCTTCCAGTCCGTGACGACAAGGACAGCGGGCTTCTTCTCGTTTGACCAGTTCGAGCTGCCGTCATCCGCGGTCCTTCTATCGATCTTCCTTATGTTCGTGGGAGCATCCCCGGGATCGACGGGAGGCGGCGTGAAGACCACATCGGCGTTCGCGGCCATATTCGGCTCATTCTCCCTCCTTCTGGGCAGAAAGCCGCAGGCGTTCAAGCGTACGATAGACAGCGAGAGCGTGAATAAGGCGTTCTTCCTTATCATAATCTCGGTGCTCTTCATATCAGCGACATTCTTCCTGCTGACGGTGACGGAGCCAGGCGCGGATCCGCTTAACCTGCTTTTCGAGACGGTATCTGCATACGCAACGGTAGGACTCACGATAGGCGTTACCCCGACGCTCTCAATCCCTGGCAAGCTGCTAATCATGCTCGCCATGTTCTGCGGAAGGGTCGGACTCATGACGATAATCACGGCATTCGCGCGCAGGGGGCGTGGCGAGGCAAGCTATATAGAGGAAAAGGTGGCAATAGGATGAGACGTAAAAGAGATAATGAGGTTGTAGGAATCATCGGTACAGGACGCTTTGGCATGGCGGTGGCAGAGGAGCTTCTTCGCCGTGGCCGCAGCGTCATCGCGATAGACAAGGATCCTGTGAGGCTTCGTAAGCTCAGCGACACCTCCGCGGAGATCTTCGTCGTGAACGACATGACCCAGGAGTCGCTGATGGAGACAGGCATCCAGGAAGCGGACACGGTCATCATCGGCATCGGAAAGGATATCGAGAACTCGATACTCGCCGCCCTCAACGTGCAGGAGCTTGGCGTGAAGCGCGTTATCTGCAAGGTAATCACCGATGACCACGCGAAGATCCTCAAGAAGCTCGGCATGGAGGTCATCTTCCCCGAGATCGAAATCGGAACCCGCACGGCCATCAGGCTTTCAGAGGGACTTGCGGAGGATATCCTCCCGCTCTCTGACGAGTTCTCCATCCTCCAGCTTGAGGTACCGGAGGCATTTGCCGGCAAGACCGTAGGAGAGCTGAAGATAAGGGAGAAGTACGGGGTCTCGCTCATCGCGGTCATCACGAATGGCAAGGCAAACGGAAGCGTTGGGCCAGCGACAGTGCTCAGCTCCGGCAGCATGATGGTGCTCTCAGGCAGCAACAGCTCGCTTGAAAGCTTCCATGAGTCATTTGCTGATTAGGAAAACAGAGGTATATTCAGTATATGAAGATTGCAGCAACATACTCGAAGGAAGACGGCAGCGTCTTCCAGCATTTCGGAAGGACTGAGTGGTTCAAGATATACTCGATCGATAACGGGAAAATAACAGGAGACGAGGTCGTCTCAGCGGCAGAGACAGGCGGGCATTCAGCTCTCGCTCCGTTCCTTGCCGAGAAGGGCGTCAGCGTCCTCATCTGCGGAGGGCTTGGAGGAGGGGCCAGGATGGCGCTCTCATCCTGCGGCATCACGGTCCTCCCGGGTGTATCAGGGGACGCGGACACTGCGGCAAAGGCCTTTGCCAACGGCGTCCTCGAATACAATGAGAACGCCACATGCCATCACCACGATGGGGAGCACGAGTGTCACCACCATGAAGGAGAGGAAGGGCACCACTGCCATCATCACGGAGATGAAGAGGGTCATCACTGCTGCCACTGATCCGGCATTTCTGTGATAGAATCCTCTTATGCTAGGATTGAAGAAGAGGATACTTCTATCTTTCACCGTCTTTGCCATGTTCTTCGGAGCTGGCAATCTCATCTTCCCGCCTTACCTTGCATACGAGGCGGGAAGAAGCGTTATACCGGCATTCATAGGCTTCATAGCCACGGCAATCGGCCTTCCGGTTCTCTCCCTTATAGCCATAGGCAAGGCCGGCGCTACCGAGAAGCTTGCATCCAGGGTCCATCCTGTATTTGCCGCGGCTTTCACCATAGCAATATACCTTGCGATAGGACCATGCCTTGCAATACCGCGCACGGCAAGTACGAGCTATGAGATGGTTGCGAACGCGCTTCCCGTGAAGATAGACTGGCTTCTTATCCCATACTCAATCATCTTCTTCATACTCAGCGGAATAATCGCGCTCAGGCCTGAAAAGCTCACGAAGAGGCTTGGAAGGATACTCTCACCGCTATTGGTGACACTTATAGCAATACTCTTCATCGGATCGATGCTGCACTTCAGCGGCAGTGGCTCGGAAGCAGCAGGAGCCTATGCCACGCATCCATTCTCCACAGGCTTCACTGACGGCTACCAGACGATGGACGCGCTAGCGGGCCTTGTGTTCGGCATAGTGCTTGCGCTGAACATAGAAGCCCTAGGCGTGAAGGGCAAGGATATAACGAAGGAAGCAGCGATGGCATCCATAGGGGGCGGAGTGCTCCTTCTTGCAGTCTATTCAATGATCGTAGTCATCGGGCTTTCGGCAAAAGGCTACACGGCAGACGCTGCAAATGGCGCAGACGTGCTCAGTGCGGCGGCAGCGGCGGTATCCGGACACTACGGACGCTCGGTCCTGGCCCTCATATTCGTAATAGCCTGCTTCAACACGTCAGTAAGCCTTCTATCCTCTTGCGGGGAGTATTTCCACCACCTTCAGCCGAGAATCCCTCGTGGCGGCTGGATCGCGATATTCGCGGCTGTCTCGTGTTTGATATCAAACGTGGGGCTCAATGCGATAATAAGCATCTCCTCCCCTATCCTCACGCTCTTCTACCCCGCAGCGATAATGCTCATAGCGCTCTCATTCCTCCCAAATCCTGATTCACTTACATGGACTCATAGGATCGGAGTTGTCGCGGCACTTATAGCATCGCTTCTGAATGTTCTGGGACTCTACTCCTCGACATTCCTCTGGATAGTGCCAGCAGCCCTCGGCAGCGTAATAGGTTACGTGATAGACAGGAAAGCAAAGTAAGAATAAGGACCCAGCATCGCTGCTGAGTCCAAAAGCATAAAATATTCCGGAAGAGATACTCTCTTCTTCCCTAATTCATCTTGTATGCCCACGAGGTATCTCCCGCTGCATACTTCCGTCTGTAGTCCCTGACGGTGTAGGTGTTGAGCCCGGTGATCGTAGCCGTTCTCTTGTATCCGTTGCCCTGCTCGAATAAATCAAGGCATTCAAGCCTTTTCTCTGCAGGTATCCTGGATTTCCGGAGGGACGTTTCTCTTTCTTCCATCGCCTCCTCCCTTGATATGAGGGCCCAGCATATTCAATCTAGGCCCTCTTAATCCTTAGGCTAAGATCACATTAGATTGTGAGTGTAGTTCCCTCGATTGTCAGCTTACCGGACTCAAATGAACCCCAGTTGGTAAGACCTGTGATTGCTGTTGCAGCTGATGTTCCAGCCTCCTTAAGAGTAGCCGATGCATTAGCACCAAGTGTGCCAGTGATTGGGTATGCAGAATCAATCACAATCTCAACAGGATAATCACCGCTATAAGAGAACTCTCCGCCGATAGTATAAGCGCCAGTAAGAGTGACAGTCTTTGAATTTGTATCTACACCACGAGTAGACTTTGCGAATGTGATTGTCATATCGCCATTCATCTTATACTCATCAGATGTACCAAACTTATAATCCTTACCAGACAGAGTCAGCGTAAATACACCCTCAACCTTATCAGTCGTATTTACATCATCCTTGTCTTCCCAGTTAGCTGTTACTGAAAGCCCCTCAACAGTCTTACCACTAAGGATAGTATTCACATCAGTAAAGATGCCTGTCATATCACCGTTCACGCCTGTAGAAAGGTAGTTTTTTGCAACCTTCTGGACAAATGCAACTGGATCTGCATCAGTTGCAGCATCAATAAGAGCATTCTTGAAGGACTCATCGCTGAATGTCTTTGACTCAATCACAGGTACCCCATCTGCATCTCTTGCAGTGATTACATCCATTGTGATAGATGCATCCTGCTTTGCAAGAGGAGCATATACCTTAGCTGATGTCGCTGTGACTGTATACTGACCTGTCACAGGAATAGCTACGGATACATTCTCAAGAGATCCTGTAAGAGAGAATGTGACTGTCTTATATTCAGACTCAGCAGAATCAAAAAGCTGAACAGCACCATCAGATGCAACAGTATAGTAGTATGCATTGATTGAACCACCCTCAGACTCTGTCTTAGCCTTATAGCTACCCCATACATCAACAGTAACAGTTCCAATCATCTTCCCCGCATTAGATGTAGAAGTGACAACAAGATGACCGGCATCAGTAATCTCTGAGTTATACTGATCAGCACCTCCAATCAACGTCTTTACATCAATAAGAGCAGGTGCTGAATAGAATGCCTTAACAACAAAATCTGCAGCTTCCTTGTTGAGATTAGCCTCAGAAACTGGATATGTAACCGTAGTATCCTCATCACCACCAGCTGGTGTTGTGCTGTTATCACAAGCTGCGAAGCTGAAAAGCACAGCAAGGGACAGCATAAGAATCATGAACTTTTTCATAATCTCCAAAAATCCTCCGAAACTATGCTTATGATTTCCCTCTGTTTCCTACTGTTTCAAGGTGATTCTTGCAATTATCAGCATTGCAACAAGTTACAAGCACCTGATTTGTCTTGCTGTTTCCTAGTGTTTCCTGCCGTTGCTTACTGTTTCGTTGTCAGCGTGGGCAAATCGTGGACAAATCCCACAGGTGGCGGACCTGTGGGAAGGAGGTTTCTGAGAAATCTTTTATCCTTGCTGTATTGTTACCGCTTACCGCCATTGCGGGACTGCCGGAGTGGGGCTCGAACCCACGACAGGGTGGTTAACAGCCACCTGCTCTGCCGACTGAGCTACCCGGCAAGATAGGGATGCCCGGAATCACCAGGCACCCCGCCAATCAGATCAGGGAGATATCCCCTGCTCTCTCATTGATTGTCATGGCTCCTGTGGCATATCCGAACTTCGGACCATTCACATCAGTGATGCCTGCAGCCTTGCCATCCGTCACCGTGACAGTGACAGGAGTGAGCTTGAAGCCGTCAGCGCCTACGAAGGCTCCTGTGATCTCCTCGGCCGTGACAGCCGTAGCAGGAAGCTGGAGCTTAGCGTAGCCCTCAACCTCGCCTACATCGAGAGTCACATCGGCATCCTTCACCGCAAAGGCATCCGCAGTGAAGACGCCATCCTCAGTCTCGCCTGAAAGCTCAAGGGTGAGCGTCCCTGTAGCGATCCTCGTGTAGAGCCAAGGTTCGGGATCCTCAGGGTTCCTGTGCCCATCGAAGTCGTACTTGGTGAGAGTCAGAGGAATGGTGAGGGTCTTCCCGTCCTCAGAGAAAGCTATAGAGCCAGCCGCCATGGACTGCACGGTCACGCCCTCCTCATCATCCACCTTCTCGCCCTTGAGGATATGGTCTATATCCCCGAGCACCCTGACATGGCCGAATGCGCCGAGATAACCCTCAAGCGCAGCATAATCCTGCGCCGTGGCTGTCTCCACATCAGTTCCGATATCCATAGCAGGGGCATCCTTGCACCCCGCCAGCACTGCTATCGCAGCAACCAAAAGAAGTATCGCGATCTTCTTCATCTTGTTCTCCTTATCTATCAGAACATCCAGCCGATTCCGCATCTGAATGTGAAATCGTCCAGGCTGAAATCCATTGCATCCTGCCAGGTCCCGCCGATCATGTAGTCAGCGCCGAGCTCAAGCATCAGGCTGTTGCCAAGCCTCGTACCGATAGTCAGCCCAATGCCATATTCCGGCGCCATATCCGCAAAGCCCATGATGCCATCCAGCATGATATAGGCTTTCGTCCCGGACTCATCCTTGAGCCTCGAATTCTCCCTTGCAAGGGAATCTATCGCAGCATCCTTGCTCTTTGATGTCGCCTCCAGTGCGGCATAATCGGCCTTTGCTGCATCAAGCTCAGCCAGGATTGCTGAAACCTCTTCAGACGTCAGCCTCTTCCCCGCTTCCGCCTTCGCTGTCGCTTCCTGCACCGCTGAGGATGCTGGCAGCTCTATCGAGATGATCTCTTCCTGAGTCCCAGAGCCTGTCTTCAGCGCTTCGGCCAGGGCTTCCTGAGCCAAGGTATCTGTAGGCCTTGCCGCCGGCGAGCCTGTCGCACGCCCTGGAAAAGCCCAGAGCGAGAAGGAAGCCAGCAACAGCACCAATAATGATATCGACAACTTTCTGCACATCACTTTCCCTCCGTAATCTTCCTGATATAATCACGGCCTTTCCTTGCTGCATCCGTCTTTCCCGCCTTCAATGCTTCTGCAACCGTAAGCGCCTGCCCATCAACGATCAGCGTCAGTGGCTTGTCCAGATTCGGAGTTCCGCCGAGCCTGTCATCAACGAACTGATAGCGGAGAGTGTTCTCTAGGCTGTTCTTCGTCCTGGCCTCGGCAACAGCCTTGCAGAACCTTGTACCAAGAGCCATGAGTATGCCGATGCACATCACCGCAAGCCACAGGGTTGTCCAGCCCCACGAAGTGGACAGGATGCCTCCAAGCCAGCCTCCGCAGGCAAGCAGCATATAGATGGTGATCTGCCATATCTCAGGGGCATAGTCCTTGAGATACAGGTGATAGACCAGCCTTGCCAGCGTTGCGCCTGCTCCTCCGAAGAACATTCCCCAGAAGAGGGAATAGAGGATGCCTACCTGGAAAGCCAGTCCGGTTACGAGCGCGGCGGCAATGCAGCAGAGCGCAGCCGGTATCCCGTAGATCAGCAGCTTCTTCTGATAAGCCTTCATGCTGCCTCCTTTTCGGCCTTCCTTGTCTTGTGCTTCTTTATCGCACCGTGGCCGATGTCGTAGATGATGAATGAAAACCCCGTGTATACAAGGCCATTCCCGATGCCGTAAAGCAGGACGCGCTCTACTCCCTTCCAGCTCTCGACCTCATACTGGAGCCAGCCGAAGATGAAGCCGACAGCCAGGTACATGATGAGAAGGATGACAGGAAGAGGCGGCATCCACTTAGGCAGCTTGCTTCGCTTCAGCCAGAACCCCGCTATCATTACGACTGCAATCCATGTAGCCATGATCGGGTCGAGGTAGGAAGCGAAGAGCTTGATGATGGAGAATACAGGTGCACCCATATTGAACCCCTCCTCTATGACGATACGGACTAATCCGACAGCGGCAGAGAAGCATGAAACGACAGGGGCCATAAGCCCCTTGCGCGCATTGTCGATCTCGTGCCTCTCATCCGCCATGCATTCAGGATAGATAGGCGCTGATATGCAGGAAAGCTCACCTGTCTGCCTCCTGAACAGGTGGAGGAAAGCAACTGATTTTTACTTGTAATTCCCAACAAGAAGGACGATACTGTAGAGGATATTTCGATATCAGCCCCGGTTAGGTGGTCCCCCCTCCTGGTCGGGGCTCATTCATTCAGACTGTCCTCTTCCACATATACACGCTCAAGTATGGCTGCATGTTATTGTGCGAGCCATTGCCACCTGTATTATCGATAGTGTGCTGGTGGCTTCCAGCTGAACTGATATCCAAAGAATGAGAATGCGTACCGGATGAAGATGTGTTTCCTGTCCAGCCATCCTTAGCATTGAGTTTGAATCCAACAGTAATAGAGTCACCCTCTTGTCCGGATGTATATCTTCCTGCCCCATCGATATAATCCAAGGCCCCTGATCTTGTATATCCCTGATCATTCTTACGGCTGAAAACCTTCCACCAATGAAGCGTACCTACGATGTTCATATCACCTTTTGAATGGCTATGAGAGCCAGCATCATAAGTCGAGCCAGAGTGATAGTGCGATCCAGCACTGTTCATCGTATGGTTGTGTGATGGCATCTCGTTTGTCGTAAGCTTATGGGTCTCCTCTCCGCCTGTCTCCCCAGCTGGGTGGCTTGTGCCAGCTCCTATAAGCACTCGCCCCTGATCCAGCGGTTCCCAAGTACCGCCGAAGAGCTCTGCCGGGGAAGTAGGGTTAACGCTCATGTAGATTGAGCCTACAGGATAAGCATACCCCCCCCCCATTGAAATCTGATTCTTCACCCAAGCCTTGATAGCCTTGAGTGCATTCTCACCAAGTGCCTTAGACATTGCTTGCCTCCGCTATCGATGCAGTCAGCACCTGCACCTGTGCTTCCGATGCGTTGACCTTATCCCTTGCCGCCTGTCTCTTTGCCTTAAGCCCCGGATACTCCGTCTCAAGGTCAAGCCCAAGCTCTGTGCACTTGATTACTGCATAGTCCGTATCCCTGAGATAGTCCTTGGCTTCCATTATCGCTTCTTCAAGCTCCTGCTTCTGCTTTTCCTCTTCCGACAGCACAGGCTCTTCCGGCTCCGGCTTCGGAGGATTGCGCCTTGCATCCTGAGTTTCGAAAAGGGAGCCAGCAAGAGGTATCAGCGATTCAGCATATGCCATAGCCTCATCCCAATGCTCTGGAACAATTACCTCGCTCTCATCCAAGCCGGAATCTATGCGCCCTCCATTAAGAAGCCTGAGACCTGTATCAATGCATAGCTCAAGCTTATTGATATAGCTAGGCACAGCCTCACCATGGTCAATGGCGAAATTCTCAAGGGTATCCTGATATACATCGGTCTTGCCCTTGTCCTGTACGATGATGATGTCATCCTCTCTGTTGATGTAAACCAGCTGCTGATTCATATCCTCTCCCTCCTCTTAAGCTGTTCTTTTCCACATATATACCGACAGGTATGGCTGCATTATGTTATGTGCATTTCCGCTTCCTGTGCTGTTTATCGTATGCTGATGGCTGCCATTTGAATCTATCGAGAGATCGTGTGAATGTTCTCCGGCAGAGTCCTCTTTCAATATCTTGCTTGGATTGCTATACCATTCTCGTTCGGAGCTGGTGCTTTGATAATTCAATCCAAAAACAGTGTTACTGTTGTAATCATAAGGATACATATAATTCATGCCTTCCCTAGTATTCGTAGTGCAAATAGAAAGAGTATGCTGATGGCTTCCAGCTAACTCCGCTTCACCTGAATGGCTATGTGATCCGGCACTGTTCATCGTATGGTTATGAGAAGGCATTTCAGATGTGGAGAGCTTGTGGGTTTCCTCGCCTCCTGTCTCTCCTGCAGGATGCGCTGAGCCTGCACCTATCAGGACACGGCCATCATCCAAAGCCTCCCAGGTCCCTCCAATGAAATTAGCTGGAGATACGCTCGATGTGCTTATGTATATAGAACCGACCGGATACAGGGCATCAACCTTTGCATTGAGCTCCTTTTCCAGCTCCTGCTTCACCCAGTCCTTTATGGCTTTCAAGGCTTCATTGCTTACTGCCTGGCTCATAATCCCTCCTTAATCTGCAGCGTTAAGAATCGTCATCGCTTCGTCATATGTCATGAGTTCCACAATGCCTGCTGTAGTTTCTGATGCGTCTGAAACATTGGCAGCTTCCTGTACGCTTTCCAGTATCTCCTGTGCCTGATCTCGGGCTGATTCTGCATCTGTCTTGGCTGTCTCGGCAGCTGTCTTATATCCAGCAACCTCTGTCTTATCGGCCGCGATAGAGGTACTCCATTCCTGTAGAGATGCAGTAAGCTTCGCCGCTATTGCAGCAATCGCATCTCCCCTAGCGCCGGCGGTATCGCTTTGCCCTATTGAAGCCAAGGCATTGGAGAGCGCAGTGGAAATAGCGGATATCGCCTGTCCCCTGGCTCCGGAGGAATCATCCTGTCCAATCGCAGCAAGAGCAGCTTCACAATCTGCCAAGGCTTGCTCTGCCGCCTCTTTCGCATCAACGGCACCTGCTTCAGCGTCTGTCGCAACCTTGCCCAATGCAGCGATAAGGGACTTTATCGTATACCATCCCTGCGACCCCTTCTCTGGCTTGCCGTCAGAGCCTATCTTGAAGGCAAAGAGCGAATGGTCCTCTGACGGCGTTTGAGCCTGAGCCATGCTGAAGGTCGAATCTATGTTTATCTTGCTGGTATCTATCGTATCCGCCATGTTATTCTCCTATATCTCTCCGAGTCTTATCTTCACGTTGCCATTCGCATCTGCATAAAACTCTCCGACATTCATAGCAAGCTTTTCCTGATCAGTAGGATTAACTACTATCTGAGCTTTGATTGAATCCGAAGAATAAAGCCTGAATGAGATGCTTATACTGCTGTTAACCCATATCCCCGCTGAATCAGACAGTGTATTGATTGCAAAGGAATCTTGAGAAGAAGGCATGGTACTGCTATCTTCCATGAGAGTCAGTCCAGCATTCCTTCTAAGATACAAAGGCTCCATATCCTCGTTATAGAACTGAAGGATTGAGCTGGTATTATTGCTTTGAGGATTGATGAACAAGATATATCTTAACCCTGAGATATTACTGCTCTGAACTTCAAGCAATCTATTATCAAGATTGGCCATCTCTATATTGTAGTAATTATAAGAAGAAGCAGCCAATGCTGAAGATAAGCTGTTTATCAATGTCCTCAATTGCTTCGGACTACGCTCTGTAGTTGAAATGGTTATTGTAGATGAAAGATTTCGAGACATGACTTTAAATGACTGGCATTCTATCGACCCTTTGAAGCTGCCGCTTGTAGCAGTTATTGCCCCTGAAACATCTACGCCAAAAGCTGATAGATATCCATTAGCATCAATGGAGAATCTTCCGCTCTTACTTCTGATAGTCTGGTCACTGGCTCGATACATGAAACCAGTGTCAGGCTCTGTCAGCCCGCTGTTAGGCTTGCCGAAGAAGATATTGCCAGTAGAAGGATCTATCTGGAATATAACGGTCCCATTGTATTTCGCTCTTATGACCGGAGTGACCTTCTCGCCATTCTGATAGTCATAGATTTCAAAGCTGAAAGGAGAGCCATCTCCGACATGCAGGTTCCTTATCTTTGCATAATATGAGAACAGAAGATTGGCTGCCATATTAGCTGCAAAGATGTTGACAGCAGAAAGCGTAGTGGATGATGAAGGTGCATTAACAGAATCCCAAAGCGAATCCTGAAGGACTTTGAAGCCAAAAGAAACCGGCATGTTTCCATCAGCAATAACCCATTCTGAGCCATTCCAGTAATACGGATCTCTTACTCCTTCAGCTGTCTCTATTATCAGATGATCACCCGCCATCAGCGGTCCTTCTGCCGTATCATTAGGAAGCGTTGCGCCGGATGTATAGATGCCGAGATACATCTCCTCAGCCTTCCCTTCCTGGACACCTGAGACTACGAAGTACTTGCCAACATCGATATCAGCGATAGAGCAATGTATCGTGATATTCGGTAGAGCAACCATCGGACTGATGATGATGACAATCTCGCTGTCATCCGCATCATTAACCCTCTCCCATTCAATGAGAGTCTCATCCGCTGGCTCTACGCTCCATGTTATGGGTGCGGTAGTGTTCAGCCGCTGGCAGCGGACATTGATGCGCTGGCACTTATCATTCTCATCGCTTTCCTTCGTCACCCCGCGTGAAGTGAGCTTGAAGGTCTGCGGATTGACTATGAGATTGAAATCCATGGCAGGAGTGCCTGTGGTGCAGAAGTAGTCCCACTGGCTCTCCTGATAGTTCCAATACTTTACCCAGAGATAGTTGAGGCCGAAAGGCTTATCAGGAACTAGCGTCTCCCAGCTTCCGGAATCGAGGACAAAGCCCATGACCTCGCCATTTACCTCCCAGGTAATAGCCATATCATCCCATGTAAGGAGGTCCACTCCCTCATCAGGAGCGATGTATGGAGTTGCCGCCCACTGGAAGAAGACGACAGGATTGCCGCCATCCTTCGAGGTCATCTTTATGACTATCCACTCGCTGGAGGATGATGTCTTGAAGCGCAGCCATGCTGACTCGCCTTCCTGGGGCACTGGTTGCGTATTCTGCCACACAGTAGAGCTGTCAGGCGATTGGCCATCAGGGAGCACCGCGAACTGCATCTGAATCTCCAGGTCTGTGGAGATATAGTTGATGACCTTCTCGACAGAGTATGTCTCCCCATCATAATCAGCCTCACACCTGAGACGGTTTATCCCTGGCGCAAGCATGAGCTTCGAGAACTGGATGATCAGGCTGCTATAGCCCTGCAGCAGGGCCCCATTCAGATACCATCTCGGCGTGGCTTTATATTTCGAGAATACAGTTCCCCAGGCCTCCGCATAGACAGGCTGGCTATCCTCATCTTCCGGGAGGATATTCGACTCAGATACCTGCATGAGGAAGAAATCAGGCTGGCTTTCAGGCCGGCTTACATCATCATCACGGTCAATGGCTGGCTTGCTGAAAGCCGCTGAGCCGTAGCCTTCAGCCTCATACTCGAAAAGACCGGTATCATCCGAAAGTGTCCTCTTGATGATCCTTGCAGTAGTAGAGACTCCAGTAAGATCACCCTCAGCCAGCGACACGATAGTCCCTGGCTCAATCTGCTCAAAGCTCCTGAACTTATAGGAGAAGGCCCCGAACTGCCCGCGGTTCCTGATGACGGAAGCCAAGGACATGGCATAGGCAATGGATTCTATATACCGTGCAGAATACTCCTCCGCATTCTCCCCGGCATATCCCACAGTCTTTGTCTCTTCCCTGGTGTAGGAGATATCAGCATAGATCCTGATGCGGTATTTCAGCTCTACGAAGAACAGCCCGCCGACTGCCCATAGGCTATATGACAGATGGCCTTTCTTATCATCGCAGTTGCTGATCTCAAGCTCGTTCGCGCCTGCTGCGCCCAATCCCCATGTGATGTTCTTCCCTTCCACCCAGAAGTTAGAGAGTATGATCTCCTTGCCGTTATCATCCTCTATCTGGCTGAGGTCCCAGTTCACGTCCTTATCAGCAGTAGCCCATACAGTGGTTCCGGCCACTATGCCAGGCCAGCCTCTCCGCGTCTCCTCATATATGCAGACATCCTCCTTGGCCTTGTACTTATCGAACTTGACCAAGGCGCCATCCACGGCATCATCTGAACGGCTTATGGAGAAGGAATTCCTGAAGACGGATACGGTCTTCGATGAGCTGAGAGGATGCTCAGTTGAATCAGCATTCCCATCAGCATCATATTCCGTCTCGATGATCGTGCCAGTCTGGAATATATGCATCCTGCCTTCAGCATCAAACCGATAATCATAGACATATTCATAAAGGAGAGTGCCCAGTATATCATCAAGATACTCCCCTTCCTTCAGGGAGAAGCGGTTGAGCTTGACATCGAGGAGCGGAGCCTCCGTGATTGTAATGCCAGCCAGTGCGCATATCTGATGTACTATGGATCTCTCTGAATCAGAGGCGCTGCATATGCTATAGCCATCCCAATTCTGGGCATAGATGATGTTCTTATCAGCTGCCTCTGACACATCCGAATCATCGTCAAGCTCCGCATAGACCTTCTTGTGCAGCTTCTCTGTATAGTCCATGACCTCAAGCTGCAGGTCACCGAGATACATGGGCTCTGCAGTGATTGAGGCATAAGGGCGGATGACGCCGGTGAAGAGCACAGCCCCGCTGCTATCAACGACCTGCGCATCCAGCAGGCCGGAGCCATACATTATCGCGGAAAGGGCCTCTGAGCCTCGGACAGATACACGGCAGGATGACGCGGAATGCTTGCCAGCCTTTCCCGCAGCAAAGGTCAGGGTGAAGCCATCCCTTCTTATAGGGAAGCTCTTTACCCCTGAGGCTGTGGTTATCTTAAGCTGGTACGGCACTTCTACGGCTGGCATTATGCAGTATACCTCCAAGACGGAAGGGCACCTGTGCGCTGAGCACGCTCTATACCCTTGAAGATCTCATCGGCAAGCGACTCCTTCGAATACACTGCACCGATGCTTATCGAGATATTGATAACACCGCCTGACGCCCCTCCGAAACCGTACTTGTCCATATTCTGTTCATTGAGAGGCAATATGGCCTCAGGCGAACCGCCTTCGCCGATAAGGGCATGGGTCGGAGAGGTGACGATGCCTCCGGCAGCCAGCGGCGTATACTGCTGCGATGCTATGGCCGCTATCTGAGCCGCTCCGGCGGCAGCGACAATGGAGCCAAGGGCTATGCCGGCAATTCCGCCTTGGGCTATGGCTTCAGTGACGCCCTGGGCTATATTCATCGAAGCCTCTGCGATGGAGTTGACCTGATTGGCTATGAAGGCGGCCTTGCCGAGCTCGTTGGCCTTCTTGCGCTGCTCCTCCTCTTCCTCCGCGGCCTTCTCCTCAGCCTCTGCCCTGGCATCATCCAGGGCATTCATTGAATCGATGTAATCCTCATAGGAGATATAGCCGGATGCCAGCATCGCATTGAGGCTATCCGCCTGCCTGCCCTGCTTCTCGTCAAGGTCATCGAAATACTCGTCCCATTTCTCCTGGATCTTCGAGAGCTTGTCCTCAGCGGCATCGGACATGTTCTGCATGATGGTAGCGAACGAATCCCCGATAGAGAGAATCGGCTGCATGAACTGATTGACACCCGCAAAGGCTCTCTGCAGCTTTTCCATGGCCGTCTCGCCAGCCTCACCGGAATCGAGAAGGGCATCACGCTGCTCCCGTAGGGCAGCATTGATCTCAGAGAGCTGCTTGAATGTATCCGAATCCGGGTCAACCTCAGCCATCCAGGACTGGGAGGCCCGTATGGCATCATCCAGCTTATTGACACGTGATGTCGTTGACAGGCCGCCATATTGCTCCAAGAACGAACTCATTGCTCCATCGGACCTGGTTCTTGCCTCATCAATGGCTGCATATCTAGCACCTATTGACAAACTTGCCTGCATAAGGCCTACATCTATGCCATAGCGGTTGTCAGGTTTGTAAAGAGAGCCATCAGCTGCTGTCAGATAGCCATCAAAGGACACGTGAGGTGCACCGTACGATGCAAAGGCGGTGCCTTTAGATTCTGCGTTATAGCTTTTGGCAAGATCAAGCCTCGCATCCTGGTATGGATCTTCTAACAGAGACTGCCACGGCTGGGAAGGACTCCATGGATTCAGGGAGCCTAGAACCGGACCTAAGGTATTTGCAACTAACTCCTTAGTCCGCCGCTCAAGCTCTGCATATACTTCATCAACAAGCTCTTTGTCTTTTGCCGCGAAAGCCGCCTGCCCTATCGCATTCCTTACACGGGAATTGAATCTAAGGTAATCAATAGCACTTGAAGGCGCCCCATACGTATCCCTATCACCCTGGAGCCATGTATTGTAGTTGGACCTGCTAAGGATTGACCTCAATTCCAGATCTGACAAAGAGGATAATGCTGGAACAGAATCTCCAGCTATATAAGAACGTAGGTAATCAAAGGCTACATCATCAGCCTTCGATTTTTCATTGTGTCTTGCTATCCATTCATCGATATCAAGAAGCTTCTCATAAAGCGCATCCAAAGCAGGTCCTATGGAATTGAGCAGCCCTTCGCCTAGCCCTTCCTTTATGTCGCTCCATACGTTGCCTATCTTCTCCAGCTTGCCGGTATCGGTATCAGCGATGGCCTCTGCCATATCGCCATAGGTCCCGGCAACCTCATCAAGGATAAGCTTCTGCGCATCATAGATGCCGTTCTGATCCTGGACTGTCTGTATGTTCTTCTTCTGCTGCTCTGTCAGCTGTATACCGGCTTCCTTAAGGCTCTCTATCTCACCAGCCGGGTCAGATAGGGCCTGTGCCAGGCGCTGTGCGGCTCCGGTAAGATCTTCGCCTGTCGCGGAAGCCATATCAAGGACTGCTTTGGTGGCTTCCGGCAGAGTCTCCCTGCTTATCTTCCTGGTAGCGACAAGCATCTGCTCGACAGCGAGTATCTCCTGATCTGTATAGGTCGAAGCCTTGGAGAATGCATCCGCAAGCTCTAGGAGCTCACCTACTGACATCCCTATGACATTCTGCGTAGCGCGGAGGGTTGCTTGAAGCCGGCGCTCTGAAAGCTCTTGGGCAGAATAAGCGGACACCAGAGCTGAACATGCATCAACGACCTTCCCGATTCCACTGGCAAGGATACCGGCCGCATTCGTTACGACTGAGAAGCCAGCCGCTACAACTGCCAGTGATTTCCGGCTGGCTTCGCTTTCCCTCTGCAGGGAATCAAGCTTCTGGTTGACCTGGTTTATTCCATTGACGGCAGATGATACATCTGCCTGTATCTTGATTGCGATATTGTTTGCCATTTCCTGCCTCAGAACGGCAGCAGGCTATCAGAACAGAAAAGCTATAAGAACAATGACAGCAGGAGCGACAGCGCATCCGATTACGAATGCGATCCCAAGCTTTGCTCCTAATTCAAAATCATCCCTCAGGCTCATAGCTGTATCTTAATCCGACATCTCCTTGCCGTCAAATCGTTACCTGCGGGTGATAGAACCTATCCAAAGGCTCCAGGATATCCACCACCTCGACAAGCCTCTCCGGATTCAATGCCCAGGAGCCATAAGGCATGCCCATCCTTTTGAATCTCTGATAGAAGCGGATCGCAGATGCCGCATCCTCATCCTGCAATGCGGCATTTATCTCCATCGCAGAGATGAACGATCCGTTCTTCAGCCTTATGACCCTGTCCTTCTCCTCTTCCGGGAAGCTATCGGAATAGCCCTCGGAGAGGATTGAGTACAGGGTCACTATCCGTTTTTTTCCGCCTCCGAGATGAAGGCAGTCTGCACGACCTCCAGCGCAGCCTTATTGACCAGCGGGTATGTTCCAGGGGACTCAAGCACGGTCTTGGCTCCTACGCCTTCCTGCCAGCCTTCGATATCAGGAGACGTGACCTTGGTGACAAAGGCTTCGAAGATGGCTGAATCCTTCGTGCCGCCCTTCAGGTTCTCTTCAACCTCAAGCGCTGTCGGAACGACGAAATCCACGGTAACCGTCACTCCCAAGAAGGGAATCTCTACTGTCTTCTTCCTTGAAAGCGAGATCATACGCCATCCCCGCTATCTGAGTTGCCCTGCAAACTCTGCTGCCCCTGCGAAGCCTTGATAGCAAGGGCTCCCGTCCCCTGGAAGTTGATGGAGGCTGCAACCTTATCAGCAAAAGAGCCAGTGATGCTGAGGGAAGAGATCACGATCGTTCCAGTATAGGTAAGATCAGGTCCGACCTTGAACTCGCATGAAACCGGCGTATCCGTTGGAGTCGCCAGCTCATCGACAATCGCCTTCTGCGCCGGATTGCCGTAATCAAGCGTGCCTGACATCGATCCTGACCAATCCGAGCAGGTAGAGATGTACTCCCTCCACTGCTTGCCTATCTGCGATGTCTCCGCAGTTCCCTGATTGACATTGATCGAGAAGTTATCGATATATCCGATCTGACTCTCCCCAATCATGATCTTTCCGTTCTTTCCAGCCATTACTGCCATTTACTCATCCTCCTCTTCCCCTAGCTGTACAGGGGAGTCTTCTGTGCCGATTCCTTCGTTGTCGGCATCATCAGCGTCCCGCAATGTGGGCAGAACACTGTCTCCTTCTCCATCTGATACGGGCCCTTCACTTCCAGGCATTTCGGGCACCTGAAGTACCTCTCCTTCCTGGGTGCCGGGTCCGGCATCTTCCTTCTCATACACAAACCCTCCAAGATCCACCTTGCATGTCAGCTGTGCCTGGATCAGATACACGTTTTCAACCGAATCGGATTGGAACTGCACCCCGAGATCCGTATCGAGGGCTGTTCCGCCCAAGCTCCAGTCAGACCGTATGCAGTCCTCAAGGATGTCCTCATATAGCCGGCCCATCTCCTCCAGATAATCAGGATCATCTGCCGTGAGGCCGATGCCTATGACCACGCTGTAGGATGTCGTATAGGGATCAGTAAGCTGCTTCCCATTCACTAGGATGATGCAGCCAGGATAATGGGAAAGCCCGGAAAGGACGCCGTTATACCCTGACTGCCACAGCGCGATATCAGGAAGCCTGACATCAGGATCCTCTGCATTGACTGCAGCGACCCTCTCGCTGATAGCCTTCTCAAGGTACTCCTGCAATGCTGATACGAATCTTTCCGTGCTATTCCTCATCCTCAACCTTCTTCAGCATCTTATCGAGGTTGGCCTCTACGGCCTTCGTGATCTGATAATCAGCTCCGAACGCGACAAATGCAGGTCGCATGAACTCATGTATCGTTCCAGTCCAGCGTTCCAGATAGTTCTGAAGCCCCTTGATGCCCTTGCCTGGACGGATGACGAAAACGGACTCCTTCTTGCCGTGGCTCTTCTTCTGCATCCAGGCACCGATGTGCCTTCTCGTCTCTCCCGTTATGACACCAAGCCTTTGACCTGAGACATAATCCCTCTTCACAAAGCTGACGAATTTATCGGATTCATCTCCAATGGACCATCTGATCCAGGCCATCAGCCGCTTATCGCCGATAGCTTCAAGCTTCTCGGAGGCTGCACTTATGGTCCCTTTGTCAGTGATGGAAAGGAACTCACTCATAACGCCCTGTTCCTCCGGTATGGCTCAAGCATCTTCTGCACAGCCAGCGGCGGAGTCGATTGCTCGATGGTCTCCGTCCCGCCTTCGGTCGATCTTGAGCTGATGCCAAGGAGCTTCCCTGAAGACAGCTTCATGAGATGCTGCGCGGTGAAGGCTATGGCTGTCTTGATGGTCTCCGGCACCTTGCCTTCAGCCCATCCGCAGCTATAAGCCACAACGACTTCAGAGCCAGAGGACGAACTGACCTTGATGTAGTTCGCCCTCTTCTCATAACGGTATGCGGCCTCTGCGCCATTCACCTTGACGCTCTTGACCTCCAGGACAGGGGTGTGGGTCAGGACATAGCCGGAATCTCCCCCAGGGAAATATTCCTCTACATCCCCCTGCTCTATCTCGGCATACCTCAGCACCTCTTCCTCAGCCGTAGACAGAAGGGCCTGATAGGTCTCATCCTGAGACTTCGGGAAGCTGAACCCATATACCGTTCGAAGATCATCAAGCGTCACCAGCATCGCTCAGCCCTCCGTCAGGATGCCTTCATCTTAAGGATTGCGAACGCATCCTTGAGAGCGATATCGCCATCTATCCTCTCCTGGCCTCTGATGCCTACCTGACCTGTAGCGGCATAGAGTTCAGAGAGTGTCCTCATCTCGATGCTCTGGCGGTCACAGATGTGGTAATAGCTGAAGTCGCCGACAATCATGGCCACAGCTCCAGCCGCAAGCGCCGGGCACTCATCAGATACGACCACAGGGATACCCATGATCTGCCTGATCTCATCCTGCTGCGGGAACATGTATGTCGTGCCGTCCTTGAACTCGTGGATGATATCAAGAAGGGCCTGCGAGCATACGATATGGGCTGTGTTCCTGTAAGCCTCGAGCTTCTGTATCGTGCTCTTGATCTCTGCCCATGTGACAGTCGTAGCAGAAGCCGCAGTCACGGTATTGCCGGTAGCCACATTGGTCGCGATTCCGCGGATCTTGGTCTTTGAAGAAGCAGTTCCTGTACCAAAGAGAATCTCCTTGTCTTCCTTCTTTGCAAAGGCCTTTGCGAACTTGTCCTCGATATAGCCCATGACATCAACGCCGAGATCTGCGATATACTCCTCGGACACCTTTGTGAGAGCGCCAAGCTTAAGCGCCTGAAGCCCGATCGGAACGATAGAAGGAGTCGTATCGCCAAATGTTCCGGCCTCATCGATGTAATCAACGACAACATCGTCACCTTCGACCATGACAGTATATTCGCCATTAGCCTGGTGGACAGTGCAGAGTCCCCTGATGCGAGCGATCTTCTCCTTCTTCATCTGGATGTTCTGAGCACATTCGCGTGGAAGAAGACCTGAGAATGTCGTCCCCTTAGAGACAGCCTCGACAAGGCTAAGGCCGAACTGCTCTCTCTCAGAGAGCTGCTCCTTGTCCTTCTTGCCCTCAACGATCTTCTTCGGGATGCCGCCCTTCTCAAACTGCGACTTCTCCTCAAGAGCCTCGATGTTATCAAGCTCCTCCTGGATCTCATCTGCCTGCTTCTTCAGCATCTCATACTTCTTCACATCATCATCCGATGCTGTCTCAAGCATCTTCTCAAAGGTCTCCTGGACCTTGCTCTCAATGGCCTCAAGTCTCTTCTGAAGCTGCTCCTTCTTAGACTTAAACATACGCCTCATCTCCTTATCAAAAGACTTGCGAGATCCCTTGCGACCTTTGACCGCCTTTCAGCCATCGCCTCATCAGCCTCTGTCTTGACCACCGTCTCCGCAGAGCGTCTCTGGCGCGTTGGCCTCGCCTTCTCACCCATTGTCGCGTACACCTCTCCGGCCGGCATAGTGACAAAGTCCAGATAGCGGACAAGTTCATATGTCTCCGGAACGATCACATTCGACATGGGGTCCAGTTCACCATAGCCAACGGATGAGACTCCAATGGCAACTCCTTTGCTTGAAAGGAGTTCCAATCGCTTCTCGTACTCAGAGTCAACAAACTCGATATCCACCCTCAGCTCGTTGCCCTCGATGCGAGGATTGGAGCAGACCGCCTTGGCTATGCCATATTCCTCTCCTGTAATCCAGTTCACGTCATGGCCGTCATAAGCCAGCGTTGACTTGGCTTCTGCAACAATACGCTCAGCAAGCGGCCTGCTATAGATGCGGCCATTGAGATTCATCTCGCCAAGCTTCCATACGCTCGCGGTCCACTTGCCGTCACTGCCGCCTGCCTCTTCCTTAAGAACCGGCTTATGCAGCACCCCGCATGATTCAATCAAAAGCATCTTCTCCATATTCAACCCTCACTCTCCTGGTGCCACAGAGCATCTGCAATGGTTGTGGAATGGCGGATGCCTGTAGTCCTTATCGATATGGCGGACACCGCCATCACCCGTATCAACATCAGTACCCTTCTGAAGCACATACCCTTCCACCGAAGCCGCCTTGCCATCCAGTGATCCGCAGAAGCTGCAGCTATTCGAGGCAGCCACGACATGGAAGACTGAGACATGCAGCTGGGAGAAGAGGAAGAGCGCGAAGGCATTGCTTGATCTGTTGACCTCTTCCTCGCTCTGATCTATCGGGTAGTCATTCTCCAGCGAAGCCATATCATCATCGAAATGATCCGTGCCGATGGAGCCCTCTGCAGTACGCTTCACCGTCCCTGCTACGCGCTGAGCCATACCATCTGCATAGGAACCGGCATACTTATCCAGGCTGCCATCAGATACCTCATCATCCTTGCCCGTCTCAGCCTTCACGACTGGAACCATCTTCTGGAGGACATCGAGGTAGAGGGCCTTGTACTCCGCTGACATATCCGCAGCATGGGTGTCTAGCCAGTCCTTGAAATCCGATATGACGGATGATGCCGGTGATCCGGTAGCTACTAGCCTCTTCAGCTCCTCAATCGATGCCTTCAGCTGTGCCCTGATCAGCTTCTCCAGCTTTGCCCTATTGCTCTTAGCCGGCTTCTGTGCCTCCTCCACGAAAAGGAGGTCGTGAGCCCTCTTCTCTGCCTTCATCCTTATCCTTGATTCATCTAGGCTTTCCTTCTCAGCTGTCAGGATATGCCCCTCTTCTGCAGGAATGTTCCAAAGTGATCCCATGCCATTAGTACCGCCTGCATACTTGCCGGCCACGACATCTGAGAGATTCCCGTAATTCATCGGGAAGAAATGGACATCGCCATCCGGTCCGATGCCAGGCATCTCCTCCTTCTGCCTGACCTCATTGATGGAATACCAGCCATCCATGATTGCGTTATGGTAGAAGGCTGCCCTGGTTGCATGGTCGCCCCTCAATAGCCCTTCAAGGGAGAACTTTATATATTCCCTATCCCTGCAGAGCGCATTGTTGAGCGCAGCTTCCCATGCGGCGATTCTTGGCTGAATACAGTAGATGACCATCTGAAGCCCCTGCTGCTCTGAGTTATTGTATGTTCCTGTGATGTCCCCGATGAAGAACGGAGGTACGTTGAAGCGTCTCGCCACTTCTGTGGCTGACCATTTCTGCGCTTCGCTGAGCTTCGAGATGTCTGCATTCTGCACCTGGATAGGTGTTATCTTGATCGTCTCCTCTGTAATGTAATTACGGAATCCCCTAGCGGAGTCGAACATCCTCCTCAGCTCTTCCTTTTGCTCCTTCGAGAAGTTCTTTGGTACGCTGATGTTATTGCCGATGATAGAGGCACCTTCATAGTATTCTGCCTGCATGTCCTTGCACTTCTGGGCAAGCTCGATATCATTCTTGGCATAGTACATCGGATCCAAGACGGTTCCTGCCCCATATCCTATAGGAGTATTCCTGACCAGGAGTATGTCCGCAGCGCTGAAGGTCTCTCCTGTAAGCGCATAGGTATACTTGAGCACATCGCCATCAGCGGAAGCCACGATGGATGAAGGAGACACAGGCCAAAGCGCGATAGGCAGCCCTGCCCTGGAACGCTTGATGATGGCTATAGCCTCTCCTCTCATCTCGAAGTTGAAGCCCATGACGAAGCGGAAATCATAGCTTGTCATATAAGCATTCGGCTTCTTCAGGAGCTCTGCCAGGATGGTCTTATCCTCAGGAGAGCGATTCCCGTTGGGATCTATCCTGTAGGCATGCCAGGGAAGAGTCGCATAGAGCCGCGATAGATTCACTACGCAGGACCACAGGGCTGAATTGAAGAGATCTCCCTGCGTTCCTATGATCCTTCTCCCTGAGCCATAGGCAATAGCCGATGCTATCGATTCCGTCTTCTTTTTGAAGAAATCAATCAGTCCCATTCCATATCACCATGCGGTAAGCATGTCCTCCACGCTGCCGGAGAAGGCAGCCATATCATTCGTCTTCGCATTCGAGAGAGCCATCACTGATGTGATGACGCCATCTATCCTCGCCTCTGTCCTCTTCTTCGGCTTCACGAGCTTCACATTGCCGCTTGAGTCCTGGAACGTCTCAGCGCAGCTCATCATCCAGTCCACTACCTCATTGCCGTTGTCGCTCACCTTCCCTTCCAGGTAAGCCCGCTCGAAGTCCGTGATGGTCGGGCTCATCGTCTTCATTCCCTGGCTGAACTCGTAAGCGACATCCGTGAACCATGGAGGCATCAGCTTCACGAGCTCCTCTATCCTCCAGCGGTCAGCCGCGATGTAATGGATCTGATACGTGGAATAGGCCCATGTCAGATACTCGCAGACATAGTCATAGTCGATGACATCGCCAGGCGTTGCGGTGACCCAGCCCATCTCGATCCACTTCCTGAGCGGTATCCTGCACTGCCTGGATATCGCAGTGACCATGCTCTCGGCAATCCAGAAGTGCGTGAGCTGCACGTGCCTCTCGTCTTCCAGCGGGAAGTCTAGGGTGAATGCGGTGAAGTCCGATACTGATGAGAGATCAAGCCCTCCATAGGCCATACTGCCCTCAAGCTCACTCTCATCGACCTGCCACCTGCATCGCTCCATCCATATGGGCATGTTTGCCCACTTATGCAGGCTATGGCACCACATGTTCAGGTTCTTGGTCTTGAAGTCGATGATGTCATCCTCTGAAGCCCTTGCATATTCGTAATGGGACTCAAAGGTCTCCGGATCAATGGATACTCCCCAGTTAGGATTCGCCTTTGGCCAGACTGAAGGATCATCCACGCTGTCCTTCTCATCAAGCTCATAGATGGCGATGAAATAGCGCGGTATCTCCAGCTCGCCTGACAGCACCCGCTTGCATTTCTTGTATTCCTCATGGCATACGCCTCCAAGAGAGACTCCAGCAGTAGTGATCCTTATCAGCATAGCCTGCTGCTCTGATATGTTGCCTGAGGCTATCGAGTTCAGAAGGCTGTTGTCCTTATGCTGGTGATACTCATCGATGACAGCCGCATATGAGAGCTTACCATCCTTCGGCTCTGCGGCTATAGCCGTTATCTCGCTGTTCCTGTATTTGATCTGCTTGTTGTTCTTGCTGTCCGAAACAATGACCTTATCGCCCTTCCTGAGCTTAAGCGAGTCAGCTGCTCTCCGGAATGTCTCGCCCGCCTGATCCAGCGATGTGGCTCCGATATAGCAGCTCACGCCATCGACCTCTCCGAAAGCCAGGTAATCAAGCAGAGCTCCTACATAGGTGCTCTTGCCGTTCTTCCTGGCAACCTCGATGAAGGCATCCGTGAATCTCCTGACCTTAGGATTGTCTTTCTTCACCCAGCCGAAGAGAACGATGGTATCCCATGCCTGCCAGTCTGAGAGCATCATAGGCTGTCCCCTTTTGCCGCCTTTAGGGAAAGCCAGGTTTATGGCGATCCAGAGAAGAGGGCGAAGGCCAGCATCCATATCGAAGCGGAAGCCTGGGACCCCTTCCTTGAGGTCGGACTCCTGACGCTGCACCTTGGCTTTCTCTGCCAGGGATACCGCACGCGCGCCATACAGCACCGATGAACGATAGCGCTGGTATGCTGCGGTATAATCATTAGTCAGCTTCCTCACGAGATCTTCCCTAGTCATCGAAGAGCCCTCCGAATGTAGGATCGTCATCCTTCTTGTCATCCTTGGTGATCGCCAATGCCTTCCTGGCTTTGTACGTAACACCGAAAGCAGACATGATGGAGATGTATGAAGCCAGCGCAGCCTTCCTGTCCGAGAGCTTCTCGGTCCTGTCCTTGAAGATTGAGTACAGCTCGCACGCTGCCTCTATCACCGGAACATCAACCGAGCAGACAACTCCATCCTTGATGAGAAGAGGGACGATGTATTTGAAATGGTCCTTTGCCGGACCTGTCAGCCAGGCTGCAGGTTCCGGAGTCTTCTGGAGTATCGCGTTCTCTATGGGCTTAGACATTCGAAGCCTCCCCGTGTGTGGGAGCGTCTCCACCGAGCGCGGTCGAGGCGGGGTGTCCATTTTCCTCACCCCTCCCCTCGGGGTGCTGCGAAAGCGCAGCGAGATCTTCCTTGTATGCTGCTCTCATCGCCCTGTCTTCCCTTGTGCCCTTCCTGGCATTGCAGGAATAGCAGAGCGCCTGATAGTGAGCGGGATCATAGTCGAAGCCGCCATAGGCATCGACCATCATGTCAGCAGTCATATCCTTGTGGTCGCAGACCCTTGCCGGAGCGCCGCAGATCTCGCAGGTCGGATGGAGGCGGAGGAAGTCCGATGCGAACTTCCTCCACTTCCAGCTCCTGTATTCCTTCCTGGCAGAAGCAGTCGGCTTGTCCTCGCTCTCAGTCCGGGGATGATCAGCACGGTACCTTGCCGTGCATTCATCGCAGTAGCCTGACGCATTGCGGTGCAGGTTCGGACAGCCATATGTCTTGCATTTCTTTCGGAGACTTCCCATGCCTTACAGTTTCTGAGCCAAGGGACAAAGGGGAAAGCTCACTTGTCCGATAGGCGCACAGGATTGCTATGTGGAGACATCATCAGAGGGCAAGGCCTCGTCAATGCATATGACGGGCCTGGTATTCGGTATCTCGCCGTAGTCATCCCTCAAGCCACGGAGAAGTCGGCCACGGGAGATACCTGTAGCCTTTGAGGCATCGATGATCGAGTCATAGTAGACTGTCTTCCTCGGCCTCGAATAGATCAGGATGATAGGCTGCTTCGCTCCCTGCATCTACCTGACCCGGACATAGTTCTCATCAGAGTCGAAGAACCTGACACCAGCTCCAGCGCCCTGGTCAGGGAAAGCCACGCAGATGCGCCTGCCGGCCATATCATACTGGATCTCCTCGACCTTATAGCTCCTCATCGTCCTGGAGCTTCTAACGATATCTCCTTTGAATAGCCTAGCCTTGCCTGTCTTCATCGTCTTCCTCCTCCTTGAAGAAATCCTCAAGCTCGTTGTCCCAACGGTTGCCAATGACTGCTATGTCATCACCACAAAGCCATTCCGAATCCTGCTCGATATGGAAATCGCCGCCCTGCGATACGGTGACAAATGCATGGCTGATCCCGTTGTATTCGATAAGCCAAAGAACATCGTCATCATCCCGGATGTAGTCACCCTCATAGATCTCTACGCCATTATTGATGCACACCAGCTGCGATACAGTATCAGGATTCACGGCAATCGTCATGCCGTACTCATCCTCGATGTAGCAGTCTCCGAGCCTGTTTTTCTTAAAGAATCCGTATATCCATTCGCCTTTGCGAGCTAATATCCCTTTGCCTCTGAACTTAATCCCTCTCATGCCATCCCTCCTTAAGGTACTTCACGTACTCAAGCAAGCCTTCGATATATCCTTCCATATACGATGCATAGCTCTCCATCCCGAAGACATATCCCCGCATGTCCTTGGGCACCGTCTCTATCTCCGGCATCTCCGGTCTGTCATATATGCACATCACTCTTCCTCCACGAGTCTGCCGCAAAGGCTTCCATCCAAAAACTCGAAAGCTCCTAGTAATGCAATCATTGTTTGCCCCTCTCCATTACTCAAGAATGCACACATGGAATTTAGGCCAGTTATCTGATACTCGACAGCGGGAATAGTCTTAATCCTCACCCACGCCCCTCTAAGCTTTGTCCTGTCTTCCTCTTTCGAGAGGTCGAAAGGCACATACTTCTTCTCAGGCTCCTTCTTGCGGATGAGGCAGGCCCAGGCGCAACCGCCCTCGGCCCAAAAAGGAAAGGAATCATTTGGGGAAACTTTCGCGAGTTTCCTTGGAATAGCCTTATAGTCTTCCAACTGTGAAAGCACTGTTCTCGGATTATCCGCAAAATAATATTCAGCCCCAATCTCCACCCTCGGGTCTTCCGGATCTATTATCACGTCAGCGTATGTGTATTTCTCACTCATTGTTTTCCTCCTTGATTATTTTTGCTCAAAAGCCCAGTCGATGAATGACATAACGGCTCCGAACCATGCTATGACCGATGGAATTGGAAAGCCTATCAGATGAAGCCCGAACAAAACCCAAAGCAGTACCATCACTCAACCTCCTTCTGTTCCCTGATCCATTCCAGCATCTTCGCAAAGCAGTTCTTGCATATATCCAGATGTCCGTCTTTTCCCAACTCCTTATACTCCCAATCAGGGAAACCAAAGACATGCTTCCGAATCCAGCCGATCTTAGGGATCTCTATGCCTGTCTCAAGCTTTCCGCCGCATATATCGCAGCGGTACTCAGATACCTTCATCACTTCGCCTCCACGATGCACTTGCTGTAGTCGATGTTGCCGTCAGCATCCTTGTACTCGGAGAGGTCGATATCGACCCTCAAATCCTCAGATACGGCTATCACAAAAAAGACAGCATCCGCTTCGCTCCACACGCTATATGTTTCGAAATACGAAGGCTTTTTTGCGTACATGCGTAGGAATAGCTCAACTCCACTTCTGTGCGCCGTCAGATACTTGAACCTGAATATCTTTTTCAGCTCTATAGCCAGCTCTCTGAGCGTCAACTTGTCGGGATTTCCGACAGGTTCGTTATCAACTTCATCAAGGATCTCTGTTGCTCTGCACAAAGCATCTTCCCATCCTGCCTCATAGTCACTACCGAAAAATCTAGAACCACTATCAAGCTCCTTGATTATCTTCTTTGCTTCCTCAAGCGTCATGATCTGCCTCCTTGGTTGTGACATCAATACGTAAAGGATTTCCTTGATGCTCCATCATCTGATTGAATTTTCTTGAAAACACGTTCAACGCCTTCTTACCGTCTTCAACCTCTATCTCTGACAAGATCGAAGAGAAGGCTATTAGCATGCACCAGAGAGCCCTATTGGCATCGAACATGCCGTCAGCGCTCTTGAATATGCGTATGAAATCAAGAACATCTATCAGGGCGTCCTGCTCCTTATCTTTCATGATTCCTCCTTCTCCTTCATCGCCTCAGTGCAGAGCCTTGCAACGCAGTCTGCACAGGCATCGATGACCATATCTCCCTTATGCACCGAGCCAAGGACCGTGCCATGCCATAGATCCATATGGATCTCTACAGGCTTGTCCTTTGCTGTCCCCTTGATCTCCTTCCCGCAAAGGTCACAGTAGGTCTTCTTCATCGTTCTCCTCCTTCAATCTGCGGAACCCATGAACCATCCGGAAGCTGCTTTGTCTTATCCTCAATCTGGAGCGGCTCTATAACGCCTTCCTTCTCAGCTTCCCTGAACATGTCGAGCTGATCGTCTTCCTTCCTCTTTCCTTCCCTGGCATAGAGGTAGGCTTCTTCAAGGACCTTCTCGCATTGGTCTATCTCATCATCCGTAAGCGCCCAGAGATAATCCTCCGGCTCATGGCGCTGGAATCCATACTGGTCTTCTTCATCGAAGAATCCATCTGAAGGCACTGTAAGGGTTGATGATTTCACCTTCAGATCCGTATGCGTACCAGGGCAATGGATGATAGCAGAGATCACGAAGCCATAGCTGTCCTTCGTATCCTTCTTCTTCAGCCCTGTGACTATGCAGCGACCTCCAAGCGATGGAAGCTCCATATGATCCAGGAAGATATCCCTAAGGCCCGTAAGGGCATTCACGAAATCCTGATGCGGCTTATCTGTAGCATCCAGTGTCTCTGTCTCTCCATTTGCCGTATCCCAGAGCTCAACGGTCATGACCCTGCCGTCATATTCAGCTCTCATAGCTTCAAGTTCTCTTTCCTCGCTCATATCACTACTCCTTCCAGTCGTGTTTCCATGCACCGATAATCAATGCAATCCCGATTGCCGCTGCTGCGATAATGCAGCAGATTCTGAATGCGCTCATACTTTCCTCCTATGCCATTCGATGATGGCCTCGACTTCCTCTACTGAATGAGCCAGGTCATAGCTCACTCCGTACTCCCTGCATCTGCCCTCGAAGAGCATCTGCTCCTTCGACTGCTTCCCGCCTGGCTTCTTCATCTCCAGGTACCCGATGCCATCCGGCCACCAGACGATGAGGTCAGCCACGCCCTTCCGCAAGCCAAGCGCGATGAGCTGCGTGGTCCTGATCATGTCAGAGCCAGCGCCCTCATTCGGGATACTGTGGCAGAAGATCCTCTCCCGCTGCAGCAGCTGCACTACCTCAGCCTGTATCTGGGCTTCAGACTTTTGTTGCTTCATATGGTTTTTCCCTCCTTCTCTTCCGCAACTTCCTGCCCCTTGCACCACTGGCAACATGGGTAACACTCTCTTAAGAGAGAGTGTGTTACCCCTCGTGTTGCCGAATGCGTGCAGTAGCAACAGGAGCAACATGTTCCGTTTGTTGCCTTAATGTTGCTCATGTTGCTTACCCTCTTTCTCAAGCAGGAGACAGGCCGTGATATCGGCCCTGTTCACGATGTAAACCTGCTCCTCCTCGACCGTTATCCTGCCGCTGTCCAGGAGCTTTCTGAGGAAGCGCGTATTGGGCTCGCTGTAGAAAGCGCTCTTGATCTTGCTCTTGCTCCACTCCAGCTCCTCCTTCATGTAGGACCTGAGCTCGCCCTTGGTGAGAGCGGGGTATCCGTTCCTCATGCCGCAGCCTGACCAGAGCCAGGCATCGGTGAGGATCGCCATCTCCTCGCCGGCAGGAAGCGTCTCAGGCATGTCGCGCTCTGCTTCCTCGATGCTCTCTACAACGGCGCTCCTGACCTGCTCCCCATCCTCATCGAACCAGCCATCGATGTCGGCTCCCTTCAGATGGACCTGAAGCGGGGGAAGCTTCTCTATGTCCCTCTGCTTCGTCTGGTTCAGCGTCAGGTAGCCGTCCTCATTGGTGACGCAGATCGCCGTCTCTATGGCTGCATTCAGTGATGACGAGCCCCTAGCCCTGCCCTCGGCATCCTTCGATACCCCGGTGTGATGGATGATGATCACGGTGCAGCGATAGCGCTCCTGGAGAGCTGTGCAGCTCTCGATGAACCCGCCCATCTCCTCCGCATCGTTCTCATTGCCGGAGAAATGCCTGTTGAGCGTATCAACGACAATCACATCAGGCTTCATCCCTGAAAGGTCTATCTGCGCGCAGGCATATTCCAGGTCAGACTGCTCATTGAGCCGCTTAGGGCCCTTTGATACCTTGAAAGCACCCGTTGTCGTCCCTTTATGTTCCTGCACCCAACAAGCTACACGCCCCCTTAGTCCCGCTCGGCCCTCGCCGCAGAGATACAGGCAGTTCGCCTTCTTGGCTCTGAAGCCCTGCCAGGAACCAAGGCCGGTGGACATCGCCAGGAGCATATCGAGCGCAACGAAGCTCTTGCCTGCATTGCTCGCGCCGTAGATCATCACCAGCGCCTCCTCAGGGAGCCAGTTCTTTATCCACCACTTGATAGGCTGCGGGGATCTCAGATACTCATCGCCATCCTCTATCCATTCGGATGCTGATGGGCAGAGGAGCTCCCTCAGGGCGTCCGCCCCATGCTCCGCTACGTAGTCATTGGCATCCATGCCTGGCTCAGGGATAAGCACGTAATAGAGCCCGGTCTCCTTGGCGCATTCCAGTCCTGGATTGGCTCCGGATTCCTTCTCGTCATTGTCGGCAACGCATATCAGCCTCACCCTGTCCCTCAGTGCGTCCGCGACTGGCTTCAGGTTGTGGCAGTCGAATGCGATGACAACGGGAATCCCCGTGGCCTCATAGATGCTGGCTCCGGTGGCATAGCCCTCGCAGAGGAAGGCCTTGTCCTGAAGCTCCCCGATGACACAGTAACAGCCCTTCTTCTCTCCGCCTGCCATGAAGCGCTTCCGTCCGTCCGGATAGATGCGCTCAAGGCTGCGGATAGCGCCTGCAGCGTTGTAGAGAGGCAGGGCAATGCAGTCGCTGGTCTCTTCGTAGCGCGCAATGCCGTGGCTATGGATGCGTTTCTTCACGAAGTAAGGAAAATCATCAGAAGCCGCGGGAAGAGAGGCGTAGAGCGCAGCAGCAGCGTCCGCTACCCTGTCCTGCTCTGCCTTTATCTCCTCATCTCTCCTCTTCCTGGATTCCTCCACCTCGCGCCGGATCTCAGGCGTGATCTCCTTCTTCTCCTTATTGACCCATTCGTATCTCTGTCCGGAGATCCATGAGCCATAGAGCGCGACCACGCAGTGCTCATTGACGTAGTAGACGCACCAGCCTGCCTTATCTCCCCTCTTCTTCACATCGAAGCGGATGAATGAGCCAGGAGTGTCAGGAAGCGTGATAAGGACGCCCATATCGCTCTGGATGGACCTTTCGATATCACTTACCGAGTATTCGTTTCCTGTGCTCATCAGCTTCCTCCTTGAGCTTCCTTGCCTGTTCCTCGATCCGCCTCACATCCTCCGGCCAGAACTCATTGACGATGCGCTCATACCGCGGGTTCTTCCTGTCACGCTGCGTCACGATGATCTCCGGATGGTCATGCCTGGATATCTCCGCCAGGATCTCCTCCCAGCCCCAGTCAGGCTGGATGGCTACGCCGAGCTTCCTGGCAATGGCCATGAGGTCATCCCGGCCCTTCTTGCCGGCCCAGCCCTCGTGCCATACGCAGTAGAACCGCTTCGGCGATCTGTTATCCACAGTCCTGTATTCGCAGACGATCATAGGCAGCGCGTTCTTCCTGGATTTCGTGATGAGCCACATCCATGTGAAGCACCTGTGAGCCGTCAGCCCGTCTCCATTGACATCGCCATCGAAGAGGATCCATGTCATGTCGTTCTTCGGGAACTCGTAGCCGCATGCAGGGCATACCCTTGCTGATGCGGATACGATCTCAAGGCATTCCGGGCACTCCTTGCACGGAGCCACCCCGCCCCTTCCCTCGCCCTTCCTTGATGGAGGGGCCACATATGCCAAAGGGCCATGGCGCTGCACATTGCCGGCGAAGTCCAGCACAAGGCAGTCCTTGTTCTCCTCGGTCTTCAGCCTCAGTCCCCGTCCAAGCTCCTGGCTATACAGCCCGGGTGACATGGTCGGCCGGAGCATCACAATCATGTCGATATCCGGATAGTCAAAGCCGGTTGTCAGGAGCTGCACATTGGTGAGCGCAGTGATATGGCCATGGGTGAAGCGATAGAGGATATCCTCCCTCGTGTCCCTGTCCATGCTTCCGTTTATATCCTCTGATTTCATTCCTTTCTCAGAAAGCATTTCCGCTATATGCCTGGCATGCTCGATGCCGCTGCAGAAGATGAGGATATGGTGCCTATTGTAGTAGGCAGCTGACCTTATGATCTCATCGGTCACCGCATCGTTGGTGTCATAGACATCGAACACGTCCTGCATTTCGCTCTCTACGAACTCGCCTCCGCGGAGGTGGAGCGCGGAGCAGTCAAGCTTGGTGAAGGTGCCCTTGCTTCTCAGCTTGGCCAGATATCCCATGTTCTGCAGGTCCAGCACGGATACCTCGCTGATGAGGGCAGAGAACAGCCCCTCTCCATCGGTGAGATATCCCTGCCCCATCCTGTAAGGAGTCGCTGTCAGGCCTATGACGCGGCGGCATGCTCCCTTGAGGAAGTTCCTGTACATGCCCTCGTCGTTGTTGTTGATGAGATGGGCCTCATCGACGAGGATTATGTTCCAGAAGCCCCCGGCCTTCTTGTAGATTGACTGTATCGAGGCAAAGGTCACCGGCTGCGCCATGTCCTTCGAGCCAAGGGAGGCGCTGTATATGCCGATGGAGACATCAGGCAGGAGCCTGTGCAGCTGCCGGGCATCCTGCTCGATTAGCTCCTTCTGGTGAGTGAGGACAAGGATCCTGGTATCAGGCCAGTTCCTAAGGGTCTCCTCTATGAAGCCTGCTATCACCAGGCTCTTGCCAGCTCCTGTCGGGAGCACCACGCAGGGATTCCCTTGTGGATTGGCATAGAGCCAGTCAAAAAGCGATCTCAGTGTCTTCTTCTGATAGCCTCTTAATTCCAGCGGCACTTGATGCCCCTCCTATTATCGCGTCCAGGATCTCCCTGGATGAATATCCGTCAGCTCCGTTGAGCACTATGTCGTCACCTAGCTCAGGAATCGAATAAGCCATGCTGCTCTCCGTATTCAGCCTGTCCGCTATAGCCCAGTCAGGCATCATATGCGGATGGAATACATGGCAGTACTGCTCCCTTCGCTGCGCCTCCACAGGGATCTCCGAATGGCCGAAGAGCTCGCAGTAGCACTTCCCGTCCTTCCCCGCAGTGAAATGGGCGCAGGTCCGGCAGTTTATCTGCGGGAACGGCCTGTCGCCCTCTTCGCCATGGCAGAAGCCATAGAAGCGGCACAGCTTGCATTGGTACCAGTCAGGCCTTGATGACAGCTTCAGTGGGATGTGATCATCGGTTGCCGTCTCCTGCCCGCGCCTTATGATCTCCAAGGCATTGGCTTCATCGAGCCTCACGCGCTCGAAGTAATACTCATCAGTGTCCTTGTTGACGGCCACATAGAGAGCGCGGTCCACCTGATGGCCGAAATGCCTTGAGGCCCCTATCATGCCGCACTGCATCTGAGCCCAGTGCATCGGCTTGGCTTCCTTCACGCCACTCTTCAGGAGCTCGCGGAAGCTTTCGCTGCTGTGGGTCTTGAATTCTGCGATATGCTCCGTCTTGGGCGCTTCCGGGACCCCGCTCTTTATGAAGCCGTCAGGATGGCCGATGACATGGCTCCCGAAGTCGAACGTGAGCTGGTCATCAAGCACATGCTCTATGACGATGCCGGCACCCCTGAGGTCCTCCACGATCGTCTCCTCTTCACGCTTCCCCCTCCTGAAGAGCCGGTACATGCGCCCGGAGAAGAGCTCGAAGCTGAACCAGCGGAAATTGAGCCACAGGTACCTTGCGCACGGATGGCCTATGATGGACACGCCGAGATACGTGCGGGGAAGCTCGTTCGACAGCCTCCAGAAGGCGGCGTCATCGACCGCCTCCCGGAGTGCATTGGATACATTAGGATTGATGTCTACCTTAGCCATCAGAACGGCCTCTTGGGTGGTTCCCTGTGAGCTGTCGCAGGCGCTGCGGCAACAGGAGCATCTGCATGGGTCTGCGGCCCTTTCCCTGGCGCGTGGCCATCAGAATAGAGATATGCCACGACCTGGTTGGTCTTGTTCGGATAGTCCTTGGTGCCATCCTGGACCTTGACCTTCACCTTGAGCGTCTTGTTCTTCAGCTCATCGGTATCGTTGAAGGTAGCGAGCCCGGTTACCTCAAGGAGATCTCCGAGCTGCGCCCTGCCGATATCGACAGCCTTCTGCGAGGGATTGGAGATCGTGATGTTCGCGAAGAACTTCCTCTCCTGGAACTCAGGGTTCCTGATGACCGTGAGCTCCATCCATATATACTGGCCATCCCCGTTCCTGGTTGTCTTGAGGTCCGCATCAGTGATCTGGACCTCATAGGTGCCGGCGGGAACCGGTTCGAAAGCGATATCCGCGCTGCGCGGAAGCTGGTCTGAATAGAATGTCTGACTGAGACGTGCCATTTATTCCTCCTCGCCCTCTGTTATGAGCGGCTTTATCTCGATCGATGTCTTGGCCCGCTTGGTGACCATCGAGTCCTGCACGGCCTTCCTGGCTTCATCATCGAGGTCCCTGTAGATCTGAGCGCTGTAGTCGTACTTGACCGTGAAGAGCTCCTCAGGCTTCCGCCCTATATCCATGAGAGCCTCATCGGCCTTCTCCTTATCGACCTTGCGGGTGAGCTTGTAGACGAAGCCGACCTGATACCGGTCAGACCTCATCGATTCGGTTCCTTCGAAGTCAGAGGTAGGATCGATGTCGGAGAAGAGCTCGATGAGCTCCTTCTCCTGCTGGTACATGTAATCCTGAGTCGCCTTGATATGTGCCTTGCACTCAGCGATGTCCTGTACGATCTCGTTGAACCTTGCCAGCCTGTCCTGGCTTACTTCCTGTATCTGCTTAGCCATTCTGCGCACCTCCTGAAATCTTCCTGATGATCGCTCCGAGGTCCGGGGCTTCATAAAGGAAGAGCGAGCCGGATCTGTCCTTGGCCTCATATGAGCTGTCGCCTGTGGTCTGAAGCTTCCTGAGGATGTTCCCTTCCTTGTCCTTCTCGGCAAGGAGCACGAACTCCTCATCGAAGAAGTAGCCGATGCCCTGAGTGAGGGACTTTCCAGGAAGGGATGGACGGAACATGGCCACGCCATCAGCGCCCTTGTCGAACTCCATCTTCGCGGAGAAGTAGACGTTCTTCCCGGGGATATCACGGAAGCAGCGGAGGAGCGAGTTCATGCGCTCGTTGAGGTTGCCATAGGCCTGCCTGCCGTCCTTGGAGGCATTGCGCTCGTTCGCAAGCACCTGCTCCGCTATCTCTGATACCGAGTCAAGGCAGATGGTCTCGTACTTCGCCATCTCCTCCGAGCCAGTGCAGAAGTCATAGGCCTCATAGAGGTCATCGATAGTGGAGATCGGGATATAGTCGAGATTCGAATCCCTGACCGAGAGAAGGCCCGATTCCGCGCTGAGGATGATGGGATTGGGCGCTGTGGCGCAGAGCCTTGTCTTGCCCGCTCCTGGCGCGCCGTATACCAGTATCTTGATGCCGTTGGCTGCATAGTCCTTGGTGTTCAGTATCTTGATGGCCATATCAGTCCTCCGTGATCCTGGTGCCCTTCGCGAACTGGAAGACCGACTTGATCTCCAGTGCCGGCGCCTTCTTGAATGTGACCGTGAAGGCTACGCCCTCAAGCTCCTGCGAATCCCTTACGCTTGCGAGCGCAGCATCCAGCTGTCTGACTGCCTCGTTCCTGATTTCCGATGATTTCATGAGTATTCCTCCTCCTTCCTTACGAATGACTGGCAGACTCTGATCTGCCCTTCTGCTGACTGGATGAATGACGGTGGTCCCCAAGGCTGGAAGCCATCCGTTATGAACTGCTTTGCCTTCTCCTCTGCGGTTTCCTCTGAGGCGATGGCAATGCGGTAATCCGTGATGAATCTCTTAAGATGTCTTCTCTGATATCCCATGGCTCACTCCTCTATGAACTCCCCGCCGATATAGCCGGCAGAGCCCTTTGTGATGAACCAGGAACGGCCGTCAGCGTCAGTGCCGCGCTGGCTGCTCCTTCCTTCCAGATGAGCCATGATGCCGATGAGCGCAAAGGCGATGGCTGTTGCGATGTATACTTGTACCATCTCGTTTCCTTTGCTATACTTAGGTTGTGTCATGAGTGTATAGCAACTCGTAAATTCCGCGCCTTTAACGAGGCGCTTTTTCTATGGCGATATCCTTCACGTTGAAAGGATCCGTAACATCCTTGCCCTCAGCTTCCCGCAGGAATCTATCCAGCTCCTCAGCCCTGACCTTCCAGCGTCCGAGCTTGAGGCATCTGATGAGACCTGCCTCGCGGAGCTTGTCCACTGTGCCGCGTTTTACCTGCAGGATCTGAGCTGCCTCCTCCATCGTGTACAGCGGCTTATCAAGCATCGTCTTCCTCCATATCCTCAAGGCTCGACAGGAGCACCTTGGTATCGATTGGAGTGCCGGTTGACAGGAAGTCCGAGGCCTCCTCGTCAAGCAGCGCAGCCTGCAGGATCTGAGCCGTGGATGGCCGTGCCGGCTTCTCAAGCTGCCTGGCAAGATGCCTCATCTTCGAAGCCAGGATCAGATCTGCCTGACTCTTCCTCAATGCGCACTCCTGGCACGCAAGCCGTAGCCTTTCAAACTGGATCTCTGTCATGTGTGTCACTCCTTATAAATGGTTGAATTAAATTCATCCTATCTGTCAAAAAAAATATTTTGCAATCTCGGATTTATCGATTGATAAGATTTTGCAGAGCATTGATATTTCACTTGACTTGAATTCAGTGATCTTATTCAGTTTATTTGTAAGACTATATCGTGTTATGCCTAGCTGTTCTGAAATCCAAGATAGCTTATATCCACTATCATTGACTTTCTGCTTTAGCAAAGTCGTTGTCTCCATTGCGCCCCTCCGTATTCGATAGATTGAATTATATTCATCTCCAAGATAGATGACTGACATTCTATTGTCAAGATTATATTTTGAAAATGTTGAAAAAATTTGATTTTTATTCTTCTTTACATTATGATTGAATCATGACTACAGGACAGGTGATTGCAAAAAGAAGAATAGAATTAGGATGGACACAGGATGAACTGGCAAAAAGAATGGGCTATACATCCAAGACATCTATATCAAAGATAGAGGCTGATGTCGTAGACCTCCCACAGAAAAAGATAAAGATGTTCTCTGAGGTTCTTGGACTCAAGATAGAGGATTTTTTTCCGGATGTCCCATCGTACGATTCAGAGACTGGTATCCTTACCATCCCCTTCATCACTCAGAAGATCTCTGCAGGCATTGGGGAGGAGGAACTGCCTGAGGACTGCCTGGAAGTCCGAAGCATAGATATCCTGGCAAGCATGGCCAAGGGAATTAGCAAGAAGGTGCTCACTGCTGCTGAGGTAAAGGGCGACTCGATGATAGAAGCCAACATCTACCCTGGCGATATCGTGATCTTCGCCAGAGGCCGAATCGAAGGTGATGGAATCTATGTCCTGGCTCTTGCAGGAGAGGTCCTTGTGAAGCGGTTGCAGTTCGATGCGCTATCCAATGAGCTTGAGATCATCAGCATGAATAGGAACTACAAGCCAAGGACCGTATCGGCAGATGCGGATGGATTACGAATCTTGGGGAAAGTAGTTGGGTGGTTTCATAATGAGATATAAGGAGAAGTTGTATGTATGATTATAAGACTCGTCCTAATAGAGGGGCATCGATTTTAAAGAAAGTTTCTGATTATACAGTTGTTGATATAGAAACTACAGGCTTAAACCCTGGTAGAGATGAAATATTGGAAATTGGAGCTATTCGAGTTAGGAACAACCAAATTGTTGATAAATATCATACCCTCTCAAAACCAAAATATCCTATTCCTCCTTTTATTACTGACATCAATGGCATTACAGATGAAATGGTCGAAAATGCTGATTCTATAGAAGCTGTATTACCTGGTTTTATTGACTTCCTTGACAATGATATTATTCTTGGTTTCAGGACCTCATTTGATGTAAATTTTCTATATGACGAATGCAAGAAGATAAATTATGAACTAACAAATGATTTTATAGATATAAGACGAATATCAAAAAGAGTTCTTCCCAACTTTCAGGAAGAAACAGGGAGAAGATATCGTTTAACGAATTTCATCTCTTATTTTAAATTTGGAATACAAGAGCATAGGGCATTATCAGATTGTAATTACACAAAGATGCTATATGACAAACTCAATGAAATTGCAGAAAGCAATGACATTGATTATTCAATTCCTCCTAAACGAGAAGAGTGGAATGCAAAAGATATAAAACGCCAAAATACCGATATTACACTATTTCAAGGCGAGAAATTTGTATTTACAGGGAAACTTGCATATATGCAAAGGAAAGAAGCTATGCAGTATGTTGTTGATTATGGAGGAACAGTTGGAGATCATCTTACTAAAGATACAAATTATCTTGTAATGGGAACTCAAGATTACTCTCGTCTTGCAGGAGACAAATCAAAAAAGCAATTACAGGCAGAGAAATTTATATCCTTAGGAGAAGATATTAACATTATCACTGAAGATGTTTTTTATGACATGATTAATTATGTTCCAAAAGAACATGAAGAAGATAATGATAATTTTTATGGAGTTGGTATTGTCGTTGATATCGATGAAATACTAAGAAGAAAATAGATAAATTGAGCCGCACCACCCCGCCAAGAATGTGTACGGCTCATCGCAGATAAAATCAGAGAGGGATTCCTAATGATTGAAATCAAAAAAGAAAGCTCAACAGAATGGAAGGAGATGGATTTTTCCTTCCTGAAAGAATGCCTTTTTAAAATAGGATTTACTTTCAGAGGTGCATTCATAGAAAAAACGAAAGTATTTGAATACGCACTGAAGTATCATGGAGGTCTTATATGGATATTGATAGAGCTATGCCCTGATAATGACTGGCTTCTTGTTTTAAGTACATATCCTACAGGGAGGAAAAAAGATAAACCTTCTTCAGAAAAAGCCACATGCAGGACGTTGATGTCAATAATATTCGAAGAGCCAAATTCATGGATCCTAACGTCACCGAATTGGGAATCATCGATAAAGCTAAAAGTCTGATGATAAAAAACTGAGCCGCACCCCATCCGCCAAGATCGTGTACGGCTCATCGCAACGCAGTAAGAGGCATTGCTCTGTCATTATAGCACAGGCCATGCCTCAGATGATACAGGAGGAAGCATGGCAGAAGTAACAGCCAGGAAGCGTGGGACTAAATGGGAATATCGCTTCGAGATGGCAAGCATCGGTGGCAAAAGAAAGCAGTATTCCAAGTCAGGCTTCAGGACTAAGAAGGAAGCCTTGCAGGCAGGCGCTGATGCTTTCGTCAGATACAACAGAGCAGGGATGATCTTCAATCCTTCGGATATGTCCTATTCTGACTACCTGGATTATTGGATTGACCAGTACCTAGCATACAATGTGAAGCCCCAGTCAAAGGATGGATATATGTCCAAGATATCGCGGCATATAAAGCCCATGCTTGGCTCTTATAGGCTATCTGCCCTGACAACGCCAGTGATCTCAGAATTCGTCACAAAGCTTGCATCCAAAGGACTTGCCCGTTCCACGATAAAGAACATCAAGAATGTCGTTACGAATTCCCTGAACTATGCCGTGGAACCCCTTGGATATCTGGAATACAACCCCGCCCTCTCCATCAAGATTCCCAAGGCGGCAGCTCCTGACGGCAAGCATGTCAGGGCACCGATCACCCCATCCGATTTCGATAAGGTCATAGCAGCTCTTCCTGATGATCTGAGGATGCCATATTACCTGGCTTGGTATTGCGGCATAAGGGAGACGGAAGCGACATCGTTGGCTTGGGATATGGTTGATCTCGACAGGTGCATCCTTAAGATAAGGCGGCAGGTCATAAGGTATGGAGGACAGGAGCATATATGCACTCCCAAGACCAGCACCAGCGTCAGGGATGTGGAATTCGGAGAGAGCCTTAAGAGGATACTTCTTGAAGAGAGAGCCAGGCAGGAAAAGGTCCGCAGATTGTACGGCCATTGGTATACGGTCTATTGGGAAGAAGGAGATTGCCTTAAGCATGGCTACAAAGAAGATGCTCCGCATGAAAGCATCGACTTTGTCTGCCGCCATGAGAATGGAATGAGAGTCACCTCCTCACAGGTCGTTAAGAGTGCAGAGAAAGCAAGGGAGCTATCAGGTGTTGATTATACATTCCATACGCTCAGGCATTCACATGCAACGATACTGATAGAAGGAGATGCTAGCCTCAAGGCAGTGCAGACACGGCTGGGGCATTCCGATGCCAAGATAACGCTTGATATATATACCCATATCACTAGGAGCCAGGAGCATGAGGCGACCAAAATATTCGAGGAGAAGTCAAAGGCTGTATCAGGCTTGCCCACGTGATAGAAAAAGCGTGGGCAATAGGTGGACAAACCGCCTATTCCATCCATCCTAAATTTATATATTCCCTTGTATTGATTGGAGATATAAAATCGGAGGATTAAATCCTCCGATTTCTATTTTTGATACATTAAGGCTACCCCCCCCCAGTACGTATTTGTCAAGTGCTTTTTGAACTTTTCTCAGAAATTTTAGAGGATGGTTATTTTGGATTATCTTGTTGTATTGC
>CALXLT010000040.1 GCA_944389275.1 uncultured Spirochaetaceae bacterium
CTGGGACCATAGCTTAAGGAGAAATAGTCTGTCAATAGAGTCTGTTTCATTTCTGATAGACTTCTGAATCAGGAAACAACTCTATTGATACACGAATCAGAGTCTTTTAGGTTTATCAATAGGGTACGCCCTAATGAGACACATAAACTTACCCCGCTGATGCTTGTGCAGAGCTTATCCATGGTCTCCTCAGTCCATTACCCAGCCATCATTAACCATATCCTTCACACTCTTATAGGCTGTAAGGAAGCCCATGCCAGCCCTGTTGAAGAGGACTATAGGATACTCTCTGTATGATTCAGGGATTATCTTATCAAGGGAGTCCTCGAATATTGCTTTCTTATCAAAGCCGACAGCATAAAACCTTGGTTGCTGGCTCTTAAAAAGCAGACCCCGCCGATGATTGAGCTACTGCGGGGTCTTCGTACCTAACGTGGCCATCCGTCTATCGGAGTGCCTTCTTTATTTTATCCGACTTTTATCATCTGGCCCTAAATTTTCATGAAAACTCGCAGAGGGGGGGGTAATATACATTTCAGTTGAGCGGCCTTAGCATGTTCTCAGAGAAATATCTCTGGGGAGGATACAATGAAAAAGATCTATGGAATGTTGATAGTTCTTCTTGCGGCACTCCTTGTTATCACAGCATGTGATCCGAAGACAGAACCTGAAGAATGCCTTCACCCGGTTCTTGAGGATGTGTCGGCATATTTTGATGCTGAGAATCATTATCCTAAGACTGGCGTCTGCAAGGATTGCGGTGAGACAATCACACGTGAAGCAATCACGATAGGTACTGCCGAAGATCTCATGCAGCTCGGTAAGGATATCGCGGATAAGTATGACCTTGTCTGCTATGATGTCGTTCTCGCTGCTGATATCGATATGACAGGAAAGGAATGGATGTCTCCTTCCTTGGATGGATATTCGACTCCGTTCAATGGCAAGACTCTGGTAATCGATGGAAAGGGCCATACGATAGCTCATCTTACTGCTGGAAGTGAGGACTCAACTGCCCATCAGGGATTGATTGGTTCGACATGGAGCAGTGTTTCTCTCGTCATTAAGAATCTGACACTGAATGATGCGACATTTACAAATAAGGATGATGGTATAATCAGCAGTGTTGGTGGTTTTGTCGGCAATATACAGGCCACAACTTCTGTTACACTCGAGAATTGCCATCTTGTTTCCTCTCATCTCAATGGTGGTCATTATGCTGGAGGACTTTATGGATATGGTGCGGCGTATTCTGACGAGAACGATGGTCCTGTCCATACATTAATTACTATCGAGAATTGTTATGTTTCCGGATCAACGATTAAATCAGAAGGATCGACCGGAAGCATCTGTGGGCATGCAGCTGGAGATAAAGGGACAACAGTTGAAATCTTGGGTAGCAGGATAACTGACAATGAGATAATGTGTACAGGAAGTAGCAATGAGAAAGCTGGAAGGCTGATTGGCACAATTGGTGCTGGTAATGTGACCATTTCTGAAACTTCAATCGTTGGAGAAAATCCTGTTTCGTCTAATAAAACACCTATAGATAGAGATTATGGTAGACTTGCATTTGCTGGCACCGGTTCCCTGACTGTAGATGGAGCCCCTATTACTTCTCTGGAGTAATCTTTTCAGAATAGGCAATGACTGCACTCGGGAGGGTGCAGTTTTTCACTTTACTGTAAACACTGACATTTTCATCGGCTTAAGGCGTATATGAGGGCAGGGAACTCCATCAAGGAGGAAGTAAGCTGGGAAGTTCCGGGGTTCCTGAGGCCTCTCCCGGCAGGCACTCCATATACTTAGGCGGACGGCCACTCATTTCATATGGGAAGGCCTCAGCTTCCCGGTTCCAAACCAGGACAGGGAGGTGAAGAGATGCTGGAGATGATTCTGGAACTCGTTCTGATGATTCTTAGGATAGCGAAAGCTGTCATAGAGCTTGTTAAGCTCTCAAAATGTAGAGCCACATTCTCCGAAATGCTCAAGCGTGTAATCCCTCAGTTCCTTAGACCACATTATCTTTCCTCCTTTTTCATGAAGTCCTTGATTTCAATTCCTGTCATGATGTTCATTCCATTAGGGAGATCAGAGATTGGAAACCATCTTATCTCTTCAGATTCCCAGTTCCTTTTAGGAAGTTTTTCTCTATCAAGCTCTGAAGAGAACACAGCGTATGTGAAGAATGGAAGCCTGTATGTCTTCACATGGCAAGCTTCCTGAATGAATATGCCTGTCTCTTCATAGGTCTCTCTTATCGCTGTATTCAGAAGGATCTTATCCTTATCAGAATATCCACCTCCGGGAATAGCCCATGTATGGTCGTCAGAGCGTTTCTCAAGCAATACTAAGAGATTCCCATTGTCATCTCTATGATAGAGAATCATCCCTGCTCCCTCATATTTCCTTATTTTCATATACAGGCATCCTCATACGGCTCACTGGCATAATAAGCCTATGTCTACATCATAGAAAATCACTCTATAGCCAATTTACAAACTAATTCATATAACGATTTATGAGGTCTATGACTGTAGCTTTGGCAGACTTAATATCTTCAGAAGAATCTGCGAATAGAATAGCCGGAGTAATGTTCAGAGCATTACACAGTTTAAGCAGAGTAGTAAGTGTTGGTGTCCTTTTTCCAGTTTCTATATATGTAATCATATTCTGAGAAACACCAGAACGATAGGAAAGCTCAAGCTGAGAAAGCTGAGCCTTTTCCCTAGCTTCCTTTAGCCTATTCAAGACTTGCTTTTCCTGATCATCTAACATACTCATGTATATGAGAATGAAGTAATAGTGTGATACCTTCAAATAAATATAGTGGATAAAATTAAATGTATTAAGTATAATCGACGTTTGGAAAATCAATTCCAGTTTTAACGGAGGGAGAAATGTTTTGCCCAAATTGTGGAAAAGAAATTAAAACCCCAATGAATTTTTGTCCTGAATGCGGTTATAGCCTAACGGAAGAAAACAACAACACTCTGGAAGAGCCTATAAGCCCTTCTAGCGAAGAGAAGCAGACGAATTTTGATAATGATTCCTTTTATGAATGTGGAGAAGATGATCTTATCGAAGAAAAATCATCATCGGAAGGCAAACATAAATCGAGTCTGATAGCAGGTATTCTAGCTATTTTCTTTGGCTATCTTGGCTTCCACAACTTCTATCTTGGACGCTATAGGAATGCGATAATCCAGCTATTATTATCCATAGTCTCCGCTTTAGGGCTGGTATTACTGGCTCCCGCAACAAGTACAGCAAATCCCACATTTGGTATGATACAAATAGTTCTTTCAATGATTGGGATTATATATGTGACCTTATGGATATTCATTGATTTAATCCGGATAGCAACAAACAAGATAGATTCAGTCTTCCCCTTAAGAAGTCACCGTTATGAGAAATACATTTTAATCGCTTTATTTATTATTGTGATTGGGTTTAGCATAAAAGGATTTGCTAACGAAATCAAGAAAGAAGATCCATTGGTAATTGAAGTTAGGGAATCTTACATGCTTGGTGTTTCCTACGATGATTTGATTAACTCGATTATGGGAAATCCGATTTGGACTAAAGTCGATGACTCTACAGTAAATGTCACCGGAAAAGTAAAATATAGGAATGGGGAAACGGCGACTTTAGGGATAGGTTTCAAAATTGACTCTGAAGGTGATGTTACCATTTATGCAATGGAACTTGATGGAGTTCCTCAGAATGCTACAGAAATATCCTATCTCCTTTCAGATATGTATAAGACCGCTACAACAAAAGGCCTTGAAAAATAGCACAACAGTGTAACTTGCTAAATCAACGAAGGAGCTGCCGAATAAACAGCTCCTTCATTATTTTCTTAATCTTTTCACTGACACTATCCTAGTAATGTCCTTATGCTCCGTATACTTTTGCTGTCCTGAGTTTTTCTTCGACTCCGAATCAACAGTTTTCTCTGTTGTTTGATAGGTCATATTGGTTATCAGAAGGCTATAGGCTCTATCATGATCCATAGCCTCTCTAGGTTCTCCTCAGAGGCTATTTCCTGAGCTTCTGACAGGTTCTATCTCAATTATCATATAAACTCTCAGATTAGCTGTAAGATAGGCTACAGGACATTTCTGTGAAGGCAAAAGGTAAGGATTATCTACATTGTCTTAAATAAGCAAATCTGCTTAATCGAGATAAGAGATTTAAGAAATAATGAGATTGAGTGAATATCTATAAAGGGATTACCTCTTATCTTCCGAGGTTGACCGATATGGCATCTTTCAATTCTTTCACCATCTCCTCTCAAATGCTGTTTCCTGCTGTCTGGACAGGTTCTCCTAGTGAAGACATGAAGATAATCAACCATGTGGAGAGAATCTGCCACAGAGAGCTTTCTGAAGGCTTATTTATGGATATAGAGAAACAGGCAGGGCTATCAATCTAAGGAATTAGGTCAAATTGGTATAATCAGAATATAGCTTCTTGATTTGAACGAGAAGTTATGAAGATATCAGCCAACAACAATAGAAACTCAAATAAACAATCCAATTTAGGGTTATTTACCTAAAAAAATCACTAAAACAGGTATAATATAAATATGAAGAATACAACTGCTGAAAATAATAGAATAATCGAGAGAATCATCAGACAAGATAAAGAATTACCAGCATGCCTGCCTCTTATTGCATTGCTATCGGGAGCACAGAGGCCTCCTTATCAATAAAGAGCTTCTGCTACAATCAAGGCTTACTAGTGCATAGCATCTAGAACATCATCCAGATAACAGGTTCCTTTCCAATACAAGCCCTCCATGCTCATAGGGAGTGGTAGGGAATCTCTGTTTCTCTCAACTCCCTATTTCCCCTATTTATGAACATGAGAAAAGTCACTTATCCAAGGACAATGAAATCTGAGCTTGTTAAGCTTGTAGACTTTGAGTATATTTCCATGACCTTGCCTGAATCAAAAGAAAAGCTTAGAGAAGGTATAGTTCATCAGTACAGTCCCTTTATGGATTCAAGAGGCATAGACAAGCTCTCATTCCGGTATCATCGAGATTGGCTGAAAGAAAACAAGGTAATAAATGAGAAGGGCAATATAAAGCGGATAGGTGATTGCTATCGCCAGAGCTATCTTTATAAGGCTGTTGAAATCATTATCGGGAAAAGCTATTTCTGGATTAACCTCAACGGAGAATTCATTCCATTGGACAGGCCTCTGAATGAATATGTAGAGCAGGTATTCAGATATCTGATTCTATGCACTTCCTTATTCAAGATTCCTTTGAGGAAGGAAAGCACTGATCTTATCACAGGAGAAGTAAAGAGCAAGATGTATCCAGAGAATCAGAGCATAAGTACAGCAGAAGAGTATTTCCATGCTATCTATGATAAGAGAGAGCTTACCTGCATAGAACTCTGCTTTGATTTCCATGCTGAAATGAGACAGTATCTGCCCAATGAGTTTTCTAAAATTATCGGAGATTCTACCCTTTATACCAACGATTACAGGAAATACAAGAATGGTTGGGAACATCGTTCCATGCTGACCCTATATGACAAGAGAGTACAGCAGAATACTAAGCGCCATAGACATATTCATGTTCCTTGGGAGAGATTTGAAATCAGACTTTTCCCTTATACCTTCTCCTGTCTTAAGGGAGAATCTGGAAGAAAGCTTCTTGATAATACCTATGATGAGCTTATTGAGGTTCTTTCCACACCTATCAAGAGTCATATAAAGAGGTATAAATTGGATTTCTCTGATTTTGTGAATCAATTGCCTAAAGGGTATGAGATACTGGAAGAACTCTTGTGTTTTTAGCCCTTAAAAGTAAAACTTTTTGGGATATATTAAGAGTCGTATCGATTTCTAGTAACATACGGCCTCTGGCTCTCAGAAAATACATATTCTCCATTCAAGGCAGAGGCTATAAAAATCAGTCCAGTTCATTGACCGTTATTGCTGGACTGATCACATCAGCAATCAATCCATTAGCTGACAAAGAAGGAATGTCATTGTGGGTATAATGGTTCTGGATACCTTCGTCTGCCCATCCAAGCATGTCTCTGATGATCATAGGATTCTCTCCTGAATTCCTAAGGAGAGTATTCAGTGTGTGCCTGAAAGAATGGGGCTTGAGGTGCTTATCTTTAGGCTTTGGTATTCCTACAGCTTCCAAAGCTCTGTTGAATGCTTTATACCATCTCTGCTGTGAATATGCTGTACCATCTTCCTTGCAGACTACAAAGTCCTCTGGCTTGTTATATGGAGTTGTCTGATAGTATCTCCGTAAGCATTCACCCAATATAGCTGGCATTACCACATCACGTTCCTTACCGCTCTTTGTATCTCCGATATGAGTCCACCCATCCTTCCAAGCATCCTTAATATGGATATACTGCCTGTCTAAATGGACATTACCCCAACGTAAAGCAAGGATTTCCCCACGTCTCATTCCTGTACAGCCAGCTATCAGGAAGCAGATATAATCAGCAGGAGTCTTCCAAGCCTTGGTTTTATCAGGATTGGAAAACAAAGCTTGGAGCTGTTCTAAAGTGAAGATGGCGGCCTCTTTATTCTCCTTGGTACTGGATTTGCTTATTTTTGAAGCGGGGTTGAATGGGATATCCTGACGATATTCAGCTTCACCAAGAATAACCTTGATGGCTTTCATCGTTCTATCAATCATATTTCCAGAAACCCCATTCTTGACTAAACCATTTCTGAAATCAAGAATATCGCCTCGTGTGATATCACCGATTGCTTTATTGGCCAGGCCTGATGGGAATACATACCTTTCCAAAACCCTTCGTTGAGCTTTGCAGTATCCTTCTCCGATTCTCTTTCCTTCAGCTCTGAGTCTAGTAGCATGAGGGCATCTGTCCCAGATAAAATAAGGCTCCGAATATTCCTTGAAAGAATACTTGGTCTTTCCAGCCTTATTGCTCTTGATAAGGCCAATGACGACTTGCTCTGCTTTGGTTTTGGTTCTTTCCCCTGTTGTCCAGAAACTCTTCATCGTTTCCGTCTTGTAATACCAATAATTTCCTTTCTTCTTTAATCGATACGGTTTACATGTTTTCATTTTCGTATCTCCTCCTGAAAGAAATAGGAGGTTTGATTTAGGTCCAAAAGAGGCCCACTTAAGAATCCCCTAAATAGATGCGAAATCATTTAACAAGTTAATTATATATTATATAAGTAATTATCTAATCAGATATATGCTTGATTCCTCCCTGCTATTTCCCCCTCTGGGCAAGGATATGCAGCCTCTCCTTTGGAGAGGTTTTCCTATGCCTTGGCAAATCACTTTCCAGTCTGTTCCCAATAAGGCGCGGATACGGTATCCTTTGGCCATGATACGGATACTCATTCTCGGGGAGATAACAGGAAGACCAGGGCTCACGGCCCTGAAGAACGGACTGGAAGCCCTCAAAGAAGAATTCAGGATAGATTACACAGTTGCCAACGGAGAAGGCATGACGAACGGCTTCGGGCTGGGACGGCAGCATGCCATACAGCTGTCAAAAAGCGGCGTGGACCTCATAACAGGAGGCGAGAAGCTCTTCTACAAGGTCGACATGGTGGAGTTCATCGGCCATCAGGGATTCATAATCAGGCCAGCGAACTACCCTCCCCAGTGCCCTGGGAAAAGCTTCAGGATCGTGACGCTCGGTGGCAGGAAGATCGCCTTCATAAACCTACAGGGCAACGCGCTGCTGCAGAGGCAGAACCTCCAGAACGCATTCCTGACGATCGACTCGCTGCTGAAGAAGCTTGAGGAGAAGGAGCCGGGGATCATCCCGATCGTGCAGTTCCACGCGGCGGCCACGGCGGAGAAGAGGACGATGCTGTTCTTCCTCGATGGAAGGGCCGCGGCCGTGATTGGAACGCATACGAAGGTGCTCAGCGCTGACGAGACGGTGACCGCCGGCGGCACGGCATACATCAGCGACAACGGACGCGTGGGATCGTTCATGTCCGTTGGGGGCTTCAATCCAGAGACCGAGATCAGCAAGCTCCGCTCGCAGCTCCCGCTCAGAAGCCAGGAATGCTGGGATGACGGGATCATCCAGGGCGTTGTAGTCACGCTGGATGAGGAGAGCGGGAAGAGCACGGCAATCGAACGCGTTGCCAGGCATGTGGCCATAAGACGGCCGGAGGATAAAGCAGATGAGAAAGGAAGTGACGATACAGCAGTCTAAGGACGGGATCATCACTGCAGGCTGCGACAAAGGAGCATGCGAAGGCTGCAAGGGATCGTTCTTCTGCACATCGAAGAACACGGTATTCGAGGTGCTCAATCCGGAGAACATAGAGCTCAAGGCAGGGGACAAGGCGGAGATAGACATGCCGCCATCGAAGACGCTGTTCTCCATATTCATGTCTCTCGGGCTGCCGCTTATATTGTTCATACCCGGCTACTTCATCGCGTCCCTGTTCTCCTCCAGCGATGGCATAAGGCTCATAGGGGCCCTTATCGGGGTCGCGTCAGGCTTTGCCGTGGCGGCGATCTATTTCCGCGCGCATAAGAGGGAGTACACGCCGCGCGTAACGAGGAAGGTCTGATGCGAAGGATACTGCCAATTATCCTCATAGCCCTTCTCGCCTCCTGCTCGTTCGTGAGCGAGGAGAAGGAGAAGAGCGAGAAGATAGCCCGTCCAGCCATAATACTGGAGAACGCTGAGTATACCCTCGGCCAGAGCGGGGAGAACCCCATCTTCATCGAGAGCACCCTCATGTCGTTCTACAGCGCGGAAGAGAGGGCGACGGCGGAGAACCTGAAGTTCATCCAGTACGATGACGAGGGCAATCCTTCGATAACCGGAAGCGCGGACTATGCGGATATCGACACGTCGGCAAGGACCATGGACCTTTCAGGGCATGTCTCGCTGGAGCAGCATGGCTCCAATATGCACATAGAGGCGGAATCCCTGTATTTCGATTCCTCATCCTCCGAGATCGAGGCGGAGGGGGATGTGCGCGTCAACTCCGATGACGGCATATTCTCCGGCACGGGCTTCAAGGGAGACCTGAGGGAGGACTCATATTCATTCTCATCGATAAAGGAGGGGGTATTCAACCTATGAGGACGATAATCACGGCAGTGCTGCTTCTCCTTCTCCTCATCTCACCGGCGGCGGCCGAGGACCAGATAACATTCAGCGGGAACGAGAGCTCGATAGTCCTCAGGGACGGGCGTGAGAACGTCGTGCTCTCGTCCGGGGCCTCCGTGAGCGTGGGATCGCTCACGATAAGCGCGGATAGGATCACCCTCTCCGGAAGCGGATGGACGCGCGTCGAGTGCAGCGGCGGCGCATCTATCGAGGATGAGGAGAGAGGCATCAGCATCTCCACATCAAGCGTGTTCTATGACAGGAGCACCGAGCGCATCCTGATATCCACATGGTTCGAGATAGAGGATACCGCGAACGGGGTGTCCGCTACGGGGGCATACCTTGAATATGACCTGAGCGACGAGAAGCTCCAGCTGGACAAGAGCGTCACGCTTCTAAAGGATACGGATAGCGGTATAATGAGATGCAGGGCTGAGAGCGTGGCCTTCTCTAGGGAGACCAACAGCCTGGAGCTGCGCGGGGACGCGGCTGTATACTGGGATGGAGACGAGTACGGGGCTGAGGTCATCAGAGTCGATCTGAACACCGATTCGATAACCCTCGAGGGCCGTATCAGAGGAAACATAAATGGCTGAGCTGAAGGCTGAGAATCTCTCCAAGTACTATGGCAGGAAGCACGTCGTGAAGAACGTGACGTTCTCCATGTCCTCTGGTGATATAACAGGGCTGCTCGGGCCGAACGGGGCGGGAAAGACCACGTCATTCTACATGATCGTCGGCTTCATAAAGGCAAATGGCGGAACCGTGTCCATCGATGGCACCGATATAACGCAGATGCCGATGCATAAGCGCTCGAGGCTTGGTCTGGCGTACCTGCCGCAGGAGGCCTCCATATTCCGCAAGCTCTCGGTGGAGGACAACATAAAGCTGGTGCTCGAGACGCAGAAGCATATGACGCGTCAGGAACGCTCTGAAATGCTCGAGAGGCTGATCGCCGAGTTCGGCATCACGAAGGTCCGCAAGCAATATGGCTATACCCTATCAGGAGGCGAGAGGAGAAGGACGGAGATCGCGAGGGCGCTCGCGACAAGCCCTAAGTTCCTCCTGCTCGACGAGCCTTTCGCGGGCATAGACCCGAAGGCCGTGTATGAGATCAAGCAGATAATAAGGCGCCTCGCGGACAGCGGGATCGGCATACTCCTTACTGACCACAACGTGCGCGACACGCTCGAGATAACGACAACCGCGCATATCATATCGGAGGGAGAGATACTCGTGTCAGGAACGAAGGAGGAGCTCCTTGCCAACGAGAAGGCACGGGAGATCTACTTCGGCAGGGATTTCGATAAGGAGAGCTGATGGACAGACGGCTGGGACTTGACCTATCCATGCAGCAGCAGCTCAGGATAAACGCGCAGCTGCTGCAGACAATGGAGACCCTTACCCTGTCCTCTCAGGAGCTGAGGGAGAAGGTCGAGAAGGAAGCGGAGACAAATCCGGTGATGATCCTCCGCGACAAGGCCGCGTCCTACGACTCCCTATCAATGCGCTATCGAAGCGAGACAGAACGCAGCGAAGGCTACTCAGACAGCGAGCCCTACGAGAGCGACGAGAGGCCAAACTGGATAGAAGGCATGGTCCATGAGAAGGAGGATCTCAAGACCCACCTATTGAAGGAGCTGGGGCTCATCCAGCTTCCCGAGGATGTAAGGAAGGCCTCCGAGACCCTCATAACCGCTATGGACAGGAACGGCTTTATCGGCGAGGATCCAGAGTCCCTTCTTCCCGACGCCCTGAAGCCTTGCCTGGAAGAGGCCTTGGGGACAATACAGCAGCTGGAGCCCGCGGGAGTCGGCGCGAGGGACTGGAAGGAAAGCCTTCTGATCCAGGCGGAGGACAAGGGCATGAAGGGCCATGAGCTCGAGACCTTCAGAAAGCTTGTAGATGGGGAGCTGGACAACCTGAGGCTCGGCAGGATCGACGTGATTGCCAAGGACCTGAGAATCGAGAAGGAGGATGTCGAGGCGTTCTCCATGTTCCTCCGCTCCCTCACCCCGTTCCCGGGAAGGCAGTACTCAAGCGAATATGAGAACCTCGTGACCCCTGAGCTCTCGATAAAGACAGTGGATGGCAAGCTTACGCTTAGCCTCAACCGCGACGCGATCCCTCTTTTCGAGATAGATGAAAACTACGTGAGGATGAGAGAGGAGCTGAAGAAGGAAAGCGGCCCGGAGGCGAAGGAGGCATCGAAGTATCTCAGGGAGAAGCTACAGAGCGCAGAGTCGCTGAAGTCCCAGATCGACGCTCGCTGCTCAGCGCTCCTCAGGCTCGGCGCGTTCCTGATGGAGCGACAGGAGGACTTCTTCCTCAAGGGACCTGTATTCCTCAAGGCGCTGACGATGAAGGAAGCCGCGGATGAGATCGGCGTGCACGAAGCGACTGTCAGCCGCCTTGCCGCGTCAAAGTACATCGACACCGATTTCGGCATCTACCCTATCCGCATGATGTTCTCAAGCCAGGTCGCCTCATCAGGCGGCGAGAACTACTCCAAGAACGCCGTGAAGGAGATGATCCGCACGATCATCAGCGAGAATGACACGGGAAAGCCCCTTTCAGACCAGAAGATCAGCGACATGCTCGCAGAGCGCGGCATAAAGGCTGCAAGGCGCACGGTCGCGAAGTACAGGAACGAGCTCGATATAAGCTCATCGTTCGACAGGCCAAGCTGAGGCCCTAATCGCAGACATCATGATTTATTTTGTGTTCTTCTCAAACCTGGGGTATACTATGCAAAAGGAGGAACGCTATGAATCTGACATTCAGAGGTATAGGCTTCACCCCAGACGATGAAGACAGGGAATTCCTGGACAAGAAACTCAAGAAGCTCGGCTTCGCGGAGGATTATCTCCATGATCTGGACATCGTTGCCAGGAAGGAGGCAAAGGGCATCGGCTTCCACATCGATGCGACGCTCCACTTCAGCTGGAAGAAGGAGAAGGTCGTGTCGCAGGATGCCTACGAGCTGCATGAAGGCATCGAGCTGATCGCCGATAAGATACAGGCGGCAGCCAAGAAGGAAAAGGAAAAGACCATGGGTCTCTAAAGCGGAGAGGGGAAGCGAGGCTTCCCCTTTTCAATGCCGCCATCCCCTATGCTATAATCCGCTCTATGAGAGAATTCACCGTCCTTGATCTCCTGGATCTCGATCTCAAGGAGCACAACCATCTCCAGCTCAAATGCATCGCGGGCCGCTCAGGGCTCTCAAGGCCTATCCACAGCGCGAAGATATCGAGGCCAGGCCTCGCGCTCTCCGGCTATTTCGTGGATTTCTCAGGCCAGTCGCTGCAGCTCATAGGACGGAATGAGGAATCATACATAGAGCTATTGGAGAAGAGGAACGAGTACGAGAACATAGAGAAGCTCTTCGCCCTCCATCCGCCATGCATAATCTTCATCGGAGGCTACAGGCCATCCGAGCACTTCGTGGAGCTCGCGGAGAAGAGCGCCACCCCGATACTCGCGACCCCGCTCAGCTCCTCGGACTTCTCCCGCCGCCTCTATTCGATGCTCGACGAGGTCTTCGCCCCGTCCATGACGATCCACGGCGTCCTTGTCGAGGTATACGGCATAGGCGTCCTCATAACAGGCGACAGCGGAGTCGGCAAGAGCGAGACGGCTCTTGAGCTCATTGAGCGCGGGCACAGGCTCATAAGCGATGACACGGTCAAGATGAAGAGCATCTCCGACAGCTATCTCATAGGATTCGGGGAGAACCCCATGCTTGCCCACCATATGGAGATAAGGGGGCTGGGAATCATAAACATAACCAATCTCTTCGGAGTCGGCGCGATCAGGGAGAAGAAGCAGATACAGCTTGCCGTCGAGCTTGAGACCTGGGACAGCTCCAAGCAGTACGACAGGATCGGGGACAGCCTCACCGCGACATACCTCGGGGTGACGATACCTAAGATCGTCCTCCCGGTGCGTCCCGGGCGCAATGTCCCTATCCTCATAGAGACAGCCGCTAGGAACGAGAGGATGAAGTCCCTAGGCTATTATTCATCGCGCGAATTCGATCAGAGCGTGCTGAAGTGGCTTGAGAGCGAGACCGCGAGGAAGATGTATTTCTCAACCGATGATATCGAGGAGTCAGGAATTGATCAGTAAGGAACTTGAGGTGCTCAACAGGGCCGGCATCCATGCCAGGCCAGCGGCGGAGATAGCGAAGAAGGCGTCAGCTTTCTCGTCGGATATCTTCTTCGAGCACGATACGATGAAGGTCAACGCGAAGTCCATAATGGGCGTCATAACGCTTGGTGCCACGTACAGGACCAAGCTTATGTGCATATGCTCCGGCAGCGATGAGAATGAGGCGATGAAGACCATGGAGGATCTCTTCGCCTCGAGATTCGAAGAGAAGTGAAGAAGCTGAGCGCGAGGCAGGAGGAGATACTGGGCTTCATCAGGAAGCATATCGAGGAGGAAGGGATCTCCCCTACCCTTGACGAGATCGCCACTGCGTTCTCATTCTCCCCTGCCGCGGCCCACTACGCCATAGATGCCCTGGCGCGTAAAGGAGCTCTCGAGAAGGATGAGGGAAGGAGCCGAGGCATAAGGCTTAAGGATGAGGAGAGGGATGAGAGGGAGAATATGGAGATTCCCCTGTTCCCCTCAGAGCCATCCCCTGCAGATGTCAGGGAGGGATACACAGACAAGGCCTGCTATGTCCCGCGCCGCATCGCCCGCTCTGGCGCCTACGCCTTCATCGTCCGTTCAGAATCCATGAGGGACGCGGGGATAATCCCCGGGGATATCGCGATAATGACAGATGACATATCATCGCTCAAGGATGGGGACATAGTGCTTGCCGACCAGGGGGACGAGAGCGGGCAGATAGAGCTCAGGCGATACCGCCGCCTTCCCGGGTACGTGCTTCTCATCCCCGATAATGCGATAATGGGCATACGGAAGAGCAATTCCGCGAAGGTATATGGCATACTTGCCGCGATAAGGAGAGATTATGGACTACCTGCTTCTAGGACCTGAGGAAGGAGAGAAGAACGAATGGCTTGCGGATGAGAAGAAGCGTGTGCTGGCCCAGCATCCTGACGCGGAGGTCCATCAGTTCTACGCGGGGGATGACACAGGAGAGGCCATAAGCTCAGTGCTCTCCCAGAGCTCCCTCTTCTCCTCTTTCCGCCTCGTCATCGTCAAGCAGTTCGAGAACAGGAGCGGCAAGGACGGGATCGCGAAGGCGATCGAAGACTACCTGAAGGCAAAGCAGGACGACGCGGAGCTCATAATAGTCTCTTCCGAGAGATCGCAGATGAAGATCCCCAAGCCCATCCTGGATGGTATCGGCAAGGATGGCGTGAAGATGTTCTGGGAGATGTTCGAGAACAAGAAGCGCGAATGGATAGCCGCCGCGTTCCGAAAGGAAGGATTCTCCATAACCCAGGACGCCGTAGAGGAGATACTCTTCTCAACCGAGAACAACACGCATGAGATGAAGAACCTCGTCTCATCGCTTTCCCTGTATTTCAGGGCCGCAGGCACCGGGAAGCAGCAGGTCACGGCGGAGGATATAGAGCAATATGCCATCAAGACACGAGGAGAGGATGGGTACACGCTCTTCTCGGCCCTTGCCGAGCGCGATACGGAGCACGCGCTGCTGATAATGAAGACCCTCCTTGAAAGCGATTCATACGGAGCCATCAGGGCCATCGGCGTCGTGACATCCCGCTTCCGCCTCCTGGAGAGCGCCCTCTCGATGAAGAGAAAGGGCAGCGGCATGGACTACATAGCCGCGAACGCCGAATACCTCTCACCCTACCCCTCGTCATTCAGCGAGAAAGGGATCAGGAAGAAGGATATCCCGATCATGAGCAAGGCGATGCAGAGCTACAGCCTTGAGGACACGCAGAGGATAATCCTATACCTCGGGAAGATGGATAATGAGATCAAGGCGGCGTCCTCAGAGCTCCTTCCGATAGTGCTCTCATCGGTCATCTACACGATAAGCGCTGAGAAAGGAAGGGAAAGCGGCATAGACCTAAGCCTTCCCGACATCGGGAAGATGCTCTAGAAATTAAGCTTATGCAGCACCCGCTCCGCAACCGGAAGGGGAATCCTCGCGCCCTTCGCGAGCTCCTCGGGCGAGAGCGGCAGGATAGCCTCCACCGAGCCAAAGGCCTGCATGACGCGCTTCGCCCTCTCCGGCCCTATGCCATCTATCGATTCCAGAAGCGAGAATGATGCCTCCTTGCTCCTCATGCGCTGGTTGAACGATGTCGCGAAGCGATGGCACTCATCGCGCAGCGCTATAAGCACGCGGAGACCGGGATCGCTATGGTCGAGGAGAAGCGATTCCCTATCGCCGGGGAAGACTATCTCCTCATGCTCCTTCGCAAGCCCCACCACGGGGAAATCAAGGCCGATCTCCCCCAACGCCTCCAACGCGGCGCTCACCTGCCCCTTTCCGCCATCGACCATCAGGAGATCAGGAAGCTCCGAGCCCTCGTTCACAAGACGCTGATAGCGCCTTCCGACAGCCTCCCTCATCGACTGGAAGTCATCGATCCGCCCCTCGAGCGTCTTCATCGAGAAGTGCCGGTATTCCTTGTTCGATGGATTGCCGTCACGGAAGACTATGAGGGAAGCCACGGTGTACTTCCCAGAAAGCTGCGCTATATCAAAGCCCTCGATATGACGCGGCAGCGCTGATAGCCCCAGCTCCTTCTGCAGCCTCTCAAGGGATGCGGTGTTATCAACATCCCTCAGCCTCTTCTCGACATCCCTCGAGGCGTTCTCCGCAGCCATCCGCAGTATCCTGTAGTGCTTGCCGTCCTTCGGCACCGAGATGTACACGGATGAGCCAAGCTGCTCAGAAAAGTATCGGGAGATAAGCTCGGTATCGATCTCGCATGAGACGAAGATCTCCCCAGGAAGGCTGTCGCCATCGCTGTAGTACTGGATGAGGAACGAGAGGAGCGTCTCGGTCTCATCAGAAAGGCATTCGGCACGATAGAGCGCCTTGCCTATCAGGCGGCCTGATCTGAACTGCATTATCGAGACAGTCGAGAGATAGCTCCTCATCTCGATCGCCACATAGTCGCGGCTATCTGTGGAGAAGTCCTCGACCATCTGGTTCTTCTGCATCACGGTCAGGGCCTTGAGCTGGTCGCGCTTACGGGCCGCCGTCTCGAAATCAAGCTCCTTCGAGGCCCGGAGCATCTCCCTCTCCACCTGCTTGATAAGGGAGGAGTCATCGCCATCGAGGAAGTCCTCGACATCCTTCACGTACCTACGGTATTCCTTGCTGTCTATGGCCCCGATGCATGGCGCCGAGCATTTATGGATATGATAATAAAGGCAAGGGGTCTTACGAGCCTTCAAAGGCCCCTGGCACTTACGCAGCGGATAGTTATCCTCGACCATCCTCAGGTACTCATCCAGCCTCGATCCATCAGGATACGGGCCAAAGTACCTGGAGCCATCCCTTATCACGCGCCTTGTCTTGAGTATCCTGGGGAACTCCTCGTCGGTGATGCGTATCACCGGGTAGCTCTTCCCATCCTTGAGGAGGATATTGTAATGGGGATTGTACTTCTTGATCAGGTTGTTCTCGAGGATCAGGGCCTCATACTCATTGCCGGTTATGACGAAATCAATCGTATCTATCTTCTCGACAAGGGCGGCGGTCTTGGCATTGCGGCCCGGAAGGAAGTATGAGGAGACACGACGCTTGAGATGCTTCGCCTTGCCCACGTATATGACTGTGCCTTCCTTGTTCTTCATCAGGTAGACCCCGGGGTTATCCGGGAGCTCCCTGGCCATCGCCCTTGCTTTCTCCGACATAATCCAAAGATAGCCGTCTTATGGATGTTGGACAACCATGTATCTGCTAGAATGGGGCCATGAAAGCTTTTGATGATATCTACGCCTACCTTCCCCAGGACTCAAAGGAAAGACTCGAAGCGTTATTTTCTCGCTACAGGTTCACGGAGAGCCAGAAGCTCGAGATCGTGAAGGACGAGGCTGACCTTGTTCAGTGGAAGGAGGGATCATATACATCCAAGGCACCATACAGCGAGATAGACAGCAGGCTGGACGGACGGAAGGGAGATGCCTACATCAAAGGCATGAGGAAATACATGTCACGCCTTCGGAGCGAGGAGACAGACTACTCATCCTTCTTCCCCGCCCCGCAGCCAAGACGTAAGCATGGGATAAGGGAGGTGGATAAGGATATAGTCCTGGGCCGCTGTCCCTGCCCTGTGGATGGGGAGAAGACACGCTGCTGCAACCTACGCACCCTCGATGCCGTGGAACAGTGCGCGTTCTCCTGCTCATACTGCTCGGTGCAGGCCTTCTACAGCGAGGACGAGATCCACACGATAGGGAATCTCAAGGAGAAGCTTCTCTCGCTCGAGCTTTCCCCGGATGTATGGCACATAGGGACCGGACAGGCATCCGACTCGCTCCTCCTCGGCGATGATTACGGCACGCTCTCCGCGCTTTCGGCGTTTGCCCAGAAGCTCCCTGATGTCGTGATAGAGCTGAAATCAAAGAGCGCGAGGAACGTATTCGACAGGGAATATCCGAGGAACATGTTCTTCTCCTGGAGCCTGAATGCCCCGACCATTATAGAGAAGGAAGAACACCTGACAGCAACGCTGGAAGAGAGGCTTGAGGACGCCGAGAGGGCCCGTGACAAAGGCGCCATCATCGGCTTCCACATCCATCCTATGGTCTATTTCAAAGGATGGGACGAGGAGTATCCGAAGATAGCGGAGGAGATCGAGAGCAGGTTCTCCCCTGAGGATCTCTATACCATCAGCATCGGCACGCTGACCTTCACGAAGGCGGTGATGAAGAAGCTGAGGCAGATGGGACGCGAGAGCCGCGTGCTTGAAATGGAGCTTACGGAAGCTGCCGGGAAGTATTCCTACCCCCTTGAGATAAAGCGGAAGATGTTCAGCACCGTGTACAACGCATTCTCAGCCTCCTTCCAGAGCGGCGTATTCTTCTATCTCTGCATGGAGGATCCATCCCTCTGGCTCCCGGTCCTTGGCAGGGAATACTCCAGGGATAAGGAGTTCGAGGAGGACATGAAGAGGCATTATCTTGCCAAGCTAGGGAGAAAGCCATGATACAGAGGGCAAATGGCATAAGCATCTACTATGAGAAGGAGGGAAGCGGGAAGCCGATGATCCTCCTTCATGGCAACGGGGAGGACCACACGACCTTCTCCGAAGCCACCTCCATCCTGAAGGACCGATTCACGATCTACGCTCTCGACACAAGGGGACATGGAAGAAGCTCTGGAAGCTGCGACATGCATTATTCAGCATTTGCAGAGGACGTGAAGGCCTTCATCGACGCTCTCTCAATCGAGAAGCCCGCAGTCCTCGGCTTCTCAGATGGGGCTATCACAGCGCTGATGCTCGCCTACTCATACCCCGATTCAGTCTCCGCTGTAATCTCGGCAGGCGCCAACACGCGCCCTGAGAGCCTTACGGATGAGATGCTGAAGGATATAAGGAGGGAGTACGAAGCAACAGGATCCGCACTTCTTTCCCTGATGCTCTCCGAGCCTGACATAAGCAAGGAGGACCTTGGGCGGATAACCGTACCCGTCCTTGTGGTTGCTGGCGAGCATGATGCCGTGAAGCTTGAAGACACAGAGATGATCGCCTCCTCCATCCCAGACCCAAAGCTACGCATCGTTGAGGGCGAGGACCACGCGTCATACATCTGGCACTCGGATAAGATAGCCAGGATAGTGCTTGAGGAGCTTCCGTTCCTCTGTATCTAGAATGCGAATCCAAGGCCAAGATACGGCGTGATCCGGTAACGCATGAGCTTATCCTCGTTGGCTATTGAGTCCAGATCCCCGATATTGCTTAGATCCATGTTGAGATACCCGAAGTAATATCCTCCCTTGACGCCCGCGGAAAGGAATATGCCATCGGATAGCAATCCGCTGGAGAACCGCCATTTCAGCCCGATATCCGCGATGACCCCGATTCCTGTCCCGATGGTGGATTTATAAAAGCACATCGGGATATCCACGGCTGCGGCAAGCTGGAGCAGCAAGGAGCGGTTTTCATTCAGAGGGATGCTGAATCCCGGGCCAAGATATATGCCTGCGGTTACCCCAGGCCTCGCGTTCCCCAGCGCGAAGAGCCCATATATTCCGCCATACACATGAACTGGAGATGTGGATGAGCCGGAATAATCTATGCCGATATGGCTTCCTTCATGAACGCTATACGCAAAATTGAGGGAATGGATAGCGGAAGCGGAGACTGAGGCGATTACAAGCAGACTTAGCAGTATTATCGTGATGACCTTTCTCATGGGTAGATTATAGCATACCCTCAGAATGGAAACTCCGAAGCCATCTGTGGTATCCTCGAGCCATGGGTGAAAGGGAGACACTTGGATCGCGGATCGGCTTCATCCTGCTTTCCGCAGGCTGTGCCATAGGGCTTGGGAACGTATGGAGGTTCCCATATATAACCGGACAGTACGGAGGGGCGGCCTTCGTGCTCGTATATCTACTGTTCCTCGTATTCGTGGGACTGCCTGTGCTGCTCATGGAGTTCGCCATCGGCCGGGCCTCAAGGATGAATATATCAGGGGCGCTGCGATGCCTTGAGCGGAAAGGGACGAAATGGCATCTCTTCGGACCTGTCGCGATAATAGGCAACTACCTCTTGATGATGTACTACACGGTAGTTACCGGCTGGCTGCTGTTTTACTTCTTCTCAGGCATCAAGGGAGACCTCGCGGGGCTGGATGCGGCCTCCTCGGGAGCGTTCTTCGGCTCATTCACGGCAGATCCCGTGTGGCAGACGGTATTCACGTTCATCGCCATCATCATAGGCTTCCTCATCTGCATGAAGGGACTGCAGAAGGGGGTTGAGAAAGCGTCGAAGTTCATGATGGGATGCCTCTTCACCCTCATTGTGGCGCTCGCAGTCAATTCCCTTCTTCTCCCAGGGGCCTCGAAGGGATTGAGCTTCTACCTGATCCCTGACTTCTCCAAGATGGTAGACAACGGCATATTCGAGGTGCTTTATGCAGCGATGGGGCAATCGTTCTTCACTCTTGGCCTCGGCATAGGCTCCATGGAGATATTCGGCTCGTATATCGGCAAGGAGCGCTCGCTTACAGGTGAATCGGTGCGCGTGCTATCCCTCGACACCTTCGTCGCGTTCTTCGCCGGCCTCATAATATTCCCGGCGTCCTTCGCCTTCGGCGTCAATCCGGACTCAGGGCCATCGCTGCTGTTCGTCACGCTGCCCTCCGTGTTCTCTCAGATGCCGGGCGGCAGGCTTTGGGGAGCGCTCTTCTTCCTCTTCATGTCGTTCGCGGCGATGACGACGCTCATAGCGGTATTCGAGAACATAATCGCCTACTGGATGGACTGCCATGGCTGGACGAGGAAGAAGGCATCGCTTGTGAACATGGCGCTCATACTGATCCTGTCCCTGCCATGCATCCTCGGCTTCAATATCCTCTCGGACGTGCAGCCTTTCGGAGAGGGCTCCACGATACTCGATCTGGAGGACTTTCTCGTATCCAGCACGATAACCCCGATAGGATCCGCGCTCATAGTCCTCTTCTGCACATCCCGCTACGGATGGGGATGGAAGGGCTTCATAGAGGAAGCTGACACGGGAGAGGGACTGAAGTACCCGAAGAAGCTCAGGTTCTACACCGCCTGGATACTTCCCCTTCTCATCATAGTCATATTCGTGAAAGGCTACTGGGATAAGTTCGCGCCAATCTTATTTGGATGACAGGAGTCACAGGATACGTTTCAGGCCCTTGCCAATCCATGAGACGAAAGGGCCTATCGTCAGCGCGAGGATCACTGTCCCGATGGTAAGCTTGCCGCCCTGAGCATCACAACAATCCTTCTGCGCTTCCTGTCCCGTTCCATATCCATCAATGATAGCATGGACGGAAAGGAAAAGCCGCTGCACTATGCAACGGCTTCAACGCTGATAGCCAACGGGCTATTTCAGCTTCTCCATGAGGATCTCCATCTCCCTCTTCTCCAGACCGCTCTCCTTTCCTTCCAGCATGGCCTTCACAGCCTCCTTCTCCTTCCCGGAGAGAATGACGCTCGTGACCTTATGGTTCTCGAAGGCCTCGGCCGCTATCGGGCAGACGCTCTTGACGATCTCGAGGATGGTCTCGGCGTAGCATCTGATCTCATACTGCGCATGGCCATCGAGGCGGAGCTTGAGGAAGTGGAAGAGATTGTGCAGATCCATCTGCCAATAGAACTCCGTATAGAGCGAGAGAGGAAGGTCTATGCGCGCGATCTCACGGGCTATCCCCATATCAAGAAGGGCATGATAGGTCTCGAAGATCCTCTTATGGTCCTCTTCCAGCATGGCGATCACGCGCTCTGCGGTCGCGTCATCGACAGGCTCTGCCTTCCTCCCCTGCTTGTTGTCCTCGCTCTGGAGCGCTATATGGGCCTTATCGGGGATATAGCACTCATCCTTCATAACCGAGTAGCGCCCGGATATCTCATTCATGCGCGCGGTGCGGTGCCTCACCCACTGACGTGCGACGAAGATAGGCATCTTGAGATGGAACGTGAAGACAACCTGCTCGAATGGAGAGGTGTGGTCATTGCGGAGAAGATAGTTTATAAGCCCCTTGTCCTGCCTGTATGTCTTCGTTCCCGAGCCATAGCTCACGCGGGCAGACTGCACTATGCGGCTGTCAGAGCCCATATAATCGACAAGACGGACAAATCCATGGTCCAGAACCGGGTACTCCCTATCGAGGATCTCCTCGGCATTCGCTGCATGATCGTGCATGTTTCCTCCTAAAGATATCCCATGCGGGAAAGGGCAAGCGCCACGGAAGCGACAGCAGCTGTCTCCGTGCGCAGGATGCGGCTTCCCATTATAGCAGGGATGAAGCCTGAATCAAGGAAGACGCGGCGCTCCCTTTCTGACCAGCCTCTCTCAGGGCCTATCGCGACAGCGACGGACTTGCCCCTGAGATCCATCTCTGATAATGGCACGGCTCCTATGACGTTATCAAGCAGCAGGAGCGTATCTGAGCCAGCAAGCTTTATGGCCTCCTCCACGCCAGAGGCCAGGACCGTATCCGTGACTCCGGTCTTCCCCGCCTGCATCGCGCCATCAAGGAGTATGTCCCTGTACTCCCCGTCCTTGTAGAGCGAGGCGTTCAGATAGCTCTTCTCCCCAAGGTCCGAGACAGGAAGGATCATCCTCCCCACCCCAAGCGAGACAGCCTCGCGGAGGATGCGGCGCATGCAGATAGGACGTACCTGCGCGCAGATAAGCGTGAGAGGATAGAGAGCGGAGCTGTCCTTCTCAGGAGAGAACAAGAGCTCGATGCCGTCATCAGAGATACGCTCTATCCTCATCATGCCTTCCATTGAATTGATGATCCCAGCATGGAAGCTATCCCCCTCCTTCATCCGGAGGACCTTGAGTATATGGGATGCCCTCTCATCGGAGAGAGACACCATCGTCTCGCCTTCACGGAAAAGCACTATGTTCAAAGCGGCGCCCTTCCATAAAGCTCAGAGTAGTAGCGGAGCGTCTCGATAGCAGGAGTCTTCAGCGCATCCTTATCCATCTTCCATGACCAGTTGGACGTGCCGCATGTCGAAGGCACGTTCATCCTTGCCTCGGCCCCGAGGGAAAGCACATCCTGCATCGGGAATATGACCCACATCGAGTGTGATGCCATGAGGGCGCGTATGAGCTTCCACACGATCTCTCCATCGGAGCACTCGAGATAGCGCCTCACGTAATCCTTCATGCCGTCATCAAGCTCCGAGTACCAGCCAAGCGTCGTGTTGTTGTCATGGGTTCCGGTATAGGCAACCGAAAGCTCCTGGCAGTTGTGCGGAAGATATGGATTGCCGGTCTGCCACTTGCCTTGGTCAAACGCGAACGCGAAATGAGCAATCTTCATTCCCGGGAAGCCATTGCTGTCCCTAAGTGCCTCGACCTCAGGGGTTATGACGCCAAGATCCTCCGCGATGATCGGAAGATCGGAGCCCAAGGCTTTCCGAACCGCGTCAAACAACTCCTGCCCAGGGCTCTTCACCCACTTGCCGTTGATAGCGGTATCCTCACCCTTCGGAACGGTCCAGCAGGCCTCGAAGCCACGGAAGTGATCGACACGCACGATATCGAAGAGCCTGAGATTCTCCCTGAATCTCCTTATCCACCAGTCAAAGCCGGTCTTTCTATGCTCCTCCCAGCGATAGAGGGGGTTGCCCCAGAGCTGTCCCGTCGCCGAGAACGCATCTGGCGGCACTCCTGAGGACGCTTCCTGCTGCCCGTCCTCATCGATAAGGAGAAGCCGGCGCTCCGCCCAGGCATCGGAGGAGTCAGGGGCGATGAATATAGGGATATCGCCGATGATCCTGACACCCTTGCTGTTCGCATACTCCTTGAGCTTCATGTACTGCCTGCGGAAAAAGAACTGCAGTGCCTTGTATATCGCGATCTCCTCCTTCAGCTCCTTCCTCTTCTTCTCAAGAGCCTTCTCATCCCTGTTTCGAAGGGCCTTCGGCCACTCGGAGAACCACCTCGAGTCCCCCTCCTCGTCGGCAATGGCCTGGAAAAGGGCATAGTCATCAAGCCACCAGCTCTCATCTTCCGCAAAGCTCTCGAAAGCTTTCCTATCAGCTCCCTTCGATGAGAGGAGCGCGAGGGCCGCCTTCCTGAGCATCGGCATCTTCAGCGTCTTTGCGCTGCCATAGTCAACGCGCTCGGAGGGCGCGGCCTTCACCATGACATCGCTTATATCGAGATAGCCGTCTATATAGAGCGATCGTGGGGATATCATAAGCTCATTGCCAGCGAACGCGGAGCGCGCGGCGTAAGGGCTGTCACCATAGCCAGTGGGCCCGAGAGGCAGCATCTGCCAGAGCCCGGCCTTGCCTTCTTCAAGAAGATCCACGAAAGCGAAAGCGCTCTCTCCTAGATCGCCTACACCATAATCGGATGGAAGCGATGTGATATGCATCAGTATGCCTGTCTTCCTTGTCTTGTCCATAAGTCAGCATTATAGCACCAAACAGAGGCTTGCAGTCTGCAGAAAATACCGAAGAAGCGGCTTTAGCGCTGGAATGCCGCATCTCATGAATCCAACATACTGCTGGTTTATGTCCGGTACTGTAAATTTTGCTATGGTATAGCTAAGGAAGTTCTGCTAGTATTTCAACAGCACTTATAGAGGGGTTCCAGTCTCGATGCATATAGCCTTCGGGTTCGACATATTCTATCCAGAGACAAACGGTGTCATAACGACAACGATAAACCTTGCCAACAATCTCATAAAGATGGGGCATAAGGTCTGGTTCTTCGTTCCCAGGGAGAAAGCCTTCACAGCAGACGTCATCGAGGACGGCATAAGGATCGTCCACGTCAAGTCGATCCCGGCCTGGATATACAAGGGCATAAAGCTCCTTCCTATCTACGGCTCATACCTCATGCCATACCTCATCAAATATAAGATAGACATAGTGCACAACACCTCGCCCTGGCTGATGGGAATGGCCCTCAACCACGCGGCACGCCGCCTTCATATCCCGACGCTGGCGACGCACCACACCCTCATCGACAATCCGATATACATAAAATACGCGCTCAAGAGCCAGAAGCTCGCTGATGCCGCGCAGGACGCGATCTGGTCCGTGGTGTTCAATCCGTTCTTCCGCCTTACATGGATGGCGACAGCCCCCAACAAGGAGACCTGCCAGCACGTGATGGAGAAGATACCGGGGCTTGAGGTCAGGTATGTCTCCAATGGCATAGATATCTCACGCTTCCAGAACAAGGGGAAGGAGAGGCCCCTTCCCGCAGCAGTCGATCCCGCATGGCTTGGCAAGCGCTCGCTCATATATGTGGGGCGTCTCGGATACGAGAAGGCGATAGACGTGGCCATAGAGGCCTTCGCCCTATGCCTGAAGAAGAATCCTGACGCGCACTTCATCGTCATAGGCCAGGGGCCGGCTCACGACGCGCTGGTAAAGCTCTCGGAATCCCTTGGGCTTGAAGGGCATCTGCATATGACAGGCCTCATCCCTAATGATGACATCATAGGCTCAAGGCTCCTATGCAAGTGCGCGGCATTCGTCACGGCATCCCTTTCGGAAAACCAGGCGATGACCGTAATCGAAGCCCTCTGCTCAGGCACCCCCGTGATCGCTGCGGACATAGATAACATGAAGGCTCTGTTCTCCGATAAGGAAGGATGGTTCTTCGAGGGCGGAAGCGCCGAAAGCCTCGCGGAGAGGATGGACCACGTGCTCAACAACCCTGAGGAGCGGGATGACAAGGCAAGGAACGCCGAGGCCCTGATATCCCAGTTCGACGGCAGGGAGGTAGCTAAGCAGTTCGAGGCCATCTACAAGGAGCTTCTAGAGATGAAGAAGGAAGGCTTCTATGTCCCAGGCGGCGAGAAAAGAGCCATGAAGTATATGAAGAAGGCTCAGAAGAACGCCGAGAAATAAGCACCAAGATCCAGATCGAATCCTCCCTTATACCCTTCCATCGGCAGATAATCATAGTAGATCCCAACATACGCGCGGAAAACGCCCAGGATATTGAGCTGGAGCCTTGCCCCTACCGAGCCATACATCTTCACGCTCTCGGCAGGGTCGATGCTGTTGAGGATACGGCCGGCGGAGATTGCATGCTCGATGAACACATATAGCTGGGGATAGGTTCCCACGGTGAAGAACTCCGGGCCGTTAAGCACGACGCCGAAGCTTACATCGGTTATAAAGGAGCGCGGCGGGATCTCATTGCCCCGGAAGCGTACCGAATAGGCATAGCGCGGCACGTCGGCGCCGAATAGGAACTGGCAGTTCAGGCGGAAATCAGTGACTACAGAGAACAGGTTCATATCGCCCTTGTGCATCTCATACGCCGTGTACTTCCAGACCGCGTTGTAAAGCAGGCGATAGTAATCGATACGCACGCCTGAGTTGACTATTGAGAGCCTGTCATTGAACAGCCACCAAGGTGCAAGGGTCGCTGATATCGAGAAGTTGTATCCATCAGGATGGATGTAATGGTCATCAAGATTGCGGAAATCGAGGCTGAAGTTGAGGGATGTCGCAAGCGAGTACAGGTTGCCTGAAAGCTCCGGTGTTCCGGGATAATCCTTGCGCTCCCCCCTATTGAAGTAGTCAAAGCCGAATATCCCGTTCATGTCCCCCTGCTGTATATGGGCAAGCGACGCGAAGGCCTGCTCCCATCTCATGCCGATGGAGAAGCTGGCGGAAAGGAAATCAGGCTTGCCCTCGCCTCCATCGACTATCCCCTGCTCGAATCCCACCGTGCCATATGAGAAGACGACTGAGTAGTTCTCATCAGCCCCTGGATTATGATCGGTTATAAGGGCACCGGTCTCAGGATACTGACGCAGCGTGCGCTGGGCCATTCCAGCCTCGACCCTTACGACAACACGGGTATTGAGATCAGGAAAAAGATCTATATGGTCTATGCCGAACTCCCCCCAGAAGCTTATTGGGAAGGCACCCATCGCGAAGTCCGTTATATATGAGGCATTCACTATATTGGAAAAGAACACCTCCCCCTCCGCCAGAAGCGAAGAGGCTGATAGGAAAAGGACTGCCATCAATGCCCGGATACGACGCATAATCCAATACTATCAGAAAAGGAGGGGGAGTTCACTATCATCAAGGCCTGTGCTATATTGTCTCGCCTTTGATTCCCTGAGCTTTCAGCCGCTTCATCTCCTTATCGAAATCGCTTACAAGCTCCTTCATCTCCTTTGCCCTGTATCTTTCGAATTCCTTTTCAGCTTTCCTCACAGCCCGGTCATGGCTTATCGTCCCAGAACCATCCAGGACAGGACGGCCGATGCCTGAAAGCTGGGCATCCAGCCTGTCAATCCAATCCTGCATAGACATCGGATGCTCCTCCAAGGCCTGAAGCTCCGCATAATCAAGGAATTGGGAGACTATAAGCCGCATGACCTGAAGCTCCTTTTCCGAAAGGTAATTCTTCGCTATCACCACGTCCTGCTTCGTTACATAGTCTCCCTCGAAGCTTGTCATGCCAACAAGAGACTTTGACGCGTCAGATCTCTCATATATGACCTCAGCCGCCGTATGCTGATGTACCGCATAATGCATCTTGTTCTGCACGGCCGCGAAGAACTTCCGTGTAATCTCCGCCTTTGGATCGTAATCTATCGATGTGGCATAGATGTCAGTAACCTGCTGATACAGGTTCCTCTCGCTTGTACGGATGTCCCTAACACGCTGCACAAGCTCCCTGAAATATCTTCCTCCACCGTTCTTAAGCCTGGCATCATCAAGCGCGAAACCTTTAGTGATGTATTCCTTCAGGATCGAGTTCGCCCATATCCTGAACTGGGTGCCTCGCAAGGACTTGACCCTATATCCAACGGAGATGATCACATCAAGATTATAGAAATTTGTTTTATAGCTTTTTCCATCCGAAGCAGTAGTCAAGTATTCCTTGATAACTGCCTCTTTTTTCAATTCTCCTTCTTTGAATACATTGCCAATGTGCAGACTTACATTCTGTTTTGTTGTATTGAACAGCGCTGCCATCTCAGCCTGCGTAAGCCAAACAGTATCATCCTCAAGCCTTACGTCTATCTTCGTGAGGCCATCCTCCGTTTTGTAGATTATAATCTCTGATCTATCGCTCATTCTTGACCTCCTCTCTATCCTGCTCGGCTGCAAGGGCCGAAGAAGGGAAAAGACGGGTATCATCCATGCAGCAGCGCACGAATGTCCTCATTATGCCGTTGGCCTCCACAAAACGGGCTTCAGGGCTTATAGGGAAAGCATTCTCCCCTGTAAGCAGATACTCCATAGACGTGCTAAGGGCCTGGGATATGATAAGCAGATCCTCGGCTGAGGGAATCCGGCAATCCGTACGATTCCGCTTTACCCGGGCATAGCTAAGTCCAGTCCGCTGGCATATAACAGAAAGCGGTTCCTTTCTCAGCGAGTCTACTCTTTTCCACAGATCAGAAGCTGAGATTTCCATGCGTATAATATAGCACAAGGATTCATGATTTACACTTAATTTCATTAAAATCATAAATAAGATGAAAATATGTATCTAAAGTTCAATCACGGCAGAAAAGAGCAAACTGGAGAGAAGGTATTCACTATCATCACCGCTTGTGCTATATTGTCCGCGCTATGAATAAAAAGGTCCCGGAAAACCCTGTAGAAAACCGGATTGGCAGCTTTGAGCCCCTTACGGTCGTCACTGCCATTCTCGTCACACTTTACCTCACAGCCAATCTCATGGCCGTGAAGATCATCTCTATTGGTCCCTTTGCTCTTTTTGATGCAGGAACGATCACATTCCCGTTCGCCTATATGCTGGGAGATGTGCTTGCGGAGATCTGGGGATACAGGACATCGAAGAAGGTGATCATCCTCACATTCATCTCGAACCTCATGCTTGTCATATTCACAGGCATCGGCGTCGTGCTGCCCTACCCTGACTACATGCAGGGCGTGCAGGAGGCGTACAGCACGATCTATACATACGTGCCTCGCATAGTCGCGGCATCGCTTCTCGCGTTCCTCGCGGGAGAGCTGCTGAACGCGAAGGTGCTTGTGGCTATGCGTGACAGGACGAGGGATGGAAGGCATCTGTGGATGAGGACGATTGGCTCATCCGCGGTCGGCTATGCCGCTGATTCCGCGATATTCGTGCTTATCGCATTCGCAGGCACGGCTCCGGCAGGAGACCTTCTGTCCATGATAGGCGCCCAGTACGTCGCGAAGCTTGTCCTTGAAGCGATCTTCGGCACGCCTCTGGCCTATGCCGCGATAGCATTCCTGAGAAGGAGATTCCTATGAGCCTTGAAAGATATAGCCTGATAACCGAAGGCATGCAGCGTGAGTTCATCCTGCTCCAGGGAACAGGATGCAGATGGAGACGATGCACCTTCTGCGACTACTACGATGATGTCTCATCAGATCCATTCGCGGTGAATAAGGCTGTGCTGGATGAAGTCACAGGCAGATACAAGGTCCTGGATATAATAAACTCGGGTTCAGCGCCTGAGTTTGATGACAGGACTATCGGATACATCTCAAGGACAGCCGTGGATAAAGGTATCACCGATCTCTGGTTTGAGGCGCATTGGATGTACAGGAATGTGCTTGAGAAGTTCGCTTCCCGATTTCCTTGCCGCGTGCACTTCCGCACCGGTGTTGAATCGTTCAATCCGAAGCTCAGGAGCGCGTGGAACAAGGGAATCGGAGAGGATGTCACACCGGAAATGATCCGTAAGCACTTTGAGGGCGTATGCCTCCTTGCCGGTGTGAAGGGACAGACCGTGGAGGATATAATGCAATCGGTGGAAACAGCGGAGAAGCTCTTCTCCTATTACTCCGTCAATCTCTTCACGCCCAACACGACAAAGACAGAGAGGGACGAAGAGCTCTGCCGCATCTTCATAGAAAAGCTCGCCCCCACGATCAGGAAGAGCGCGAAGGCGGAAGTGCTTATAGAGAATACGGATCTAGGTGTCGGCTGAATCAAACATTGAAGCGGAAGAAGACTATATCGCCATCCTGGACGATGTACTCCTTCCCTTCGAGCCTGAGCTTGCCTGCCTCTCTCACCTTTGCCTCTGAGCCATATGCTATAAGGTCATCAACGCTGTAGACCTCAGCCTTGATAAAGCCTTTCTCGAAATCCGAATGGATGATACCGGCGCATTCAGGAGCCTTGGATCCAGCCTTGAATGTCCATGCCCTGTCCTCATCGGGACCTGCGGTGAAGAAGGTCCTGAGTCCAAGGGATGAGTATGCTGCGCGGATAAGCGGATTGAGGCCGCTCTCGGAAAGCCCGGAAGCCTCCAGGAACTCCTTCCTGTCCTCCTCGCTCTCAAGAGCCGCTATCTCGCTTTCGATCTTGCCGCAGATGACAACGACAGGAGCGTTCTCCTTCTCAGCGATAGCGCGCACGATCTTCACGTACTCATTGTCCTCGGTGATCGCATCCTCATCGACATTGCAGACATAGATCACAGGCTTGAGCGTCATCAGATGGAGGTCATAGACCAAGGCAAGCTCATCCTCATCAAGGCCAAGCGTGCGGGCCGGTATGCCATCTCCAAGGCACTTGATAAGCTTCTCATAAAGAGGAAGGAGCTTCTCATTCTCCTTCTGCATCTCCTTCGAGACGCGCGAAAGCTTGGACTGCTTATCATAGCGCTTCTCTACAGTCTCAAGGTCAGCAAGCGCGAGCTCTATGTTTATCGTCTCGATATCCGAAGCGGGATCGATCCTGTTCGAGACATGAACGATGTCAGGGTTATCGAAGCAGCGCACGACATGAGCGATGACACCGACTTCCCTGATAGAAGCAAGGAACCTGTTGCCCAGCCCCTCGCCCTGGCTCGCGCCCTTCACAAGCCCCGCGATATCCACGAACTCGACAGTCGCGGGTATCACCTTCTTCGTCGGGATGAGCCTCACGATCTCATCAAGGCGCTTATCGGGGACGGAGACCATCCCGATATTAGGATCTATAGTGCAGAAAGGATAATTCGCAGCCTCAGCAGGAGCCGAGGTCACGGCAGAGAATATCGTTGATTTGCCTACATTCGGCAGTCCGACTATACCGCAGTTAAGTGCCATGAACACCTCCAGTGACCAGCAAATGATTGACCAAACAACGATAAGTGTCAACCATGGCAGGTTTGGCAATGCGGCTATGAGAGGCGCAGGAGAGAATAGCCTCCTTCATGCCGTAACCCCTTATCAAAAGTGCATATACCGAAATTAAATGCACATATAACTTCATTGTATATCATGAATTGCTCCCCTATACTCATTAGCGTGACCGCAGAAGAGCTGAAGAAGATCGTTGGAGTGAACATAAAGAAGGAAAGACTTCGCTGCAACCTCACGCAGCCAGCTCTCGCCGAGATCATCGGCATGTCGATCAAGCAGGTCGCGGCAATCGAGACAGGGCATTCATATCCAGAGGCCGCAACGCTGGCGAAGCTATCTAATGCGCTAGGCGTCCCGCCGAGCTTCTTCTTCCGCCGCCCCGGTGATAATGAGGAGGAAAAGGAAAGGGTGCTCAGCCATTTCCGGAACATACAAACGAAGCTTGAGCTCATACTCGACGAGGAAGCCGCTGACTACTCCTCCCCTGAGAAAAGATAAGGTGCCGCAAGAAAAGCGGCACCTTATTCCATTCAGAGCTGTGCCCTTATTTCTCGAGCACGGCCTTGATTCTCCTGACCCCGGCAGATGATGACTGCTCCTTGAGGATCCTGAAGTGCCCCATATCACCGGTATGGGTGACATGCGGACCTCCGCATACCTCCTTGGAGACATCGCCGATCGTGTAGACCTTGACCATCTCGCCGTACTTGGAATCGAAGAACGCTATCGCGCCCTGCTCCCTCGCCTCCTCCAGCGTCATAGTCTCGACAGTTACCGGAAGATCGCGCTTGATCGCGTCGTTGACAAGATCCTCGACAGTCTGGATCTCCTCCTTCGTCATCGGGGCAGGATGGGTGAAGTCGAATCTCAGGCGCTCTGCCGTGATGTTCGAGCCCTTCTGCCCGACATGATCGCCAAGCGTCTTGCGGAGCGCGGCATGCAGGAGATGCGTTGCGGTATGGAGCGCCGTGGTTGCCTCGCTGTGATCGGCAAGACCGCCCTTGAACTGCTGCTCCGCACCAGCCCTGGATGTCTCCTGATGCTTCTCGAAAGCCTCGTTGAATCCCTTCTCATCTACCGTGAAGCCATGCTCGGCAGCAAGCTCCTTCGTGAGCTCGATCGGGAAGCCGTAGGTGTCATAGAGCTTGAACGCAAGGCGGCCGGAGATGACGCGGCTGTTGCCCTTCATGAGGTTAGGAAGCATCTTCTCGAACTCCCTCTCTCCCTTCGTGAGGGTCTGGGAGAACTTCTCCTCCTCCTTCAGAAGCTCCTCATGGATGAACTCTCTATGCTCAAGAAGCTCAGGGTATGGCTCCCCATAGAGCGAGAGGACGGTATCAGCAAGCTCCGGAAGGAATGAGGAAGACTCTATGCCGAGCTTCTTGCCATGCCTTACGGCCCTTCTTATGAGACGGCGGAGGATATAGCCCTGGCCTACGTTGGACGGAGCGATGGCCTTCTGGTCACCGAGGATGAACACGGATGTCCTTATATGATCGGAGATGATCCTTATCGAGATATCATCATCCTCATTCTCGCCGTACTTCTTGCCGCTCATCTCCTCGATGCGGTGGATGATAGGCTGGAATACCTCTGTCTCGTATACGCTCTTCTTGCCCTGGAGGACAGCTACAGTCCTCTCGATGCCCATGCCGGTATCGATGCACTTCCTGGCCATCTCATGGTATGTCCCATCAGCTTCCTTGCGGTACTGCATGAAGACATCGTTCCAGATCTCGAAGTACTTGCCGCACTTGCACCCGGGCTTGCAATCAGATCCGCAGGCAGGGCGTCCTGTATCAAAGAACATCTCCGAGTCCGGCCCGCATGGCCCGGTCTCTCCCGCAGGTCCCCACCAGTTGTCCTCTCGCGGCATGAAGTAGATATGATCCGGAGCGATCCCGAGCTCGCGCCACCTAGCTGCGGCCTCCTCATCGCGCGGAACGGTATCATCACCCTCGAAGACCGTGACGGAAAGCTTCTCGACAGGGATGCCGAGGACCTTCGTCAGGAACTCGAAGCTGTAGCCGATCATCTCCTTCTTGAAGTAATCGCCGAGCGACCAGTTGCCAAGCATCTCGAAGAACGTGAGATGATGCGGGTCGCCAACGCTGTCGATATCACCGGTACGTATGCACTTCTGGTAATCAGTGAGCCTCTTTCCTGCCGGATGCTCAGCTCCGAGGATATATGGCACAAGAGGATGCATTCCCGCGGTCGTGAAGAGGACCGTAGGATCGTTCTCCGGAATCAATGACGCTCCGGAGATCTGCTTATGTCCCTTAGAGACAAAGAAATCAATGTATAGCTTCCTAAGTTCGTTCGCTGTAATTTCCTTCATAAAACAACCTTTCCGCGTCTATCCTAGTCATGCATACTTCAATCGTCAAGTACACGGGAAAAGCTAGAGGGAAAAGAGCTGCCGGGAATACGTGATCTTCCTCGCATTGGATCCGTGATTCCTGATGAAACCATGCACTCTGCCTTGCATGAAATCTGTTATCGGAGGGTAATGATTATGCCACAGCCAAGGAACATGAAGAGAACTGGCACTATCATACGGCTGTATTTCCGTACTCTCTCGCCTATGGCGTCTATTTCAGAGATATTCATAGCGATCAGGCACAAGAGAGCAACTGCTATGAGATAGACAATGATCGTGATCAGGATAGAGAGAGCGTCATACTGGGCGAACAATGGGATGTACACGCCTATGTTGTCCGCGCCGTTTGATACCGTGATTCCAGCTATCCCTGATATGCTGGCGCTGTATCTCCCCTCTTCATCATCCTTGCAAAGGGCAGCCTTCACGCCTAGCGCGATAGGAACGAAGCCCAGCAGCCAGATGTGTTCCTCCAGCAGCGCGGAAGCCCCGTACGCGCCTATAACGCTGATAAGAAGAAGGACAAGCATGCCGATATACTGCCCTATGAAGACGGAGCTCTTCCGCCTTGCAAGCGAGAAGAACAGAGTCAGCATCAGAACATCATCGATATTAGTCGCTACGAACGAAATGATAGCTGCGGTGATTACTTCAAGCATAAAGGAACTGGCGGCTCATCACCGCCAGATCTGTCATTCAGGGATAACCCTCATGAATCTCTTCTTGCCCGCCTTGAGCAGGAACTCCCCATCCTCATCGGCATCAGACATGGTTATGACAGCCTTCGGATCGGTGACCTTCCTGCCATTGACCTCCGCGCCTCCCTGAGTGACAAGGCGCCTTGCCTCGCCGTTGGAAGGAGTAAGGCCTGAGCGCGTGAAGAGCTCGAGGACACCAACGCCAGATTCAAGCACAGCCTTCTCGATGGATATGGAAGGAACGCCCTCCTTGCCTCCACCACCTGCCGCGAAGAGCGAGCGGGCCGCGTTCTTGGCCTTCTCAGCCTCCTCCTCGCCATGGATGATCTTCGTCGTCTCATAGGCAAGACGCTCCTTGGCCTCGTTGATGTTCCTCTTCGGATCCTCATACTCCGCTATCTCGTCAAGGGACATGAACGTGAAGATCTTCATGAACCTCACAGCATCGGCATCCGCGACATTCCTCCAGTACTGGAAGAAGTCATATGGAGAATAGAGCTCAGGGGAAAGGAATACGGCGCCCTTCTCGCTCTTGCCCATCTTCTTGCCATCAGCGCGCATTATGAGGTTGAAGGTCAGGCCATAGCACTGCTCTCCGCCCATGCGCTGTATCAGATCGATGCCAGCGACGATATTGCCCCACTGATCCGCTCCACCGATCTGCAGGCGGCAGCCTGTGAGGCTGTTCAGCATGTGGAAGTCATAGGACTGCAGCAGCTGGTAATTGAACTCGATGAACGAAAGTCCCCTCTCAAGGCGCTGCTTGACGCCCTCGAATGTAAGCATCCTGTTCACGGAGAAATAGACGCCTACATCCCTGAGGAACTTTATGTAATTCAGATCGACAAGCCAGTCAGCGTTATTCATCATCCTGGCCTTGCCCATTCCATCTCCTGGGTTATCTGAGAAATCAACGATCTTGCCAAGCTGCGCCTTGATCTTCTCGACGTTGCTGTTGATGTCCTCGACAGAGAGTATCTTCCTCATCTCCGTCTTGCCGGACGGGTCTCCGATAAGACCTGTACCGCCACCGACGAGGGCGATCGGATTATGCCCGGCAGCCTGCAGGTGATGCATGGCGAAGAACGGAACGATATGGCCGACATGAAGGGATGGGCCTGTAGGATCGACACCGCAGTAGAAGGAGATGCTCTCCTTGTCCATCAGGTCCGACAATCCATCGAAATCGGTGCAATCCTTTACGAAACCCCTATCGATAAGGGTCTGCAGAGCTTTATTCATCAGACCCTCCTGTAATCCTTCATCTTCTGCTGGATGAACGGCACGAGCTGATCGACAGCGACCCTTTCCTGAGCCATCGAATCACGGAAGCGGACAGTCACCGTCTGATCCTGGAGCGTCTGGTAGTCAACGGTCACGCAGTACGGGGTGCCGATTTCATCCATCCTTCTGTACCTTCTTCCGACAGCGCCGCTCTGATCATAGAACGTGACGAAATCGCTTCTGAGGCTATGCTCGAGCTTCGACGCATACTCAGCAAGCCCATCCTTCTTCACAAGAGGCAATACCGCGACCTTCACAGGAGCGATAAGCGGATGGAAATGCATGACAGTGCGCGTATCTCCCTCTGGAGTCGGCTCCTCGTCATACGCGTCGCAGAGAGCCATGAGCACGTTCCTTGTAAGGCCGGCAGATGTCTCGACGACATATGGGATGTATCTCTCGTTCGTCTCCTGATCGAGGTATGTGAGATCCTTGCCTGAGAACTTCTGATGCTGGGTAAGGTCATAGTCGGTCCTGGAGTGCACGCCCTCAAGCTCCTGCCATCCCATCGGGAAGAGGAACTGGATGTCATACGCGTCCTTTGCATAGAAAGCTAGCTCATCCGGTCCATGCTGGTGCCACCTGAGGTGCTCCGGGTGGATTCCCATCTTCTTGTAGAACTCCATCCTCTGCTCCCTCCAATACGGGAACCACTCCTCATCAGTTCCTGGCTTGCAGAAGAACTGCATCTCCATCTGCTCGAACTCGCATGAGCGGAAGATGAAGTTCTTCGTCGTGATCTCATTGCGGAAGGACTTTCCGACCTGGGCGATGCCGAACGGGATCTTCACGCGTGAGGACTGGACGACATTCTTGAAGTTGACGTAGATGCCCTGCGCCGTCTCCGGGCGGAGATAGACGATAGATGCGTCATCCGCGTTGGCTCCGATATGCGTCTGGAACATCAGGTTGAAGTTGCGGGGCGCGGTGAACGATCCCTTGTTGCCGCATACCGGGCATGGCGCGTTGAGATCGATCTGGTCAGCGCGGAAGCGGGACTTGCAGACCTTGCAGTCAACCATCGGGTCGGTGAAGTTGGAGACATGGCCTGAAGCTTCCCAGACGCGTGGATGCATGAGTATGGAGGCGTCAAGGCCTACGATGTTGTCGTGCATCTGCGTCATTTCCTTCCACCAGAAATCACGGATGTTGTTTTTCAGGTCAACTCCCATCGGGCCGTAGTCATATGCCCCGTTGAGACCTCCGTAGATCTCACTGGACTGGAATATGAAGCCGCGGCGGCGGCAAAGCGAGACTATCTTATCCATTGTGGCTGCTTCTGACATTTCAATTCTCCTCAAGTATCCTAAGGCCTCTCTCAAGACGCTTCTCCGTCTCATCGATGCCTATCATATCAATCGAATCAAAGAGCGGGAGGGAAACGGTCGAGTTCGTGATAGCGACACGAATCGGCTGGAACACCCCGCCAACCTTCAGGCCAAGCTCCGTGGCCAGCGCCGAGAGATCATTCTCGATGTCCTCCTGGCTCCTGCCTGCCCTGATTCCTCCAAGAAGGATATCCTTACCCCTCTTCAGCGCCTCGGCTGTCTTCTCCTCGTCAGCGCCCTTCCCTATATAGACGGCCTTATCCGTAACAGGCTCATCGCGGAAGATGAACGCAGTGAGAGGAACAACATCGGAAAGGACCTTCATCCTCTCCTTGACGCTCGGCACAAGCTTCGCCACAAGGCTCTTCTCGTCTTCCGTAAGCGGATCGTGGACAAAGCCCGCCTCCTGCAGATACGGCGTCACAAGCTCTCCTATCCTCTCGTCGGATGTCGCCCTTATATACTGGCCATTGAACCAGTCAAGCTTCTTGTAATCAAAGACAGCAGGCGACTTGTGGATATTCTCAAGGCGGAAGCACTTCTCAAGCTCGTCCTTGGTGAAGAACTCCGTGGAGCCATCAAGCGACCATCCCACGAGCGTGACATAGTTGATGATAGCCTCCGGAAGATATCCCTTGGCCCTGAAATCCCTGACCGCAGTCGATCCATGCCTCTTCGAAAGCTTCTGCCCGTCCTTGCCCATGACCATCGGGAGATGGCAGTACTGGGGGACTTCCCATCCGAACGCATTGTAAAGAAGCACGTGAAGCGGTCCGGAAGGGATCCACTCCTGAGCGCGCATTATGTGCGTGATATGCATCAGGTGATCATCTATCACATTCGCGAGATGGTACGTCGGGAAGCCATCGCTCTTGAGGATGATCGGATCAGGGGAGATATCGCGATTGCGGCGCGTGATATCACCCATGAGGATATCATGGAAGGTCGTCTTGCCCTCGGTAGGGACACGGAGCCTTATAACCGGCTTGATCCCCTGAGCCTCAAGCTCCGCCCTCTCCTCTGCCGTGAGGTTGGCGCAGTGCCTGTCATATCCCTGATACTCGCTCTTCGACTCAGCCTGCTCCTTGCGAAGCGCCTCAAGCCGCTCTGGGGAACAATAGCAGTAATATGCCTTGCCCTCAGCTACAAGCTGCTCAGCGTACTTCTTGTAGAGATCAAAGCGCTCGGACTGGATATAAGGACCATAAGGGCCACCCACGACAGGGCCTTCATCCCACTCTATCCCGAGCCAGGAAAGCGTGCTGTACAGATCCTCAAGGGATTCATCGCTGTAGCGTTCCCGATCCGTGTCCTCGACACGGAGGATGAACTTACCCCCTGATGATCTGGCGAAGAAATAATTGAATAGCGCAGTACGTATTCCACCAATATGCTGCAGCCCAGTTGGAGACGGGGCATAGCGAACGCGAACTTCCATCTGCTTCTCCTTAGATTGACGCCTAATCTTATTATCTTTAGAAGCAATTGACAACAAGAGGGATCAAGACATGC
>CALXLT010000041.1 GCA_944389275.1 uncultured Spirochaetaceae bacterium
AGGGCGGCAACACCCGTTCCCATCCCGAACACGGAAGTGAAACGCCCCCGCGCCGATGGTACTGCGGCTTGTCCGTGGGAGAGTAGGTAGCTGCCAGGTTTCTTTTTTCCCTCAGGTCTCTGGCTCAAGCTTCACTGAAGCCCTTGCCAGATGCCTGAGGCCTTTTCTTTTCCATGCATCGTTTCTATTTGTTTGGATATAAGTGATATAGCAAAGTGCTATCATTGAGCAGATGCTACACAGAAATTACACATTTGCGATAATTCATTGTAATTTAAGGTATTATTTTGCCACACAATAGGTGTAACCTTTTTGATTCAGGCATTTTCGTGAAAAATGTCTCGTCATCTTACCCCTTTTTCTGTTTATAATAGATATAGAAATCCTCCCTCTAGAAGCTTTCATTTGGTTTCCGTTAGTTGACCAGCCAGCAGGCTGGTCTTCTACTGTCTATATTCGTCTTTTCTGATAATATACTGCTATGGCATTAATCAGATTCCAGAAACCGGCACTATATAGAAAGGATATGGACGCGGTCCTTCAGACGATGGTCGACGAGAAGATCGGGCCAGGAGAGAGGAAGAGGGAGTTCCTGAAGCTCTTCTCAGCGTTCGTCTCTCAAAAGGATGGCATAGCCCTCCGTTCCTATCTTGATGTCATCATGGCTTCCCTTGTAGCCCTTGATATCGCGGAAGGGGACAGCGTCATCATCTCCGTTCTCTCTCCTAGGATCTATCTTGAGGCGATGAGGAGGCTCGGCATCAAGCCTGTGATCGTCGATACCGATGAATACGGACTTCTTGATCCGGAGACCGTTTCCGAATCTCTCAAGGATGGGGTCAAGGCAATCCTTTATTTCGAGCCTGTCTGCCAGATCCCCGCATTCTTTACGGCGATCGAGAACATGAAGGCCGTCGGGCTCCCGATAATAGAGGATATAACGGAATCGATCGGCTCAGAGGCTGAAAGCGACTCCGGCAGCAGCGACGAGGAGAGCGCGGAGGCCAGATACGTGAAGGCCGGCATGCTCGGCGATATCGTGATTGCGGCCCTTGAGGAAGATGGGATAATCTCCTCCGGCGGCGGCGCTGTCGCCGTCTCCTCAAGCCAGGACTGCATAGAGAGGCTCAAAAAGTATGCGGATCTCGGTTCGCCCTATGTCGATCTTCCTGACATGAACGCGGCGCTCGGCATAGTGCAGCTTTCGAAGATCGATACGCTTCTTGAGAGACGCCGAAACATATTCCAGATGTACCTGCAGGCGCAGAGGAAGAGCGATACGAGGCTCTTTGGTTCCGCGTCCCCTCTCTTCTCGTCAAATGGCTATGGCTTTTCCGTGATAGTCAAGGCAAGGCCCGATGATTCCATCGCGTTCGCCAACAAGTACTCCGTCTCATGCAAGCGCACCTTCTCAGGTTCAGTCGGCCAGAGATACCAGGACAAGTATGACAGGTTCCCGAATGCCATCGCCTTCATAACCCGCGCGATATCATTCCCGCTCTATCCGTTCCTGTCGAAGAATGACCTGGAGACGATACAGCGCGTCATAAGCCATATCAGCTAGCATTATCCTTGGAAGATGCTAAACTATTGGGAAGGGATGAGAGATGATAAGGAACGTGCTTATAATAGCCAACAGCTCCAAGAGCGAAAGCGATAGGGAAGCCGGGCTCATAGTGGATTATCTTGAGGGGAAGGGCATCGCCGCGAAGATCGTGAGCACGGGCTCTTCCTCCGACTCCGTATCAGTTCCGATGGATACCGATCTCGTGATAACCCTCGGCGGTGACGGCACCGTGCTCTATGCGGCGCGGGCCGTGCATGAGATGGGCATACCTATCCTTCCTGTCAACCTCGGCACGTTCGGGTATATCACGGAGATATCGAAGGATGAGTGGGTGGATGCCTTCGAGCACTACAGAAGCGTCGGGGACAATATCTCTCGGCGCCTCATGCTCCGCATAACCGTGATACGTGGCGGCCGCCGCGTATGGCATGCCTCCGCACTCAATGAGGCTGTCGTCACCTCATCCGGCATTGCGAAGGTCGTATCGCTGGACCTCGCGCTCGACAACACCCCCCTTGGCGTCTTCAAGGGCGATGGCATGATAGTAGCCACCCCCACGGGCAGCACGGGATACTCACTCGCCGCCGGCGGCCCGATACTTGATTCTGATATGTCCGCGGTGATCATCACCCCGATCTGCCCGTTTACCCTTTCCAACAGGCCGCTTGTCACATCCGGACGTATAGTCAGCCTCGATGTCAGGGGCGGGCAGCGCACTGATCTTGTCCTCACAGCGGATGGACAGCTTCTCTTCAGCCTGGAGGAGGGGGACCGCATACTTGTAGAGAAGAGCCGGAGCCGCGCCCTTCTCGTTAAATCCCTTGAAAGGAGCTTCACGGAGATCATCCGCGACAAGCTCCACTGGTCGGGGGCCATCCATGCTTGAAAGCCTTGCAGTCAGGAACTATGTGCTCATAGATACTCTCGATATCTCATTCGAGGAGGGATTCTCGGTCCTTACCGGAGAGACCGGATCTGGAAAGACCATAATGCTTGGCGCGATCTCCCTTCTCCTGGGCGCCAAGGCCGATAGGAACGCTATCCGAACAGGCTGCAGCAGCGCTGAGATATCAGGGGTGTTCCGCACCGCGAAGGGCGCTGTACTCTCGTTCCTGGATGAGCGCGGCATCCCATGCGAGGATGGGGAGATCGTGATACGCCGTTCCATCAGGGAGAGCGGCAGGTCATCCTATACCGTCAACGGCATGCCGATGACGCTCCACGAGGGGCGCATGCTCGGCTCTCTTTTGGTGGATATCTCATCGCAGCACGAGCAGCAGTCGCTCATGCGAGGCGAGGTCCTTCTTGCCATGCTTGATGCCACTTCCGGAAGCGATATCGAAGGATACAGGGCAGCTTACGCCGTGATGAAGGAGGCGGAGAGGAGGGAAGCGGAGCTTGCCGAGACCGTGCGGAAGGGAGAGGATGAGAGCGATTATATGCGCTTTGCCCTCAATGAGCTCGAGAGCGCTGGACTCAAGGAAGGCGAGGAAGAGGAGATCCGCGCACGGCTTGGTGTGATGAACGCGTCTGAGTTCCTCCGCTCATCCCTTTCCTCTGTCATAGAGGAGCTTCGCGCGGCGTCGTCAGCTATTTCCGATTCCCTTTCCACGATGCAGAAGGCGGAGAAGAAGGACGAGGGGCTCTCATCGCTTTCAGAGAGGCTGGAGAGCATGGATATAGAATGCTCGGATATCATCCTGACTGCGCGCGACCACCTTTCCCTCATAAGCTTCTCCGAGTCGGACCTTGAGGAAGCGAACGAGAGGCTTTCGGTGATACAGCGCGTCAAGAAGAAATACGGCGGCACCGTCGAGGAGGCCATAAGGCGCCGCGACGACTATAAGGCGCGCCTTGCTATCGCGGGAGATGGCGAGAGGCTGCTTGCAAAGGCCCGCGAGGATACGGAGAAGACCAGGGCCCATGTACGCACTCTTGCCCTTTCCATGAGCGAGGCAAGGAAGAAGGGCGCGAAGTCCCTTGAGAGGAGCGTTGAGGAGCATCTGCATCGCCTTGGCATGGAGAAGGCTCTTTTCCGCATCTCCCTCTCACGCATGAAGAATCCAGGGCCTGACGGCATAGATGAGGTCGCATTCCTCATTGCCCCGAACAAGGGGGAGAAGCTCTCGCCGATCCAGAGCACGGCATCCGGAGGAGAGCTCTCGAGGATCATGCTTGCCCTGAAGTCCTCGATAAAGGGCGGCGGGGATATAGAGACGATGCTCTTCGATGAGATAGACTCAGGAATCGGAGGCAAGGTCGCTGGCTCCGTCGCGGATGAGCTAAAGGATCTTTCACGTATCAACCAGGTCCTTGCCATAACCCACCTTCCCCAGCTTGCGGTGAAGGCAGAATGCCACTTCCTCGTGTATAAGGAGGAGAAAGGCGGGCGCACGATGACGCGGATCGTGAGGATCGAAGGGGAGGAGAGGGTAAAGGAAATCGCCCGCCTCCTTTCAGGGGAGACGAGCGCTATATCCCTCGAGCATGCAAGGGCCTTACTGGAAGTTCAGTGAGAGATAGCAGTCCCTTGCAGCCTTCTCTCCTGCCGTCTCCTTAGCCTTGCCCTCATAGTACGGGTAGACCGCGTTCTGCAGCTCCGCTAGATCCGGCTCGAATCCATGCGAGCGAGCGAGCGTCAGAAGCTCGATGATCGACTTGGCGTTCTCCGCTATCAGCCCTTCCTTCTTGACCTCTGATGATAGGTACGCGGCATGGGTTGCCAGGATGCTGTTTATGGACTGGATGTCCGTATCGCGGCCGCACTTGCGGACGAAGTCGATCATGTTGCCGAGTATCTCCTTCCTTTCCTGCGGAGTCACGTCGACATACACTGTGAAGAGCGACTTGATGATCTTGAGCGTCAGCCCGAGGTTCTCCATCACCATCGTGTCCAGCGGCACATACTTCGAGTTCTTCACCAGCATGGAGAAGTGGCGCATGTCCTTGGCGAGCGATGAAAGCTCTGTGAATGTCATCCTGTTCATCGACCTGTCGATCCACCCGTAGATGTCTATCAGCATCCTGTCAGGGATGTCCTGGTTTGTGACCCTAGTGTTGCTTATCGGATTGCCGCTGCTGTCGGTTCCGGCAAGATAGAGGTTGATGCCGTAGTCTATCGAGGAGGACGAGAGGACCTTGAAGCGGAAGAGCTCGAGGTTGACGGTATCGATTATGTCCGCGGAGAAGTTGTCGCTCTCATCCACAGCCATATGGGCCAGTATGAAGCGGCCATATACGTCCGAGTAGTCCTCCTTTGTGGCAAGGAGCCTGTTGGTGTAGAAGTAGAGGACTGCCTCAGCCTCTCCGGGAAGCCCCTTCATCTCCTCCTGCGCTATGTTCATGCCATCGCCCTGCGTCTTTATGTTGCTCTTGGCCTTCCTGAGGTCCGAGAGGAACGGGTAGAGCAGGTCACCCTGGAAGTATGGCTGGAACATCCTGATGGCATAGAGCGCGTACTTGATGTCCTGCCTTGGCTCTATCCCTGATATCTCGGCGAAGAAGAAGCCGCAGCTCGTGAACGAGAAGTGCTTGTTCTTCATGCCCGAGAGGAGATGGGCTATCTCGACATCATAGGTGGACGCGAAGTGGTATTCCTTATGCAGGTCCTCGATGAAGGAGCGCATTGGGACATCTCCGCAGAACTCATGCCCGGCCTTCCTGAGTATCTCATAAGGATCTACCTTCTCTCCGAAAATCTTGCGGATCTCGTCCTGGAATATGAGATTAAGCTGCCTTCCGAGGTTGTTCAGGCCATTTCTCAGCGGAGTGCGCCATTCCTGGTTCCATCCCTGCTCGCTTCCTGTCGTGCAGCCGCAGTCCTTATACCACCTTGAGACGCCATGGGAGCATGACCAGGATGTGCCCTTGCCTTCCTCTCCCAGATGCAGCTCCGCGTGCAGCACCGCTGGATTTCGCTCCAAAAATGATGCGTAGTTGTCGAAGACGAAGTCATCCCTCTCCTCGACCTTGCGGATAAGGGCTGCAAGCGCCATATCGCCATATGGCTCGTGGTGTCCGTAAATCTCGCCATCTGTCGCGGTATGTATGAGCTTCTTGCCTTCCGTGTCCTTGATGCCCTTGAGCATCTGGTAGAGATTGTCCGCGGAGCGCAGCAGGTGCCCGAATGATATGCTCTCGGCAAGTCCCGGCTGATAGAAGAACGCCGCGATCTCGCCGCCCCTGCTTCCCGTGAGTATGTAAGGCTGCCAGTATGGCGCGGCCTTTCCCTGCAGGGCTGTCATCCTGCCGCCTTTCTCCTCCACGGCCCTGCACTGCCAAGGGGATAGTATGACGAACTTTATCCCCTCATCCGACAGGAGCTGGATGACGTCCTTGTTTATGCCGCACTCCGGAAGCCACATGCCCTCGGCCTTCCTTCCGAAGCGCCGCTCGAAGTCCATGGCGCCCCATTCGATCTGGAGCCTTGCGTCCTTGACCTCATCAAGCGGGAGTATCGTGTGGTTGAAGCTTTGCGCCATCGCATTGCCATGGCCGAGCCTCCTTATGCTCTCCTTATCCGCCTCTATGAGCATCTCTATCGTCTCCGGGTGCTTCTCTTCCATCCACGAGAGGAGGGTAGGGCCGAAGTTGTATGAGATATATGAGAAGTTGTTGGTTATCGAGATGATGCGCCCGTCCGGCGAGAGATAGCGCGAGTGGGCATTCGCTGAATAGCAGTCATGCCATATGCGCTCGTTCCAGTCCAGATAAGGCGATGCTGAAGCCTGCTTCGGGACTATGCCCGTGAATGGGTTCTCCCTAGGAGGCTGGTAGAAGTGCCCATGGAGTATGAGCGATGTCCTTCCGTCTGCTTTTTCCATGCCTGATAGTCTACCACAAATGCCGAACGCTTTTGAAGATATCGCGTAGGCAGGGGGCAGCTTGCCGTTTTTCCTGATTCCACGCTCCCATTTGCGGTTTTGTTGACTATTTTCCATCTATTTTTTAGTATCATTCCTAACAAGCTAGATAAGGGGATGCGATGATACTTGTTAATATCGAATCCCTTTCTGTGGAAGAGCTGATGGGAATCGCCGCACAGGAAGGGATCGGAAATATCGATACATTATCCAGAGAGGAGATCATCGAGCTTCTTCGGGAGAAGTATGAAGAGGATGATGCCCCTGGGATGAACGGGGTCGATCCTAATCTCCGCTACCTTTCTGGGATAACGGATTACAGGGAGATCAGCGACTATGTCGAGGGGCTTCCTGGCGTCGAGGCGCTGCCTGATGAGTATCCTGAGACAGAGATACATCTCATGCTGCGCAGCAGCTCATGGGTCTACTGCTACTGGGCGATAGCCCCTGTGGTAAGCGATCAGATCGCTGAGAGCGGCGGAAGCGTCGTGCTCGCGGTCACCATCATCAACGGGGAGAAGAAGGAGATATTCGATGTCCCTGTCTCCCTTTCGGATATGGAATGGAATATCGGGATACCTTATGGCGATGGATACTGCCAGGTAGCCCTTGTCTCCGTGATAGACGGAAAGCGCCGTGAGCTCGCTGTTTCCGGACGTGTCGATCTCATCTATCCCTACTGGCTGTTCCACAAGGATGAGATGGCCGAGAGCGATACGCTCTATCGCATCTATGTCTCGCTGATATCCGCAAAGAACGGCGCGATGGTCCAGAATGAGCCCGTCCGGGATATCATCACGGCATTCAGGGAGGCAGATGTCAATGAATAAGGTCAATCTCATACTTCATGCGCACCTTCCGTATGTGAGGCATGTCGAATATCCGAAGTTCCTTGAGGAGAACTGGCTCTTCGAATCGCTTAACGAGACATATATACCGCTGCTTATCATGCTTGACCGCATGGATAAGGACAGCGTCCCATACCATATCTCCATCTGTTTCTCCCCGACGCTCCTGACGATGCTCACCGATGAGGCTCTCCAGGAGAGGTTCGTCAACTACATGAACGAGAGGATCGAGCTTGGCGAGAAGGAGGTAAGGAGGACAGAGGGCGAGGATACCGAGTGCCATGAGATGGCAAAGCGCTATCTCGGCTACGCCCGCATGAGCCTCGAGACATTCGAGAGCTATGAGAGGAATATCCTCACAGGGTTCAAGAACCTCGCTGACCGCAACCGCATAGAGCTGCTGACTACAGCCGCGACGCATGCCTATCTTCCTCTCTACAAGGATTATCCCACAGCGATAAACGCGCAGGTCGTGATGGGCCTGAGGACACATAAGAGGGTGTTCGGGCAGAGCGCGAAGGGCTTCTGGCTTCCTGAGTGCGGCTACTTCCCGGGTCTGGACAAGGTGCTAGCATCCCATGGCGTCTCCTGGTGCCAGCTTGCTGCCCATTCTGTCATCAGCGCGCGCGACAAGTCCGTGTACGGCGGCTACAAGCCTGTCGAGCTACCTGCGGGAGTCGTGGGATTCGCCAGGGACTGGGACCTCACGTCGCTTGTCTGGTCCGGCACGTTCGGCTATCCATGCGACAGCGATTACCGTGATTTCTATAGGGATATCGGATACTCGCTTCCGCTTGATTATATCCGTCCTTATATCCATGAGCCTGAGGTCAGGTGCTTCACAGGCTACAAGTACCATGCGATCACGGGCAAGACCGAGGACAAGAACTTCTATGATCCTGCAAAGGCCGCGGAGAAGGTATCCCTTCATGTCGATAACTTCCTCTACAGCATCAAGAGGAAGGGCATAATGCTCGAGGCCTCAGGGATAAGCGATCCAGTGTTCAACCTCTGCTTCGATGCCGAGCTCTTCGGACACAGGTGGTTCGAGGGGATCGAGTTCCTTGAAGGCGTGCTCCGCGGAGCCGCATCCTCACCGGATTATGAGCTAGTGACACCTACAGCGATCATCCTCCAGGATGGCGAGAAGGAGAAGCTTGCGGTCAATGAGTCCAGCTGGGGAATCGGCGGCTATTCAGATACATGGCTTGATGGCAGCAACGCGTGGATCTACAGGCATATCAGAAAGGCCATAGACAGGATGCAGGATCTTACCCATAGGTTCCCTGATCAGGGTTCTCTGAAGGGGAGGTTCCTCAATCAGGCATCACGCGAGCTCCTGCTTGCCATGTCCTCTGACTGGCCGTGCATAATGCATGACAACACATCCGTGACATACGCAGAGAAGAGGCTCCGCAACCATCTCGGCTCATTCAATGTCGTCTATTCCTCGATGTCGAGGAACACGGTGAATACCGAGTGGCTGATAAACGCGGAGAGGCGCAACATCATCTTCCCTGATATAGACTACAATCTTTTCGATCCGGACAAGACCGGGGAGTTCTGAGGGTAGGGCAGCGGCATCGCTGCCTTTTCCTTCATTCACAGCCTGCACTTGAGATAGATCATATCCCGCAGCATCTTGCCGTTCTCGTATATCGGATGATCGTAGTTGGAAGAGAAGAAATCCCTCACCGTGTGAGAGTATTCAAAACCATTCATCTCATAGAAGCGGAGAGTATCTGGATTCTCGCCGGTACCGACATAAAGCATCTTGCCGCATCCCCTGTATCTTTCCTTCACGAACGAGATGAGAGCGCTGCCGTATCCTTTCCGCTGCATCTCAGGCCTTACCGCTAAGTTCTTGATCTCGATGTTCCCATCTCCCTCATCCGTCACAGCGGTGATCGCCACAGCATCATCATCGCATAGAAGAGCAAAGAGATCAGAGCGCCATAGATATCGTTCGATCATGCTCATCTGCTCATCGCCGAGAAGCAGCAGTTCCTTGTATTTTAGCTTATCGTGATCAGGAATCAGAGCTATCTGCATATCAACAACAATAGCAGATGAATGATGATGGGGAAAAGCTGAACCAATAAATGAGACTGTAAATGAGACTGTATCGCGCTTGGCCATTAAAATACTGGATTTGCTAGAAAAGAAGCCGTATTCGAAAGAAAAGCTGATTGATCTTTCTGGTTTTTCCAGAGCGACGATTACGCGTTTGCTGAAGGAGCTTAAGGATAAGGGAAGGATTGAAAGGGTAGGCTCGGATAAAACAGGATATTACAGGGTTGCTGGAAAGAAATGAGAGCTGCCTTCCGACAGCTCTCTGGATATCCTTGTTTCCTGCCTTTATATCAGTTGGCGTTGCCGTTCCTGATTGAGGATGCCATAAGGCGGATGGCGTTGATGTTTATGAAGCCCTTGCAGTCGATCGGATGATAACCGCCGGCCTTGTCCATCGATCCGAGGTCCTCGTTGTACAGCGAGCAGTCTGAGGAGATGCCTGCGTTTATCACATTGCCCTTGTAGAGAGCGACCGTTGCCGTGCCTGTGACGAACTTCTGGCTCTCATCAAAGAGCGCCGTGAGCATGTTGAACTCAGGAGCTCCCCAGTAGCCGTTGTAGATAAGCTCAGCGTATTTCGGGGAGAGCATATCCCTCAGGTGCATGGCCTCCTTGTCCATCGTAAGACCTTCGAGGTTATGGTGTGCCTTCCAGAGGATCTCGCATCCCGGAGTCTCGTACACGCCTCTGCTCTTGATGCCGATAAACCTGTTCTCGACCATATCGACGCGTCCGATCGCATTGTCATGGCCCATCTTGTTCAGGTATACGATCATCTCAACAGGATCCGTGACAACAGTGCCGTCCCCTTCGTTCTTCACCGAAAGAGGTATGCCGTCCTTGAATGTGAATGTGAGGATAGTCTCCTTGTCATTCGCCTTCTCCGGAGAGAGTGTGAGGGAGTATACATCCTCAGGACATCTCTTCGATGGATCCTCGAGTATGCCTGCCTCGTGGGAGATATGGATAAGGTTCTCATCCTCGCTGTAAGGCTTCTTGAGCGATGCCTTTACGGGGATGTTGTTCTCCACAGCGTACTTGAGCATATCAGAGCGTCCCTCGAACTGCGAAAGCCATTCCTCATCCTTCCAGGGACTGATGATCTTCACGTCCGGCATGTTCATGTAGTAGCCGAACTCGAATCTCACCTGGTCATTTCCCTTGCCTGTGGCACCGTGGGCGACATACTTGGTCCCTTCCTTCTTCGCGATCTCGATGTGCCTCTTTGCGATGATAGGGCGGGCAAGCGAGGTGCCGAGCATATAGGTTCCCTCATAGATCGTGTTGGCCTTGAGGGCGGGGTAGATGTAGTCAGTGACCAAAGGCTTCTTGAGATCCTCCACATAGACCTTGGAGGCGCCTGTTGCATAAGCCTTCTCCTCGATAGCCTTGAAATCCTCGTTCTGGCCCACGTCGGCTACGTATGCAATGACATCGAAGCCTTTGTTGCTGAGCCACTTGAGTATTACGGATGTATCCAGACCGCCTGAGTATGCGAGTATGACTTTCTCTTTCATGTTCTTGATCTCCTACACCCATGATTATGCAAATTTATCGAACTTATGCAATACATTTCTGCATAAATATTCAAAAATATGTAAAACTGAGAGCAAATAATGAATATAAATTATTTTGTGTTCAGGTTTTCCCGTGCTTTGCCCGGAAGATGGAAGAGAAGAAGATGCCTGCGTGCCTATGAAAGACACGCAGACGCTTTCCCATTAAAGGGCATCATCGGCTGTGTAGGCGCCGAGGGATCCAGCCTTCACCTGGACGCAGATGTAGCTTATAGGGCTGTCCGGGGCCGCGAAGAACTGCCTTCTGCCTGCCGGGGCGATCCTGATCCAGTCCCCTTCGGTAAGAGCTATATCCTCACCATCAACGACAGCCTTTCCCTTGCCGGAGAGGATGAAGTATATCTCCTCATTCGCCTTATGCGCATGGACAAACGGGACGGATGCTCCGGCGGGGAGGGTGTTCACGCTGATTTCCGCGCCTGTGAGGCCGAGCTTGTCATGCAGCTCTGTCCTCGCGCCTTCTACCTTGCCGATCTTCGTATAATTGCTCATAGCATTTTCTCCTTATGATTAACTCTAGCTTGAAGCAGGACGTTTTAAAAGTACGCACAAAAAGGTAACTGCACAATCTGTTCCTGAAAATATGCTAACATGGAGACATGAAAGCGAAAGCAGAATTGCCAGATTGCCCTGTCGCTACGACAGTGAGCCTTATAGGAGGCAAATGGAAGCTTCTCATCATCCGCAATCTCTCGACTCGTCCCTGGCGATTTAATGAACTTCAGCGTTCGCTTGAGGGGATATCCCAAAAGGTGCTTACTGAGAGCTTGAGGGAGATGGAGGCTGATGGAATCATCTACAGGAAGGACTACTATACAAATCCTCCAAAGGTAGAATATGGATTGACTGAAGTCGGAGATCATCTGACAGGACTGCTGGAAGAGATGGCGGAGTTCGGGAAGTTCTATAAAGCACTTCTATGAAATGAAAAACCTCCAGATCACCAGGAAGATGCTGGAGGTTCGCGCCCAGGACTTTCTCCCGGACGGCTATGGCAGTCCCTCTTCTAGGCAACCTGACGGATGTCATTCAAGCCACTGATATCCTTATAACATGACAGTGCCGTGTTGTAAATACAGAAACCGCAAGTTTGTATATAATTGTTGTATGAGTCTGTGAAGTGCTTGTGAAGATGCCGCTTTGAGTTGCAAATAAGATGCGTAACAGGTAGATTATATTCCGTTATGATTGGATTCTTCATAAAGAAAGCCTTCTTCGATGGATGGGATAACCTCATCGGACTTGTGCTTTTCAACCTTATCTATATCGTGATAATGGGCCTTGGCCTCTGGGGCTTCTCTACAATAGGCGTGATCAACGCTGCAGCTGCCTATCTATTCCTGGCATTCGTGCTGCTCATCTATTCGATAGTCTCCGGGGGAACGGCTGCCGTCGCATACAATTACTCGAATTACCAGAGGGATGCGTGGAATGCGTTCCGCACTGGGATAAAGAGGAATATCAGGCATTCATTGCTGTTCTTCCTCCTCAATCTCTTTGCCCTTGTAAACCTGCTTCTTCTCCTGCCGTTCTATATGGCGATGGGCAATATCCCCGGGCTCTTGATAGCGATCGTCCTTATCTGGCTTGAGGTCATCATCTTCCTCGGGATCGCGTACTACTTCCCGCTGATGAACCTCCTGCCTGGAGACAGGCCGCTCAAGACCGCGAAGAAGTGCCTCATCATCGTCGGCGATAACCTTGGCTTCACGCTTTTCTTCGTCATCTACCGCCTCGTCGTATTCGCGTTCTCACTTTTCTCCATGGGGCTTATCCCGGGCTTTGCAGGGGCGCAGCTCGCGGGACAGGATGCGATGAAGCTTCTGATGATGAAGTACGACTACCTTGAGGAGAACAAGGATGCTGACCGCAAGCATCTGCCATGGGCAGACCTCTTGTACGATGAGAGGGAGAAGGTCGGGCCTCGTTCGCTCAAGAACATGATATTCCCCTGGAAGTAGGATGAGGGAGATAGAATCCAAGGCCCGCGTCGCGGATCCGGGGCGGGTGAAGGCGATCCTTGATTCCCTTTACGGGGAAGGGAAGGAAGTGCATAAGAGGGACCACTACTTCCATCTGCCAGGCTCTCTTCTGCAGTCGCTCCGCATACGCGAGTACGGTGGCAGGATAGAGCTAACGACGAAGCATAGATCAAGGGACGCCAATGGCGAGAACAACGAGGAATTCGAGTTCTTCGCCGCCTCTGGCGAGTACGATAGGGCCGTGGCGTTCTTCCATGCCCTTGGCCATGAGGATTATTTCGTGAAGACCAAGGATGGATGGGAGTGGCATGCCGATGACGCCCATATAGAGCTTCTGTCGGTCAATGACCTTGGATACTTTGCCGAGATAGAGATACTCATACCTTTCGATGCGGACGAGCGCGTGGCCGATGAATGCGGGAAGAAGGTGCTTTCGCTCCTTTCCTCGCTAGGCCTCTCAGAATGCGTCGAGAGGCGCGCATACCGGGATATGATCCTGGAGAGGAGAAGCCATGGAATGGAGAGCTAGCCATATACTCGTCAAGGACGCAAGCCTTGCCGAGAAGCTGTATGAGAGGGCGAAGCGGGGTGAGTCGTTCGAGAGCCTTGCCCGCCAGTACTCGACGTGCCCTTCCAAGTCAAAGGGCGGGGACCTTGGCTGGTTCGGGGAGGGGCAGATGGTCGCTCCATTCGAGAATGCGGTGCGCCGCATGGGCATGAGGACCATATCCCGCCCGGTACGCACCCAGTTCGGCTACCACATAATAAAGAAGACCGGAGAGAAGGATTGAAGAAGGTCACGATCTATACAGATGGCGCGTGTTCCGGCAACCCTGGCCCTGGCGGCTGGGGCGCAATCCTCTCATATGGTGAGGCGAGGAAGGAGATATCCGGTGGCGAGGCGATGACGACCAATAACCGCATGGAGCTCACAGGCGCGATAAAGGCGCTCTCCCTTCTCAAGGAGCCTTGCGAGGTGGATCTCTATTCCGATTCCAGGTACCTTGTCGACAGCATCAATAAGGGCTGGGTCTATTCGTGGGAGAAGCTTGGCTTCAGGAAGAAGGGCAAGGACGTGCCCAATACCGATCTCTGGAAGGAGCTTCTTGGCTTGCTTGGGACCCACCGCGTGAGGTTCATCTGGGTGAAGGGCCACGATGAAAACGAGTGGAACAACCGCTGCGATGAGCTTGCCGTGAGCGAGTGGAAGAAGCTCAAGTGAGCCTTCCGTCCTCTATCGTCTTCGTTATATTGTAGATTTCCCTTGGTCCCTTGTCCCATGGCTCGGGCTCTGTCCGATTTTCCTCTGACGCTATCGCTGCGTAGAAGGGGTAGAACTCGCCAAGAGCCCTGATTGCTGCATCGTTGGACGGATCGCGCTGCAGAAGCTGGCGTGCTATAGGTATCGATTCCGGGCGCCGCGCGCCGCTGTACGCCTTCAGCAGCATCTCCGAGATATCCTTGTTGGCGGGGTACTGGCTATGCACCCTTTCCAGCTCCTTCTCGTAGCTATACATCCTCCCGCTCTCGCGGTACGCGTATAGGATGAGGTAATCGAAGCGGATCATGTCAGGGTAGAGGGCAGATGCCGTGCGTGCCGTGTCTATGGCGCTATCGAAATCGCCTTCCTCGAGATAGGAGTAAGCGAGGTTGTAATAGAGCTCGGGGGAGGGCTCTTCCTCTATTCCCCTGATATACATCTCTGCAGCCTCCGCCCCCTGCTGGCGGTAGCCCTTGTCGAGATAGCTCTCCACCTCAGCGGTCCTTGCCGTCGAGCATGAGACGAGAAGCATTATGATGCTAGCCAAGCACAGTGCCTTCAATTTCCTTCACCTGATTCCTGTATAGATTGACGATCGCGGTGCCATAATCCGCGATGAGGCGTATCATACCCCTCTCCCCATCCGTGTCGCGCCCATTGAGCCTGTCTCCGGCGTCTCCGAGGCCAGGGAGGATATATGCCTTATCATTGAGCATCGGATCCATCCAGAGCGTGTAGACTTCAGCCTCCTCGATCGCCCTTGTGACCCTCAGCGCTCCCTTGAGCGCCGCCAGGACGTTGATGAATATTATCCGCTTCGGCCTGACCCCCTTGTCCTTGAGGAACTTCGTTATGGTTATGAGGGAGCCTCCGGTCGCGTTCATCGGATCCGCGAATATCCAGTCCTTGCCATCCAGCTTCTCCAGGCTGAAGAATGACCTGTCCAGATCGAGCACATAGTCCATGTCGCTCTCGCTTCTGGACTCATCGCGCTTGATGCGGAAGAGCTCGAACGGGGTGATGTACCCATCTGACGAGCTATCCTCTATCGCCTTGGAGATTATCATCGAGGGAAGCAGCGCGCCGCGGAGCATCACGCACATGACCGCGTCATGGATAAGGTCATCCACATCGGGGATCCTATGCACGGCATAGTTCTGGACCGGTAGATCTACAGGCGTCCGCTGGATTATGGATCGCTTCTTCCCAAGCCTTCGGGAGGAGAAGACATGGCTGGACATCAGCTCATAGGCACGCTGCGTGTAGTAAACGAACTCCTCATGGCTAGTCTCCGGCGAGCGGAGCTTCGCTATAAGGCGTGACACCTCGTCATGCATCTCCGGCGGGGTCTCGAATGAGTATACATGTATCCTTCCATTTGCCGAGGCTATTCCCGATAGCCTATGCCCGATCTCCCTGTGGATCTCCACGAGCGCGGCCTCCGCATCCCTGTCGCCATTGCCGATTCCCTCTGAAAGGGAAAGCGCTCTCTGGAACATGGACTCTATGCTGGATATGCCGTTCCTGTCATCTTCTGTCAGGAAGCCATCCAGCTCGCTTCTGTGAAGGACGATCTTGTTCATGGCATGATGGTATCCTAATAGCCTTTGGAGTGCAATTGCGCGGCTAATCTGCTATACTCTCCCACAGGAGAAAAAGATGAACATAGTGCTTCTTGGCCCTCCGGGGGCTGGAAAAGGAACAGTGGCAGCTCTTCTCAAGAAAGAGCTTGGCGTACCTCATATATCCACAGGCGATATCTTTCGCGAGAATATCAAGAACGGGACGGAGCTCGGGAAGAAGGTCGAGTCGATCCTCGCATCCGGCGGCCTTGTGCCTGATGAGGTGACGATAGAGATGGTAAGGGACCGCCTTTCCAAGGATGATACGGCTTCCGGCTATATCCTCGATGGCTTCCCGCGCACGATCGCGCAGGCTGAGGCCCTTGATGGGATCGACACGATAGACCATGTGCTCAACTTCGTGCTTTCCACCGAGGAGATCATCAAGAGGCTATCGGGCCGCCGCCTCTGCAAGTCCACAGGAAGGATCTATCATATCGTGTCCAACCCGCCTAAGGTCGAGGGCATAGATGATGAGACCGGAGAGCCTCTCATCCAGCGTGATGACGACAAGCCCGAGGCCATTAGGCACCGCCTTGATGTCTACGAGGCGCAGACGTCACCTCTCATCGGCTACTACAGGGAGAAGGGCAACCTGATGGATGTCGATTCATCCCCATCCCCTGAGGCCATAGTAGAGAGCATAATGAAGGCGCTCTGAGTGCTGAAGGCATTCTCCGCGTTCTCGTCGGTATTCGTTTCCCCGCTCTTTCCAGAGAAGGGCGGGGAGGCGAGGCTTTCGATAGCTTTCTCAGAGCCCCCTGATCTTGCTATCCTTCGTGCAGATAGCGATGGAGGGAACGCCGTGGACGTCCCTATGAGCGAGAGCGGGAGGCTCAACGGGGCATTCCTGTATTCCGCCTCGGTCCGCGTGCCATCTTCCGGACCATTCCGCTACTATTTCGCATTCATCCACAAAGGAAGGAGCTGGTATTTCTCAAAGAGAGGCCTATCCCGTCCTGTCCCCTGCCAGAAGGATAGGTTCATGCTCATTCCTTCACTCAAAGCCCCATCCTGGGTCGCCTCATCCACATGCTACCAGATCTTCCCTGACCGCTTCGCGAAAGGGGACCCGTCCGTAGGGGCAAGGAACGGGGAGTATGGGTTTGATGGCGGGGTCGTCACTGTCCATCCTTTTACCGATAGGCCGGAGCCCTACGAGAAAGCCCGATGCCTCGATTTCTACAACGGGGACCTGAAGGGCATAGAGGATAGGATCGGCTATCTGGAGGACCTTGGCGTAGACACGCTTTATCTGAATCCTATTAACGAGGCCAGGACCGTGCATCGCTACGATGCCGTGGATTTCTTCCATGTAGACAGGCGTCTTGGAGGGGATGACGCCTTCATAAGCCTTTCCCGGAAGCTTCACGGGAGAGGCATGCGCATCATCGTGGATATCTCCATAAACCATACAGGCATAGATTGCCCATGGCTGGGAAAGGCGCTTTCCGGGAAGGAGCCTGAGAGATCGTTCTATGTCTTCGAGGATGGGAAGCCCCGATACTGGCAGGGCGTCAGGACGCTTTGCCAGCTTGATTACCGCTCATCCGCTCTCAGGTCGCTCATATACCGTGATCCCGATTCGGTGCTGCAGCGCTTTGTCCGTCCTCCTTTCTTCCAGGACGGGTGGCGGCTCGATGTCGCGACAGAGGTCGGAAGGAGCGGCAGCAGCCAGCTCAATGCCGAGGTATGGAGGGAAGTGAGATCTCATCTCAAGGCAATCAGCCATGATATCTACCTTGTAGGCGAGGACTGGGATGATAGCTCCCCGTATCTGGAGGGCGATATGTGGGATGGCGCCATGAATTACTACGGATCAGGGCGCCCGATAAGAAGCTGGATGGGAGAGAGGGACAGGTTCCTTACCGCAGGCTGGGGCCACGATCCGGCACAGGAGGAGCCGTGGACCGGGCAGGAGATGGCGGAGGCTCTTTCCTGCGGGGTATCTGGGCTTCCTGACCAGAGCGCCTTCTTCCAGATGAATCTCATTGACAGCCATGACACTCCGCGCCTTCATACGAACAAGGCCGTGATGGATAAGGATATATACCATGGAGCGCTTATGGCCCTCTTCATGCTGCCGGGCATGCCTTCCATCTATTATGGTGATGAGATAGCGCTTGAAGGCGAGATGGGCTCAGTCGAGGGCGCCCGCTACCCGATGTGCTGGGATGAATCGAGATGGGACAAGGAGATCCTTGCCATGTACCGTGGCCTTGCTCAGGCGCGTAAGCTTCCGTTCCTTCCCTTCGCGGCGTTCTGCGTGGAAGCGCTTGACAGCGAGGCTTTCTGCATAAAGCGCATCGGGCGGGGTGAGGCGATGGCCGCCATCGTGAACAGGGGATGCGGGAGCCGTACATTGGCCGTCGATGGATTCCTTCTGCCTAAGGGGCAGGTCCGGGTTATTGCTGGCGAGGGGAGGGCTAGCTTCTCCGGGCCGGATATCAAGGTATCAATCGGTGATAGGAAAAGCGTGCTTCTCTATTTTACATCTTAGGATGCGTGAGTGCGGCTCCTGAGGTTTCCTTTGCTTTTCACCCAGTCTGGGTTATAATATGCGAGGTTGGCGCTTGTTATTGCTATTTTCCTTTGGAAATGGTTAAATCAGGGCAGTCACTATATTGGATTATCGATAAGTCAATAAGGAGAGAATGTGATGAAAGTCGGAATCAATGGTTTCGGAAGAATCGGTCGTTTCGTTTTCCGCGCAGCTATGGAGCGCACGGATGTAGAGATTGTTGGAATCAATGACCTCTGCCCAGTGGATTATCTTGCATATATGCTCAAGTATGACACGATGCATGGCCAGTTCAACGGCACGATCGAGGCTGATGTGGAGAAGTCCCAGCTCATCGTCAACGGAAAGGCTATCCGCGTTACAGCATGCAAGGATCCTAACGAGCTCAAGTGGGATGAGGTCGGTGCTGAGTATGTCGTCGAGTCAACAGGTCTCTTCCTCACAAAGGAGAAGGCACAGGCTCATATCAACGCTGGTGCAAAGTATGTCGTGATGTCCGCTCCTTCAAAGGACGACACACCGATGTTCGTCGTAGGCGTAAACGAGAACACATACCAGAAGGGCACGCAGTTCGTTTCCAACGCATCCTGCACGACAAACTGCCTTGCTCCTATCGCGAAGGTCCTCAATGACAAGTTCGGCATCGTCGATGGCCTCATGACAACTGTCCACTCAACAACCGCCACGCAGAAGACCGTTGATGGCCCAAGCATGAAGGACTGGAGAGGCGGACGCGCTGCTTCCGGCAACATCATCCCATCCTCAACAGGCGCTGCAAAGGCTGTAGGCAAGGTCATCCCTGCTCTCAACGGCAAGCTCACAGGCATGTCCATGAGGGTTCCAACCCTTGACTGCTCTGTCGTTGACCTCACAGTCAACCTCGCAAAGCCAGCTAAGTACGATGAGATCTGCGCTGCTATGAAGGAGGCTTCAGAGGGCGAGCTCAAGGGCGTGCTCGGCTACACGGAGGACGCTGTCGTATCCTCTGACTTCCTCGGAGACAAGAGGACATCTATCTTCGACGCGAAGGCTGGTATCGCACTCACCGATACATTCGTCAAGGTCGTTTCCTGGTATGACAATGAGGTTGGCTACTCCAACAAGGTCCTTGACCTCATCGCTCATATGAAGAAGGTCAACGGCTGATAATCGTTTCCGGCAAAGCCCGGAAGCACGGGCCTGCTTCGGCAGGCCTATTTTTTCAAAAGGGGAGAATTATGGTTCTTAATACTATCAGAGAAGCGGATCTCAAGGGAAAGAGAGTCCTTATCCGCGTGGATTTCAACGTACCTCTCAAGGACGGAGCTGTAACCGACAACACAAGGATCAAGGCAGCCCTTCCTACGATCAAGTACATCCTTGACAACGGCGCGTCGCTTGTCGTCATGACGCACCTCGGACGCCCTAAGGGAGAGAAGAACGAGAAGTACTCGCTCGCTCCTGTCGCAGCTGAGTTCTCCAAGCTCCTTGGCAAGAATGTCAAGCTTGCTTCCGATGTGATCGGAGATGAGGTGAAGAAGGAAGTCGAGGCTCTCAAGCCAGGCGATGTCCTCCTTCTTGAGAACGTCAGGTTCTATAAGGAAGAGGAGGGCAATGATCCGGAGTTCGCGAAGACGCTCGCTTCCTATGGCGATATTTACTGCAACGACGCGTTCGGAACAGCGCATCGCGCACATGCCTCCACAGAGGGCGTTTCCCACTATCTTCCTTCATATGCTGGTTTCCTTATCGAGAAGGAAGTCAAGTTCATGGCTCCGCTTCTCGAGAATCCTGAGAAGCCTTTCGTCGCCATCATCGGCGGCTCCAAGGTCTCCTCGAAGATCACCGTCCTCGAGTCCCTCGTGCGCACTTGCGACACGATCGTGATCGGAGGCGGCATGGCATACACGTTCCTCAAGGTCCAGGGCCACCCGATCGGCAAGTCGCTTGTCGAGGATGATTACCTTGAGACTGCTTCATCCTTCCTCAAGAAGGCGGAGGAGAAGGGCGTCAAGGTCATCCTTCCAGTCGATCATGTCGCAGCTGCTGAGTTTGATGAGAACGCTTCACCTGTCGCAGTCGACTCCGTTGATATCCCTGCAGACCTCATGGGCATGGATATCGGACCTAAGACGACCGCTCTGATCGTTGAGGCTGTCAAGGGTGCCAAATCCGTCGTATGGAACGGCCCGATGGGAGTATTCGAGTTCGCGTCCTTTGCAAAGGGAACGGAGGAGGTCGCCAAGGCTCTTGCTGCTTCCGACGCGACGACTGTAGTCGGAGGCGGAGATAGCGTTGCCGCTATCAACAAGTTCGGCCTTGCCGATAAGATCAGCCACGTATCAACAGGCGGCGGAGCTTCCCTTGAGTTCCTCGAGGGCAAGGAGCTTCCTGGCATCAAGGCACTGGAGAAGTAAGATGAGAAAGGCTTATATAGCAGGCAATTGGAAGATGAACCTCACTCCCTCCGAGGGAGCTGAGTATGCAGCATCGCTTGCTAAGGCCGTAAAGGAGAGCGGGGTGGATTGCCGCGTGATGATCGCCCCGTCCTTCGTTGCCCTTCCCGCGGTCGTTGAGGCTGTGAAGGGCTCTGGGATTACGGTCGCTGCCCAGAACATGGCGAATCATGTCTCGGGCGCATATACAGGCGAAGTTTCTCCTCTCATGCTCAAGGATATCGGGGTCAATACCGTCATCCTTGGACATAGCGAGAGGCGCCGGTACTATGGCGAGACAGACGAGATCATCAACTCGAAGGTGCTCCTTGCCCTTTCCGAGGGGATGGAGGTCGTTCTCTGCGTAGGCGAGACGCTTGAGGAGAGGCAGGGCGGCAAGCTCGAGGAGGTCCTTTCCCGCCAGATCAAGGTGGGGCTCGCGGGCGTTGAGGCATCCCAGATGGAGAAGATCACAATCGCGTACGAGCCTGTATGGGCTATCGGCACGGGCATGACCGCGACCCCTGAGGATGCAGATGGAGCTCATGCTTTCATCCGCAGCACAGTCGGATCTTTGTACTCTGATGATATTGCCAAGAATCTCATAATACAGTATGGTGGTTCTGTTAAAGCGGGCAATATCAAGGCCCTGATGTCGAAGGAGAATGTCGATGGCGCTTTGGTAGGCGGTGCCTCCCTTACTCTTGACGCGTTCCTTCCCATCATAACCTACAACAACTGATACGGAGTCTGAGATGAGTATTTTAGGTATCATACTGTTAGTGCTTTTCTGCATTATCGCGCTTCTCCTGATCTTCCTTGTTTCCGTGCAGGGCGAGAACAGCGTCGGGCTTGGCGGAATCTTCGGAGGCGGCAGCGAGTCAGCCTTCGGTTCCAACACATCGTCTGTCCTCACGAGGGTGACGACCATACTGACGATAGTCTTCATGGTCCTTTCCCTTGTCGTCGCTGTCGTCAACAAGTCCAGCGACGAGGAGCTCCTTGCAGCACAGACTGCTGCTGAGTCCACGAGCGTTGAGTCAACGAGCTGGGTAGACGATGCTGCAGCGGCAGATGCTGCCGATGCTTCAGCTGAGGTCAGCGCAGAGACAGCAGCAGAGTGATTCCTTTTCGAATCAAGGCCGGCTTCTCCATAGGGGGTAGCCGGCTGCTATTTTCCAAAAGGAGGATTTGATGCAGGTTTGCGTTCTATATGCTGGCAAGACCCGCGAGGGTGGTAAGCTTGCTGATATAGCGAAGGCCATGGCAAAGGGAATAGAGAGCCAGGGCCATCGTGTCGATGTCGTCAATATGTATGAGGAAGGGATCAGACTTACGGTCTATGACTATGTCGTCATAGGTTCAGAGCCTGTTTCTTTTTTCTCTGCCAAGGTCCCTCAGATCATATCCAAGTTCCTTGAGAATGCGGGGACTGTCGCGGGGAAGAGGTGCCTGGCGTTCATCACGGGCGGCCTCAGGAAGGGCGGTACCCTTCAGAGCCTGATGAGAACCATGGAGCATGAGGGGATGTACCTCAAGCTCAGTGAAGTGATAACTAAGAGCGACGAGGCGCTTGCCATCGGCAAGAGGCTCAATGTCGAGAGGAACTGATAAATGAAGAGAAAGCTTTTTCTGTCCGTGCTGCTTCTCATTGCTGCACTTTCTGCCGTATCCGCGGCTGTCATCAGCCAGCCAGCGGCAACCGTGTATCTGATAAGGAACACAGCTATATCAACAGATGAGCTCAAGGCCGAGACCGAGAGGTACAGGGCCATGGGCGCAGATGTCACCGAGCTTGATGTTCTCCAGACGATGATCAATGATGAGGTTTTCCTTCAGGGAGCAGAGCGCGATGGCGTGGTTGTCACGGATCGCCAGATAGACCAGATGATCAACTCTATCTATCAGAATGCCGTCCAGCAGGCTGCGCAGGCGGGGCAGAGCGTGACGCGCGAGCAGTTCGATGCGGAGATCGTGAGGCAGTTCGGCTCTGTCGAGGCGTATAGGGAGGCCCTGAAGAACCAGGCCATCCTGCAGCAGTATCTCATGCAGGAGAGGGGAGATGAGCTTGCTGACGTGCCTTCTCCTACAGAGAGCCAGATTTCTTCGTTCTACAGGCAGAACCAGCAGACATTCTTCCAGCCTGAGTGCGTCAAGCTTTCGCATATCTACATACCTAAGACAGGAAATGCCGATGAGGACGCGGCGGCTAAGGCGACCCTTGAATCCGTCTCTGCTGATATAGCGGCAGGCAGAATCACCTTCGAGAGCGCTGTGCCTGAGTATAGCCAGGATGATGCTTCGAAGACACGTGGCGGCGATATCGGCTGGCTCACGGCGAACAACGCATCGGCCCGCCAGGGATGGGGAGACGCATTCTGCGACGCGGTCCTTGCGATGAAGGCCGGTGAGATATCCTCCGTCCTCGAGTCATCCATGGGCTACCATATCGTCAAGGTCACGGTCCATTACGACGCCAAGCTCCTTACCCTTTCCGATCCGGTTTCCCCAGAGGATAATATGACGGTCCATGACTATATCGCGCAGATGCTGACGATGCAGAACCAGCAGGTGCTGATGAGCCAGCTTCTCCAGTCAATGGTCGCCGAGCTCAGGAACGAGGCAAGGATCAATATACTTTACAGAGGCAACAACTGATGACACGCCATCGCGACAGGGTTATCGCAGTCTCAACGCTGTACTCCCTTGATTTCAACAATGAGCTTCAGGATGCCGGGCGCGATATCGACCCCTTCCAGGGAATGAACGAGGAGGAGGTCGGCGCGCTCGATGAGGAGGACAAGGTCTTCATCCGCTTCCTTGTGTTCGGCACGATCGAGAACAGGGAGGCGATAGACGCCCTCATCTCAAGGTATTCCGAGAAGAGGCCTCTTGATAAGATCGACATCGTGGATAGGAATATCCTCCGCATGGCCTTCTATCAGCTCGCGATAACAAAGGATGTCCATCCCGCTATCGTGATCGATGAGGCAGTGAAGCTCAGCCAGGAGCTTTCCAACGATGTTTCCTTCCGCTTCATAAACGGTATCCTCGATGCCTATAGGAAGGATGTGGAGGGCCATCATGATCACGCTTAAGAGCAATGAGCAGATCGATGGCATCAGGACATCCTGCAAGCTGCTTGCAGAGATGTTCGAGGAGATTGGCCCGACGATATGCGAGGGCATGAGCACATATGATGTCGACAGGCTCTTCCATGACTGGATGAAGCATAGGCATCTCGGGATGCCCTGCCTTGGCTATATGGGCTATCCCGCCGCGACATGCGTCTCCGTGAACAACGTGGTCATACATGGCATCCCGTCAAAGCATGAGATCCTCAGGGATGGCGATATCGTCAGCGTGGATATCTGCCTCGAGAAGGATGGATACATAAGCGACAGCACCCATACATATGAGATCGGCAAGGTCTCTCCAGAGGTCCATGAGCTCAACGTCGTAACTGAGAAATGCCTCTATCTCGGCATTGAGGCGGCAGGGAAGACCGGGGCGAGGATCCAGGATATCGCGGCGGCTGTTTCAACGCTTGCAAGAAAGCATGGCTATGGCGTTGTCCGCGATTACTGCGGCCATGGAGTGGGGCTTGAGATGCATGAGGATCCAGAGATCCCGAACTATGTATCCCTGATGAATCCGAATCCAAGGATCAGGAAGGGGATGGTCATCGCCATAGAGCCTATGATCAACATGGGCACATACAAGGTCGAGACTGACAGGAAGGATGGATGGACGGTACGTACGCTTGATGGCAAGCCCGCTTGCCACTGGGAGCATACCGTCGCTATTACGGATACGGGGCTCGAGATACTCACGCAGCTCTAAGGAGGCATGATGGGAAAGGAATTCATCACCTGCGACATGATCAGGGACGCGGCTCTCAAGCTTGTCCACAGGATGTACACGGAAGATCATTTCGTTCCGGACGTGATCTATGACTCCCTTCGCGGAGGGGCTTACATGGCCAATGTCATGAGCGAGTACTACAAGCTGATGGCCATGAAAGCCGGGAAGACGCCTGTCTTCTATGCCGCTGTCGTCGCCCGCTCATACGGGGATGTCAGGGAGCATTCATCGCATGTTGACATCGATGGATGGACGTGGTCCCCTCGGAACCTCAAGCCAGGTCAGAAGGTCCTTATCGTCGATGACATCTTCGACACGGGCATGACCGTCAACGCGCTTGTCGGCACGGTGATGAACGCGGGGATTCCCCGTGAGGATATCAAGGTGGCGGTATATGACTACAAGGTGCCTCTCTATAAGAACGAGGAGCCGCTTCCCATCCAGCCTGACTACTGGTGCCGCAAGCATGTGCTGAATAAGCCGGAGGATTCAAGATGGATCCATTATACCTGCCATGAGTTCATCGGGCTGACGCATGATGAAGTGGATGAGGTGTACACCGATCCGGAGGTAAGGGATATCCTCCACTCAATACTCGACTGATCCAAAGGCTGCAGGAATGCAGCCTTTCCTCATCATTTCCATGCTATACTGTCTTCATGAAGAAGATCTGCATCGCAATATTCCTTCTATTTGCATCGCTCTCGTCGCTTCTCGCGATCCCTTCCGGGGAGATCTCCTCTGAAAGCCTTGCCTTGCTGCTTTCGGACAATGGCTGCACGGCATATGTGGATGAGGAAGGGGATGTGACAGTTGAGGACCAGTACGGGATGGAGTACTGGATAATGCATTTCCCTTCGGAGAGGAGGATCTGGATACAGAGCGGCTGGGCCGCTGCTGATGGCGTCAGGAACACAGACGCCAGCCGTCTTGTGAATGAGTGCAACAACTCGCTTCTTCTCATCCGCTGCTTCTACTCGTCGATGTATCGCACGTTTTATTGCGATTATGATCTGTACTATGGCGAGGATGGGCTTGATGACGCGCTCTTCGTCTCGATCATGCAGACATTCTTCGAGCAGGCTGACATATATACGGATTATCTGATAGGGGAAGATGCCATCTAAGGCAAAAGATGCGTTTGCGCTGCATTTTGCTGTTGACTTATACTACCTATGGTGATTATCTTTTCGTAAGACACTAGGAGGGGCTTGGAACATGGAAAGAAGTTATGATTCTAATGAGATAGCTATAGACAGTAACAGCCTGTCCTATCTTCAGGATCTGACTGAGAGATCTATGCAGAACGGAGTCCAGATCGGCGTCCCATGGGCGAAGGGTGTTTACGAATATCTTTTCGAGGATGGCTCTGTCTCGGATCTCCAGGCTATACTTGAAGCCATCTCTGGCGGAGATTTCATAGAAGTGGATGCGGAATGATCGTTCTTGGAATCGAGACAAGCTGCGATGAGTGCAGCGCTGCCGTCGTGCGTGATGGCAGGGAGATACTTTCGAATGTGATCGCTACCCAGATAGAGCTGCATAAGCCCTATCAGGGAGTCGTGCCTGAGCTTGCCTCTCGCCTTCATACCGAGTGGATAGCACAGGTCGTTGAGGCTGCCATAGCGCAGGCCGGCATCAGGAAGGAAGATCTGGATGCCGTCGCCGTCACGTCCCGTCCGGGGCTCCTTGGCTCGCTTCTCGTCGGCGTGAGCTTCGCTAAGTGCTTCGCCTCGGCCCTTCATATCCCATTCATCGGCATTGACCATATAAGGGCGCATCTCTATGCGTCCCAGATAGAGAATCCCCTTGAGTATCCATATCTCGGGGTACTCGTGTCCGGCGGCCATACCGTGATCTGCCGCGTCGAAAGCTATGACAAGGTCGAGGTGCTCGGCACGACGATCGATGATGCGATAGGCGAGGCCTTCGACAAGGTCGCGAAGTTCTATGACCTGGGATTCCCTGGAGGAGTCGTCATCGACAGGCTTTCCAAGAGCGGTGATCCGAATGCCTTCCTCTTCCCAGGCCCTACGCTCGACAGGACCGAGCATCCATATGATATGAGCTACTCAGGCCTGAAGACCGCTGTCATAAACCAGAAGGATAAGTTCAGGAACGGGGATGCCGAGGATACTCCGGAGAACATCGCGGCATCATTCCAGCGTCAGGCTGTCGGTATCCTGATGAGGCGAGTGAGGAAGGCTCTCAAGGATACGGGGCTTCGCCGTGTGTCGGCAGGCGGAGGAGTTGCCGCGAACTCGCTGCTGCGCTCTGAGCTCAAGGCCTTGGAGAAGGGGGGCTACACCGTCACCTTCCCGTCCCTCAAGCTCTGCACGGATAATGGCGCGATGGTTGCGGGACTGGGGTATATGTACCTTAAGGATGGATACCGTTCGGACAGCGCGCTTAGCGCGTCGGCAAGAGTCACGGCATTCAAGAAGTCATGATAACCCTTTGCATAGCAATAAGATGCTGAATTTGTAGGAAAATTTTCCGAAAATACTGTTGACATCATATCATGTATTCTGTATCCTTGCTGAGGTACTGAGGAATTGGGATGTGGTGTAACGGTAACACTGCAGATTCTGGTTCTGCCTTTGGGGGTTCGAGTCCCTCCATCCCAGTAGTGGAATGGTCCCTTCGTCTAACGGTTAGGACAGGAGATTCTCAGTCTCTAAATAGCGGTTCGATTCCGCTAGGGACTATAGGCCGGTTGCGATTGCTTCCGGTCTTTTCTTTTTCCATAGGCTTCTTCGCATAATCTTCATAATCATATATCCTCTTCACCCGTTATGTCAGAAATAGGAAAGAATACTCTTGAAAAGCTCAGGAAGCTCTCCGCCTTCCTTGAGAACGAACATGGGATAACGCTTGCCCGCGCGGTATCCGTGAATCCCTCGAAGATGGAGGATATCCTCTCGGGCAAGGAGGATCCTTCACGCTCTGTTCTCGTGAAGATCGCCGCTTACTTCTTCATCCCGGTCGAGATCCTCACAGATGACAGCAAGGAGCTTCCTCCTCTTGATAAGCTTGAGATCGATGCAGACCTTCTCTCAATACAGCGCAATGACCTTGAAAATGATATCGAGAAGCAGAAGCAGAAGCATTTCTTCAGCCGCAACTGGAGGATGATCGGATACAGGAAGAGGGTGAAGCTCGTGCTTTCGATCCTCCTTATCTCCGTTCCTCTCGTGGCCTATATCTTCTTCTGCGCGTCAGAGGTAGCGTTCGAGCGCTTTGATGATGTGAGGAAGTACCATATCGGAAGCGACGGCCTTCCTTATGACAAGTATGATCCGATCCAGCAGAAGTACTATGATGACCTCTCAGGCACATCCAAGGCTAACAATCCCGACGCGTACTATGTCGAGGTGACTGTCGGGGCCGTGCTTGAGAAGATAAAGAACATCTCTCCGTCAACATCTTCTTACGAGACGAGGATGCAGCTCTACTTCAAGTTCGACAAGGATGAGTTCCTGAACATGTTCCGTCACTACGCAAGGAACGTGCTCGCGGACCAGATTATCGACGACTACTACGCCGAGTCGGAGGAATCCAGGCCTGTCGGGACAATCGAATTCGAGTCCTGGCTTGATGAGCATGGCGCGTACTTCGAGGAGTGGGTGGAATCGCATGACCATGAGTACTATCCTGGCGAGACCCCGTCGAATGTCCTTACCGACAAGGAGACGATGTTCGTCCTCGGCAACGGTGAGTTCGTGCCGGACTCGCTTGGCTCGATAAAGGAGCTTGAGGAGGTCCAGTATTACGATGAGAACGGCAATCTCCGCACCCTATGCTACCAGAAGATAAGGTTCAACGGAGCCTTCGAGAAGGGCTTTGACAGCGTGCGCTATCCTCTTGACTCGGTGCAGTTCAAGATGTACATCCTTCCGACCATGGATGCCGATTACGTAAGGTACGTTCCTGACACCGCCACCGATAGCGATGGGGTACGCGTCAGCGGATTCACACCGTATTTCGGCATAACGTCAGGCTATAGGCTGATACACGACACGGACAAGGTGGATAACTTCACGCTCCGCATCAACTACTACGCTGACACGAACGATGACCCGGCCGTGCATTTCGATGACTCGGTAAGGACTCAGCTCGAGATCATCGTGAGGGCTAACAGGGCAGGCGTTTCGCTGTTCCTCCAGGCCTTCATCAACCTCTTCAGCGTGGTTATATGGATAATCATAGCTTTCTACAGCCAGAGCTATACGGGAGAGGACAGCGTAGGGATGCTCGGCACAGGTCTTTTCGGTGTCATATCCTCTATGCTCGTCGGGCTCTCGATGGTATCGGATGCGGGCATATTCTCGCTGATAACGATGATAAACATCTTCACGCTCTCGGTCATCATGATAATGACGTATCAGGCGATCGCGGCAAAGAGGGCTCAGGTCAGGAAGGACAAGGTGCTCATCGCCTACAACGGCATAAAGCTCCGCGTCCTCTTCATACTCCTCACGCTCTGCACGATAGCGATGTTCGTGGTCATCCCGGCAATCGCGTACATGTGGCGCGTCTGATCGCCTGATTTCCATCCATGAAGCCGGTTGCCAAGCAGCCGGCTTCTGCTATCATCATTGTATGGACGCAAAGGAAAGGATGCTCAGGATGCTTTCCAAGGGGAAGGTCCCTGCTATGGCTGACCTAAAGCTTGGGCGCGAGGAGTTCGTAAAGCTTGTTTCGGAGGCACAGAGTGAGGGCCTCATCGAAGGGGTGTATATCTCATTCTGCGATAGCCAGGATGCCTCCCACCTTCTCTCAGGGGCGCGCCTTACGGAGAAGGGAAGGGAGAAGGCAGGAAGAAAATCCTCATTCTTCCGTAGATAATCTGTTATCATAGTGGCTATGAAGAAGATCATAGCAACAGTTCTCATATTGGCTATAGCTCTCTCGCTCAGCGCAGCCGCGGAGCCTCTCGTGACGCTTTCATCTGCCGTTCCATGTGTCCTTTACGCCATGGAGGGAAGGACCGAATACGATGTGTCGGAGCTTTGGGGTGAGGAGGAACGCATAGCGGCGTTCCCATCTCTTGCCGCTGATTCCGGCCTGGTTCTCAAGGATCTGCTCTCTGAGAGCTGGATAGATCAGGGGAAGGCGCTCTGGAATGCCGCATCACTTATCTCGTCCCTCTATGATTTCATGCTTCTCGACGGAAGCGGGACAATCCGCATCACTCCTGATATCTCAATCGATGAAGGATACGCGTCGATTGGTATTGAGTATGATGATGTATCGATGCTCTATCAAGGAGGAGGGTGGACCGACACAGCCTATATCGACGGGAGCGCAAAGGCAAGTGCCCTTTGGCGTACGGAGCCTCTTCTCGTCCTCAGCGCTGATGCGGACACGAACCTTTCCGAGAAGGGCAGCGTCAGCCTCTCCTTCAGCCTTGATGAGGAAAAGCTCGATGCCTATCTTGGATTCTCCGGCATAAGCCGCGACGAGCTCAGGTCCTACGCGATGGACGTGCTCTCATACGAGATGCCGATAGAGCTTATATCGCTTGCAGTGGGGATTGACGCTGTCTCCGCCTCCTATAGCGATATGATAAGGGCCCTGGATGAAGCTGACATGCTTGATATCCTCGACTTCATCGGCTTTGTCGCGATAGCGTCGGACGACGCGAGGCTCAGCGATACCGATCCGTTCACGATGTGCCTTATACCTCAGATCTCCGTGGATGGCGCCGTGCTTGATGTGGACATGGCCAAGCTGATGAAGGACTGCATCCGCCTGATGCATTTCGCAGAGAATTTCCAGTGAGGTCCCTAGGCCCCTTTGCCTTTGCAGCGGGGCCTTGCCTCAGAGGATGCAGGATGGCTTATCGGTCTTTGACCACCTCCGATCAGCCTCTTCCGCTTCCCTCAGCCTTTCCCGGGCCTTTTCTGCGTCTTCCTCCCTTACATAGATGTTCTTGTATCCATCTTCGGAAAGATTATTGCAGTAGTTCGCGTATATGTTCCCTTTCTCGTCCTCGGTGACAGTACCGCCTAAGCACCGGGTGCATCCCGGTTCTTTTTCCTCGTTCACGGAAACCATGCTTCTTATGCAGGTGCAAACCCTGCTTTCGTCCACAGTGGGCTTCTCCAGAGGCTTCACTTCGCCGGCTCACCCGTGAACGGGTCGAACAGCTCTTTCATCTCCAGCTGCTCGCTAACCCTGTCCTCCTCCAGCTGGTTCCTTATGTACTGCTCCACCGCCACCCTGTTCCGTCCCACGGTGTCTACGTAATACCCACGGCACCAGAACTCCCTGCTGCCGTAGCGGTACTTCAGATTCGCAAACCTGTCGAATATCATAAGGCTGCTCTTCCCCTTGAGATACCCCATCACGCTCGACACGCTGAACTTCGGCGGTATCGACAGCAGCATGTGGATGTGGTCGGGGCACGCCTCCGCCTCTATTATCTCTATGCCCTTCCTGGCGCA
>CALXLT010000042.1 GCA_944389275.1 uncultured Spirochaetaceae bacterium
CGGATATCGAGGCGATCATAGGCTCCGGCGATATGCTTGCGTCGAATGGGGTCGTCGATGGCCGTGATACGGATATCACCTGGAAGGAGTTCGTGAAGCGCAATAAGCCGGACATCGCCTTCGAGGGCAATGACGGGCAGAAGGATGACATCCTTGTCAGCGCGATACAGGATGACGCCATCCTCTCAAGGTATCTCGGGATAATCGGAGAGGCCCTTTACCTGAATACGAGGTATCTCAACAACCATGATCCATTCATCGACCAGGCGCAGCGCGAGAGGATCAAGGACAGGGTATACGATACCATCACTAGCCGCGTGGTCAGGAATGCCGCAGGGCAGCTTGCAAGAGGGGAAGGCCCGCTTCCGGCACAGAGGCTTGCATCCGCCAGGAAGGAGATATCGGACAACGCGAGGCTCTACAGGAACGCTCTCTCCATCCTCCTCAATGATGACTCGATGAGGCCTGAGAGCCTTGTCAGCGAGACAAGGGGGCTTTCAATACCTTCACGCGAGACCCTTGATGCCATGCCGATATCCCAGCTGAGGGAGCTTGTGAAGACAGCGCAGGATGCCGAGATAGTCTCGAAGATAGAGCGCGGCTCCCTGAAGGTGAGGGGCGACATCGATGAGGCGAGGGCTGATGAGATAAACTCCGCCCTCAAGAGCCTTGCAGAGAAGGTGAAGACGCAGCAGGCAGAGATGCGGAGCCTTGAATCCGCGAATGCCTCACTGCAGACATCGCTTGACGCCCTCTCTTCCGATATCGATGCGAGGGACAAGGCCATAGATGATGCGATAAGGCTCATGCGGAAGACCGAGGGGCTTCTCTCCAGCGATGCATCAAAGCTAAGCCTGGATGAGATGGAGGCCTACTCGTTCACGGATAGGATGAGGGAGATACGCATCCAGCTCCGCCTTCTCGGCTCCGGCTATTACGATGAGATCGAGAGAAGGCGAACGAAGGGCAAGCAGGGCATCACAAGGGACAATGCCATCACCGCCGCCAGGAACGAGTATATATCCGAGGTTCTCATGACATTCCCTGACATCCTTGACAGCGAGTATGCCAGGAAGACCCTCACGGGAAGCATGGACCGCACGAGCGATACAGGCTTCAGGGCTATCCGGAAGATCTTCGATGCCAGGATGGATGAGCTTAGATCTGAGTGGAAGGATGAGGCTGCAGCATATGCAAGGGGGCTCTCATCAAGCGTCCGCGCCAAGGCCGATGCCGTCTCGAAGGGGATAGATTCTGCCCTTGATAGGATGGCAAGGCTTGAGAAGGATATCGAGAGGCAGAAGGCCCTTAGGGAGACAATCAAGGAGAACCGCAAGCGGCAGATCAGGGATGCGCGCACCGAGGAGAGATGGAGGGCTGCGAAGAAGGCGCTTGAGCGTGAGAGGAAGTTCAATCAGGAGCTCAAGGCCGCCAAGAGCTATGCCGAATGGAAGAGCGATCAGCAGGAGGCCCGCTTCCAGGATGAGATACGTGATATCAAGGGCATGGCAAAGGAGAGGGAGGCTGAGATCCGCGAAAGCTACAGGGTCCGCATGGAGGAGATGAAGGCTGAGCAGAGAGCGAGAAGGAAGGAGCTTGCCCTTACCAAGGCAATTGACAGAGAGAAGGCGAAGCTTGCCCGCGCGATCATGCGCCCGGTGAATCTCAATACGACAGACTATTCCGTAGCTGAGCCCATCATGGCCATACAGGCGATCGTTGACCCTCATTTCCGCCGTGACTGGGTGTATGACATACGCCCTGAAGGCGAAGGGACGATGACGATAGATGAGGCCAAGGATTATCTCAGAACCCTTTCTGATGAGGGGAGATCCATAGCGCTGTCCACGCTGTCTCCTGACCTTGTCGCACGCCTCACCGAGCAGAAGAGGCCTCTCAATGACTTCACCGTCTATGAGCTGAGGACGCTTGCCCAGCAGGTCAATCTCCTCCGGAAGCAGGGAAGGGAAGCCCTTGCCGCGAAGAAGGAGGCAACGAGGGCAATCAGCAATGAGGTCATACGCTCAGTCATTCTTGCTGTAAGGGATAGGGCCGACAGGCAGGGCGATGCGCTCCCAGGAAGCCTTGAGAGGCTATCCAAGGCAAGGAGCCTCAAGTCAACCGTCAACGAGGGGCTATATGCGACATGGCGCCCGGATGAGCTTTCGCAGCTCCTTGACGGCGGCTTCGGCATCCATGGTCCGGCGCGCCAGGTCCTCATCGATGAGAAGCGCTATCATCAGGACAGGGAGAACAGGGCCATCGACAGGAGGAAGGATCCCATCGATGCGATGCTTACGAAGGACATGGCCAGGAGGTTCTTCGATAAGCACACAGTCGATTTCGGTGATATCAAGATGACACTCACCAATGACCAGCTCGCATACATCTATCTCTCGCAGTTCAACGATGAGACAAGGGATGCGGTTGCGTATGGAAGCCTTCTCCTGGAAAGGGAGAAGGGGACCGTGACCAATAAGCTCGTGCTTGAGAACGGCGAGGAGACCATACAGTTCCTTGTAGCTGACAATGGGGCCATTGCGGATGATGCTGTTCTGAAGGAGACCGGAGACAGGCGCTATAGGATCGCTGTCGAGTACGCGGAGAATGCCCTTGAGGAGTCAGGGCTCATGCCTGTGGTGAAGGCTATCGAGGCAGACTTCAATGACCCGCAGAACAGAGAAAGGCTCCAGCGCGCGTCCATCGACTACTTCAATAAGCCGATGGAGCTCGTGAAGTACTACCTTCCTATCTTCCGCACTGACGTGAAGGGCAATGACTTCGATAACGTTACGGCCGGAGCCCTGTTCAATCTCAATACAGGAGAGGTCCAGGGAAGCCCCGAGAAAGGGTTTACAATCCCACGTATCAAGAACATCGCGCCGCGCCATCAGCGGGGAGCCAATCTCTCCCTGCTGTCGGTATGGGATGAGAGCGTAAGGAACCAGGAGCACCTCATCGAGTTCTCCGGATACGTGAAGAAGCTCTACTCGATATTTAACAACAGGGAGCTCAATGCGATGGTGAACCAGGCATATTCCCCAGGTCTCATGCACGAGATCCAAAGCTACATCAAGCTCATAGCGAATCCTCTTGCCCTGAAGGATACAGGAGACAAGGCGGTCAACAAGCTCCTTAGGACGGGAAGGGGCAGACTTACTACAGCATACCTTGCCTGGAAGCTCTCCGGCATCGTCATGCAGGCGGCCACATCCCCATGGCCCTTCCTCCGCGAGATCAACCCCGTCCGCCTGGCATCGGCATACATGCAGCTCGCCACCGGCAGGACGAAGGTCCTTGATGACATATGGTCCAAGTCTTCCATGATGAAGCACCGCTCCATGGACATGATCCTGCAGGAAGCTATGGACAGGCAGAGGAACGTGACTGAGAGTGCTCAGATGTCAACGCTCCGTGAGTGGGAGCAGAAGGGCATGAATGGCCTTGAGTGGGTCGATAGGATAGCTGTTGCCGGAGGCTGGCTCGCGAAGTACCAGGAACAGCTTGAGGCCGGGCAGAGAGCAGGCCTTGATACCGCGACAGCAGAAGCCGCTGCGATAAAGGCTGCGGATGATACCGTCCTGGCGGTGCAGCCATCAGGCGACCCGACAGAGCTGCCGTCCCTCTTCCGTACCCGGAATGAGGGCCTGAAGGCGCTCCTGCAGTTCCAGTCATCCCTCTCGGTCATATGGAACAACATGACGGCCGACAATATCGGATACAAGAGGACAAGGCAATACGGGAAGATGCTGGCAGGCTCCATCGCATATGCCCTTGCCGGCATCACGCTCGGCCTTGCTGCAGAAGGCTTCGATGATGATGACGAAGGGAAGGACGTGGCAAGGAAGCTTGCATACTGGGCCCTCACGCAGCCGATTGAATCGGTCCCTATCGTAGGCTCGACGATATCCTCTGCGCTGCAGAAGGCCATCACGGGAAGCGCGGACTTCTATGGCTCGGGCTTCTCCCTGTGGCCTCCGGTGGAGAAGGTCTCAAGGGGACTGCAGAAGATGCTGTCCAAGGATCCTGAAGGGCTGTACTCGGTCGCTGAAGGTGCTGCGCTCTTCACAGGCCTTCCCGTAAGCGGCTTCAAGCAGGCCATGAAGGCCGTGACCGGAGAGCCGGAGGCGCTTCTTGGAAGATGATGATTTGACTTTCGGGAAGAGTATGGTGATAATATGAACAGAAAGAGGCACTGCCGATGAACGGTAGCCTCGCTAGTCACGAACGAACAAGCCGTCCAGCTTTCGCGGAGCAGGGCGGCTTACCTATTTCCGATTATCTATCAACAGCCCAATGACCATAAGAATGATCACCAGAATATAGTAGGTTGAATCATCCATAAGCATCACCTCTCATGATCTACAAGAGAATCGAGAGGCAACGCCCCTCGATATCCAATTCAGTTTCGAGAGGCTACCGTCCACCAATTTCATGGCAGTGCCGGGCTATAGTATCACCGTTTTCCACCCTCCTGGCAAGCCGCGCATCTTCGCTATTTCCGCGTGCAACCACCAATCTTGACTTTTCCTCTAATCTCATAGTCAGCAAGCGATTTTCCATAAGGAGGGAACAGAGGATGCTGACAGATCAGGTAAGCAAGTATGTCTATGACATCACCGGGATCACGACACCGATCGCCACTGGATACGAGATACCCTTCACGATATTCCAGGCATCGGACGTGGTCGTATCGATCGGCAATGAGGACGGAAGCGTGACGGCCATCACGGAAGGCTGGAGCGTATCGATGGCCGAGACGGCCGCAGGAGTCAACAAGGTAGTCTTCAATGAGGGGTACACCTTCCCTGAAGGGAGCACTACGCTGACCTTGTCGAGGGACGTGCCGGCAGAGCAGGACGTTGATCTACGCAACGGAGACAGGATGGATGCCGAGGTCATCGAGAAGAGCCTGGACAAGATAACGGCCATGATCCAGCAGCTCAACGAGACTACGGGCCGATCATTCAAGCTCCCGATTTCAGAGGATCCTGATGACCTGACATTCCCCTCGGCCGATGCCAGGAAGAACATGATGATGGGTTTTGATGAAACAGGATACGGCATCAAGCTCGGTAACAACCCTGATGATGCAATCGCCCTGGCGAACGAAGCGCTCGAAAAGGCTGAGGAGGTTCAGACTGATGTCACTCAGAAGGCTGGCCAGGTAACGCTCGACAAGGAAGAGGTTGCGGAGAATACCGCGAAGGTCGAGCAGATTGCCGAGGATATAGACCTAGAGAACATCAATAACAAGTTTGAGGAGCTTGATCAGGATATAGAGAACGTTCAGAACAACATCGTCCTTCCGGTCCCTGTGGTTGAGTTCGTCAAATACGCAGGAGGGGATGGAGGCCTTCTGACGCTCTCTCAGAACTGGGTAGGATATGCAGGCGTAACCGTAAGGGCAAAGGTCGATGCCGACCCAACGGCAGAGGAGGCGGTGATAGATCCGACTGCAGGCCTTGCGATATCAGCGAACGGAACATGGCATATCAGGTCATTCTCGACTGACGGCACGAGCGGGAAGCCATCCCCGTCCGTATTCATGGAGATATCAGGGCTGAAGTGCCAGGCTCCGGCGATATTCTACAATGAGACAAACCACCAGGTGACAATCACCGCTCAGACTTCCGGCTCGGTCATCCGCTATACAACCGATGGAACAGAGCCCACTGAAAGCAATGGCACTGTGTATTCCGCACCATTCGTCATTACAGCAAATTCGGTAATCAGCGCAAAGGCATTCAAGACAGGATTGATTGATTCGGACTGCGTGTCGAAAGAGTGCATTGTTGCAAGAGTCTATGGGGTAGTATGGAACAGGAACAGCAGCTCTACCAAGCTCACGAGACTCACTCCCGAGACGGACCCCTTCAACCTGGTCACGGAAACAATCACGGAAGAGCCTGTCGCTGCGAAGAATGCCTCAGACCAGGGCTCATCCCCGATGGATGGCACAAAGCTTTGGGGACAGATGAAGATGAGGAATATCTCCGGCACGACTCTCGGCGCCTGGGAAGATGAGGAGGGGTTCTCCTTGTCTACAGCGGACGTTATGGTCAAGCTCCCTGACAATTGTTATTACACAATAAAGAATGTAGAGAGTGATGGACAGAAGCTCCGGTATTACATAGTCGGGGACGGATACGCCCCAGGACTTACCAAGCATCAGGGGTCAGGCAAATATCTTGCTCGCTACTTCACAAACTCCAGCTACAAGAGCGTTACCGGAGGAAGCGCGAGCACTAAAACCCTGAACGAGCATAGATCCGGTGCCGCTGCCAAGGGAACAGGATGGCATCAGCAGGGAATTGTTGAACGCTGCCTGGTAGACCTTCTCTATATAGTCGAGTATGCGGACTGGAATAGCCAGCAGGTTATTGGAAATGGCGATACTTCTTCTCAGAACAATAACGGAGGAACAGATGCAATGGTTTATCATACCGGCATCTCCGGCTCCACTTGCCAGTACAGGCACATAGAGAACCTATGGGGCTATTACGAATGGGTTGACGGAATCCTCTTCCAAAACGGAAAGATATACATCTGCAAGGACTACGCTAAATTTTCCAATTCAATCACATCGGATTACACACAGTTCGGCTTTACTTATAGTTCGAGCATCGGAGATGGCTATATCAAGGACTTCGCGTATGACGAGGATGAGCCATGGCTCTTCATAGTGCCAAGTGCAGTCGGCGGTTCATCGACTACCTACGTTCCCGATTACGGCTATCTGTACTACAGCTCATCGGTCTTCGCGCTGTGGGTTGGCGGCAGCGGCGGCAGCGGCGACGCCGGCTACGGCTTGTTCCGCTTCTACGGCGGCAGCACGCCCGGCGGCAGCTACGCGTCTCGCCTCGTCTTCGAGGAGCCAAGCGCAGCGTAGGCGATCTTCGGGAGGGGTGCAGGGGAGGGCTCCCCTCACCGCATGAAACAAGGAGAAAGTGCAATGAATGATAGGATCAGATTCAAAGGAACATAGATATAGATCAGGGATGCCTTGTCTCCGCGTCCTCGTTGTAGGCTTCCTTTGTTCGGTCTACGCGCTGTGGGTTGGCAACAACGGCAGCAGCAGCAACACCAACAACGGCTTGTTCCGCTTCAACAGCAACAACACGCCCGGCAGCAACAACAACGCGTCTCGCCTCATAGTCGGAGGGTGGTCCAAAGCCGTCCTTTGCCGAAAAACAAATCAAAGCAACTATATCCATACGATATATGCCCAGGCACTGCATTCCTCACACAGCGTGAAAATCTCGGCGATGAAGACAGGCGTTAGTAGGTCCACTCTCGAAAGCCCCTGCAAGACGAAAAGATGAAAGAAAGAGGCAAGACCCAAGGGACGGCACGACAGCGTATCTCGCAGCGCAGGAGTATTGCGCCAGGATAGGAAACGGCAAAGGAAAGCAGCAGTGCCCAAGAGAGTAGGGAATCTCTATCAGACGATCACGAAGGATTACATCCGGTCCATAATATTGAAGGCCGCATCCGGAAGGGAGAGCAGGCCCGATATAAAGAAGACCATCGAGAATCTCGATGCCTGCGTCAATCGAGTCTATTCGATGCTCATGGATGATTCATATGTCCCCCATAAGCCAAGGGTGGTGACCATATATGACGTGAGTTCGCAGAAGTTCCGGAAGATACAGATGCTCCCGTTCTTCCCGGACTGCATCATCCAATGGATAGTCGTGGATCTCCTTATGCCGGTGCTCATGAAGAGCATGGATGCGTACAGCTGCTCATCGATTCCCGGCCGCGGTGGCCATAAGCTGTATAGGCATTTCCGCAGATTCATAAGGCGGAAGCACAGGCATGCCCGATGCGCCGTTCAGATGGATATCCATCACTATTACGAGAGCATCGATATCGGCATCCTCATGGCCATGCTGAGAAGGAAGTGCAAGGATGAGCGCCTGCTGCGCCTTGTGGAGGTCATCCTCCGCAGCACAAGCCAGGACGGCAAGAGCCTTGCCATAGGCTTCTATCTCAATCAGTGGCTCGCCAATTTCTATCTCCAGTCAACCGACAGGCTCATCCACCAGGGAGGAGCCGTCAGATGCTATGGGCGGTATATGGACAACATCACTTTCATAGGTAGCAACAAGAGGAGGCTGAGGGCGAAGATGCGGGAGATCTGCGAGAGCGTCAAACGGATAGGCCTCAGCATAAAAGGCGATTACCAGCTATTTCCCCTGCAGGAGACGAGGAAGGCAAGGATATCCAGGCTGCGCAGGCAGGCGATGCGGCCGTCTTCCAGGAAACCGCTACTGCCGTGCTGCAGGGATCTCAGGGCTGTCGGCTTCCGCTTCTTCGGGACGGGAAGGATCGCGCTGAGGCGGCGCAACTGGCTCCGCCTGAGGAGGCAGATGATCAGGATCATGGCAAGGCTGCCGGCAATAGGCAGGAAAACGGCGATGAGCTTCCTGTCGAGATACGGGAACATCAAGCATACATCGGCATTCCGCATCCGTGCGGGATATATCAAGGCGCCCGAGATCAGGGCTGTGAAGAGGAGTCTGAAGGCAGCATGAAGGCTACAGGGACAATGCCTACGACCGGGGCTTTTACGGTCATCGAGCGGGATGGCGTGGCCATCATCACTTTCTACGCGAACGCTTCCTTGGTCACGAAGGAAGACGGCGTGTCAACGGAATGGCAATGGGATGAATACACGATCAAGCGTGAATGGCGCGATGGCCTGTATTCCGATATCGAGGCGAACTACGATTCCTGGCTTGCCGTTGCGAAGGCAGAAGAGGAGGCCCGGACCCCGGTGGACGAGTGGCAGCTTAGGGCGGATGTCGACTTCCTGCAGATCATGCAGACGGCGGCCATGGGGATCGCCACGATGTCCCTTGGCTCAGATCCGGATGTCCTGGAGAAGGCGAGGCAGTACTATCCGAAGAGATGGTCCCAGGAGCAGCTTCAGATGCTGGTGAGCATGCAGAAGCTGTCCCAGGAGGATTATCAGGGGATAGCTGGAGAGGCTTTCTCAGCATAAAAAGAAAAATCTTTGCCGAAAGAGGGACGGTCAGGCGATTTCGCAATTATCATTTAAACAGAGTATGAGATTGCACTCTGTAATTTGACAGATTTCAGGGTGCATGATATTATTGATTTAGCTAAACTGGTTTAAACAAGGAGAAGAAGGATGAACCGACCACTAGGAGATTTTATCCACAAGCTTCGGAAGGCTAAACGAGTCACCCTGAAGCAGGCAGGAGATGCCATAGGAATCTCATATGTGTATCTCTCGGAGATAGAATCAGGCAACAAGATCCCTTCAATTGAAGTCATCGAGTCTATCGCCGACTATTTCAATGTATCGGCCGAGGAACTCTTAGGCTATTTAAGGCAGCAGAAAGTACTTAACGAGACTACTGATTCCGATGACCCGAGGGTTATTGCCGCAAGGAGGGTAATACTTATGTCCGAGAAGGACTTCTCGAAGATACAGCGCATGATAGCCAACATAGGAAAGGAGGATAATTGATGGCAAGAATCGAGACGCCAGCAAACCACCAATCAGAGACAGTGATTCCAGGCTTCAGGGTGATGCCCCTGTCTTCTATTGCAATAGAGCGCAGGGCCAGTCTATTCCTGAAGCGGTACGGAAAAGAATTCGATATCGGTGATTTCATAGAGTACGATCTTGATGATATAGGATACGCGCTCAGGATATCCAATACATTGAAGGAAGATGCTGTTACCAATTTCCATACAAGAGAGATCGTATTATCCAAGAGTGTTTACGAGAACATGGAATTGCCGCGCAATAGATTCACCATTGCCCATGAGCTTGGCCATGCCGTTCTCCATACGGACGAATTAAGCGATAGACAAGGAGCTGCAGCCAGGCATATAAACACATTGAAGCTAAAAGCATATGAATCATCTGAGTGGCAGGCCAATCAATTTGCGGCTGCTGTATTGCTTCCATTTGAGGACGTTCTTGAATGTTTCTCTACAATCAGGTCTACAGCGTTTATGCGGTGGGATCTGATCTATAGACTGGCTGAGGGTTTTGAAGTGTCTGCAGAATGCGCAGAAAAGCGCATAAGGACATTAAAGCGCTTCTCACCACAAGAAACAAGGAGCCTGATATGCTGAACCAAGCTCCTCATTAACAGACGGCTTATGAACTGAGCGTTGCTCTGTCCTATCTTTCTTTGCAAGATTGTCTGTTCTACTTCTTCACACACATTATTTAGATCAGTCAATCCAAAAGTCAACGGGGGGATAGGAATAGTAAGCCGGTTCTTCATATAGAAAGGAGGCTTACGCTATGGATTTTGATGATCTTAACGAAGTCTCATCCGAGCCGGTAGGTTATATCTATCGCCCTTACATCACCATCAATGGTACAAGGTATTGGGCGAAGTGGTATGGCCATCGTGCCTGGAAAATCCCCGTTTACGACAGGTAACGGATTGGCTGGTCCATGAGGGCCGGCCTCTTTCTTTGTGCCGGAATACCTTATTTCGGCGTGCAACCACATCCTCTTGACTTTGCGTTATCCTGTCCTTGCTTGTGATTCAACCGAAGACAGAAAGAGGGACAGAAGATGATTGAGTTCATCATCGTATCCGGGCTTCTCGCTGTCGCACTCATCCTTAACCTGATAGGTTCCGTCCTGAAGTACAGGACCGGGACGTCAAGGGAGCTTATCGCGGCGATACTGTTCGCGGTTTCCTTCCTCATTTGGTCCGCAATAGGGCTATGGAGATATGCCGGCACATATCCGGCATCGGCCTACATATATTCTGCCTTGGTGGAATCGGGGCTGTTCCTTGGCCTTCCATGCGCGGCCATGGCCATATCGGGATGGGATGCGCTGCACGGCATATGGAAGCATCGGAAGGACAGGAAGGCGGCGAGATCTGCCGCAAAGGAGGATGAGGAGATATGAGGGCTAAGCTGATTGCAATCGGGAAGAACGCGGCCGCTCTCGGGATCGTGGTCGGGCTGTGGTGCATGTACGCGCTAATGGCCGCAGGCTTCCATGTCCTTCTCGAAGGGCTGACTGCGGTGATCTTCATCACCGGGGTGGCACTCTTCGTAGAGGACACCATGGAGAAGGCTTTCTATTCCAGGGAGCTCTTCACCTGGCAGTACCTGATCCTGGGGCTCTTCGTGATAGTGTCCGACCTGCTGTGGCTCTACTGGGCGTCATGCGATACATGGCTCCAGTTCGCGCTCAGGGGGCTTCTCCTGATAGGGGGGATCGCAGGCACTGCCGCATGGTACTGGTTCGCGTACTCATGGTCCGTCATGGGAGATGAGGAGCGCAGGATCCTTACCCTGGAGAAGGCCTATAGGAAGGCCGCGAAGGCTTTCCCGAAGCTGGATGATGAGGGGGTAAGGGACGCCCTGAAGGAAGTATTGTTTTGCAGGCTCAAGGGGGACACTCTCGAAGGTGATCTTCTCACTGGGAAGCCTCTTGCTGCTTCCTACAGAACATACAACGGGATTGCTCGCGCAGGCGATATGCTCTCTGCAGAGCGGGCTGCTGCCATGACCAACATCGGCCAGTACATCGAGAAGCTCATCGAGAGCAGGCATAAGGATGACACCGCCTCAGCATCCTGAGGAGGCACCGGATGAAGAAGGAGAAGAAAGAAGATGAAGGAAGGAAAGGTTTATGGACGCGGATCAGGGAGGCTCTGCAGAGTCCTCCTGGCGCTTTCATTGCTGCTCTTCTTGGCACTGCCGCAGCTTGCGGCGTGGCCTATGCTGCAGGGAAAAGAAGCGGCAGAGGAGGCAGCTATCGCTATGACGGAGGAGCCGATAGCGGAGGAAGCATCGCAGAAAGAGCCCTCTGGGACAGCCTTGAAGGACATCTCGACAGAGCAGTCGAGATCGCTGGAAAAGGCAGAGCAGGGGAAGAGGCTGAGCGGGGATGAGTCAGAGGAGCTCTACCTTACCCTTGTCGAGGCAAGGGACGAGGCCAAGGCAGCCCGTGCTTCCAGCGAAGCCAAGTCAGCCGAGATCTCCGCTCTCAAGGCAAGGCTCGCGTCAGCCGAAGAGGAGGCAGGCACCAAGGCCTATCTGATGCTCGATGGCATCGTGGGCTTCAAGGACGTGATCCCGCAGTTCGGCGTAGGCCTGACCGTGGGCACAAGGCTTGGCAACAGCCTGATGCTTGAGCTCGGGGCCGACTACATGATAGGCGGCATGGATGGCTATAACGGCTTTGATATCGACAACTTCCAGTTCCGCTGCGGCGTGGGCTGGATGTTCTGAGGAGATTCAGGATGAAGAAGATACTTATCATTATGCTGGCAGTGCTTATCGCTGTCGGATTTATCGGATGCTCCCCGAAGGCGGTGGATGTGCCGCCTGAGGAGGATGCCGTCAAGGAAGCTGCGGCGGAGGACTATGCAGCCCTCTCCGGATACCTGGAGGCTTTCGGCCATGTCAGGGTGCTTGGAGATCTTGACCACGTGCTCAAGGGCGAGGAGGTGGATGATGAGGAAGGCGTGACCGTGCAGTCCATGGTGGCTGGCGATATCGTCTTCTCGGAGGATGGCAAGACGATGACCATTCCGCTGACCCTCACGAAGTATGACTTCGATGGCCATAGGAATGGCGAGGATGATGCCTACCTCTATACCAGGACAGCTACCGGGACTCTTACGCTTGAGCTCTCCGGAGAGACGAAGGACGGAGCCTTCACCGCTGATGCTTATGCTTTCAAGCATGTGGACCTCACGCTTGATGTAGGCACGGTCGAGGGCTACGCTAAGCTTCCGCTCCCGGTGACTGAGATCGAGGCCGGGGAGATCACAGGGGCCTTTGTCGGCTCTGACGGCTTCAAGCTCACTCCTGTCACTGTCACGGTGACGGATGGCAAGGCTGTCGGTATCGCGGATGTGACTGCGCCGAAGTTCGGCTATGCCGCCGGGGCTGTCACGATCAATGGCAGGGCAGGGGATATGGCTCTGCTCTGACAGAGATTTCCTCCTTTTTGATACTGCCCTGCAGGAGTGCTCGCTTCTGCAGGGCTCTTTCATTCAGCGCCTTATCATGCCAGTAAGCTTGAGCTGGATATCCTTTACCGCCGCAAGGTCATCAGCATTCAGATGAAGATAGTGATCAGTCATCTCCTCTGACTCATGCCCGATGATATTCCTTACGATTTCCCCGGAAAGTCCTGATGCAACGACCTGTGTGTTGAAGAAATGCCGGAAGGAATGGAATGAAAGCTCCCTGGCTTCATAGTCGATTCCAGCCTTCACCATCGCCTCCTTCAATGGGTCCGTAAGGACTTTGTCATCGTATGGTATCAAGCCATCGGCGGAGAAGATTAGCTCATTCGCAGCTCGGCCTTCCGCAAGGGACGCCAGGATGGAATGCATCCTTTTCGTCAGAGGGATTATCCTATCCTTTCCGCTTTTGGTGCACTTCCTGCCTTCCTTGTCAGACCAGCCGCTGTCCACCAGGATGTATCCCTCGTGGACCTGCGAGACCCACAGCGCCCGGATCTCCCCAAGCCTCATCCCTGTGAATGCAGCTATGAATGCCGCTGCATATGCCGGCTCGAAATCCCATTTCCTGGAGAAGATCCTCACGACCTCATCCATTGTGAAGGCTCCTCTTCTCCTTGGCTTCTCAACCAAGGGCCTGATCGTCTCTGCAGGAGACTCGGGGATTATCCCATCAAAGACAGCTACGCGAAGCATCTGCTTCAGAAGCGAGAGCATCTTATTGGCCGTAGATGCCGCTATATGATGCTCTTCAGGCAAGCGGAGTATCCACCTGTCAACATCCCTCCTGGTTATAGATGGAAGGGGCTTCTCCCCGAAGTATGGGATGATATGCTTTTCCATCGATTGCCGATTGGAGATGCAGAGATCTAATGAGTAATGTCCGCCCCTCTTGAGCTTGTCCTGGATTATCGGACACGTCTCCCATACCCAAAAGGGCTCAGAGAACTCCCTGAAGGTGATCTTTGAGATTGATAGCGAATGCTGGCTTTCGTAGAGTACGCCCTCTGCTATGCGACGATTGATTTCCATCAAGGCCTTCTGTTTCGTCCTGCATCCGGTGGATCTCCTGATCCGGTTTCCATGCTGGTCATAGGCATAGTAGTAGATCATGCCATTCGCAGCCTTTGTCAGGGTGTAATACTCCGGGCTTTTGTACATAGTTCTCCTCCTTGTGATTGAACCGGAATTGAACCAGCTATTTCCGGAGGAAGGATTTCAGCTAGTGGTATGAAAAAATCCTTCGACCGTATTTCCATACAGCAGAAGGATTAACGAAAGTGCGGTCGACTGGACTTGAACCAGCATAGCCTTTCGACCACTAGCACCTCAAGCTAGCGTGTCTACCAATTCCACCACGACCGCTCAATTGGCACTGTGATAACCTACTACTTTTGGATATTTTCGTCAATCAGTTTTGAAAAATATTTTTATCAATTTCGTAATTATCAACAGTGCAACGAGTTAGTTACAGAAGCATCGCGCCATGCGCCTTCGCTTCCGCTCTTGCCTCATCCGGCCATACCGACGCCTGGACCTCTCCGACATGAGCCTTGTGGAGAAGGAACATGCAGAGCCTTGACTGTCCGATGCCTCCTCCGATCGTCTCCGGGTAGTCCCCGGCGAGAAGGCGCTTATGCCAGTAAAGGTCAGCCCTTTCCTTGCAGCCCCTTATATCTAGCTGCCTGAGAAGCGCGTCCCTGTCCACCCTGATGCCCATGCTCGAAAGCTCAAGGGAATCTGAGCGTACCGTATCCCACACTATGATATCCCCATTGAGGCCATGGTGGCCGTCCACGGTCGGCGTTGACCAGTCATCGTAGTCAGGAGCGCGTCCTGAGTGAGGAGGATTGCCATAGCCGATGCCGATGAGGAATACAGCGCCATAGCGCTTCGCGAGCTCTCTCTCCCTCTCCTGCGGAGTGAGCGTCGGGAACTCATCCCTCGCGTCCTCAGAGAACACGAATGTGATATCCTCCGGAAGGGTATCGTGGATCTCCGGGAAATCCTCTGAAAGAAGAAAGGACGTGCGCTTTATCGCGCTGTAGATCGTCCTCACTGTTTCCTTGAGGTAATCCAGGTTCCTCTCACCCTTCGTTATGACCTTCTCCCAGTCCCACTGGTCGACGTATATCGAATGGATCGCGTCGATATCATCATCGGGGCGGAGCGCGTTCATGTCGGTATAGATCCCGCGGCCATGCGCGATCTTGTAATCGGCAAGCGCCATCCTCTTCCATTTCGCGAGCGACTGGATTATCTCCATATCCTTGCCATCGAGGTTCTTGACGCTGAAGCGGACAGGATTCTCAATGCCATTGAGGTCATCGTTTATGCCGGACGCCGATGGAACGAAGAGGGGAGATGTCACGCGGGAAAGCCTCAAGGCTCCCGAGAGCTCGCGCTCGAACGTGTCCTTTGCGTCCTTGATCGCCTTCTCTGTCTCGTGCGGTCCGAGAAGCGGCTTGTATCCTTCTGGAAAAAACATCTTATTCTCCTTATTGACAACATGAAATCATAAATGCTTAATGAAGTGAAATTCAATAATATAAGGAAATAAAATGAAAGAAACAGGTTTCTTCGCTGAATTCCGCAAGTTCATCGCTCGCGGCAATGTTATGGATATGGCCGTAGGCCTTGTCGTAGGCTCCGCTTTCACGGCTATCGTCAACTCACTTGTCAATGACATCATCATGCCGATCGTCGGCCTTCTCACTGGCGGCATCGACTTCCAGAACCTTCAGATCGTCCTCAAGCCAGCGACAGAGAGCGCAGAGGCTGTCGCGATCCGCTATGGTCTCTTCATCAACAAGATCATCAGCTTCGTCATCATCGCCTTCGCTGTGTTCTGCATCGTCAAGGCCATCAACAAGATGAGGGAGGCAAGCGCAAAGAAGGAAAAGGCAGCAGCTGCTGCAGCTCCGGCGGCTCCAGCTCCGGACATCGTGCTCCTCACGGAGATCAGGGACCTCCTCAAGAAATAAGGGAAGAGACTCTGGAAAGGGAAAGCGGGCAATGCCCGCTTTTCGATTGTCTTCTCATATCATAATAAGCCGTATCGCGATAGGAATTCCTCTATCTTGCCATAATACTGCTTCGGATTCTCTATCTCAGCCATAGCATGTCCCGCGGCTTTTACTATCAGTATATCCTTATCTCCATTTGCTTTCGCATCATAATTCTTATAAACCATATAGGTCTTAACGAAATTATCATCAGAACCATGTATGAATAATATAGGAACTGTAGTTCTCTTCAATTGGTTTATACTGGACGCTTCCTTTATGTCATATCCTGCCTTGAGCCTGATCATGACCCTGCACATCTCGAGAATCGGGAATGCGGGAAGATGGTAAAGCGACCTGAGCTCATCTGCAAAGATATCCCAGACGGATGTATAGCCGCAGTCATCTATCACGGCCTCAACGCCTTCAAAGTTCTCCCCAGCCGCCATCATGACAGTAGCGCCTCCCATGGAGACGCCCAGAAGCACTATCCTCACATCCTGGTTCCTTTTTCTTATCCAGTCAATCCAGAGCCCTATGTCATCCTTATCAAGCCAGCCCATGCCGATATACTTCCCGTCGCTCTCCCCATGCGCCCTGTTATCAGGCACGAGCACGCTATATCCCCAGCTATGGAAAACAGCTGCCTTGCTCATCATCTCCTTCCTTGATCCCGTGTAGCCATGCACGAGGATCGCGTATCTGTCCCTGTCATTGGGAAAGAAGGACGCGCGGAGCGTCAGGAAATCCGGGGTGGTGATCTCAGGGTGGAGATCCTCCGTATTCTTCAGAAGTTCCTCAGCCCTCTTATCGAGAAGGGCCTTGGAGGCCTTTATCCTTTCCCTGTCCTTCTCCTTCTTTTCCTTCTCCTCGTCAGGCACGAAGCTATCAGAGGGCTTCTTCTTCCTGATGATGGCGATGGACATGAAGAATGAGCCGATTAGATAAGTCGATGCAAAGGCGCACATGAGGATGATCAATAAAGCGATAAGGAATTCCATGTCTGAGATTTTGCAGAAAGGAAGATTGTTGTCAATGAAGAAATGGTGTACATAGGTAGGAGGAGGAAATATGAAGTACATCAGGATGATCACTGATAGGGAAGGGGAGTGCTATGGAATCCTAAAGGACGGCAGGGCCTTTGCCGCGGAGGGAACGCCATTTACAGGGCTTGAGCTGACAGGTTCTTCTTACGATCTGCAGGATGTCAGGCTTCTTCCGCCGGTCTCCTATTCAAAGGCTCTCTGCATAGGGCTTAATTACCGCGACCATGCTGAGGAATTCGGCCTTCCAATCCCCGAGACGCCTGTTGTGTTCATGAAGCCGTCCACGGCGCTCATCGGGCCTGGTGATGACATAATCTACCCGGAGATGTGCCATCGCCTTGATTATGAGGCGGAGCTTGCGGTGGTGATCGGGAAAAGGTGCCGGAACGTGACGGAGGAGGATGCTCTTTCATATGTCCTGGGCTACACTATCGCGAATGATGTGACAGCACGCGACCTGCAGCCTAAGAACGGACAGTGGACCATAGCTAAGGGCTTTGACACGTTCCTCCCTCTCGGCCCGTATATCTCGGATGAGGTTGATGGCGGCAATCTCATGATCACAAGCCGCGTGAATGGCGAAACCAAGCAGAAGTCCAATACCTCGAATCTGATCTTCCCTGTTCCTTATCTTGTCTCATATCTCTCGCGCGTCATGACGCTTCTTCCAGGAGATGTCATCTCGACAGGCACTCCTGGCGGCATTTCAGGAATGAATCCCGGGGATGTCGTGGAGATCGAGATCGAAGGGCTTGGAATTCTGAAGAACAGGATCGCGAAGGCATAAGAAAAGGCCTCATCTCTGAGGCCTTATAGCGCGAAAGGGACTCGGACCCCTGACCGAGCGGATATGAGCCGCTTGCTCTACCAACTGAGCTATCGCGCCAAACGTCTGCTTTTTCAGCAACAGAAGAGAATATAGCAGAAACAGATTGTTAATGCAATAGCAATAATGCAAAATTCAATCTATATGTTCTAGATATATCAATCGGATATTAGCATCCTATCTAGGGCCTATAAAATCATAATGCGACGTAATATAGATTACGGAAATAGTGATATACTAACAACAGTTTTTTATTTTTAGCGTTTGGAATTAAGCTATAGCTAGTGTACTTAAATGATATAAAACACAAAATGTCGCTGTTTTCTCCACATATGTGGAGATGTTTCCATATGTATGCTTGGGAATTCCATTTGACCATCGTTTTCTCCACATATGTGGAGATGTTTCCTATACCCTTCCCGAGGCCATGCTACCCGACACGTTTTCTCCACATATGTGGAGATGTTTCTGGCGGTTCACGAACAGGGCAAAGGTTGCTGTGGTTTTCTCCACATATGTGGAGATGTTTCTCTCACTCAGCTTCGTTACAGCATGTATACGGAGTTTTCTCCACATATGTGGAGATGTTTCTACGACGGGCCTCGGCATTAGCATCATTAAGAGGTTTTCTCCACATATGTGGAGATGTTTCTTGCCATCAAGCGTATAGAACTTTCCATCCTCAGTTTTCTCCACATATGTGGAGATGTTTCTCAATTCTGCGAGCCTGTCTATATCGGTGGAACGTTTTCTCCACATATGTGGAGATGTTTCCATGAAGAACTCCGACTATACGCTCAAGAACGAGTTTTCTCCACGTATGTGGAGATGTTTCAGTTATATACACTATGAATGAGTATTGAATTCCAAAGTTCACAATGCCTATAAGCTGTTTGATGAATATAATCAATGAACTATGGGTTATAATCTATTCCATAATGTTGCGGCCTAAGATTAAGCGGGTATGGAAGGATGAGATAAATCAGGATGCTTGCCTGGCGAAAACCGAAAGGATTGCCGGTATTGTGCAACCGGGAATGACTGTTGTCCAGCATTGTACTGCAACTGGAAGGATTTCTGAGGTCTTATCACAGCAATTCCCTTTTCTTGCAAGGCTCGGCTTATTTTTAGAGGGCTATCAACTGATCGCCTCATTGCATGATGTGGGAAAGATATCACCAACGTTCCAAACTAAGATAGCAAATGCATTACAACTTGAATCTGGAGATTCCTTGCTGTCTTTGTTTGGGCTTAATGAATATAAGGAAAGCAAACCAAGTGATATACCGCATAGTGTCATAAGCTATTCAGCACTTAAGGATCTTCTGGGAAAGCAAGTTGCATATATTGAAGGTGCTCATCATGGATGGCTACAGGATGATAGATTTGCTGCGAATGCTGAAAGATTTGGCGGCGATGAATGGCAAAAGGCCAGGATTCGTTTTGTTGATGAAATGAAAAGCATATTTGGATGCGCCATACAGGATCTTTCGGGGTTTGATGCATCCATTATCCAATTTTTGCTGGGACTGACTACAGTCTCCGATTGGATAAGCTCATCAATCGCTTTGAACGAGCTTGGTAGTAAAACAATATTCCTTGATTCTGTAGTTAAGTCTGGCTTTCATGCTCATGAATATAAAGCAGGTCTTTCTTTTAAAGATATCTTTGGCTTTGATATGCGTCCTGAACAAGAGGCTTTTGTTGATAGTGTTAACGGTCCTGGGGTGTATATACTTGAAGCCGGAACAGGTTCCGGGAAGACCGAAGCCGCATTATATGCTGCATACAAGCTTTTATCAGCAGAAGAGGCCGAAGGAATCTATTTTGCATTGCCTACAACACTTACCTCACGTCATATCAAAAAGCGTGTTGATGCTTTTCTGAAAGCAATACTTGCAGAGGAATATATTCCTTCTAAACTTGTTTTCGGGAATTCCTTTCTGTACAACTGCGTGTTTGCTGATGGTTTTCCTGAATCTTCGTGGTTTGATTCTCGAAAACGTATGATATTGGCCCCATTCGGGGTAGGTACCATAGATCAGGCATTGATGAGCGTAATTTCCGTAAAGCATTCAGCTGTGCGTACATTCGGCTTGGCAGGAAAGGTTGTCATCCTTGATGAAGTACATAGCTATGATAGCTATACAGGTTTGCTGATTGATGAGCTTATCAAGCAATTAAGGTCATTAGGCGCAACCGTGATCATATTGAGCGCAACATTGCAGAAATCAGTCAGGATGGAACTTATTGGAGCTCATGAAAGCGAAAATCTCTCCGATGCATATCCATCTGTCACGGTTAGCTCATGTGCGTCTATTAGAGAGATAGCAGTAAAAGGAGATAAAAGAAAGACGATCTCACTTGTACATGAGAATGACAGGGAATCTGCAATTGATTCTGCGGTTGAGGATACCTTGGATGGACAATATGTCCTTTGGATAGAAAATACAGTCGCAGATGCCCAGGATGCATATAGGAAGTTCTCCTCTAGGTGCTGGGGAGTTGCTGGAACAGGCCTTATCCATTCCCGATTCCTAGGAAATGACAGAAGCCGGAAAGAGAATGAATACACAGCGATCTTCAGCAAGGAAAACTGGGATAAGCGAGGATTGGGAAAAGGCTTCATACTTGTGGGAACACAGATTCTTGAGCAGTCTCTAGACATAGATGCTGACGTCCTGTATACGGCTATCGCGCCAATAGATATGGTTTTCCAGCGTATTGGCAGGTTATGGCGCCATGATCATCCCGGCAGAAGAGGGAAGCCTATCTGCCATTTGCTTCATCCTTCTGCTGAAGATGTACAGGATAACCCAGATGTACTTGGACCTAGTGCTGCAGTTTATTCAGGATACATATTATACCGGACAATTAAAGCATTGGAAAATACTGAAACGATTTCTGTGCCATATGAAATAAGATTGAAATTAGATGAAGTTTATAGTGATATAAATGAATATAATACTAAAATAATAAGTTTAAAAAATGAATTGATATCAAAAACATCAAAATTACGGAACCTTGCATATAGATCAATTTCAAAGGTCGGTTCTGTTTTGTCTGACACTGCTTTGCCGAGATATTCGGAACTACGATATAAACGAGTTCTTCTTATCTCGAAAATCAAGCCAGAAGAAGGAAAGATATTGCTTATAGAGGGAGAGTGGATTGATCTTTTAAGGGCACAAGACCCACGAGAGAAGGCCATGATATCAATCCAGCTTGAGGAATCGATTATAAATGTTCCAGAAAGCAGCTGTCCTTCCCTTGTTAAATCCGAGAAAGCAGACGATATGCTATCTCGCTATATCTATGTTGATGATGATTTCTACATAATGCTGAAGGGTGACGGACATCAGCTTTTCGATGTTTTCGGAAATTTGCTGGAAAAATGCCATTATGAGCCGAATCTAGGGTATTATCTTAGCAAGGAGTAAGCATCTTGGCTGATTCACGCTTCAATCTTGTCCATGAGAAGTGGATTCCTGCCGTAGGCAAGGGAAGGGTATCCTTATTGGATATCTTCTCAGATGATTCTATCCATGACCTTGCAGGAAATGCGATTCAGAAAATAGCGCTTATAAAGCTCTTTATAGCAATAGCCCAGGCTTCCTGTCGTCTTAAAGATGAAGAGGCCTGGAAAGAAACCGGGGTTAATGGCTTATCCGATAGGATAATCGATTATCTGCAAAGCCATGAGAGCTGTTTTTATCTTTATGGGGATAAGCCTTTCCTACAGATGCCCGTGCTTGCAGAAATCAAGGAGGCAAAGGTCCAGGAGATATATTTCGGATATCTTCCTGATCTAGCTTCAGAGAATGATTCATTGCTTAGGCAGCTTCAGGATAAGTCTGAACTTGATGATGCGGATAAGGCTGTCTTCATTACCCAGCTGATGAACTATGCGCCAGGCGGGAAGCGTACAAGCTTCATCAAGCCGTTGTCACCTGGTTTCCAGACAAGAACCAAGAGCGCAAAGGCTGGTCCTAGCCTTGGAGGGACTAATGGATATCTCCAGACATGCTTGAAAGGCAATTCCATTAGAGAAACAGTATGGCTTAATTATTTTACTGATGATGATCTGATGGAGCTGCATGGAGGGCTCAGGCTTGATGTCAGACCTCCTTGGGAAAATATGCCAACCGGAGAAGCAGATAATAGGGCTAAGGAATTGCAATCTTCAGTGTACGCATGGCTTGTTTCCATCTCCCGCTTTGTGCTTCTTGATGATGGGGGAATAAGATATACGGAAGGTTTGCAGTATCCAAAGATCAAGGATGGTTATTATGAACCTTTTATAACAATCAGGAAGGAAGATAATGTGGCATTGTTTGCCGATCCTGCAAAGAAACCCTGGCGATCCTTTGTTGCTATGCTTCAGGCGGTATATGACGATTCATCGGAGTATTCATGCGATATCCTTCGCTTGTTCATGAGGCGTACCAAGGAGAATATGGATGTTTTCTCTGTGTGGTCAGGAGGTCTAAGGCTTAGGGCAAACAGCGGTGATCAAAGCGTTAAGCAAGACGATGATTACGTCGAATCGGAAGTGACTCTTGCAAGTGAGTTCATGGATTCCGACGGATATGGCCGCTTAGCTGAGGCTATGAAGAAGGTGGAAGGGTATTCTGCTGGATTGCAGAAGGCAATCAAGGCATATTGCAGCCTGATTGATGATTCAACGGATATATCCGCAAAGGGCCGGAAGATGTATTGGCTTGCAGCTGAGCCATTGTCAAATGGACTCATCAACGCTTGCCTTTCTGATAACAACACAGAGATAGAGCTGATACTCAGTTCCATGAGGAAGATCGTAATTGATGTCTATGATTCTCTTTGTCCTCATGAAAGCGCAAGACAGATCCTGGTCTGGATGAAGAACAAGCCAATGAGAGGAGGTGTCGATCTTGGCAAGAAGCGATGAATATGTGGATTATCTCTTCAGGAGATGTTCTGAAGATACAGGTTTCCGTGCTGATCTCAGGCGTGCTGATAATCCTTCATTTGAATGGCGTGTATGGCCTGTCATAATGAGCTTTGCAGGTAAGCTTGATTCTGATATGGTACGGCGATCATATGCTCTTATTGGATCTGCGATTGGAAAATCCAGGCAATCCGGCAATGGGGAAATCGGCATAGGAAAGGCTTTTCGTGTTATCTCTAAAGGCAAATCTGAAAACAAGCAGTTTCCTCCTAGATTGATTAGATTCCTTTCATGCGATGATCTTCTGGATTTGATAGCCATACTCAGGCCAACCCTTTCTTATATGATTTCGGAAGGGATAGCCCTTGATTTCAAATGCTTATTGAAAGACCTATTAGCCTTCAGATATGAGGAGAATCGCGATCGCATCAAAGCCGCATGGGCAGCTGATTATCTAGGTGCAGAAGGAGATAATGATAATGAATGATCTTTATCTCTCTCGATTGACTCTTCCTGTAAGGACCCGGCTGGTAAATCACATTGATGATTACTATTCGATCCATCAGTTTGTCTATGGCCTATTCCCGCAGGAGCGTGAGCGGAAGTTTCTGTACAGAACTGATTTTGATAATCTAGGGAATCTAGCTTTAACCATCCAATCAAGTGTATATCCATCCGATCCTGCAGTAGGTGAGATTCGGACTAATCATATTCCATTGGATTTCCTGATGCAGGATAGGTACTTCTTCCGTCTGAGATTCGCTCCTGTCGTGAAATCAGACGGCAAGGTTATCCGAGTGGATTCCAGAACAGATAAAGCTGTAGGCTGGCTCACTCAGCGTGCAAACCGCATTGGGGTTGCCTTTGAAGAGGACTCACTTGATAAGGAGTCATCTTTCACGTTCAAGATGCGGCCAGGCAATGGCCGTGGAACCATAACCATCTCTTCCGTAGATATCATTGGGGTCTTTGATGTGACGGAAAGGGATAGTTTCATAGATGCAATCAAGCAAGGTATTGGTCCTTATAAAGGATTTGGAATGGGACTGATGCAGCTCAAGCCAATAAAGGAGGATTGATAATGAAGGATTATCGTGGAGTCAAGATCGAGTATCATATCCTGCAGTCATTTCCTGTGACATGCCTGAATAGGGATGATGTCGGAGCTCCTAAGACAGCTATTGTCGGCGGTGTAGAAAGAGGCCGTATAAGCAGCCAATGCTGGAAAAGGCAAGTAAGATTGGCATTGCGCGATCTTGATATACATATTGCTGTCAGGACAAAGAAGATTGCTGAGCTTATCGAGGCACACTGCACAGGAGATGTCTCAGAAGAAAAGCAGAAGTTCATAAAGAAGATTGCAGAGATCCTCCCAAAGGATACTTTGCTCTTTATCTCTGATAGTGAAGTCAAGGCCCTTGCCAACTATGTCGACAAAGAGTTCAAGCCAGGGGCGAAGGAACAGCCAAAGGATCTTGATAAGATTATTTCCAAAGAAATCAAAAAGGCTGGAAAGAAAGGATTTGCGGATCTTGATGGCCTTGATATCGCTTTGTTCGGTCGAATGGTCGCGAATGCTGTCGATCTAAATGTCGAGGCTGCAAGCTCCTTTTCACATGCAATCACGACTCATCGCATATCTTCCTCTGTTGATTTCTTCACTGCAGTTGATGACTTCGTAAGCGGAAATGATAAAGCAAGTGCTAAACATCTCGGATCGTCTGAATTCACATCAGGCACATATTATCGCTATATATCGCTGGATCTAGGCATGCTTGCAGATACATTAGGGGATGATGCTGATATAGCTAAGGCAGTAGATGCATTCACGAAAGCGCTCTATGTTGCTGTTCCCGCAGCACGTCAGACGACTTTCGCTGGGTACTGTCCTTGGAATTATGCTCATGTCTATGTTCGGAAAGGACAGTGTTTGCAGCTTTCATTCGACAAGCCTGTGATTTCAAGAGGCGAGGGATATGCCAAGCCAAGCATAGAAGCAATGGAGGCTGCTCTGGATAGGAATGAGAAGTTGATGGGATCCCTGTTCCAGAAAATAGGAGAATTCACTTATGGGGATTCTGATGAATATGGGATAGATGATCTTTGTTCAGATCTGCAGGATGCATTATCGAGTCTTCCTGATAAGGAGTCATGATGTCCCATTATGCTTTGTTGTGGCTTGAAGGACCTCTTCAGGCCTGGGGATATGATTCGAAATTCAGCTTGAGGACAACCCTCAGCTTCCCTACGCGATCCGGTGTGTTGGGCCTTTTGCTCTCGGCCATGGGAGCAGGAGGACCTCAAGTTGAATTGCTGAGGAGATTCAAAGGCTTGCCGCAGTATGTCTATTCATATTCAACTCAGAGCGCTGCTCCCTCTGAAATGGTAGATTATCAGGTAGTGGGAAATGGATATAAGTCGACAGGCTGGGAGTCAAGGATGATTCCGAAGAAGCGTGACGGTGGGAATTCTGTTGGCGGAGGAGCGAAACTGACCTATAGGCATTACCTCCAAGATGCGGCTTTCGCCGTTATCCTGGAACTTCCTGAGGGTCTTGAGAAAACCATAGAGGATTCTCTTCAGAATCCAGTTTGGCCTTTATTCCTGGGCCGTCGGACCTGCATACCTTCTGCTCCTGTCTTTTGCGGTATTTATGACAGTATTGAGAAAGCTGAAGCTGCTAAGGACGAGAGGAGCGATGGTTATATAGAGCAATTCCATGTTATTGAAGGTCGATGTCCCGAAGATGGAGAGGTATTGGTCCTGAATGACATACCGATAGCATTCGGCGAACATAAGCAATATGAATCGAGGTATGTAACGATAATAGAAAGCGATGCCTGATAATAGACTTATCATCAAGATAACCCATGATAACCTCCCGCAGATCAAAGATAGATATCCTTTTCTTTATCTTGAGCGTGGACGGATTGAGATTGACGATAGCTCTGTCAAATGGATAGATTCGCAGAACTTCGTTGTCAGGCTACCGATAGCTACGATTGGTACGATATTGTTAGGGCCTGGGACTTCGGTAACCCATGAGGCGATCAAGGTGATGTCCGCAGCAAATACAACTGTCTGCTGGGTTGGAGAGGATAGCTTGCTATTCTATGCAATAGGGCAGAGTCCGACATCTGACAGCAGGTTTATGAGACAGCAGATGTCCTTGGCTTCTTCTCCTGATACCAGAACACAGGTAGCCAGGCGGATGTTTGCTGAGCGTTTTCCTGATGATGATATATCAACAGCAAGCATTCACGATCTTATGGGTAAGGAAGGATTACGGGTACGGGCTTTATATGAGGAAAAGGCTAGGGAATATGGCGTCGGATGGAAAGGCCGCAGGTATGTCCCCGGACAGTTCGAGCTTAGTGATATCACCAATAAGATCCTTACAGCAGCAAACACAGCTTTATATGCCTTGGTTCTTTCTGTTGTTTTCTCGATAGGTTTCTCTCCTTATATTGGATTTGTCCATACAGGAAGTCCTTTACCATTTGTATATGATATAGCGGATTTGTATAAGGCAGATCTTTGCATAGATTTCGCTTTCTCTATGACTGCAAGGTTCGCAGGGGATTATGATCGGAAAGCATTGCTTGACGAGTTCAGGAAAAGAGTATCTGAACATATGCTCTTGGAGCGTATGCCAGATGACATCAAAAGAATTATCGGAGGCCAATGATGATTGTCGTAATGGCTGAAAGAATTCCACCTGCAGTCAGAGGCAGGATGAAGCTTTGGTTTATTGAGATAAAGCCAAATGTCTTTGTATCTGGCGTCAAGGATTCGGTTGCCAAGCAAGTTGTTGATTATCTTTACAATAGTTGTTCCGAAGAGTCAGGCTTATTGATAATGGAAAGCTCAAGGAAGGCTCCGTACTATAAAGTAATCAAAAAAGGGTTTTCCTTGGATTATATAGGCAACATCAATGGATTGCCGCTGGTTTTTGATAGAAATAGCGTAGGACAATAGTGTAATATACAGTTATAGTTGATTAAACAGCACTATATGTCGCTGTTTTCTCCACGCATGTGGAGATGTTTCTATGCCCCGGTTCCAGCATTGCGTCGGCATCATGTTTTCTCCACGCATGTGGAGATGTTTCTACTTTGCATGTGGTGAGTATGGAGATAAGACTGTTTTCTCCACGCATGTGGAGATGTTTCCTCCCCAGGATGATACTCTTGAAGATGGTACTAGTTTTCTCCACGCATGTGGAGATGTTTCCGGTCTTCCAGAAGAAGCCGGAGGACGTGGACGGTTTTCTCCACGCATGTGGAGATGTTTCTTTATAGACGGCTATCAGCGCCGAGGCTTCCTGGTTTTCTCCACGCATGTGGAGATGTTTCTCCCAAGGGAGTTACTGTTACGCCCCAGGGTGAGTTTTCTCCACGCATGTGGAGATGTTTCTGAGCGTCGGCTTTCTAAAGAAGCTGCTTATTTGTTTTCTCCACGCATGTGGAGATGTTTCCGAAACGCCCAGAAGCTCGAGGGAATCTATAAGGTTTTCTCCACGCATGTGGAGATGTTTCCGATTCAACGGTGCTTTTTCAATTTTGACACTTGTTTTCTCCACGCATGTGGAGATGTTTCCGACGAAGCAGCAGGCAGCGAAGGAAACGAAGGGTTTTCTCCACGCATGTGGAGATGTTTCTTTGATTTTATATTTTTTCGTTGCGTTTATACTGTTTTCTCCACGCATGTGGAGATGTTTCCCAAAATCATAAAACTGAGCATCATTATAGTCCGTTTTCTCCACGCATGTGGAGATGTTTCTATCTTCTTAGACAATGGATGAGCCTTGCATATGTTTTCTCCACGCATGTGGAGATGTTTCTATCTCATCCTTATGCTCCTTCCATTCGGGGTCGTTTTCTCCACGCATGTGGAGATGTTTCTGCAATGGGCTGAGAATAAATCCAGAGGGCAGTGTTTTCTCCACGCATGTGGAGATGTTTCTCCAAGTTGTCACGGAGATGCCCAGCTACTCTAGTTTTCTCCACGCATGTGGAGATGTTTCTATCATCTTATTTTCTTTCGGTGTTCTGATGATGTTTTCTCCACGCATGTGGAGATGTTTCTACTTTCGGTTTCTGAGGTGATCTATGAGGTTCGTTTTCTCCACGCATGTGGAGATGTTTCCGCCTTACATTCGTAGAAGGACGCTGACTAAAAGTTTTCTCCACGCATGTGGAGATGTTTCTATCATCTTATTTTCTTTCGGTGTTCTGATGATGTTTTCTCCACGCATGTGGAGATGTTTCTATGGCTAATCGTCAGCAGGCTCTTTCTGAGGAGTTTTCTCCACGCATGTGGAGATGTTTCCTCAGACCTTGATCATGATTCTTCTTGTGTCTTGTTTTCTCCACGCATGTGGAGATGTTTCTTGGCAATCGCGCTGTTAAGTGCTATGACCGCAGTTTTCTCCACGCATGTGGAGATGTTTCTTGGCATATGTCTCGGTCACGCTGTGGTTCTCGGTTTTCTCCACGCATGTGGAGATGTTTCTCGACATCCTTCTTCAGGACTACCGATGCACCCGTTTTCTCCACGCATGTGGAGATGTTTCTCCATGTGCCATTGGCTTCCCTGAAGGTGTAGTGTTTTCTCCACGCATGTGGAGATGTTTCTGTGGATCGTTCCTTCCTTTCTTATGATGGCGAGTTTTCTCCACGCATGTGGAGATGTTTCCTGGGAAAAGGATTATTTCACTTCTGGACTTCCGTTTTCTCCACGCATGTGGAGATGTTTCTTGCAATGGCCTTGCCTACGCCTAGGATATGAGGTTTTCTCCACGCATGTGGAGATGTTTCTTGACACTGCCACTTTACCCATGTAGTCATACGGTTTTCTCCACGCATGTGGAGATGTTTCTGGGATCACTGCCGCCTGTCCGAAAGCCGGGGAGTTTTCTCCACGCATGTGGAGATGTTTCTGGGCGCTAGATGCGATACCTCAAAAGGCTGGCGTTTTCTCCACGCATGTGGAGATGTTTCTAAGATGATATTTTTCAGTTCATACCAACGGGCGTTTTCTCCACGCATGTGGAGATGTTTCCAAGCAATGATAGTGGGGCCGATTGAACTTATCGTTTTCTCCACGCATGTGGAGATGTTTCTGTCCCGTTTTGAGTTGCGCTCGTCCTTGGTATGTTTTCTCCACGCATGTGGAGATGTTTCTTACGAAAACCTCTATTAATCGAATAAGTATAAGTTTTCTCCACGCATGTGGAGATGTTTCTTTGATTGGCTTGTCGTCATATATGATATGAACGTTTTCTCCACGCATGTGGAGATGTTTCTGCTATGCTGGCATCTGATAAGCCTTCCTCATCGTTTTCTCCACGCATGTGGAGATGTTTCCAAGAAGAGAAGAGTAAGCAGAGTAAGAAGAGCGTTTTCTCCACGCATGTGGAGATGTTTCTAACATGCAGCCGTACTTGAGCTTGTATATGTGGTTTTCTCCAAGCATGAGGAGGGATTATGATTAAAACTGAGAGGGTGTGTTTTGGTTTTGGTATCTTATGTGATTGTACGATGTATTTAGTTAAAGAGAATCTTTTTTAAAGATGTCTGTACAATATTGGTGAAAAGACATGATGCACTTAGTCATAGCTTATTGAGATTCATGCCCCATGGGGGTTATAGTGATGGCATGAAGAAAAGACTTATCACTTCGGCTTTGCCGTATGTCAACAACATACCTCATCTGGGAAATCTCACGCAGGTCCTGTCCGCGGATGTCTTCGCGCGCTTCTGCCGCAGCCGTGGCTATGAGACCATGTATGTGTGCGGGACAGATGAGTATGGTACCGCAAGCGAGACCAGGGCTCTTCAGGAAGGGGTCACTCCTCGTGAGCTCTGCGATCATTACCATGAGATACATAAGGCCATCTACCGCTGGTTCGATATAGATTTCGATTACTTCGGGCGCACATCAACGCCTCTCCAGACGGAGATCGTCCAGGCTATCTTCAAGGCCTGCGATGACAATGGCTATATAACGGAGAAGGAATCGGAGCAGCTTTACTGCCCTGAGTGCGGACGCTTCCTTGCGGACCGCTTCGTGAAGGGCACATGCCCGCACTGCGGAAACGAGGACGCGAGGGGAGACCAGTGCGAGAAGTGCGGCACGCTCCTCGATCCCACGGAGCTTATCGATCCTAAGTGCTCCGTATGCGGCGCAACTCCGATCGTCAAGAAGACGAAGAACCTCTATATTGATCTTCCGAAGCTCCTTCCTCAGCTCCAGGCATGGATGGACAAGGCCTCGGTCGAGGGTTTCTGGGCCAGGAACGCGGTGCAGACCACGATGTCATGGATTAGGGATGGGCTTCAGGAGAGGTGCATAACCCGTGACCTCAAGTGGGGCATCCCTGTGAATAAGCCAGGATATGAGGACAAGGTCTTCTATGTCTGGTTCGACGCTCCTATCGGATACATCTCGATCACGGCCAACAAGACGAAGGACTGGGAGTACTGGTGGAGGGATCCCGAGAACACGGAGCTCTTCCAGTTCATAGGAAAGGATAATATCCCATTCCATACTGTTGTCTTCCCGGCAACGCTCCTTGGCACCAAGGAGAAGTGGACGATGCTCTACCACATGTCCTCGACCGAATACCTTAACTATGAGGGCGGCAAGTTCTCGAAGTCCAAGGGCATCGGAATATTCGGCAATGATGTCGAGGAGACCGGTATCCCCGCGGATGTCTGGCGCTTCTACATGTTCTACAACAGGCCCGAGAAGAGCGACTTCACATTCACCTGGCTCGATTTCCAGGAGAAGGTCAACAAGGAGCTTATCGGGAATCTCTCGAACCTCGTGAACAGGACGCTTACGTTCGTCAAGCGCTTCTATGATGGCAGGATCGAGGGCGCGGGCTTCGATGAGGAGCTCCTTGCCGAGATCAGGAAGAGGGAGGAGGAGATCACGGCCTCTCTCGAGAAGGCTGATGAGAAGGATGCGCTCCGCGCGATCTTTGAGCTTTCGGATGTCGGCAACAAGGCATTCCAGGAGGGCGAGCCTTGGAAGGCGAGGAAGGAGGATCCGGAGAAGGCGGAAAGGCTCCTTGCCACGCTGATGTACCTTATCAGGGACCTGGGCGTTATGGTCACACCGTATATGCCTTCCACAGGACGGAAGATCCTTTCGTTCATCGGCTCGGAGAGCGCCACGTGGAATGATATCGGGAAGACCGACGTCACGCTCGAGGTCGGTTCTGTCGAGCTTCTTTTCGAGAAGCTTGAGGATGAGAGGATAAAGAGCCTCAAGGAGAAGTACTCCGGATCCCAGCAGGAAAGGGAGGAGCGCAAGGCCGAAGAGGGCAATGGAGAGATGAAGATGGAAGATAATGCAGAGAAGAAAGAGACGCTTGCGGAGGAATTCTCCCGCCGCGTCATACTGAAGGTTTCGAAGATCGTCGATGTCGAGAAGCATCCTAATGGCGATAAGCTCTATATACTCAAGCTTGACTGCGGCGAGGCCGAGCCAAGGCAGATCGTTTCCTCTATCGTGCCGTACTACACGATAGACGAGCTCATGGGAAGGAACATCGTGCTTGTGTCCAACCTCAAGCCAGCTAACTTCCGTGGGGTCAAGAGCTTTGGGATGCTCCTTGCCGCGTCCGCTCCGGATGATGAGACCCACTCCACATGCGAGCTTATCTGGGCCGATGACATCGCTCCGGGAACGGTTCTCAAGTATGAGGGAGAAAGCGAGGTGGAGAAGGTCACGACATATATCAAGCCGGATCACTTCTTCGCACTTCCGATGAAGACAATCGATGGCTATGTGACCATCGAGGGAAAGAAGCTTGGTGCGGACGGGCATTTCCTCCGCGTCGAGAAGTATGTCAACGGGAATGTAGGCTGATGGATAAGGAAACGCTCCACATAAGGCTCAAGAAGGCAGCCGGCCAGGTCATGGCTGTCGACAGAATGCTTGAGGAGGGCCGGGACACCGCCTCCCTCCTCGTGCAGCTCAACGCAGCGAACTCCGCGCTGATGAAGGTAGGGGAGATGATCCTCGAGGAATCGGTGAAGGAAAGGCTGGAGAAGCTTGCTGCTACGGATGAGGACAAGGAGAAGACGGTCACCGAGATCAGACGTCTTTTCTCGATGAGCTAGGATCCTTGATCCTCTCCGCTATCGTCCTGAACTCCCTTCCGCGCTCGAACTCGTTTGCAAAGTGCTCATCGGCGTAAGCCCCGGGAGAGAGCAGGACGATCTCTGACGTGTTCTTCACGCCGCGCCGCTCCATTATAGTGCCGATCGCGGCGTCGACCGCGTCCTCCATCCTGTCAAATGGCCCGTTGTATCTTATGCCTTCTCTCCTGAGGAGGGTTAGAAGCTTATCGGTAAGGGATCCCGAAAGCAGTGTCACGGATACGGCATCCTCTATCGCGTCCATGAACATCGAGGGATCAGTGGGTCCATGATCGGTTCCTCCAAGTATGAGGTTCACGGGAGTTCCCCTCATGCCGCGCATCGAGAATGCCACTGAAAGGGGAAGCACCGATGCAGAGTCGTTTATGAACGATATGCCGTCATGCACGCACACAAGCTCAAGCCTGTTAGGTATTCCCCTGTAGCTCAGGAAGGCCCTGAGCGCATCGCGCTTCCTGAAGCCCATGGCGCATACGCACTCCCACGCGAGCTCCATCCCGCTTCTGTATCTATATGGATTGAAGATAGACGGGAACGTTCGGACCTTTGTCTTCGGCACAAGGCCGGCGAAGACAAGCCTGTCCTTGAGTGTGCGCGGTATGATGACCTTGCGCGCCCAAGGCCCGAAGAGGAGCGCTCCCTCCGCGTTGAAGTCACTGGGGGAGGATGGCATCTTCAGCTCATCGGTCACGCCTATTATATCTATCCTTGGCCATTTGTAGTTCAGCGATTCCGCGGTGTCCCTTATCTGCCAGTGCGAGAGCTCTAGTATCAGGACATCATACATCATGTTGTCGTTCTCAAGCTCTGAGAGGATGTGGAACGCCGAGTAACCGATGCCCTCGGAGAACGCGGCCTTCATCCCCAGCTGCGACAGCGCGCTTGAAAGGGCAGAGGCGGTGCTTGTCTTACCCTTGTCTCCTGCGATCAGTATCTTCTGTATGTTCTCTGTCCTAGGGTTCTCCAAAAGCGCCGCGATATCATTGGTGGTGCGCTTGGCACGTGTCTTGATCGCATATGGTATAGGGATGCCCGGGAGCTTCACAACCAGGTCCGCGTCCTTGGCTGCCTCAAGCGCCTCGCTTTTCGAGACAATGACAGCCCCCATCCTCTTCAGGTTCTCCGGAAGGTTCTTCCCAGAGCTCTCCATTATGAGGACTTCATTCCCTAGCTTAAGATAATACTCGGCAGCTTCAGCTCCACCTCCTGAAGAGCCAAGTCCAAGGATAAGGACGCGCATGTAGAAAGTATAGCTGGTAAAAGGCACTGGCGAAAGTGGGAGGGGGTGGTGAGTTTTAGCTATCAATATAGTTTTTCGCACTACTTGACGCTAAAAATCCAATTGCGCATAATAAACCGGTAATTACAAAAATCCCCATTGGGGAGAGGAGCAATATTGTGCCTTGTGGTAGAAAAAGAAAGAAGCATAAGATAGCAACTCACAAGAGGAAGAAAAGGCTTAGAATGAACAGACACAAGAAGAAGTAAGCCCTTCTTGCTATCAAAGCCACCGAGCGATCGGTGGCTTGTCTTATAAAGGGAGGATAAATGAAGATCGATAAGCTGCCGGCAGTCATCAATGCCGAGAACGCGGATGGATCGGTGAAGGCCGTGCTGAGGATAGGCGAGGAAGACGGAAAGGGCATCTATATGTTCACGGTCCGTACCGGGCGCCTTATAAGGATGAGGGACTGGAGAGAGGATAACGCTGTCTCCCTGCTTCTTGATGGCAAATGGGAGAGCTTCACCGCCTCAGGCCTTTCCACTCGTGATGATGCAAGGCTTTCTGTTGAGATACTCGAGAACTGCAACAAGGGATCGAGATACAGGATAAGGATAGAGATACCAGGAAGCGTCCCGTCCTCGATAGAGGCGAAGGCTGAGGGGATCAGCTTCTAGGCTTTCCCTCCTTCTCTCCGCGGAGCGTTCCCTCCGGAAGGAGACGCCTGAGAGCGAGTTCCGCCATCCTGATGCCGAATACAGCCGTCACGGTCGGAAGGGAGCCAAGGACACGCTCTCCGCTCTCATCTTCGCCCGCTGCCCCCGGCCTGAGCTTCTCAGGCGAGAAGACAGCCTCTATGCCTCTTCCGACACCTCTCTTGCGGAGCCTTGAGCGCACCTCGCGCGCAAGCGGGCAGCCATAGGTGTCGAGGATATCCGCGCTCTGGACAAGGGAAGAGTCCCGCCTGAGAGCCGCCCCCATGCTGCTGATGATGGGGATTCCCCTTCTGTATGCTCCTTCAAGGAGCGCGACTTTTGCTGAGAGCGAGTCTATGCAGTCCAGGAGAATATCAGAGGCGCAGAGCACTTCATCGAGGTTCTCCTCTGAGATATAGAGAGGAAGCGTCTCTATCGCGCAGTCCGGGTTTATATCCTTGACCCGGAGCGCCGCCGCGTCTGTCTTGAGCATGCCGAGAGTCGAATGGAGCGCGAGGATCTGGCGGTTTATGTTCGAGATCTCTATCCTGTCGAAATCAACGACGCGGATATGCCCGATCCCGCACCTCGTGATCGTCTCGAGCGCGTGGCCTCCCACGGCCCCTATGCCGCAGACCGTGACGCTCTTTCCAGCGAGTGCCTTCACATTGCCGCTCCCGATGAGCCTTTCAAGCCTCATGAACTGTCCGCCTAGCATAACGCCTCCCTCATTATCCTCTCGCTCTCCTTCTCGATATCCCTTCCCGTGAGATCCGAAAGACGCCTGTTCCAGGCATCCAGCGCCCTCATCTCCTCGTCCCCTGTCGGCATATCCGTCTCCGTGACGAAAGGAAGGTGAAGAAGCTTCAGAAAGCTTTTCGCCCTCTCGGCCCTGGGGGATAGCGATATGATGCCGCCGAGCCGCATGAAGCGCTCTGCCATCTCCTCAGATCCCGTGTAGCCATGCATCATGAAGCGTTCGATACGCATATCAGAGAGAATCCGGTATATCATCCCATACTCACGCACCGAATGTATCACAGCAAGCCTTCCGCACTCCTTTGCGATCTCAAGCGCGTCACGGAATACCTCGATCTGCCTGTCCATATCAGGATAGCGCCTATCAAGCCCTATCTCCCCGACATGCCCTCCTGAAAGCGCCGCCTGATAGAGCTTATCCATGTCATGCTCCTTTCCCTCAGGTATTGCGCCAAGGGCCCAGTGCGGGAATAGCCTGGCCTTATTCAGATCCTCCGTGCCTGCGGTGCATACGAATGCGTTTCCTGTAAGCTTGCCGATATGGGCATGTGCGTCGAGCATTGCCATATTGTAGCAGTACGGAAGGAAGAAAAGAAGCGCCGCCGCATGAAAACATATATGCATTTCAGCTAGGGGAGGGGTGATCCGGCGGCGCCTCTTCAGCTATATATACGCTCCAGGCGCGCATTCATGCCAACACCATATGACGCGCTGAGCTCTATGTGGCATTATATCTGCTTTTGGGATATGCAATAATATCATTTGTCCATATTTTTCCCGAAAGCGCGGATTTTGCAGTATCTATTGACGCGGATGCCCTGAACGGGATATATTCATGAAGCCTCTTTATCCGGGTAACCGGATCGAAAATCCAAAGGCCACAAGGAGGAACCATGATCCAGAATTATGAGTTCACAGTAATCCTCGAATCAGATGAGGAGAAGTTCAAGGCAGGCATGGAGCTTGTCAAGGAGACCTTCGCACGCTACAACGTCAATGTGACGAAGGAAGAGGATATGGGCGTCAAGACGCTTGCATATCTGATCAAGAAACAGGATAGGGGACATTACGTCTACTTCGAGCTTGAGGCGGATACGTCTTCCATCTCCCCGATGAACAACATCTTCCAGCTTTCAACGCTGGTGATGAAGTTCCTGTTCGTCAACCCCGAGAGGAAGTAAGGATAGCCTATGCCTTCTGATATGAATGTCGTCGCTCTCACCGGCCGCCTTGTTCGCGGAAGCGAGCTCAGGTATCCGCAGAACGGCGGTACGCCAAGCCTGAGATTCTCGATCGCTGTCAACAGGAACCGCAAGGGAGCCGATGGCAGCTGGGTTGAGGACCCTAGCTATTTCGATTGCGTCTATTTCGCAAGGAATGCTGAGGCCATGAGCCAGTATCTCGAGAAGGGAAGGCAGGTTGCGATCCAGGGAGAGCTGAGGCAGAACAGATGGGAGAGCGATGGTCAGCAGAGATCCCGCGTGGAGATCTTCGTGAACAGCCTCGTGCTCCTCAGCCAGCCTCAGGGAGGTGGCTCTGCACCACGCCAGCAGGGTCAGTCATCATATTCTCAGGCCCCGCGCCAGCAGGCTCCGGCTATGCCGCCGATGCCCGATATGGCAGGTCCTGAGGAATTCCAGGATGATAATATTCCATTCTGATTTTTAGGAGAATAAAATGCGCGAAGAGAATAATAACGAATTCATGGATAAGGATGCCGCACTTAAGGATAGGAAGGCCGGCGGCGTCAGGAAGCTCGGATACAAGAAGAAGGTCTGCAAGTTCTGCCAGGGTGCAGCTCCTGCTGACTACAAGAACCCGGATATGCTCCGCCGCTACATCACGGAGCGCGGAAAGATCCTTCCTGCCCGCATCACAGGCACATGCGCAAAGCATCAGAGGGCTCTCAACAGGGAGATCAAGAGGGCTCGCGTGCTCGCATACCTTCCATTCGAGAAGAAGTGAGGATAGCGTAGGATGCAGGATGGCAGCAGAACAGGCCTGAGGAGCCTTGTCGAGGGGATATTGATGTTCGTCATCAGCTATGTCCTCTTCAATCTTGAGCTTTTCTCGCTGTTCTTCATGGTGCCGCTGCTTCTTTATGCCATCAACAACGGGACGAGGAAGGCTGGGCTTTTGACAGCTGTATTCATGCTCTTCATAATCGTGACGGATATCTTCCTGATCGAGGGCAGCATGGATACCAGGCTTGGCTTCGCTTTCCTCCTCATCGATCTGTACATACCCCTGTCGCTGTCAGCGGCTGGGATCATATGGCTTAGGACAAGAGGCGAGAGAAGGCTTCTTGGGCGTCTATGGATGACCTTGCTGCCGTCTATCGTCCTCATTGTTCCATGCGCCGCGTTCATCTTGTCTGATAGGGCGCTTTCCTCAGCAGTCTATACTGCATACGGAAATGCGTTTGCCGTGATGTTCGGTCCGGTTCTCGGCCTCGTCGCGCCAGGTGTGGATATGAAGGTCCTTACCGATCTCATACTCATCACCGTGATGAGCCTGCTGTTTCCGGTGCTGTTCTGCGGCATCTGTGCGACGTGCTTCATATATGAGAGCGCGCTGCATTCAAGAGAAAGCGAGTGGGAGGAAGCTGTCATGCGCTTCTCCTTCCCCCAGGACGCGATCTGGGGCTTCATAGCTTCATGGGCCCTGGTTCTCCTCCTACGCTTTGTATCAGCACCCCTGCCGCTGGAGATAGCGGTGATGAATCTAGCGTTCGTATGGACACTCTTCTACGCGATACAGGGCTTTACCGTCGTGTTCGCGAGAGTGCGCAGGCATCATAGGACCGTGAAGAGCATGACTGTCTTCCTGGCCCTTGCTGTCATAGGCCTGCTGATCCCGGGGATCAACTTTATAGTTCTCATCGGCGTTCCGCTTCTGGGCGTCCTTGAGACCTTCTTCGACATGAAGAAGATAGGAGTAGGATATGAAGATCATTCTTAACCAGGATGTGACACACCTCGGAGAAGAGGGTGACGTAGTAGAGGTAAAGGACGGTTACGCAAGGAACTACCTCCTTCCTACCAAGACTGCCGTTATCTACAATAAGGCAAATGAGGCCCTGTTCAGGTCCAGGGCTGCCGCTATTGAGCAGAGGAAGGCTGAGAAGAGGGCTGCATCAGCGTCCCTCAAGGAGAAGCTTGACGGCATCACGCTCTCCATCACCGTTCCAGCTGGCGAGTCAGGCAAGCTCTTCGGATCCGTCACTTCCCAGATGGTCCAGGCTGAGCTCCAGAAGCTCGGCTTCGAGATCGAGAGGAAGAGGATCGATGTCGCGACTCATGCCATCAAGATGACGGGCACATACAGCGTGATCATCCATCTCTATGAGAACGAGTTCTCAAGCGTCAAGCTTCTTGTCCAGTCTGAGGCTGAGAAGCTCGCTGCGGAGAGGAAGGCTGCTGAAGAGGCTGCCAAGGCTGCAGAGGAGCAGGCGAAGGCTGAGGCCGCAGCTGCAGCAGCTGCTGCTGAGGAAGCACAGGACGCAGAGGAAACGGCTGAGGCAGAAGCCGCTGAGGAAGCTCCGGCTGCTGAGACCGAGTCTCTCTGATAGGGCCTGATGTGAGGACCTTACCTCATAATGATGACGCCGAGAGGGCTATTCTCGGCGCGATACTTCTTAACGAGGAGGCTTACGACAGCGTTTCACAGCTGGTCGGGGCCTCCGATTTCTATCAGCCGGCCAATGCTGAGATATTCACGGCCATAACAAGGATGAAGGAGTCCTCATCCGCGTTCACCGTTGATATCGTGACGCTTGTCGATTACCTCAAGAAACAGGACAGGCTAGAGAAGGCTGGCGGGATCGCGTATGTCTCATCGCTTACCGATTCCAACGCGATCATAAGCAACGCGGAGCAGTACGCCAAGATCGTCCGGGAGCTTTCCATAAGGCGCCAGGTCATAGCGCTCACGACCGATGTCAACAGCGCGGCTTATGACGAGGTCAATGATATATACGACCTCCTGGACAGCAGTGAGAACTCCCTCATGAAGCTTTCTGAGGAAGGCTCTCTGGATAAGGCTGATTACTCCATCAGCTCGATCGTGTCAGGTGTCATCGACACCATGATGCGCCGCATCGAGGGAACCGCGGAGGATGACTCCGTGCCCACTGGCTTCCAGATACTCGACAAGTACACGAACGGAGGCTTCAAGCCCCAGGACTATGTAGTTGTCGCGGCTCGCCCGGGTATTGGAAAGACAGCCTTCGGCGTCTCCATGATCCGCAACATGATCAGGGAGTACAGGAAGAGCGTCGCCTTCTTCTCGCTGGAAATGCCCGCCTCCCAGATCACTGTGCGTCTTCTTGGCACCATTTCCAGGGTCAATACGAGGAACATCTCGATGGGAGACCTTGCCGAGGATGAGATGACAAGGGTAGTGGACGCTGCCAACTCGCTCTATCCGCTCCCGCTGTACATAATCGATGTTCCTAATATAAAGCTGAGCGATCTCAGGGCTAAGGCTAGGATGCTTCGCCGCGATAAGAAGATCGACTGTATCGTCATCGACTACATCGGTCTTATCGATCCGGGCCTCGATCCGCGCACGCCGCGCCATGAGGTCATCGCGACTGTATCGAAATCGCTCAAGCAGCTCGCGCGTGAGCTCAACATACCTATCATAGTGCTCTGCCAGGTGTCCAGGGACAGCGAGGAGAGGGAGCCTATGCTCTCCAATCTCCGTGATTCCGGATCCATCGAGCAGGATGCCGATGTCGTCATGTTCATCCACCGCAAGAGGGCGCTTTCCGAGGAGGACAAGCAGAAGCTTGCCAAGGACGCCAACGGCAAGGCCGTGCTTCAGGTTTCGAAGATCATCGTCGCCAAGCAGAGGAACGGCGAGACCGGAAGCTTCAAGGTTGGCTACAACGCGAACACGACCTCGTTCGAGGAGGTATCCCAGAGCGAGGAGTTCATAGAGCCTGTGCTTCCTGATAAGAAGGGCTACGACAAGAAATAAGCCTTGAAGTCCAGGGTGTACATCGCGGCCATTATCAAAAGCGCAAGAACCATGCCTATTATCTGGAGCATGACATAGGTCCTCGGGGAGAGGGCCTTTCTTCTTACCGCCTCATAGAGCGCCATCAGCATCTGCCCGCCATCGAATGTGGGTATCGGCAGGATATTCCCCGCGGAGAGCGACACGCTGATGATGGCAAGAAGCTGCAGGACGCCTCTGATGCCGCTTCTCTCGCTTATGGCGAACGCCTCTGTCGTGATGTTCCCGATGCTCTCCGCAGCCTTAACCGGTCCCGTGAGCACCTCTAGCGCCTCCTCGAAGTGGAAGGTGAGGAACGCGCCGAGAGCCGAGAGCGTGGATATGAATAGCTCCGAGCTCCTTTCGACGGCATGGATGAGGGGCGCGTATGAATCCCTGGAGATCCTCGTGCCGCTCTGCCAGGCGAATGGAAGAGATCCTCCCTCTATTTCCCTCTCCATCAGCTTTCCATCGCGCTCTATCGTAAGCGTGAAGCTTTCCTTGCCGTATGAGTAGATATCATAGGTGAAGGATACGGGAATCCCATCTATGGCCACGACAATGTCTCCTGGCATGAACTCTTCTGATAGCGTACGGCCGATCACAGGCTTCTGCAGGAGTGCTATGCCGTAGGCCCATCCATCCTCAGTCCTTTTCGGAGTGAGGATTGTCTCTGTCTTCTTGCCATCCCTGAGCACAGTGAGCGGGATGATCTCGCCGCTATGAGCGCTGATGAAGCTCTCCGCATCCTGCCAGTCCAGGAAGTCCCTCCTTCCTGAGGAGAGTATCTTGTCTCCCTTCATTATCCCTTCCTGCGTGATATCCGATCCAAAGAGCTCGCTGTATTCCGATATGGGCGTCACATAAGCCTCATCTGAAAGCCGCTCGACAGGTATCAAGGCCGCTGCGTAAAGAAGGAGGATGGCGAGGAGGAAGTTCGAGAGAGGACCTGCAAGGTATATCGCGAAACGCTTCCATGGCGATGCCGCGAAATAAGATCCGGCCTCTGCCTTATCAAGAGTCCTCGCGTTGTCCTGCAGGGCCTTCGTCAGATCCAGCGAGCCATGCATGCGGCAGTATCCTCCGAAGGGGATTGCCGAGATACGGTATTCGGTGCGCTTCCCCTGATACGATAGGATTCTAGGCCCAAGCCCGAAGGAGAGGACCTCCACCTCCACATTGAAAAGCCTCGCGACAGCGAAGTGTCCAAGCTCATGGAAGAAAAGGACAAGGCCTATCACTACAAGGCCGATTGCAAGGAGCAGGAGATGCATCAGCATAGGCTCTCTGCCTCTATGCGGGCCTTCTTCTCGATCTCGAGTATATCCTCGATGGAGGAAGGCGTGTGAGACCAGTCCTGTGTGAATATCCTCTTCGTATTATCCCCGATTGATGTGAAGGGAATCCTTCCGGAGAGGAACGCGTTGACGAAGACCTCATCCGCGGCTGCGTAGGCGATTGTGTAGCTCCCGCCAAGCCTGAGCGCCTCATATGCAAGCGAGAGCATCGGGAAACGGTCGCGGTCCCATGATCGGAACGAGAGGTCGAGATCCGAGAATGAAAGAGGGGAGACAGCATCGTATCCAGAGTCGACGCCGATGACAGCGGAGACAATCGGAAGCGTCATGTCTGGCCTCGAGAGAAGAGCGTACACAGCCCCATCATCCATCTCGATCATCGAATGGACGATGGACTCCTTATGCACGGTCACCTCTATGGTCTCAGGCGGGAAGGAGAAGAGCACGGATGCCTCTATCACCTCCTGTCCTTTATTCGCAAGCGTAGCGCTGTCGATCGTGATCTTACGCCCCATCTTCCATGTCGGATGGCAGAGAGCCTCCTCTACAGTAACGGAGGAAAGATCCATCCTATCCCTGAAGGGGCCGCCGGAGGCCGTGATGATGAGCTTTCGGGCCTTTCTGCCACGGAGAAGCGCGTAGATTGCGCTATGCTCGCTGTCCACGGGGATTATGGAGACTCCGCGCTCTGCAGCGCTTTCCATGACGAGCCTTCCTCCCAGCACGAGGGATTCCTTGTTGGCAAGCGCGATGTCATACCCAAGGTCGATGGCCGCCATCGTATAGGAAAGCCCCGCCGTGCCGGAGACGGCATTGAGGACAATATCAGGAGAAGATGACTGAAGATTGTCCAGTATCTCGCTTCTTGATGAATGCGATGACCTGAGAGCGGTGGCGTGGAATTCAGATCCGAGGTGAGCTATATCAGAGGTTGAAGAAAGAAGGAATACAGGCTCTGCGTCAAGCTTGCCGCTCCTGATTGCATTGAGGCATGTCGTGCCGATTGATCCGGTCGCTCCAAGGATCGCTATCCGCTTCATCAGAGTCCGACGAACATCAGGAGCGCGACATAGACAGGAGCTGCCATGATGATGGAATCCACGGAATCAAGTATGCCGCCGCGCCCCGGTATGAGCGTGCCGCTGTCCTTCACCTCAGCGCTTCTCTTGAATGATGACTCGATAAGGTCACCGACAACCCCGAGGGCTGCTGTCCCGATACCCAGGATGAAGCCATCGACGATGGAGTAGGCGAATACCTCAGGGAACAGTACGGAGGAGAGTGAGCCGAATATGGCTGGCACCAGAAGCCCTCCGATAAAGCCCGCGATGCTCTTGTTCGGGCTTACCTTTATCACTCCCTTGTTGTTCCTTCCAAGCGCCATCCCGAAGAAATAGGCGAAGGTATCGGAAGAGAAGACAAGAAGGAAGAAGAAAAGGATGAACCAGGCCGCGTGCTGCATGAACGCGAGGCGGATGATGAACGAGGCGAAAAGCCCCGGGTATATGATATTCAGCACCGTCTTGCTGTTGCGCTCCCAGGTTCCCGCGAAGTTATCCTTGGCTCCCGTGAATATCTCCAGGAAGAGCGTGAGGCCGATGAGGAACATCAGCGTGTAGAACGTGAGCTCCGTCTCCGGGAAGTAGCGGAACTGGACATACTGCGCGAGCGGCAGCAGGGCACCGGAGTAGGATGTGAAGAGAAGCTTCTCCTTATCCTTTGATAGGAGGCTGTGCATCTCCATCGATCCGAGGACGGCGAGCGCCATGATGAAGATACAGAATGCAAGGTAGTTCGCGTGCGGCAGGCACACGACAAGGACAATGAGAAGAGGAATGGCAACAAATGCAGTTATCAATCGCTTCGTAATCCCTTTCATCTCAAATGCCCCCGAATCTCCGGTCTCTTTTATTGAAGTCCTCGATGATCGTATCGATCATGGATTCGTCCCAATCAGGCCAAAGTCTATCATAGAATCCGATTTCTGCATAGCTTGCTTGGAGAAGTAGGAAGCCGGAAAGCCTTCTTTCTCCGCTGCTTCGGCATATATAGTCGGGAGATGGGATGTCCGGATTGTCCACATAGGAGAGAAGAGTGCTGAAGGATATATCCTTCTCGCCGCTTGCGATGGCCCTTCTGACGCACCTCTCGATCTCATCCTCGCCGCCATAATCTATGGCAAGCTGGAGCGTCATCCCCTTGTTCTCCCTTGTCCTCTCTACGGCCTTGTCCAGGCGCGAGAGGAGGGAGGAGGGGAGGCGGTCCCTGCGTCCGAGATGGACGATGCGGATGTCTTCGCTCCCTATCTTCTCCAATAGGCTCTCGAATTCTGAAGAGAAGAGGCCCATGATGGAGTCTATCTCCGCCTTGGGCCTTTTCCAATTCTCTGTGGAAAAACAGAAGAGAGTGAGATAGCCTATGCCCCTTCTTGAAGCCGCGAGCACTACGTCAGCTGCCGCTTTGGCTCCCGCCTTGTGGCCTTCGGAGCGCGGGAGAGAGCGAAGCTTCGCCCATCTTCCGTTTCCGTCCATTATCAAGGCAAGGTGCATAAGCTTTCCCATCTTATATTTCCATTATTTCCTTTTCTTTCGCCTCAGCGACCTTCGCGATATCAGCGATAGCGGCATCGGTGAGCTTCTGGATCTTCTGCTCGCCTTCCTTCTGCTGGTCCTCGCTGATCTCTCCGTTTTTCTGAAGCTTCTTGAGATCCTCCATCGCGTCGCGGCGCACGTTGCGCACTGCGACCCTGGAGTTCTCCGCGGTTGCCTTGGCGCTCTTCGCGAGCTCCTTTCTCCTGTCCTCAGTAAGAGGCGGGAAAGCGACGCGGATAAGCTTTCCGTCATTGTTCGGGTTAAGCCCGAGCTCAGACTTCTGGATAGCCTTCTCAATGGCAGGGAGCACCGTCTTGTCCCATGGCTGGATAACCACGAGGCGAGCCTCAGGAACGCTTATGGAAGCGACCTGGGAAAGCGGCGTCTCTGCACCATAGTAGTCAACCTTGATCTTGTCGAAGAGCTGTGCCGAGGCACGTCCTGTCCTCAGCATAGAAAATTCATTCTCAAGTGCCTGGACGCACTTCTTCATCTTCTGATCGCAGTTGTCGATAACGTTCTGCATCGTGATCTCCTTAGGCTGTTACGCCTGCCTGGTAAACACAGTAGTTGACGATATCAAGCTTAGCGCCATGTGCCTTGCCAGTCTCCGCGAGAACCTGGGAAACAGACTTGGAATCGTCCTTTACATATGCCTGGTCAAGGAAGCAGATCTCCTTGTAGAGCTTGGAGAGCTTGCCCTTTATGATGCCCTGGCGGACATTCTCAGGCTTGGAAGCGAGCTTCTCGTCTCCCTCGACCTGCTTCGCGAAGATCGCCAGCTGCTCCTCCTCGTATGCCTTGTCGACAACCTTGTCGGAAAGGAACTGAGGCTTGTAGGCAGCCGCGTGGAGAGCGAGGTTGTGGGCGATGTCCTCGACATCAGCCTCCTTGAAGATCTCAGGCTTGTCGCTCTTGAGAAGGACAAGGACAGCCACCGCGCCATTTCCATGGATGTATGTAGCTGCATACTCGTCAGCCGCGACATCGTATACGGAGAAGCGCACAAGGTGCATGTTCTCCTTGATGACCGCGATAAGGGCGTTGACCATGCCCTCGAGCTCCTCGTTGATCTCGGTGTATCCCTTAGCGAGGATTACGGAGCAGAGGTCCTCGCCGAGCTTCGCGAACTCAGCGTTGCCTGCCACGAAGTCAGTCTCGCATGAAAGCGAGAGCACGACAGCCTTGCCGTTCTCGCTCTTGACGAATACGCGGCCGTTCTCTGTTGCCCTGTCCTGGCGCTTAGCTACGGCTGCCAGTCCCATCTCCTTGAGGATCTTCTCGGCCTGTGCGAAATCGCCATTGGCCTCCGTAAGAGCCTTCTTGCAGTCCATCATTCCGGCTCCTGTGATATCCCTAAGCTTCTTTACGTCTGCTGCGTTGATAGCCATATTTCTCCTCCTTACTTTGTGAAGTAGTCCTCTTCGTCCTCTTCCTCAGCCTCTTCAGCCTCGTCCTTCTTCTCTTCCTCTGGGACGTAGTTGGAGTAATCTACTTCCTCATCTTCCGCGTTCTCGTCCTTGTCCTCTACAGGATTTGCGTTGATGGCCTCTTCCTCATCCTCGTCATCAAGGGACTCAATGATCTGGATTCCAGCCTCGCTGTCCGCGTCGATGACCGCGTTCGCGATGATCTCAACGAAGAGGGAGATAGCCCTGATTGCATCATCGTTGCCCGGGATAGGGTAGGTGATGTCCGTAGGATCGCAGTTCGTATCGACGACGGCGATCACAGGGATGCCAAGCCTCTTGGCCTCTGCAACGGCAAGGGCCTCCTTCTTTGTATCGATGATGAAAAGCGCGCCTGGAAGCTCCTTCATGTCCTTAATGCCGCCAAGGTTCTTCTCAAGCTTGTTCTTTTCCTTTGTGTAGAGGGCGACTTCCTTCTTGGTAAGGGAAGCGAAGGTTCCGTCAGCCTCCATCCTCTCTATCTTCTTGAGCTTTGCGATGCTCTTCTTGATTGTCGTGAAGTTAGTAAGCATTCCGCCAAGCCAGCGGTTTGAAACATAAGGCATCCCGCATCTCTTGGCCTCGGTCTCGATAGCCTGCTGTGCCTGCTTCTTTGTTCCGACGAAAAGGATCTGCTTTCCGTTCTTGACCTGTGCCCTTACTGCCTCGTATGCCTCAACGATGCATGCAGAAGTCTTCTGCAGGTCAATGATATGAATCCCGTTCCTCTCAGTGAAGATGAAGCGGGCCATCTTCGGATTCCATCTCTTTGTCTGATGTCCGAAATGTACGCCTGACTCAAGCAGGCTCTTCATGGTTACTACTGCCATAGTAATCCTCCATACGCTCGACGTTGAACGTCTCCAGCACTGTATCTCACCCATACGGGCGGAAAATCTGCGTTAAAACACAGTCGAAGGATAATATGTCATGAATTCGACACTTGTTCAAGTAGCTGATATCGGTGTAACCTTTTATAGTACTTGTGCTCTATTATTGATAGCATGGTAGGGAGAGAGTAATGGCAAGAAGATTGATGGTCATCCTGATGTCGGCAATGATCATGATAGGTTTCGTGTCCTGTGATCTGTCAGATGCGATGAAGTTCATGAGCAACAACATAGCTGGTCCTAACCCTGGCAAGATCGACAAGGTAGATGAGACCGTAGATGCTATTTGGGATAAAGAAGGCTCTAATGGAGCAACCCCAGTTGCCCCTGGCGAAGATGTGGTAATCGGCAATATCAATATATCCAATTGGATATCAGATGATATAAGCACATATCTTACTCCTTTTGACGATGAATCGGATTTCAACGACCTTGCTGCGTCAATCAGCTCTGCTGCCAGTACTCCTCAAGGTAAGGATGCTTTGAATGCCAGCCTGTCAAAACCTTTGGATCCTGTGAAAGATAAAGATAAGATCGATGCTACTCAGGGCAGTGCCAAAATCATAAAGAACATGATCTATGATGCTTTTGATTCTATTGATGATCCCTCGTGGACAGGAGGATCAATCAATGATTCCAATATCGAGAATTATATAGAAGAAGTAATGGCACCTTCCGAGGACGCTTCTGATGAAGTCTATACTTATTACGAGATATCAAAAGCAGCGATTCTTGGTGTTGTTGAGATGACGACAAGTGATGCTGAGATATCAAAAGGTGACATGATCATCATGCAGACGCTGTTCACTGCAGTAAGCCAGGCGGGAAATGAGTTCTTTACAGGAGAGATTGATGCAGAGACTGGATTCCCTGGAATAAAGGAAGATATAACACCTGAGACGATTGATATGGATAAGCTTCTCACCTATGCAAATGGAGGTGTGAAGATCGTTGATTCAATCTCTGCTTCCTCCAAATTCGGTGATATCAGTGTATCTAGTCTTCTTTCTGAACTGATCTCATCCATGCAGGAAAGCAGCGAAGGAGGTGAAAACTGATGAAAAAGATAGCACTTATCCTTCTTGTCGCTGTTTTCTCGATTGGAAGCGTGTTTGCCGTAAGTGTAAGTGATCTTCTCAGCCCTACATACTCAGCTATTGCAGAGCCATATGCTCCAATGAGTGCAAGGATGCTTGGAATGGGAAGCGCCGGAATAGCGATTCCAGGAAGAAGCGATGCGTTCTTCATCAATCCTGCGGCTCTTGGTGCCGGGCATTTCGAGCTTTCGCTCCCATACGTGCAGTTCACCCTTTATCATCCATATGACCTCATTGGAAAGGATGAGAACGGCAACAGCATGGTATCCTCAATCATAAATGGCCTTACGAAGGAAGATGGGGATATGTCTGCGGCAATATCGCAGCTGTTCGATTTCGTTGGATCCGGAAAGGGCAAGCTCCTTGATATGGATGCCGGAATATCATTTACGGCAAAGGGATTTGCTCTTGGCGTATTCGCCAATACCGCTATCCATACATATTCAACTGTCGGAGGAGTTGATTCAGATTTCCTTGCAGAGGTGAATGCCGTAGCTGTCCTTGGCTTTGGACATAGGTTTGAGCTTCCGATGGACTTCTCACTTGATGTCGGTGCGACAGTCCGCTTCAATTATCTTGCTTATTCTGAGGCAATAGGCGTAAAGGGCCTTCTCGGGGATATCCAGTCTTCAGCTGATAAGTTCGATCCCCTTGATTATCTCAAAGGCAAATCATTGATTGGAGGCTGGTCGCTTCCTATCGATGTCGGCATCAACCTCAATATGCCATATGGCTTCAGCTTCGGTATCGTAGCAAGGAACCTCAATGGCAACTATCATATGGCTATCCATGATTACGATAGCCTGCAGACGGATCCATTTGGGAATAAGGATGGTGTAGAGCGCTTCACGCTTGGCTCTGATTTCTCCCTCGATACAGGTATCGCATGGCAGTGGGACAACGTGTGGTTCCGCCCGACTATCGCCATTGATATTGTTGACTGGGTCGGGATGTGCACGGAGCCGGTTGGCTTCAGGACGTTCCTCACGCACCTGAACATCGGAGCGGAGATAAGGCTTCTTAGCTTCCTCGATCTCAGGGCTGGCATAAGCCAGGGATATCTCTCGATCGGCGCGGGCCTTGATCTCTGGGCTATCAAGGTTGACATGGCCTACTACTGGAAGGAATTCGGAGAGACTGCCGGTGATTACGGCCTTGATGGATTCACGGTCAGGTTCAATATCGGCTTCGATAAATAATCAATGCTTCTTGATACGATGGGTCAGCGCCTCTAGCGCTGGCCTTTTTTCGTTAACGTATATTTTGAACGAAGGGACTTATGTATCCATAAGATTTTCCTGTTTTTCGCTGAGATTGTCATTTATACTCTAGACTGAGCAGGATGGTGGCGATCCTGTCCCGTCCTGCCAGGAGGACGGTGTTTATGACTTTATCGCTGAATGTTTTCTACATTCTTTCATTCCTTGCATCGGTCATTGCATTCCTGTTTGCTCTTTATCTCTATCTCTGGGTCAAGAAGGAGAGGGTGGAGAACAAGCGGATCGAGGAGGTCTCGGCGCTTATCGCTGAAGGCGCAAGGACATTCATGGGAAGGGAATACAGGATCCTTGCCATGTTCGCTGCAGTCGTTGCTGTTATCATATTCGTTCTGCTTCCGACGCCTATCTGGCAGGGCGGAATAGTTGATAACATCATGATGGTCGCGGCATATATCGCGGGAACGGTCCTGTCAGCCATTGCCGGAAAGATCGGCATAATGGTCGCGACGCTTTCGAATGGACGCACCGCGGAGAAGGCGCAGAACGGACTGAAGGATGCGTTCCTCATCGGATTCCGGGGAGGCGCTGTCATGGGCCTTCTTGTTGTCGGCTGCTCACTCTTCGGTGTCGCGGCTGTGCTTATGATCGCAGGAGATCCTTCCATAATCCTCGGCTTCTCATTCGGAGCAAGCTCCCTGGCGCTCTTTGCCAAGGCCGGAGGCGGAATATTCACGAAGACTGCGGATGTCGCTGCGGACCTTACGGGAAAGGTTGAGCTTGGGATCGCTGAGGATGATCCGAGGAATCCTGCGGTCATCGCTGATAACGTGGGAGACAATGTCGGTGACGTTGCTGGAATGGGCGCGGATCTCTTTGACTCCAATGTCGCGGCGATGGCCTCATCGCTTGTGATAGCCGCATCCCTTGCGGACAGCGCGTCAGCTATCGCGATGGTCTTCTGCTACTCAATCCTTGGCCTGATCGCGTCGATGATCGGAATCGCGACTGCAAAGGTAGGTAAGGACGGCAATCCGACGCGCGCCCTCAATTCATCTACCTATGTGACCACAGCTGTGTATCTTGTGCTCACTGCTCTTGCAACAGCCTTCATCAGCGGATTCTCGTGGAGGATCTGGATCGCGGCTGCCACCGGGCTTCTTGTCGGCGTCATCATCGGAATAACTACGGATTACTTTACAGATGATACCAAGCCTATCGTTCAGAGGGTTGCTAAGGCTAGCGCGACAGGGCCTGCATTCACGATCCTTTCCGGAATGTCCTATGGCTTCATCTCAGCGCTTCCCGCGATGGTGGGTATCGCGCTCTCGGCGCTGATCGCGTATTTCGTCTGCGATCCAATAGGACCTGGATACGCCATATTCGGCATAGCGATGTCCGCTGTAGGCATGCTCTCCATCGTCGGCATGATAATCTCCAACGACGCGTATGGTCCGATCGTCGATAACGCGAGGGGACTTGCGGAGATGGGAGGACTTGGAGAGGAGACGATAAAGGTCGCTGATGAGCTTGATAGCGCAGGAAACACGGTCAAGGCCGTGACTAAGGGTTTCTCTATTTCAGCGGCTGGGCTTACCGTGATATCCCTTCTGGGCGCGTTCATGTCTGAGGCGAACGCGGCGCTTGCCGCGGCAGGGGAGGCCCTGATAACAGGCTTTGACATCATGGATCCGAAGGTGTTCTTCGGCATACTTGTCGGAGCCTCGATCCCGGCTCTCTTCTCGGCTCTTCTTATCCTCGGCGTTGACAGGAACGCAGAGCGCATGGTCAAGGAGATCCATAGGCAGTTTGATACGATACCTGGGCTCAAGGAAGGAAGCGCATCCCCTGATTACGGCAAGTGCATAGATATCGCGACGACAGGAGCGCTGAGGGAGCTTATCCCTGCAGGTCTTGCCGCGATACTTGCCACGATACTTGTCGGCTTCATCGCAGGCCCATTGGCTATCGGTGGATTCCTTCTTGGCAATATCGTGTCAGGTCTTCTGATCGCGCTCCTGATGTCCAACGCCGGAGGCCTTTGGGACAACTCCAAGAAGTACGTCGAGAGCGGACATGAAGGAGGGAAGGGCAGCGAGGCGCATAAGGCTGCCGTCATCGGCGACACGGTCGGAGATCCGTTCAAGGATACCGCGGGCCCGTCGATCAATACGCAGATCACGGTCGTCTCACTTACCGCGTCGCTCTGCTCCGCGCTTTTCGTGGCTCTTTCGATATTCTGACAAAGAAGAGCGCTGGCTTCGCGGCCAGCGCTCCATCTCTTATCGCATGCTGCTCTTATGCCGCAGCAGGCTCATCCTTCTTCTTCATTCCCATCTCATAGCCAAGGATAGCTATAAGGACGACAAGGCCGAAGAGGTCCGTGATCGTTCCGGGGATCACCATGCACAGTCCCGCGATCGCGAGTATGATGCGGAGCACAGGATTGAGAGGGCGCACCAGGAATCCATTGAGGCCAGCGGCTATTCCGAATATTCCTATCAGGGCGCTTATGCAGATCTGGATGATCTCGAAGACACTCGTGACGTTGACGAAGAGCATCGCGGGGCTGAAAGCGAACACATACGGGACGACAAACGCCGCGATCGCGAGCTTGGTGGCCGTGAGGCCGGTCTTCATCGGATCGGACTTCGCTATAGCTGAGCCGGCGTAGGCCGCAAGGGCGACAGGCGGCGTTATATCAGCGACGATGCCGAAGTAGAAGACGAAGAAGTGCGCGGCGATCGTCTCGACATTGAGGGCGATGAGGATAGGCGCGCAGACACCTGCCATGATGCAGTAGTTGGCCGTCGTGGGCACTCCCATGCCGAGCACTATGCAGCAGAGCATCGTGAGCACGAGTGCGATGATGACGTAGCCGTGCGAGAGCGAGACGATTGCTCCAAGGAGTATCGAGGCAAGTCCCGTTACCGTTATGCATCCGGAGATTATGCCGGCGATGCCGCACGCGACGACAACCGTTATGGATCCCCTTGTGCCGCCTTCGAACGCATCAAGTATCCAGCGGAACGAGAGGCTTGGCTTCTCTCCCTCTTCCTCCTCTTCCTCTCCATCCTTCGTGAATCCGATATGAGGGATGATCTTATGGATGACGCCGACGACGATGGCGACGACGATCGAGAGTGTGGCGGAGTAGGCCATCGTGTACGTGTTGGATCCCACAAGGTAGATGAGCGCGATGAGCGGAAGCAGCAGGTAAAGCTCCTTCACAAGCTCCTTAGGCTTCGGAAGATCCTCCTTGGGTATTCCCTTCATCCCCATCTTCTTCGCCTCGAGATGGACGGCGATGAATATGCCCGTGAAGTAGAGGATGGCGGGAAGGATAGCCATCACGGCGATGCGGCCATAGGGGATTCCCGTGAACTCAGCCATGAGGAACGCGGCTGCACCCATGATCGGAGGCATTATCTGCCCGCCTGTTGATGCAGCGGCCTCGACAGCTGCAGCGAATTCCGGGCGGTATCCCATCTTCTTCATCATCGGGATCGTTATCGAGCCAGATCCTACGGTATTGGCGACAGATGATCCCGATGCCATGCCTTCAAGCGCGGACGCGACGACCGCGACCTTCGCAGGTCCTCCCGTGAACCTGCCTACAGCGGCATTGGCGAAGCGGATGAAGAAGTCAGCGACTCCGGTGCGCTCCAGGAACGCCCCGAATATGATGAATATCACGATGTACTTCACGCAGACTCCGACAGGGGTCGAGAAGATACCGTTCATCGTGTAGAAGAGCGTCCTTATAAGCTGCATCACGCTCATGCTGAAGCTCAGTCCGGTGCTCATCCCGTTATAGATCGTATAGAGCACCAGGACGCCCGCCACGCATAGTATCGGAAGGCCGACGCAGCGGCGGCAGAGCTCGATGAGGGCGAGTATGCCTATGGCTCCGATGATCATGTACATAGGATCCGCCATGATCCTCGCCGAGAGCCTGATGATTGTCATCGCATTTGCCGCATAGAAGAAGTATGCACCCGACCCTAGTATCATTATGATGATGTCATACCATGGGATATGATTGACTCTCTCGACTCCCTTTCGGACAGGGAAGGTGAGGAAGCCCAGAAGGACGATCATGCCCATGAAGAACGAATAGCGTATCTCCGGAAGCGTCGTGAGGAATATGGCGTCGATGATGCAATAGAAGGCGAAGGCCGCCATGACGTAATGTATGATCAGCTTCGGGATCCCTTCCCAGACCCTTATGTTCGACTCCCTGTCATACTTCTTCATCACCGCTTCGACATCAGCCATCGTGCCGACTGAGTCGTCATGGATGTATTCAGTGTCTTTTCTCTTGTCTTTGCTCAAATCTATCTCCTGTATCTATGCAAATAAGGGGCTGCCTTCTGACAGCCCCGGATGTGCGGATGCCATCTCAGTTCGTCGGAACCTCGATTCCCTGCTCTGCGAAGTACTTCGCGGCACCTGGGTGGTATGGCACGTTGGTGATCGATGACGCGAATGCAAGGTCAAGCTCGTTGCCCTTGTCATGGCTCTTCGCGATCTCTGCCTTGTCGTTGAAGACCGTGGAGACGAAGTCGTAGACAGCGTCTTCGGAAACGGTGTTGTTCGCGATGACGACAGCACCTACCGCCACGGTCTGGCAATCCTCATCGGTGCCATAGACAGATGACTTGATCGTGTACGGCGTGTAATAGGGAGACACAGCGATGAGGTTCTCGATGTGCTCGTCATCTATGGATACAAGGCGTACCTTGTGCGTGCTCGCAAGCGTTGATACGGCTACAGTCGGAGCGCCCGCGACGACGAATGCCGCGTCGATCTTCCCGTCCTGGAGAGCGTCAACGCTGTCGCCGAAGCTCTGGTAGGTAGGGTGGATGTCCTTCTCGGTGATGCCGTAGGCCCCGAGGATATCAAGGGCATTGTAGTAAACGCCTGAGCCTGAGGAGCCGATCGATACCGTCTTTCCGCGGAGATCCGCGACCGTCTTGATAGATGGATCAAGCGTTACGATCTGGACCTGCTCGAGGTAGAGCGCGGCGACGGTCGAGAATCCCGTGACAGCCCCTGTCTCCGCGAAGAGGTTGGTTCCGTTGTATGCGTAGCTCATGACATCGGACTGGACGAAGCCAAGCTGGTAGCTTCCCATGTCCATCATCTCGATATTATCCTGGCTTCCTGCGCTGACGACTGCCGTGACCTTTGTATCGGTCTCGGATGAGACACGCTGAGCAAGTATATTGCCGAAGCCGTAGTAGGTTCCCTGGTCTCCGCCCGTGCCGAACCTGAGCGTCTCGCTGCTGCCTGAGGCGAATACGGATGCAGCAAGCAGCAGAGCAATGGCCGCAAGTGCGATGGTTCTCTTCATAATATTCCTCCTCTTCCGGAAATGCCGGAAAAAATCATGCGTTATTGATTGCGTCTGAAAGGAATAGATAGGCAATCATTAAATAACTGTTAAGTCTATAATTCAGGATAGGGAGTGCATTGTCAAGCTTCTGGCATTATAAAATGCAAATTAATTGAATAAAAATGCAGGATATGCAATTTTGATGCATGAATATGCAACGCCTATTGCGCTGAATTCCGGATTTGGGTAAAAAGATAGCATATGTGCACAGAAGAGACAGAAAAAGAGGCGGAGGACGAGCTCAGCTCGGCCTGGAGCCCGGATGATGATATCGTCCTTGAATGGGCTGGAAGGGCAGAGGGTATAAGCGAGGAGCAGTGATCATGGCCTCGCGTGCTTATCTTTGAAAAGAACGTATAAGCCAGGTTCCGGATGATTTCCTTCCGGAACTTCCTTTTTAGCTGACACTTTGCAGAATAAGTGTAATTTTATATGAGTTTTCAATTTGTTCTTGCTTATTTATGGATGCTAGTGTAGAGTTGTGGCAAGAAATGGGATGAATTCCCATGGAATGGTGGAAATGATGCAGCTGCTTACTGGGATGTACAATGCAAGGTTTGATGACAAAGGCCGTCTTTCCCTGCCTTCGCGTCTCCGTACCGCTCTTGCATCTGAACAGGTTGTTGTTCTTCCAGGATTGGATGAAAACCACTTGATGCTGATGACTCCTGAGTATTTCGAGAAGGAATTCTCCGGGCCTATTCTCTCATCCCCAATGGCTATGCTCGATAAGAAGAAACGTATCCTTATCAGAAAGCTCATATCACCAGCACAGTACGTTGACATCGACAGCTCTGGAAGAATCAACATCCCCCTTAAGGACAGGGAGCGCTATTCCCTGCCCAATAAGGGAGAAGCTCTCCTTATCGGCACTGGATATGCGGTGGAGATCTGGAATCCGGAAGTATTCGATTCCTTCTCGGACGACGAGTCCATCGCAGATCTTGTCCAGGGCATCTATGAGGAGAGAGAGTGATGGAGATCGTCCATTACCCGGTGCTGCATGAGGAAGTGCTCGCGAATCTTCCGATAAAGGATGGGGATTCGCTCATGATCGACTGCACCACGGGCGAGGGCGGGCATACATCGCTCTTCCTGTCCAGGTATCCGGATCTGAAGGTCATCGGATTGGATAGGGACCGCGTGATACAGCAGAAGGCCATCGAGAGGCTCCGTCCTTTCGGCTCCCGCTTCACGCCGGTGCTCTCATCCTTCGATGATTACCTCGAGTCCGCCGCACCGGACATAGCTGATGCGATCCTCTTCGACCTTGGGATAAGCATGTTCCATTACGTCGAGAGCGAGAGGGGGTTCTCATTCAGGCGGGACGAGAAGCTTGACATGAGGCTCAATCCGGAAGAGGGCATCAGCGCGGCAGACATCGTGAATGGGTACCAGGAAGAAGCGCTGGCGGATGTGATCTACCGCTACGGCGAGGAAAGGTATTCAAGGCGCATTGCACGGGCCATAGTGGCAAGGCGCCAGGAGAAGGCTATCGAGCGCTCGGCAGAGCTGGCGGAGATAATAGCCGGAGCCGTTCCCCGTGAGTACAGGTACGGACGCATACATCCAGCGACCCGGACGTTCCAGGCTTTGAGGATCGAAGTCAATGGCGAGCTCTCAAGGATAGAACCAGCCTTGAGAAGCGCCATAAGGGTCCTCAGGAAGGGTGGAAGGATAGGAGTGATAACCTTCCACTCGCTTGAGGACAGGATCGTCAAATGGTTCTTCAAGGATGAGGCGGCGAAGGAGGATCCTGAGATCAGGATCATCACCAAGAAGCCGATCGTCCCATCCGAGAAGGAAGAAGAGGAGAACGCGCCCTCGAGAAGCGCGAAGCTAAGGGTAATAGAGAAGATCTGAGGTGTCTTATGAAGGATATTGAAATCAACAGAAACGTAACCAGGCCAGTGAAGTGCCTTATCATCGCGATGCTTTCCCTTATGTTCCTTGTTACCCTTATCCCTCTCTGGCAGATGGGGGCCAGGAGCAACGCTGCGGCCACGCTTGCCGCGGTCAAGGCTGATATCACGGATATCGACAGGGAAGGAAGGGCCCTCAGGGCGGCGGTCGCCGCGGGGCTACCCGAGGCTGAAGGCGAATTTCTTCTCAGCGCATCTATTTGAATCGGCAGATGTTGTGTATAATTCATGACTATGCCAAGGATACCCGCTGAACGAAGCTATGATGATATAACCTACAAGGCAGGGGATAACCGGGTGAACGCATCCGGTTCATTCTCTCCTTTCACATTTCTCTGCATCACGCTTATCCTGACCCTTCTGGGGCTTGTGGTGCTCTACAGCGCCTCCTACACGAAGGCGATCTCTCTTGGCTATCCTCATTACCATTACTTCGCGCTTCAGTCCATAAGCGCTGCCGTGGCTGTCATCGCGGGCGTCTTCATATCGATGCTTCCCTCGCGCCTTATCGCGAAGGGATGGACCGTGCTCCTGCCTCTCTCCATCCTTGCCATGATCCTCACGTTTGTCCCGGGCTTCTTCTTCGGCGGCATGCTGCGGGTCATGGGCGTGCCGGTCGTGCAGCCGGGTTCCCTCGCTATCCTCGCGACTGTATTCGTGATCTCATCCCTTCTTTCGTTCAGCAAGGATGAGCGTGAGGCAAGGCATGTTGTGGCCGCGTCAGTCTTCCTTATCGTCATCGAGCTCCTTGTCCTCTTCTCATGCGGCGTCTCATGGTTCACGATAAACTCGCTTATTATCCTGCTGATGCTCAGACGCTGCCGCGTCCCGCGCTCAGCTGTGGTGCTCACGCTCCTTTTCATGCTTGTAACGGGAGTCGCGGCTTCCATCATCTTCCCATATCTACTATCCCCGGTCCTCTCGTCCGTGCTGCCGGTTACGGACAGCTCGCTGTACGACCAGGCGCTTATCGCCTCATGCAACGCGATCGCGGATGGCGGTATAGCCGGAGCAGGGCTTGGATCCGGGCTTTATAAGCTCGGGGAGCTGACAAGTCCTGAGTCCCAGTTCATTTTCGCAGTTTTCGCGGAGGAGCTCGGCATAGTCGGCGCCGCTTTCCTCCTTATCCTTTTCATACTGTACCTTGTCATAGGCATAAGGACATCCTCCAGGAGCCTTGATAAGGAGGATGGGGTGACTGCGTCGCTGAGCTACGGGCTTTCGCTCATGATAGCCCTCAAGGCCCTCTTTGACATGCTCTATGTCCTTGGCGTCCTGCCTCTTTCAGGCATAATGCTTCCTTTCTTCAGCTATTCCGTATCGGAGGAGGCGATAACGATGCTCTCCTCTGCCGTACTATATAGGCTCGTGTACAGGATGGGGAGGGAGCATGAGTCCTGATAGGAAAGCCCTTGCCGCCTCAGCTCCTCTGATCTTCCTTTTCCTCATAGCTTCATTCTCCCATCTGGGAGGCATGAGGATAGGCGATGTGGAGATCGACCATCCTACGCCCTCGATCGAGGGCATGCTTCTCCCTCTCAAGGGAATGTCCTTTCTTTCCAGCAGCCGCGTTGACGTGGAGCGGAGGATAGAAGGGCTTCCATATGTCGAGAGCGTCAGGACAGAGCTTATCGACGGAAGGCTTGCGGTAAGGGCAGGGTACAGGGCTGATGGGATAATCGCGCTATCGGAAAAGGGTGCGTATATTGTCTTCCCGGATTCTGCAGAGCCTCTGGCGCTGAGGGATATCCCAGCGCTTCTTGCAGTCTATACGTCTGTCACGCTGGGCGCTGAGGCCTACGATTTCTTCGTTCGGTTCGGCTTTGATCATGACTTCTTCACAAGAGAGGCGGGGGAAAGCGCTCAGCCATCTTCCATCCGCCATGCTCTTGATGTTAATGTAAGCGATATGGGGGCAGTGTACGCGCTGCCTGCAGGTATTGAGAGGTAGGGCGTTGGTTTCTGATAAGACTCTTGTTGGACTTGATATAGGTACTAGCTGGGTTCGCGCTGCGATAGGTTCCGTCTCGCGCGATGGCAATCTGATGATCGAGGCGATCTCGGAGCGCGCGAGCGATGGAGTCAGATCCGGCTCCATCGTGAATATCGAGCAGACGCTCAAGGTGATAAATGCCGTGATATCCGACGCCGAGCTGCAGGCCGGTACCGAAGTCTCCTCGATGATACTCGGTGTAGGAGGCGACCATATAAGGGGCATACAGTCATCCGGCGTCGTCGGCATCCAGAGCAAGGACCAGGAGATAAAGCGCGAGGACATAAGGCGCTCGATAGATGTCGCCAGGGCCAGGGAGCTTCCGAAGGATACGGAGATAATCCATACCCTTGTCCAGGATTTCCAGGTCGATTCAAGATCCGGCATCAAGGACCCGATCGACATGCTCGGCCATAGGCTCGATACCAGCGTGCTGCTTGTGACAGGCTCATCCTCGATCTGCCAGAACCTCCGAAAATGCGTGCAGAAGGCGGGGCTCCAGGTGCAGAGGATGGTGCTGCAGAGCCTCGCGGACAGCGAGGTCGTGCTCGCTCCGGATGAGAAGGAGATGGGCGCTCTCGTCATAAACATCGGCTCAGGCACGACCAATGCCATAGCGTATGTCCAGGGCGCTCCTGTCTACTGCGGAGGCATCCCTCTTGGCGGGGATAATGTCACCGGGGATATCGCGTATATGCTCCAGCTTCCGCGCGCCGCGGCAGAATCGCTGAAGATATCAGATGGCTGCTGCCATACTCCATCGGTCTCCGATTCAGAGATGATCATAACCCCGGCTGTCGGAGGCAAGCCTTCCATCAGGCTTCCGAAGAAGGAGCTCGCGAAGCTCATCGAGCCAAGGATGGCCGAGATATTCTCGATGCTCTCTGGGGAGATGGAGAAGAGGGAGGTGTCAGGCACGTTCGGAGCAGGCATAATCCTCGTGGGTGGAGGCTCGCTGCTTTCCGGCGCGACGGAGCTTGCTTCCGAGATATTCAGGATGCCTGCGCGCATAGGCTTCCCTGAGGCCATCAACGGACTGGACAGGATGTACATCGATCCAAGGTATTCCACGCTGCTTGGGCTGCTGAAGATCGAGGCAAAGAAATACAGGGAGAACCCGAATCTCGGACAGCCTTCGAAGGAGAAGGCGGGGCTCGGCGGCAAGGTCAGGAATTTCTTCGGAAAGCTATTTTGAGAGGTGCACCATGGGTATGGATTTTGATATTTTCGACATTGAGGACGCAACGGCAACGGAACAGGCTGCCCCGACGATCATAAAGGTCGTAGGAGTCGGCGGAGGCGGCGGCAACGCCGTCAACAGGATGATCGCTTCAGGCTTGAGGAAGGTTTCCTTCATAGCTCTCAATACCGATGTCCAGGCGCTACAGCGCTCGAATGCCCAGACGCGCATAGCTATCGGAAAGGAGCTGACTGGAGGGCTTGGCGCCGGCGGCATTCCCGAGATCGGCGAGAAGGCGGCGCTGGAATCCAAGGAGGAGATCAAGGCTGAGCTCGAGAACTCGGACATGATCTTCATCACGGCCGGAATGGGCGGAGGAACCGGCACTGGAGCCGCTGCAGTTGTCGCGGAGATCGCCAAGTCATGCGGCGCCCTTACTGTGGCTGTCGTCACGACTCCGTTCGCGTTCGAAGGCAAGAAGAAGCTCCTTCTTGCCCAGCAGGGCATAGAGAAGCTCCGCAAGCAGGTCGATACGCTCATTCTCATCCCTAACCAGCATCTGCTCAAGGTCGTGGAGAACAACACCCCGATAAAGCAGGCGTTCCTCATCGCGGACAGCGCTCTCCTGCAGTCCGTGCAGGGCATTTCCGACCTCATAACGGAGCCAGGCGAGATCAACATAGACTTCGCTGACGTGAAGACCGTCATGAAGGGCAAGGGAGACGCGCTTATAGGGCTTGGCTTCGGTGAGGGCGAGAACAGGGCTGTCGATGCCGCGAAGCTCGCTATCTCCAATCCTCTTCTGGAGAACGCCAGCATAGACGGAGCTAAGTCTGTCCTTGTCAACCTCGCGGGCGGCGATAACCTCACGCTCCAGGAATACCAGGATGTAGTCGAGCTTATAACCGAGAACTGCGCTGAGGATGCCCTTATCATAGCGGGACAGAGCTACAACCAGAGCCTTGGCGACAGGATCAAGGTAACCGTGGTCGCTACCGGATTCGAGGAAAGGCAGGCTTCCACCATAGTGGAGCCGGAGACCGAGGTCTTCAGGAGAAGGGAAGAGGCACCAGCTTCCCCTGTCCATGAGAGCGCCCCGGCAGAACCGGTACAGCCGCAGGCGCAGCCCCAGCCAGAGGCAAGGCCGCAGAAGCCTGTCGAGCGTCAGGGCGCAGATCCATCCACGATAACAGTCAACAGATGGCAGGACCTGCAGATGCAGCTTGGAAAGCGCAGCGGATCGCAGAGCGATTACTCCATCCCTGCTGTCCTCAGGTACTCACGCCATGACGAGGATGAGGATAAGTGACCTCCCTTCTGAAAAGGTTCGATGATTTCATAATCTTCACAAGACGCCTCTCTGAGAAAACCAGAGAGGTTTATTCAATGGACGCGAGGCTCTATCTTGAATACCTTGACGAGAGCGGCATAAGGCTGGAGGACGCCGGGGTGGAGGAGATAGAGTCCTATCTTATATGGCGGCGGCGCACGGGGAAGCTTGAGGAGCGGACGGAGGGGCGCATACTCTCTTCCCTCAGGGCATTCTATCTCTTCCTGTCCTCAGAGGGGCTTTCCGGGAAGAATCCAGCCACTCTTGTGGAAAAGCCAAAGGAGAGCGCCCATCTTCCGCGCGTCATAAGCGAGGATGAGGTTGATGAGCTGCTCTCCTCATTCCCTTCCTCCGATCCTCTCTCCCAGCGCGATTACACGCTATTCGAGCTCATATACTCCTCTGGCATGAGGATCTCCGAGGCTGTAGCGCTTGATGTCTCGTCATACAGGAGGGACGAGAGCACCATCGCGGTTATCGGGAAGAGGGACAAGGAGCGACTCGTGTTCATCGGAGAGATAGCGTCAGCAGCGCTTGATAGATATCTTGAGGAGGTGAGGCCGCTTCTTCTGAAGGATGAGAAGGAGAAGGCCTTGTTCCTGAACAGGCGGGGCGGAAGGCTTACGAGGCAGGCCGCACATAAGCGCTTCCATGAGGCTGTTGGGAAGCTCGGGATCGACGCGACGGTACACACGCTCCGGCACTCATTCGCGACCCATATGATAGAGCATGGCGCTGATATCCGAAGCGTGCAGGAGATGCTCGGCCACAGCGATGTGCGCACTACCCAGATCTACACGCACCTCGACACTTCATCCATCCTGGCCTTCTTCGACAAGTACTCTCCGCTGGGGGATGACGATGATTGAGCCTCTTTCCCTTCTGTTCCTCATTCCCCTTATCTTCCTCGCTGGCTTCATCGACTCCATCGCGGGAGGAGGCGGGCTTGTGTCGCTGACAGCGTACTTCGCCGCGGGTCTTCCCGGTCCTGTCGCGCTCGGGAACAACAAGTTCTCCTCTACCTTCGGCACGCTTATTTCAGTATGGAACTACGGCAGGAACGGGAGCATACTCTGGAGCATCGCTGGGGTATCTGCGGCATTCACGATCATCGGCTCTCATATAGGGGCAGAGCTTGCCTTGCTGTACTCTGACAAGGTCCTCTCCACAGTCCTTCTTATCGCGCTTCCGGTCCTGACCATCCTCGTGCTGATACCGCGAAAGGAACGCTCATCCCTTATCCTTCCTCGCTCAGCTGTATTCGTCCTTGCATCCAACCTTTCATTCCTCACAGGACTTTATGATGGCTTCTTCGGACCCGGGACGGGGATGTTCCTCACGATCGGCTTCTCATTCATGGGCATCCCGCTCCTGAAAAGCGCTGGAATGACGAAGGTCGTCAACGCATCATCGAATATATCAGCGCTCGTGACATTCATCCTTTCCGGCTCTGTAATCTACTGGATAGGCATTCCCTGCGCGCTCTCCTCGATAGCCGGCAACGCGCTTGGATCTCGCTTCGCTATCCGCCATGGCGCCAAGGCCATAAAGCCGCTTCTTGTAGTGGTCATCATCATGCTTTATATCGACATCATCACGACAATGGTTTGAGATTGATAATCTGCAGAGGAGAGGGGTAATATATCTTTCGTGAAGTCGGAGGATGCAATGAAGCGATTTCTGCTTGTTCTGATGATTCTTATAGCTTTTGTTCTTTCTAGCTGTGACTTAGGTCTTACTGGGAGCGATGACAAGGATGATGATATCCTTGCTGGAACTGAAGGACTTCCTCCGGAGATGCCTGATGCGGAAGGAACAGTTTCTGCTCCATCATCAGAGGAGTCTGCTCTTCTTGACGCAATCATCGAGAATTCATTGCAGTATGCCATCAATGATTCCTGCTATCCTGCTGTGATTGAGGCAATGGCCGAAGCCTCAAAGATAAATCCTCCGCTTCCTGGAGAGGCTTGCAAGGTTGATGATTTCAAATATGGTCCTGCTGTGATATCAGGCTCATTCATCATCGAGGATGATGGTGATATCCCTTACATGAATATTGATTTCAGGATTGAGGATGGCTATCTCATAAAAGGAAGCCTTGCATATAGTACCCTTGGTACAGTTTATGACATATACATATCTGATTATGAACCGAGAAATCCTGACGGTGTTGATCTTATAGATAACGGCCGCATTTACATGAACACGGATTCGGACTCATTTATCGCAAGTTTCTCCGCAGCAATCACCGATGAGGGAAAGAAGCATTCCCTTGAATACTATTCAGGTGGATGAGCGTGATGTGGAAGGGAATATGGTAGAGAAAGTAGTATGTCTTCTCGATGACCGTAATCTTTCCTATATTCTCTTTGCCTTTACCGGCTCTTCAATGGTCCCTTCACCAGCTCCAAGTTCGGAAGAGCTGATTAAAATGATTTTTGATTCCTTTAATGAAGGATATTCATATCTTTGGGATATCTGCTCAGTCGCTGTGTCGTATACGCTTTATGAGAATGGAGTTGACGGATTTGGCGATACAAGCACTCCTGCTGAAACTAGTGAAGTCGAAACTTCATTTCCTCAGAAGCCTATTGATATGAACTATCTTGATCCGTCTGGCAACGAGATAAAAGGGATAGTGACAATCAATGGAATTGATGAAGATGGAAAGGTTTCCTCATATGATTGTGTCATATCCAGCTTTAAGATAAGCAAAAGAGATGAGATGAATGATTATTCATTCAGTGGAAGAGCCGAGGTTCAGTTAGAAGGATCTGATAATTATTATTTTCCTTTTATCTCATCGATTGATGAATCTATGTTCAATAACAGGAATAATGAGTTTGGTTCATTCTCAGATTCTTCGTTTAATATAGATCAGGATGAACATCTATTTACATTCTCTTGTCTTACTTATAACGGAAAGAAATTGGAAATCAAATACACGGACTACGGTGTAGGAGAGCCTACGGTGGATAATATCAGCATTACATTGGATGGCATTCCTCAGGATCCTTCAATTCTGTCATAGCTTTTGCAATTGGATTAAAACGATTCTTCAGGCGTATATAGGGTATGGAAAGCTATATACCGCTTGTCGATGATGGCTTCAATGCCATAAGGGAAACGAATGTATCGGGGCTTGATCTATGCTATATGGGAAGTCTCCCTTCTGGGCCTTCCATCCTTATAGGGACGACAGCCAGATACCTCATGCATGAAGAGCGCAGGGCGATCTATATCTCCGCGCTTGAGGCAGCTCTCTCAGGCTTTGGGATCGTGACGCTGGCGCTCAGCGGAGGGCTCTTCTCTCTTATAAAGGGCGCCGAGGATGGAGGAGGGCGTATCCACATCGTAACGGCAGAGGGGCTGGATGATTATCGACGGAAAAGGGAGGAGAGGATGCGGCGCGCGCTCCTTACAGGTGGTTCCGTGATATCCCCATTTCGCCATGGATACGGCAAGGATGAGGCGATCGAGGTGTCGCTCTCACTCTCATCAGCTCTTATTACGACCGGATGCGGACGCCTCATGCAGAGCGCATTGGACAATGGCATTGACACGGCGATCCTAAGGCCTTCCCTCGCTAGGAGCGCGGCGCGGAAGGCCGCAGAACAGGGCGCTCCTGTCATCGACACGTTCTCCTCGTTCCTGGCCTTTCCGTCCCGCATCGCATATCCTGATGAGAATGGTGAATATAGATTCGGCACCGAGCGTTTTGGTATAATCTCGTTGAAATGAAAGAGATTGAGGATTTCCTTTCATATATCTCTGATATCCGGGGGCTGTCAGAGAACACGGTCAAGAGCTATCGGGTGGATCTTGAGGAATGGGCAGTATTCCTCGATAAGATCGGCGTGCCTCTTGCTTCGTTCTCAGCTGACGACGCCAAAGGCTATGTCAGGGAGATGATGGCGGAGTTCTCCGAGCGCTCGATACTCCGTAAGCTCACGGCGCTCCGCACCTTCTTCGGTTATCTTGAGAAGAGGGGGATAGTATCATCGGATCCCTTTGCGTCCATCTCGATGAGGAAGAAGGAGACAAGGCTTCCATCGGTGCTCACGGAGGAGGAGGTGAAGGAGCTTCTCTCCCTTCCTCGCGCATCCTTCCGCGAAGAGCGCGACCATATGCTCTTCCTTCTCATCTACAACTCGGGCATGCGCATAGGCGAGGTCCTTTCCGTCGATATCGACGAGATAGACTTCTCACGTCGCCGCATACTCATAACGGGAAAGGGGGACAAGGAGCGCTTCGTCTTCTTCTCGAAAGGGACAGCAGAGGAGCTGAGGCTGTATCTATCAGCGAGGGAAAGCTATCTTAGGGAGCTCGGGAAGGGGGAGGAGAAGGCATTATTTGTCGGAATGAAGGGTGGAAGGTTGCCCTTTAGTTCCGCTCATATTATCTTTGATGAATATAGGGCAAGGCTTGGCTGGCAGAAGGAGTTCACTCCGCACACGCTTCGCCACTCATTCGCGACCCATATGATGGACCGCGGTGCGGACATACGCCTTGTGCAGGAGCTGCTTGGGCATGAGAGCATCTCCACGACCCAGATCTATACGCATGTCTCAAGGCGCCGCCTCAAGAGCGTCTATGATGATACGCATCCTCATGCAAAGGAGAACAGATGACTATCCACGGTACGACGATATGCGCTGTCAGGAAGGACGGGAAGGTCGCCATCGCGGGTGATGGACAGGCCACATCCGGAGAAGGCGGGATCGTGATGAAGGGCAATTGCCGCAAGGTTCGCAGGCTCTATGACGGCAGGATCATCATAGGCTTCGCCGGCGCGACGGCCGATGCCTTCACTCTCTTCGAGCTCTTCGAGGGCAAGCTCAGGCAGTACAACGGGGACCTGATGCGCTCTGCTGTGGAGCTCGCGAAGCAGTGGAGGACGGACAGGGCGCTGAGGAACCTCAACGCGATGATGCTCACATCGGACGGAAGCAGGATCTACCTCATAACGGGTTCGGGGGATGTCCTTGAGCCTGAGGGGGACGCCGCCGGCATCGGATCAGGTGGTTCGTACGCACTTGCAGCCGCCAGGGCCTATCTTGATTCCGGCGTCTCATGGAGCGCTGAGGAGATAGCCAAGAAGGCAGTTTCAACCGCCGCGGACATCTGCATATATACCAACCACAACATTCTTTCAGAGGTCATAGATGGAAAAGCTTAAGGGAAAGAAGCATCTTGATGATATGGTGCCTTCAGAGATCGTGAAGGCGCTTGATGAATATGTGATAGGCCAGGACGATGCCAAGCGCACGATCGCCGTCGCGATCCGCAACCGCGTGAGGCGCAAGAGGCTTCCGGAGGATGTCAGGGAGGAGATAACCCCGAAGAACATCCTGATGATTGGTTCCACTGGTGTCGGAAAGACCGAGATAGCGCGCCGTATCGCCAAGCTCGCTGACGCGCCGTTCATCAAGGTCGAGGCGACCAAGTACACCGAGGTCGGATATGTCGGCCGCGATGTCGAGTCGATGGTCCGTGACCTGATGGGCGCATCTCTCCAGATGGTGAGGGAGGAGATGGCCCAGTCCAAGAAGGAGGAGGTGGACAGGCGTGTCGAGGACAGGCTCCTTGACCTCATCCTTCCAGCTGTAGATAAGTCCTCAGGGACCGACGTAGCAGCATCCAATACCCGTGAGCAGTTCAGGGAGATGCTCCGCAAGGGGGTCTTCGACAACAGGGAAGTGGAGATGCCTCAGTCAATGAAGCAGAACTTCGGCTTCGAGCTGATGGGCTCCTCCTCGAACATGGAGGACCTGCAGCAGGCCCTTGGCTCGCTTGGATCGATGTTCTCGAACCAGGGCAGGCCGAAGATGCGCAAGATCTCCGTCAAGCGCGCCCGCGAGATAATCGAAGAGGAGGAGATGGACAAGGTCGTCGATCCTGACAAGGCCGTCGATGAGGCCAAGGAAAGGGCAGAGGAGATGGGCATCATCTTCATCGATGAGATCGACAAGGTCGCGTCGCGCGGCAACTCCTCCAACAGCGACGTGTCGAGGGAGGGCGTGCAGAGGGATATCCTCCCGATAGTCGAGGGCACGAAGGTCTCGACGAAGTGGGGCGTCATCGACACGACGAACATCCTCTTCATTGCGGCAGGCGCGTTCTCTTTCGCCAAGCCATCCGATCTCATCCCTGAGCTTCAGGGACGCTTCCCTCTGCGCGTGGAGCTCCATGATCTGGGAGCCGAGGATTTCTACCGCATACTCACCGAGCCTCAGAACGCCATAACCAAGCAGTACAGCGCGCTTCTATCAACGGAGGGCGTGTCAGTGACATTCACCGATGAGGCGCTGCACGAGATCGCGTCTATCGCGTACGAGGTCAACCAGACCAATGACAATATAGGGGCGAGAAGGCTCTATACCGTCATGGAGAAGCTTCTCGAGGAGCTTTCGTTCTCCGCGAACGAGCTTAACGGGCAGCAGGTCGACATAACGAAGGACTACGTGAGGCAGAGGCTCTCCGGGATAGTTGAGGACCAGGACCTTTCGAATTACATTCTCTGATATGGAATACTACACTGTCGTTGCTGATACATATGAGAATGCCGTACGCAAGGCCAAGAGCCAGTATGGCGATGATATAAGGATACACTCAAGGCGCGACTACATGACGCACGGCGGGATATTCACCCGCCGCCAGCCACGCTGCGAGATCGTGTGCTACTCCTCAGGAAAGGTCCAGAAGAAGGATACCAAGGTCCAGGACAAGGACATGAAGGAATTCGAGAGGGAGGCGAGGACCCCTGATCCTTCCACGCTCACGGCAAAGGAGCGCCTCGATACCGAGGTCTACAGGAAGGAGGATGAGGATGCCCTTTCGATCCTCTCAATGAACCATATAACCGATCCGCTGCGCTCGAAGCTGATGAAGGCGTTCCCAACAGCGGAGGATACGGGCCTTGCCCTTTCCGACATGCTCCTGAGAAGCCTTGATATCGACTACGAGCATCAGGTCCATCCGAAGCACTTCGTCGCCTTCATAGGCCCCACGGGATCGGGCAAGACAACGACGCTTGCCAAGGTGGCTTATGTCTACAGCAAGCAGGGAAAGGATGTCGCGATAATCACCCTCGACACGTACCGCATAGGAGCCTACGAGCAGGTGAAGGCGTTCGGAGACGCGCTTTCTATCCCTGTCCTGAAGGCGGCGGCCGAGGATGAGCTGCTATCAGCCATGGAGAGCTTCGAGAAGAAGGATATCGTCTTCATCGACACGATGGGCACGTCCCCGAAGGACAAGGAGCTCTCGCTTCGCCTGACATCTCTCATGACTCTTCTCGGAAAGGATAGGACGGATCTCATCATGACGATCCCCGCCACGATGAAGGAGGAGGACATGAGGGAGCAGTACGCGCTCTACTCGCGCCATGGCAAGCCATCCCTCGCGATCACGAAGCTTGATGAGACGGAGACTGTCGGCAATGTCCTCTCCTTCGCCTACAGCGCGGAGCTTCCAATCATATTCCTCACCGATGGCCAGCGTGTCCCTGATGATATAGAGAAGGCATCTGCCAAGGCCCTGATAGCCCACCTCAAGGGAATAGGGCTGGAGATGAGGAACTCAGAGAGCCAGCTCAGCAAGTAAGCTGACGAGCTTAGCCTTATCTGCTTCGCTTTCAGTATATATTGAGTATTCTTCTGATATAGGTTCTGTTTCATAAGGAAATGGAACCTTATTGAATTCTATATTATTGCCATAGAAAGATGTTATCGTGTCGACGGCAGAGGAGAGCACAGCATTGTCCGGTATGCCGGAGAAGGCGAGAAGCTCTCCTTCCTTTGAAAGCACGGCGGCGTTTCCTTGCAGCCCCAGATCTAGGACAGCATCCTCCAGCGCCGCGTCGATAGTCAGCTTCACGTCAGAGCCTCTCGCGATGCGCTCGAAGGGGGAGGGCTTCGCCTTCAGATAGCCATCAAGGAGCTTCTCCAGCCCCGAGACGCCATGGAAGGAGCTATCCACCATGCCGATCAGCGGATCCTCCCCGTGGGGATACTTCCTCTTCTCGACAGCCGCTAGCCTCACGTCATCGCCAATCCCCGCTTCCTCAAGCGCCGCCTCTATCTTATTGAGCTCATCCAGTGAGGGAATCATCGGTATTGCTATGAAATCCTCTCCGCCCTTTATCCTGTTCTCGATGCTTATCGCGGGCTCGGTGGTGAATCGCGAGATGATCGATGCGGCATATGGCGCGGAGGTCCTCTCGAGGGATACGGAAAAGCCATAGTCCGGCGCCTGTATCGCGAGCAGCTCTCCGCTTCGATCGGTTATCGAGCCGCGGACAAGAAGCTCGGAAAGCTCCGGATCCCTGTAGTGATGGCTTATTGAGTAATCGGTGGCATATAGATACGCAAGGGTAAGCATCACGATAAGGGAGAGCGCCGCGACCACGGCATATGCTGCCCTGATACCCTGCTTATTGCCATTATGCATCATGGTCAATATAATACTTCGTTAGTTGAGAGATTGTCGATAGATGGGTAGATATAGTTATGATGATATGCCGCCTGAGGGCTATAGGGAGCACCGGGAAAGCGGCAAGAGAGGCACTTTCGTAATTGCATTCGTCGGTATTCTGGTGACCCTTATCGCAATCATCATATATCTGATGTATACGCCGCTTGACCAGGTTACCGCCGCGGAGGCTGATGCCGCAGCCGCTGAGAGAGTGGAAGCGGTAGAGGATGAGACAGGGGAGGAAATCCCTGCAGAGATCAATGCGACGGAAATGGAGGCTCCAGCACAGCCTCAGCCTGAATCGGTCGTTTCCGCGGTCCGTCCTCTTGAGACTACGGAGTACATCGTCTCCGAGGGCGATACCCTCATAACCATTGCCGACAAGTTCGGAGTCAAGGCATCTACCATAAAGGATTATAACAGGATATCAGACGTGAAGGTCGCGCCTGGCTCCATCATCGAGATCCCCGCATACTCCGGCACTGTCTACACTGTAAAGGAAGGAGATACCCTTGAGGACATCGCGGAAAGCTACAACCCAGAGCTCTCAGCTGATGACCTTGCGGCGCTCAACGAGCTGCCCACTACGGCTATCAGCGCGGATGACGAGATCTTCATCCCTGAGGTCGGGAGCGATATCGCGAAGGATGACAGGTTCTCCTCCCCGGTCCCTGATGGACGCGTCATAAGGCATTACGGAGAGTTCTATGAGGATAAGGGCGAGACTGTCGAGGGCGTTGTCATCGCGTCCCTTCCAGGCTCTCCCGTCCTTTCAGCGGGGGAGGGAACGGTCAGCAGGGTCGGCATGACAGCGGAGAGACGCCGCTTCATCCAGATAGATGGCTCTGATGGCTATTCGGCTATCTATATGGATATAGAGAGCCCGCTTGTCCAGACCGGTTCTTCCGTTGCACAGGGCAGCATCATAGGCATGATCGGCTCCAGCAGCCGTTACTATGGCGAGCCCGCTATCCTCTTCTCCCTCAGCCAGGACGGAGTCAGCCTCGATCCTGAGGATCTTATCGGATTCTGATCTGATGAAGCTGGATCGGCATGGGGTTCAGCCATGCTGGGACTGCGGATTGAAAATATATTCAGATAAACCGGGCGACAGACACATCAAACAAGGCAGCAAGCTCCTTGGCCGTCTTCTTGCTTATTGGCTTCCTGTCGTTTTCCATATCGGAAATGAACTGCTTTGATGTGCCAAGCTTTTTTGCAAGCTCCGGCTGGGTCATTCCAATGAGCTTCCGATAAAACCGCAGATTCTTCTCAGGTGTATCTTCACTCTCAAGATTCTTGAACCATTCCATATCCATCGCATTGACCATATCTTCTCTTTCGACCCTGACATTCTCTTCACCGGGAAACGAAGCCTGTGGAACAAACACTTACGTCCAAGCCTTCAGGCTTGTCCTGCAGGTCGTTTACCTGCTGCCATCACGAGCGCACGCTTACGGTAGAACGATATTCCGAAGCCTATAATCCTATCGTAATCGACAAGGTCATTGCCGTATTCCCTGGCCTTGAGCTGGGATATGGCTTCCTCTGCCGAGGTCTTCATTCCCTCAAGGTTCTCTGCACGCTTGAGCTTAAAGATCGCGGCGGCACCTGCCTTCCTGTCGAGAAGTATGATGTCAGGCCGTCCTTCCCCTGATTCCCTGTTGGATCTGACGACATATCCAGCATCGGAGAGAAGCCCTGCAAGGAACGCATGGTAGAAATTCTCCCGGAAATCATATGTGCTTATCGTCTGCCTGAGATATGAGGAGATCTCCTTTGAGAGAGATGCAGCATCCTCTTCCCATATAGCTTGGAACAGGGCTTTCCTGTCGCTTTCCCTAACGGTATCAGAGAACCAATCATCGACCGATGTGGCGAAGAGGTTCCTTATCTCCTCATTCGGAAGCCTGAGTTCTGTTTCTCCGTTCGGATCATATTCCCCTGCAAGCGTAAGGTATCCTGTCATCAGGAAGAGGCTCCAGATGTTCTCCTCGCTTGAATAGAGATTGCTGTAAGTAAGTGTCTCTATGATCCTCTTCCTTATAGTACCGCCGCTTATCAGAGTGGAATATTCATCTCCGACGCCGGCATCGGTCATATCTATAAGTCGTCTTATGGCTTCGTTCCCGCTTGAGTTTGCCCAGTAATTCTCCGGATTCGCATTCTTGTTAACCTGGAGTCTTGCTACATAGGAAATAACGTCCCACGGTGTATAGATATGTTCTTTCCCGATAGCATATCCGTCGTACCATTTCCTGATGATCTCTGCCTTATCTTCCAGTACCGCATCAGAGAGCAACCCTGAAACCTCTTCCTCGGTAAAGCCGAAGGAGTCAGCATAGCTATCTCCTGTTACAGAGTAGACTGCGAGGTTATTGAGTCCTGTGAAGAGGCTTTCCTTAGAGATTCTCAGACAGCCTGTGAGGATTCCTTTCTCCGTGTATGGGCAGTCCTTCAGAACGGAAAGAAGCATGCTGCGCATGACATCGAGCATCTCCCGGTAGTAGCCGTTCCTCTCTGCCTTATCAAGAGGTACATCATACTCATCAAGAAGGATGATGACCTTCTTCCCGTAATGGAGATAAAGAAGCCTAGCAAGGATTTCCATTGATTGTCTTATCTCGCTTATCGAGCAGCTGCCGCTGCAGATATCATTGAAGATCCTCCCTTCTTCGTCGCCTTCAGAAACGCTGATAAACGAATAGCCTTTATAGAGCGCTGACAGCTTTCCGCGGAGCTTATCGATGGCAGCATTGAAATCCAGTCCATCGATATCCTTGAAAGTAAGATAGATCACAGGACGCTTGTTCATCCAGTTGTCCACTGCGTCCATGTCACCCATGATGGACAGCTCTTTGAAGATATCCCGGCTATCCTCCCTTATATCGAAGAAGGCGCTGAGCATGGACTGGAATGTCGTCTTGCCGAATCGACGAGGGCGAGTGAAGAGGATGGATTTCGCGCCATCTTGGATAAGAGTGCCTATAGCACCCGTCTTATCGACATAGTAATATCCGCCATTCCTTATTTCCCTGAAATCCGTTTCACCGATAGGGAGCCTTATTCCTCTGTCCATGTCTTCTCCTTCTGAAAGTATACATTGCCTGCCTGAAAAGTACAAAGCATATGCTTTTGCCTGCATCCTTCGCGTTTTTAGACATGCTTGACCGTAACTTTCATTCCAATTGGATACCTGCAGGGAATGCAATGTGGACCCGCATTGACAAAGGTATACAGAGGGGGGGGGTAGTATTCTCCCAGACTTTTATCTGAGAGGGAATATGAGAAGAACGACAATATACATTCTGCTATCTGTCCTTGCGATGATCCTGATCATGTCATCATGCTGTAATGATAGGATCATACACACTGTTGTCTTTGATCCAGCGGGGGGAACATTGACTTCTGAGGAAACCATTTCGATTGAACATGGCAATGTCCTTGAAGAACCATCTGATCCATATCGGGCAAGATACTCATTCGCTTATTGGGAAAATATGGCAACAGATGAGAAATATGATTTCACTCTTCCTGTTACATCAGATCTTATCCTTGTCGCCAAATGGAATTACCATGGAACTGGAAATGATGGGGATAGTGATGATCGTGCTTATACCGTAAAGTTTGATGCAAATCTTCCTTCGAACTTGGTTTCAGAAGCAATACCAGATATCGAAATCGCGGCAGGGAAGGGGATATCAGAAGAGGAAATGCCTGCATCTCCTGTGCTGTCTTCAGGTGCTGATGGATTTGCGTTCCTTGGATGGTATACAGTGGATGGCATTGAATACACTTCTTCCATTGTCATCAGCAGCGATACGACGCTTATTGCGCATTGGGTTTCGAAATGGGATGGCTCAGCTGATGCAGAGTCGATAACACAGCAGATAGAGGATCCAGGATGCGAGGAGATCAGGATCAGCACTGCAGCGCAATTAGCCGGTGTTGCGAAATTGATGGAAGATGATAAATCTTATCAGGATCATACGGAATCCTTTGGAAACAAGCCTTTGATCCTTGCCAATGATATGGATATGTCCGGTAACGGCTGGACTCCGATTGGCTATCATACGGAATATAACGGCTCAAATCATTTTGCCGGTGAATTTGATGGGAATGGCCATACGATAAGCAATGTATCCATATCCGGAGATGATTATAGCGGATTGTTCAGCTTTGTATCCGAAGAAGGCTACATCCACGATCTTGCTATCAAGGGAATCACTGTAATGAATGGCTCTTATCTTGGATAGCCGGGCGCAATGATGGTACGATTGAGAATTGCTCAATCCTGGAAGGGGAGAATATCGTAACAAGCAGCGGAGATTATATCGGAGGAATTGCCGGAGAGAACAATGGCAGGATAATCAATTCTCATTATCTTGGAGAATTGTCTTTCTCTGGAGATTTCAACGGAGGCATAGCCGGAGCTAATGGAAAGAATGGATATATCATGGCAAGCTCCTTCCAGATGAATGATGATGATTACATCGAGTCAAGCGGAGATTATGATGGAGGTATAGCTGGCTACAATGAAGGGAATATCGTTGCATGCTATGTCCCGAAAGCATCATTCTATGACACGAAGGTCTGCAGTGGAGGAATTGCAGAAGCAAGCAATGACGGCCGTATATATGCATGCTATTTCTCTGGCGATATCTCATCAAATGAGGATTATATCGGTGGAATCACAGGGGCCAATGGCGGAATCCTATCCGGATGCGGATTCATCGGAAGCATCGAAGGCGATGAATATGTTGGAAGCATAGCTGGAAGCAATACGCCGACAATCGAAATCGATCGCGATGAGATTGAGATGACAGGCTCTGTCGAAGATAGCGTTTCATTTACGAGACCGGATCAATGGGGCGATACGGCTGATGCAGTTGGTGAAGGTGATAGCTCAGGAGTTATCGTAATAGCAGAAGAGGAGAATTTCTGGGGTGAAGCTTTGAAAGTCTTGAATTCGGCAATTGACGACTGGAATAGTGCTTATCCTGAGAACCCCTGCCGTTATCGATATGAAACATCAGGAGCAAATCCTCCAAAGCTTATCGAAGCTTGATGATGGCATAAGAGAAAAGCACACGGTCACCTGATCGTGTGCTTTTTCCTTATATCGCTAAGGATTACCAGTTCTTCCCGCAGCAGTTCTTGTACTTCTTCCCGCTGCCGCAGGGGCATGGATCGTTGCGTCCAACCTTAGGCTGCGTGCGCACGATCGTGGTGTTCTCTGCCTGGGCACGGCTTGTCACGGCTGTGCTTATAGGCTGGTTAGGCCTCTGCTGGAGCGATGGTCCCGGAGACTGATGCGTCGCCTGCATCTTTCCCTGCATGCCATGAGCGGGCCGTGGCTGGACTGTGACCTTGACAGCCATCACTGTCCTGCAGACAGCCTCCGTGATGCTTCCGATCATCTCATCGAATGCCTCTGACGCCGTGTTCTTGTACTCTACAAGAGGATTCTTCTGGGCATAGCTCATGAGGGACGCGGCTTCCCTGAGATCCTCAAGCGCATCAAGATGGTCGACCCATCTCTTGTCGATGTTCCTCAGGTATACATAGCGGATGAATGAGTTGAAGTTAGGCTTGCCGACCTTCGCTTCCTTGTCCCTTATGCCATCCTCTATGGCCTTCTCGATCGCTGCGATATCAAAGCCAAGCTCCGGATCCGGGGCGGAGGAAAAGACACGCTGGTAGTACTCTATGAACTTGTCCTTGTCTCCGGCTGCCGCCTCATAAGCTTCCCTCGCAAGCTCCTTTGAGTTGTCGATGACGCGGTCAGACAGATCTTCCGCCTCGAGTATCCTGTCGCGCTCGGAGTATATGAAGTTCCTCTGGTCATTGAGGACATCATCGTATTCAAGAAGGCGCTTACGGATCTCGAAGTTGCGCTCCTCGACGCGCTTCTGCGCATTCTCGATGGCGTTGTCCAGCATCTTGTGGTGTATCGGCTCGCCATCCTTAAGCCCAAGTCGACCGATCATCTCCTTCAGGCCTTCCTTCGCGAAGAGCCTCATAAGCGGGTCGTCGAGGGAGATATAGAACTGGCTTACGCCGGGGTCTCCCTGACGTCCGGATCGACCGCGCAGCTGGTTGTCAATGCGCCTTGACTCATGGCGCTCGGATCCGATTATGTAAAGCCCTCCGAGGGATTTGACCTCCTCATATGCCTTGCGGTACTCAGGCATGATCTCGGCCATAGCCTTCTTCAGCTCCTCGGGGGATGCTTCGGTTCCGACCTTGCGGAGCGCGAGGTGCATAGGGGAGCCTCCGAGCTTTATATCCGTTCCGCGTCCCGCCATGTTCGTCGCGATCGTCACCGCGCCCTTGGCGCCGGCCTCGCCGATGATGAAGGCCTCCCTGGCGTGGTTCTTCGCGTTGAGCACCTCATGCCTTATGCCTTCGCGCGTGAGGAGCTTCGAGAGGCGCTCGGACTTCTCTATCGATGTCGTGCCGATAAGGATAGGCTGCCCAGTCTCATGGATGCGCCTCACATCCTTCGCGATAGCCGCGAACTTCTGCTCCTCGCTGTAGAAGGTGAGGTCCGGCAGGTCCTTCCTCTGCACCGGGACATTCGTCGGGATGACGACGACATCCATCTTGTAGATCTCCTTGAATTCCGTCGCTTCCGTGTCCGCGGTTCCCGTCATTCCCGAAAGTTTGTCATACATGCGGAAGAAGTTCTGGAACGTTATGGTCGCGAATGTCTTGGATTGTCCGCGGACCATCACGTTCTCCTTCGCCTCTATCGCCTGGTGCAGGCCTTCGGAGTAGCGCCGCCCTGGAAGGACACGGCCGGTGAACTCGTCAACGATCTGGACCTCCCCGTCCTTGACGATGTAGTCGGTGTCCCTCTGGTGCATATACTGGGCGCGCACCGCCTGCGTGACATAGTGCACGAGCTCGAAGTTCTGGTCATCGTAGAGGGAGTACACGGTATTGCCTTCCTCATCCTTTGACGGAATGAGCGCGCCGAGCTTCTTCAGAGCCTCCTCGATATGCATCATGCCATCCTTGGTGAACGTGACCTTCTTTCCCTTCTCGTCAAGCTTGTAGTCGCCTTTCTCATCAAAGGCCGCGTACGTCGCCCTATCAAGCTTCTCCATTGCCGTGAGCTCATAGTAGCTGCCTGTCTCGGGATCCTTCTCGCACTCCTTTAGAAATGGGACGACAGCCTTGGCGGCGCGCACCTTCGGAGTGTCATCCTCGGCCTGGCCTGAGATGATGAGAGGCGTCCTTGCCTCGTCTATGAGGATGGAGTCGATCTCATCGACTATCGCATAGTGGTGGCGTGCCTGGAGCTTTGACTGCAGGGAGCCCTTCATGTTGTCCCTGAGGTAATCGAAGCCGAACTCGTTGTTCGTCCCGTACGTCACGTCAGCGCTGTACGCCTCCCTCTTCCTCTGGTCATCCTGGCCCGCGACTATCACGCCGGCCTTCATGCCGAGGAAAGAGTAGACCTGTCCCATCCACTCGGCATCACGCTGCGCCAGGTAGTCGTTGACTGTCACGATATGCACGCCCTTGCCCTCAAGCGCGTTGAGATAGGCCGCCGGAACGGATGTGAGTGTCTTTCCCTCACCGGTCTTCATCTCAAGGATCGAGCCCTGATGGAGCACTATGGCGCCCATTATCTGCACATCGTAGTGCCTCTCGCCAAGCGTCCTGCCCGCGGCCTCGCGGACAAGCGCGTACGCCTTCGGGAGAAGCTCATCAAGAGTCTTCCTGCCGCTCTGGACCTCTTCCTTCCACTCATTGGTTATCCTCGGGAAGTCCTCATCCTTCAGGCTTTCGGCCCACGCGTATTCCTTCTTGACGCTCTCGACGATAGGGGAGAGCCTCTTCATGTCCTTGTCATGCTTAGTGCCCCCGAAAAGGGCTGCCCAGATTTTTGCCATAAGCTAATATTAGTCAAAAAAAGGCCGAGTGAGTAGATTGAGGGGAAAAACAGCAAAGCCTTCATGAGGAATACACAGAGCGGGGCATATACAAAAATATCGGGAATTGGTTTATCATCTCGCTATGGATTGGACGTTCTCAATAGGGACCCTCTCATTCGGGATCCTTGATATAATAACACTCGTGATCGTGCTGATCGGAGCGATCTCCGGCTGCATAACCGGCTTCAGCGTATCGGCGACAAGGCTTGTGGGCTTCCTGGCCGCGATGCCTATCGCGCTTCTTTTCACGAAGGATCTTGCATCATTCATCGCGGAGCGCACGGATCTCCCGATCTTCTGGTCGACGCTTATCGTCTTCGTGGCCCTCTCGCTCGTCGTATATCTTCTTATCTGCATACTCGGCACGCAGCTTGCCAACATACTCGGGGCAAGCAGCCACCTCAGGGCCCTGGACTCGATCCTGGGCTTCGCGTGGGGACTTATCGCATCGGCCGTGACTATCTCCGTGATACTTGCCGTGCTGAACTTCCAGAGCTTCGTGGATATCTCGGTGCTCACCGATAAGAGCATCATAATAAACGAGATCATCAAGCCGCTCTTCCCGACGCTCAAGGACTCGTTCATGGGAGCCTTCGATGGCGTTTGAGGCTCTCCGGGATACCCAAAGGACGATGGCCGAGACTCTGGAGAGGGTGCTGGCGGAAGGCATGCTTCCCCAGACCCTTCTCTTCTCCGGCCACACAGGCTCAAGCAGGCTCACGGCGGCGCTTGACCTCGCGTTCCTCCTTACAGGAGAGGAGGACAGGAGGGAGATGCTGTCATCTCAGCACATCTCTCTCTTCCTGTCCCGTCCGCTCCGCGCTGAGCTATCGGCAGCATCATCCCTTCTTCTCCGCCAGCGCAACTCCCGCTCGAGGCGCTTCTATCTCCAGAGCATGCGCAAGGTGCTGATGCAGTACCATCAGTCTGTCGCGTCACTCCATAGGGAGGCCTCGGGGGCGAAGGGAATAAGGGACGAGAGGCTCGATGGGGACAAGTCTGTCAGCGCCGCTGCGTCCTTGATCGATGAGCGCCTGATGGCGATCGAGGAGGAGAGGGAGTACAGCGAGAGCGAGATAAAGGAAGCTGTCTCGGAGATCGACGCCCTCCTTACCGACGCCGTCATCAATGTCGGCAAGAAGACAGCCGGCGCGACTATAGAGGAGATAAGGGCCACGCAGGCCTGGCTCCAGGAGGGGGTCGACGAGAAGGTCGTCATCTTCGAGAATCCCGAGGATTACGCTGAGGGAGCGAAGAACAGCCTTCTCAAGCTCTTGGAGGAGCCGCCTGAGCATGCCCATCTGATACTCCTCTCGAAAAGCCCGTCACGGCTTCTCGAGACGATACTCTCGCGCTGCAGGAAGTTCTCCTTCCCGGAGCTTCCGCCCGAGAGGATATCAGCATTCATAGCCCAGAGCTTCTCGATCTATGGCAGCTATGGATCCTTCGACGAGTTCTTCTTCGAGGAAGGCGCGGATGAGGGGGAGAGGAAGGCCATGGAAGAGAATATAGAGGCATACTACGGCGCCCTCAGGGATGGGCAGATGCTTCCCCCTTCCGAGGAGGATAGGATATTCTCTTCCCTGGAGAAGAGCGGAGGCTATAGGTATTTCTCCTCCATGATCCTCTCGCGTCTCGAGAAAGCCCTCAGGGATGGCAGCATGGGAAGCGGCAGGGCCCGAAAGCTCTATGCCACGCTTTCTGAGGGGATCAGGAGAAGCGAGACATACAACATGCCCATGCGCATCTCGCTCGATCTGGTGCTGAGGGAGGCAGAGGATGTCAGCTAAGCTTCTTAGGAAGGTAATAGGGAATATAGACCAGTTCCCGCTCTCTGAGCTGGAGAAGCTCATAGGCGAGGGGCTCCATGAGTCCGATATCTACCGTACTCTCCTCGATTCGCTCCCGGAGGGCCATGTCATAGTCACACGCGACCATCGCGTCGTCTTTGTCTCGAAGGCGATGTCACGCCTCATCCCCGCGGACCGCAGGTACAGGCTGAGGGAAGGCGTGAGGATAGAGTCCTCTGTCTTCGACAAGGACGTTAAGGACTATATGATCGCGGTGCTCTCAGGCAAGGAGAGGGCCGAGGCCAGGGATTTCGCGTTCCAGGCTGGGGAGGGCGCTAGCGTGATGCGCGTGAGCTTCAGGACCTTCGAGGTGGATGACGAGAGCCTTACCGACATAACGGTCAGGGATATAACCGAGGAGATAAACAAGGAGACGAAGCTCCGCCGCTCGGAGTCGCTTGCCTCCATGACCACGATGGCCGCAGGAATTGCCCATGAGATAAAGAACCCCCTTGCCGCGATGAAGATTCATCTCCAGCTTCTGCGGAAGGCCTTCCGCAGCAAGGGCAGGCTCTCAGAGGAGGACGCGGACAGATACCTATCGGTGCTGGATGAGGAGATAGACCATCTCAATTCGATCGCCGTAGATTTCCTCTTTGCCGTGCGCCCAATGAACGTGGAGCTCATCCTCGGCTCTATCAACTCCGTGATCGATGACCTTGTCGTATTCCTCACGCCCGAGGCGAACGACAAGAAGATAGAGATCAGGACCGATCTAGAGGCCTTCCTGCCATCGGTGGAGCTTGACCAGAGGTATATCAGGCAGAGCCTTCTGAACATAGTCGAGAACGCGTTCTCCGCGATGCCCGGAGGCGGCGTGCTGAAGATCTCCACGAAGCTTGACGGGGACTATGAGACGATACGCATCGAGGACAACGGTACGGGAATCGACGAGGAGAGCCTCTCGAAGATATTCGAGCCGTACTTCACGACGAAGGCCAGCGGCACGGGGCTGGGCCTGACTGTTGTATATAAGGTCGTGAAGGAGCATCATGGGGATATCTTCGTATCATCGGAGATGGGCAAGGGCACCGTGTTCACGATAAAGCTTCCTGTCCCCAGGAGCCAGAGGAAGGCCCTTGTAAGCAAAGAGGAGAGAGAGTGATGGCTACTATTCTTATCGCGGATGACGAGAAGAACATACGCTCGGGGCTTGAGCTCGCGTTCGAGGACGAAGGCTATACGACGCTCGGGGCCTCGGACGGGAAGGAGGCGCTGGAGCTTATAAACAAGAACAGTGTGGACCTGGTCATCACCGACCTCAGGATGCCTGGCATGGATGGCTATGAGCTTATAAAGCGCGTCGCGAGCGCGTACCCGACGCTCCCTGTCATCGTCCTCACTGGCCACGGCACGATAGAGACGGCGGTCGAGACCATGCGCGACGGCGCGATAGACTTCTTCACCAAGCCCGTGGATATCGACAAGCTCCTGCTGGTCGTCAGGAAGAGCATCGCCGCTTCAAGCCTCGCTGAGCAGAACAGGAAGCTTTCCGAGGAGATAGACAAGCTGCGCAAGCAGCAGGGCTATGGCAGGATCATAGGCAAGTCCGGGAAGATCTCCGAGCTTATGCAGACGATCAATCAGGTCGCGTCAACACGCGCTACTGTGCTTGTCACAGGTGAGTCCGGAACTGGAAAGGAGCTTGTCGCTGACGCCATCGAGTCCCTTTCCGACAGGCACGGAAAGCCTTTTGTGAAGGTCCACTGCGCATCGCTTTCCCCAACGCTTCTCGAGGATGAGCTCTTCGGGCATGAGAAGGGAGCCTTCACCGGTGCCGTGGCGCAGAAGAAGGGAAGATTCGAGCTTGCAGATACAGGCACGCTCTTCCTGGACGAGATAGGTGAGATAGACGCGGCGACGCAGGTGAAGCTCCTGAGGGTCCTTCAGGAGCGGCAGTTCGAGCGCGTGGGCGGGGAGAAGACCATCACCGTTGACGTGCGCGTGATCTGCGCGACCAACCGGGATCTCCAGGAGGAGGTCAAGGCGGGACGCTTCAGGGAGGATCTCTATTACAGGCTCAATGTCGTGCACATAACAGTTCCGCCTCTCAGGGAGAGGAAGGAGGACATAGAGCTTCTGTCGCAGGACTTCCTGAGGACCTTCAACAGCGAGGACGGAAGGAAGATCGAGGGCTTCACGCCCCAGGCGAGGAAGGCGCTCTTCTCATACTCCTGGCCCGGCAATGTCAGGGAGCTGAGGAACAGCATAGAGGCCGCTGTCGTGCTCTGCCGCACCCGTGTCATAGATGTAGACGACCTGCCGTCGCAGATCAGGGAGAGAGCGGCGGAGAGCTCCGTCACGCTCGCTCTTCCCATAACCCTGGACGAGGCTGAGCGGAGGCTTATCGAGGACACGATCGCGTTCTGCGGAGGCAACAAGACGAAGGCCGCGGATCTCCTGGGGATAGGGCGCAAGACGCTTCACAGGAAGCTTTCAGAATACTCAGGCAAGGAAGAGTGATGGACATAGAATCCGTATTCTCTCCCGGCGGCGAGCTTGATTCCGTCCTTCCATCATACTCCTTCCGCTCCGGACAGCTTGAGATGGCCCGCCTTGTCGATGAGGCCATTAGGGAGGGAAAGCATCTTGTCGTCGAGGCAGGGACGGGAATAGGCAAGAGCTTCGCGTACCTTGCCCCGATATTCCTCCGCGCCGCTGCTGACGATGGATCTGCGTATGTCATCGCCACATCAACTATAACGCTTGAGAAGCAGCTCTATGATAAGGATATCCCGATACTGAAGAAGGCCCTTGGCCTGGACATCGACACGGCGATCCTCTTCGGCCGCTCGAACTATCTCTGCGTGAGGAGGTGGGAGGAGGTGAGGCTTGAGCGGAAGGCCCTTGGCGTGAAGGAAGGGAAGGCTGAGGCCGCTTTCGACGCGTGGGCCGAGAGCACGGAGACAGGAGCCTCTGCGGAGATCGAGGACGAGAAGGTCGGACGCCTTTTCCCATCGCTCTCGTCTGACGAGAAGGACTGCCCCTCATTCCGCTGCCCGTTCTATCAGCAGTGCTATTTCTACTCGGCGCGCCGCAAGGCCCAGAAGGCGCGCATCATCGTCACGAACCACCATCTCCTGCTGCTTGACGCGAAGAACAGGGAGGAGACGGGAAAGGGCTTTGAGGATGACGCGGTCCTTCCGTCCTACCAGGTTGCCGTTATAGACGAGGCCCATCACATCGAGGCGGAGGCTACCGATATCCTATCGCTCACATACTCATCTGACGCCGTCTCACGCTACCTCGATTACCTGACGCGGCGCGAGAAGCGCTTCGGATCGGCATCGATCCTCGATTTCCTCTCCGTCGAGGAGAAGGACAGGGGAGTCGGGAACCGCATAAAGGAGGCAGCGGCCCATATCCGCACGCTCATGGGGCAGTATGACAGGGTCCTTTCCGATATCTTCAGCGGCCATGGATCCGAGTTCCTTCTCACCGAGGAATTCTATTCCAGGAACAGGGAGAGAATAAGGGAAGGCGAGGTGATAGCTGATGAGCTGAGGCGGATGCAGGCGGACGCATATTCAGGATACAGGGAGAATCCCTCAGAGGAGAATGCCGTCTATTTCGATCTTCTCCTGAGATACCTCTCAACTCTCTCGGCCTATGCGGATATCCTCCTGGACTTCATCCGCTTCTCCGACTGGGATGGGACTATCCCATACGCCAGGAGCAGAGGAGACAAGTGGGAGGTGAAGCTCTCGCCCATGGACACGGGGCCCGTGCTCCATCGCATGCTGCTCTCAAATCTCTCATCTGTCATCTACTCCTCAGCGACGCTGTCCGTAGGGAACTCCTTTGAGTACTTCGCGCGCCGCTCGGGACTTGCCGAGGATAGGGGAAGGATGCTCTCATCTGTCTTCCATTCCCCTTTCGCCTATGGGCGTAACCTCATGCTCCTCGTGCCATCTGACGGCGTTTCCTTCACGAGAAGCCAGAGCGATGGCTACACGGAATACGTTTCGAAGACCGTGCGCGACGCGGTCCTCTCCTCCGGTGGCGGCGCTCTTGTCCTCTTTACATCGAAGGACATGATGAGGTCGGTCTACTCATCTCTTTCAGAGGAGATCCCTGACCTCCTGATCCAGGATGACAGGTCCTCAAGGGCGGCGCTTCTCTCCGCTTTCCGTGAGCGCAAGGACAGCTCCCTCTTCGCTGTCTCCTCTTTCTGGGAGGGGATAGACGCCCCCGGCGACACGCTCCGCCTCGTCATAATCGTCAAGCTTCCGTTCGCCGTCCCGTCAACGCCTATAGAGGCGGCGAGGGCGCGGCATTTGGAGAAGAACGGCGGCCGGCCATTCATGGAGATATCGCTGCCGGAAGCGACGCTGAGGCTCAAGCAGGGCCTTGGAAGGCTTATCAGGAGCGAGGATGACAAGGGTGTCGTGCTGATCCTCGACACGCGCGTCATAACAACCTATTACGGCCGCATCATGCTCTCCTCACTTCCCGAGTGCTACTTTCCTGAGGACACCACGCTCTCGAACATGCCGGCTAAGATCGAGAGATTCATTTTCTGATGAAAAAAGGACTGGCATCGCCAGTCCCCGCATTGCGCTTCTATCGCTTAGCCAAGCACGGCCAGGATATCCGCATAGTTGAGGATGAGGTACTCCTCTCCATTGTCCTTGAACTGCGTTCCTGCGTACTTGTCATGGATGACCTCGTCACCTACCTTGACCTTGATGGACTCGTCATCGCCGATTGCGACGACTGTCGCGACCTGTGTCTTCTCCTGTGCTGTCTGAGGGATATAGATACCTGATGCTGTCTTCTCCTCAACAGCCTTTGCCTTTACAAGCACTCTGTCACCAAGTGGAATGATCTTCATATTCGCTCACCTCTAGATAATGATCTTGGTCATTGACCATAAAGGAATATACATAGAGCAGGATGAAACGGCAAGAGAGGGAAGGAAAAACTTCTTCTTCACAAGCTCTTCACTTTTTCGGTTTTCTTATTATCTTACGCATGAGGGTTGAGGTTATGGATAACGCTCTGAGCATCATAAGGTACAAGGAAGGATCGAGGGAGGCGAGGATGAACGACCGGGCCGCCGCGTTCGAGTCCTATGTATCCGCGTTCCTCTCGCGCCTTGACGGAGTCGAGCTTACCCTCGAGTTCGTCACCTTCTACCGCTACCAGCTGCTATCATACCTCAAGGCGAAGCCTGTGTTCATACTGTCCCTGCCTGAGGGCGATATGATCTCCGATCTGATCAAGGATAGCTATGAGTCCTTCCTCTCAGCGTTGGAATCATCGCCTTTCAATATCACGGGAGAGGGCAAGCGCAACCTCCTGGAGTCGGTGAGGATAGCCTTTCCGTGGCAGAACGACACAGATGAGGAAGAGGATATCCTCTGAGTGTCATAATGACCCGATTTGCCCCGTTTGCCTGCCGCCTGTAGCAAAGTGACCCTTTCTTTTCCTGAAGAACAAAAAGCGCATTTTAAGTATTTTGCTATACAATAAGCAATTATCTTTATTTTCAATATTTGGCACGGATTCTGCAGATGCTTTATGAGACCCGAATAAGGAGGGCAAAAGCATGGAAAACGCTAGGAAAGATATGGATATGATGGCGATGGACAACGACAACGAGGTCCTCTCCATATATCTTGCAGAGATAAACAGGATTCCTCTCATCTCCCATGAGGAGGAGTATGAGCTTGCCCTCAGGGCGAAGAGCGGGGACAGGGCGGCGCGCGAGAAGCTCCTGAACGCCAACCTCCGCTTCGTGGTGTCGGTTGCGAAGAAGTTCCGCGGACAGGGCCTTCCGCTCTCGGACCTCATAAACGAGGGCAACATCGGCCTCATAACCGCGCTTGACAAGTTCGAGCCTGAGAAGGGATACCATTTCATATCATACGCGGTATGGTGGATCCGCCAGGCCATAATGAAGGCTATATCAGAGAAGGGAAGGACAGTGCGCCTCCCTCTCAACAGGGCAAATGAGCTGATGCAGATCCAGAAGGCGATGAAGACGATCATCCACGACAAGGAGACCGCTGATCCAAGCATAGAGGAGATCGCGGAGGCCACAGGACTGGACAGCGCGCTCGTAAGCGACCTTCTCTCCATCAGCCAGGATGTCGTGTCCATCGACAGCCCGGTAAGGAGGGGAGAGGAGAGCGACACGGCTCTCGGAGAGTTCATCGAGGATGAGTCGGACGGGCCGGAGAAGCAGGTGATGGACAGCGCGCTCCGCGCTGAGGTGAGGTCGCTTCTTTCGACGCTCTCTGACAAGGAGAGGGACATAATAGAGCTCAGGTACGGGCTTTCCGGCGAGAAGCCGATGTCTCTCAAGGAGATAGGCGAGAGATACTCCCTTACGAAGGAGAGGATCAGGCAGATCGAGAAGAGAGCTCTCGAGAAGCTCAGGGCCTACTCAGACGCAAAGGACGTAGGCGTATTCAGCCAAGCTTGCTGATGCGCACCATAATGCTATCCAATTCCGCCTCCCTGCCACGCGGTGGGGAGGCTATCTTATGCCTTCATCTCCTCGGCGTGGCGCTGTATGGCCCTGAATGACTCGTCGGATATCACATGCTCGATGCGGCAGGCGTCCTCCTCAGCCGTCTTGGGATCGACGCCAAGCCTTATCAGATAGGAGGAGAGTGCCTTATGGCGCTCGTAGATCGTCCTCGCGATCTCCTCCCCTGGAGGCAGAAGCGTTATGGCCCCCGTGTCGGTCTCCATCGAGATGTATCCATTCTCCTTGAGGTTCTTTATCGCGCGGCTCACGCTCGGCTTGGAGAATCCCATGTCATGCGCTATGTCGATCGAGCGTACGATGCTCCTCTTCTCCGATAGCCTCAGTATTGTCTCGAGATACATCTCCGCTGATTCCTGGATGGTCATATGCTAAGCTCCTTACCCTTCAGTATAAGCTGAAACGGGGGCAAAAGTGAAACAGATTGTGAAATATGTGCCAAAAGTGAAACATTGTTTCATTTTTATTTTGCAAATTTAGCTTATACAAAGAATAATCCAATGAAAAAACGGCAATTGATTGACGCACGGTCATCTTCTGTATAACATCTAGGCGATAAATTTAAGAGGATTAGGAAATGGCAGAGAAAAAGAAGTACGTTTATTTCTTCGGCGATGGAAAGGCTGAAGGATCTGCAGACATGAAGGGTCTTCTTGGAGGAAAGGGCGCTAACCTTGCCGACATGACCTCCATTGGCCTTCCGGTACCTCCCGGATTCACGATCACGACAGAGGCATGCGCCTTCTGGGACGAGCACAAGGCTTATCCAGAGGGAATGAGGGAGGAGGTCCTTTCTAACCTCCACAAGCTCGAGAAGATGATGGGCGCGAAGCTCGGCGACAAGGAGAATCCTCTTCTTGTATCGGTCCGCTCCGGCGCTGCCCAGTCCATGCCAGGCATGATGGACACAGTCCTCAACCTCGGCCTCAACCCGGACTCTCTCGAGGCTCTTATAAAGAAGACGAAGAACGAGCGCTTCGCGTGGGACAGTTACCGCCGCTTCATCCAGATGTTCGGCGATGTCGTCATGGGAGTGCCTCACTCACAGTTCGAATATGCCCTCCAGTCCGTAAAGGATGAGAATGGCAAGCACTTCGACACGGAGCTTGATGTCGACAACCTCAAGGAAGTCATCAAGCGCTACAAGATCATCTACAAGAAGGCCACGGGCGAGGACTTCCCGACAGATCCTGAGTACCAGCTCTTCAAGACGATCGACGCGGTCTTCAGGTCATGGAACAACGACAGGGCCATCAAGTACAGGCTCATGAATGATATCCGCGGCCTTCTCGGCACCGCTGTAAACGTCCAGTCGATGGTATTCGGCAACATGGGCGACACATCCGGAACGGGAGTGGCGTTCACCCGTGACCCGTCCACAGGCGAGAACAAGTTCTATGGCGAGTACCTGATGAACGCGCAGGGCGAGGACGTCGTAGCAGGCATCAGGACACCTCAGAAGCTCGACACGCTCCTTAGCGTCAATCCTGACGTGTTCGACCAGCTCTGCAACATCCGCTCGATTCTCGAGAAGCATTACCATGACATGCAGGATATCGAGTTCACGATCCAGGAAGGCAAGCTCTTCATGCTTCAGACAAGAAGCGGCAAGAGGACGATCTTCGCATGGCTCAGGAGCCAGGTCGAGATGGTCGAGGAAGGCCTTATCGACAAGAAGACAGCTGTCTCCCGCGTTCCTGCGTCCGAGTTCAACAAGCTTTTCGCTCCTATCCTTGACAACAACTACATCAAGGAGCTTTCGCTCAAGGAGACCACGCACGGCCTCAACGCCTCCCCAGGAGGAGCATGCGGCCAGATCTACTTCACGGCCAAGGAGGCTGAGGAAGCTGCAGCGATGGGCAAGGATGTCCTTCTTGTCAGGACTGAGACCAGCCCTGAGGATATCGGGGGAATGGCTGTCTCCAAGGGTATCGTCACATGCCGCGGAGGCATGACAAGCCACGCAGCGGTCGTAGCCCGCGGAATGGGATGCCCATGCGTATCCGGATGCGGAGAGATCCACATCGACGAGATCAAGAAGACACTTGAGGTCGATGGCAAGATCCTCGTTGAGGGCGACTACATGTCCATCGATGGATTCACGGGAGCTGTGTACGCGCAGAAGATCCCTGTAAAGCCATCCGAGATCATGCAGGTCCTCGAGGGCTCCATGGATGAGAAGGATTCCATCCTCTACCAGAACTACAAGAAGTTCATGGATTACGTGAATGAGATCAAGACGATGGCTGTCCGCACCAACGCAGACACCCCTCAGGACGCTCATCACGCTGTCCAGCTCGGCGCCGAGGGCGTAGGACTTTGCCGCACTGAGCACATGTTCTTCGGCGGCAAGAGGATAATCTCGATGCGCAAGATGATCCTTGCCGACACATATGGCGAGAGGCAGATCGCGCTTTCCGAGCTCCTGCCAATGCAGAGAGAGGACTTAATCGGCATCTTCCGCGAGCTCAAGGGGCTCCCGGTCACGATCCGCCTGCTTGATCCTCCTCTCCATGAGTTCCTCCCGAACGACCACACATCGCGCCATGAGATGGCTCTCCAGCTCGGCACGACTGTCGAGACGATCTCCAAGAAGATCAATGCTCTCCAGGAGTTCAACCCGATGCTTGGCTTCCGCGGATGCCGCCTTGCGATCGTCTATCCAGAGATCCTCGAGATGCAGGTAAGGGCGATCATCGAGGCCGCTATCACGGTCAAGAGGCAGGGTGTGGACGTTCATCCGGAGATCATGATCCCGCTCGTGGGCATCTGGAAGGAGTTCGACTTCTGCAAGAAGCACGCTGAGGCTGTCATCGAGAAGGTATTCGAGGAGCAGGGACTCAAGGTCGAGTACAAGATCGGTACGATGGTCGAGGTTCCTCGCGCCGCTATCACCGCAGATGAGATCGCGAAGGAAGCTGAGTTCTTCTCGTTCGGCACGAACGACCTGACACAGATGACCTGCGGATTCTCACGCGATGACGCCTCGTCATTCCTCTCGCACTACGTCAACGATCCTGACAAGCAGTTCTATCCGTACGATCCGTTCGCGACGATTGATTTCGACGGTGTCGGCAAGATGATCAAGCTTGCTGTCAAGCTCGGCCGCGAGACAAGGCCTGGCATGAAGATGGGTATCTGCGGCGAGCACGGCGGAGATCCGAAGTCAATCGCCTTCTGCCAGTCAGTCGGACTTGACTATGTGTCATGCTCACCATTCAGAGTGCCTATCGCACGCCTTGCCGCTGCACAGGCCGCGATTGAGGCAGAGAAGAAGAACTGAGCATAATAGCGCAGTGTATATGGAGAGGGTAGCGATATCCTCTCCATTTTTTTAATATCGAAAACAGCAATGAAAGCTTATAAAAATAGGAGACCCCCGGTCTCCCTGTTTTTGATTAGCCCCCAGAACGCATCCGGGGGGGACGGACTGATAGCCCGAGCTACCCACCGCACTTAAATCCTACATATAAAACATGCTGCAAGTCAACAAAAATAGGAGACCCCCGGTCTCCCTGTTTTTGATTAGCTCCTAGAGCGCATCTAGGGGGGACGGACTGATAGCCCAAGCTACCCACCGCAGCTATAATCTGGCAGATAACAAGTCTTTCGTCAACATGAATATGCCAATTGGATTATTTCACGGTTTTCTGCGTATTAGTTTATATGAAGGTTTATCAAGAGGTCCAGGGATTGCGGAAGAAATACGCTAGAATGATCCCTAACGCGGAAATCTGGAATGGCAATGATGTAATTGATTTCTTCGATTGCTATAAGCCATTGCTTACGGAGATGTTCCTTGAATACCCAGGATTCTATTTCAAGGGAATTAGATTATTCCCTGGGTTAGATGAGGAACAGCTGCCATTCGAGAAGGAACTTATCCAAGCTAAGCTATATAACCTGCTGTTCTCTTCTGATATCGTGCTTCTTCCGCGTTATATTGACAGGATCCTTCTGAATATCCTTGGCGTTGATCTAAGGAAGGGTTCCTTAGGAGATGGACTTGCAGCTTACGATAATAAAGGAAAGTATGTGGAGTTCAAGCTATGCAATGACAAGAAGCTTCCACAGCGTATCTCAAAAGCGGCAGGCAATGCGGATGAATTCTTCATATGCGTAGAGGATCTGAAGGATGAGACAATCAGAAAGCTTGGGACAGGAAGACTCAAGATGAATATCCCTAAAGGAACAGAAGGGAGCATCTTTGCCCTTAACTCGCATATCCTTTATTCAATCAGATCTGATGAGCATATACAGATTCAAAGACGCAAGGAATCCCTTGATGAGACCTCATCGAATGTATTGATTCAAATGTATTCAGCTGAGCTGATGACAATCAACAGGGATGCCTCTATATCCTTTGCAGAATATCTGGATGAAGAATCAAAATCGTGGAATGAGTATACATTCCTACTGTATGGTGGAGATATATCAATTCCTAGATGCCTAGATGAATACAGAAGGATACGAGGTATTCTTGCAAGAAGGAATATCAGGGCAGTGATCCCAAAATCATCGCTTATATCATTGTTTGATTTTCCTTTCACAGGGGTGATTGAGTTCATCTCTGAGACCAGAACTGTATTTTGCATGGATGTATCGGCAAGGACCTTCGCTGATATCAGAGGCTTGCAATACTTGAAGATAAGCAACACAGAACTATTTCTTACATAATTTTGAATTGTGTATTTTATAAGGATTTATCGAACAAAAACACCTTATTTTGTTCGATAACTTGACATCGACCCCATATTGAGAGCGATAATAGGGTACATGAGAAAGAAGAGATTCCTATCATGTCTGACTGCAATCATTGCAATTGCGGTATTGTTTTCGCTTTCAGCATGTTCACCGGTTGAATACCAGAACATTGAGAAGATAGATAGCTCAATCGCTGAAGACAGCGCTGAGATAGACGTAGCTGAGAATGATGGACGCAGCCTCACTATAAAGTTCCATCCAGTTGCAGGTGCCAGGTCTTATGCCGTGACAATAGATGGGTATCTTGAGAAAGAACCGATAATACCTGTACTGCAGGATGGAATATATACAGCAACAATCCAGCTTAATGAAAAGCCAAGGGCCAAGGCTCTTTCCTCCAATACGGTAAACGGAACGCTCTACGCATCTTCCGAGCTTAAAGCAACTGAAAGCACTGCATGGACTCAGGTGAAGGAATTCGAAGCTCCATACAAGAGAGCATCCATCAACGACTTCGCTCCGGAGTGCCGTGTCGAGGAAAGGATGAAGGATAGCGTTCTCATAGAGATGATCAACGCCCCTGAGCCTGATATGGAATACATGGTCACGCTTCCAGATGGCACAAGCAAGACCTATACATCGTCCCCATTCACCATCACAGGACTTACAGAAAAGGGAACATACTCAGTTGTCATCTCCCATAGATTCAAGGGCGATGCACAGTGGGGCACGAAGACAGCAACCCTCACGATTGGTGCGTTCGAAGGTGAGGTCAAGCTGGACATAACCCATTCGGAAGAAAATGGGGATATTACCATAACCCAGATTTCTGAAGGCTTCACACGCATAGAGCTTGTAAAGGAAGAAACAGGCCGTGTAGTTGCTTCCGCATCTCTTGATGGAAACACTGAAAGCTACACATTCAAGGCTTCTGAAGTATTCCCCGCATTTGATCTTGGCTCCTTCAAGGCCAAGGCCATGAGTTCTGATACGACCGTCATAAGCAAGACCATCCAGTACGCTTCTCCGCTTGTCAATGCAACGGAAGAACCTGGAAGACAGCACTATGCCTTCACATTCGATGTAGCAGACGGTGTCGAATCAAGCGACGCAGCAGTCAAAATCGATGGAGCGACAGCTGAGTTCACAGTTTCAGGCAGCAAAGGGACAATAAAGCTCTCTGGCCTTGAAAGCCTCACTGACTACGATACAACCGTAACCATCTCCGGCATAGAAATCCCTCTCTCATTCACTACAGAGAGCTTTGCTGGGTACTATAGATGGACAGCGCCTAAGGGAGATGAAGAAAAAACTTTCACTGTCCATGTATCAGATAAAGGATCTGAGAATTTCAAGTATTTTATTTATGCAGTTGATGGAACTGAAGAGCTTAGAGTTTGTCCATTGATTGATAAGAAAGTACCAGAAGAAGGAATAGGTCCCATAAATTTCAGTTCTCCTGGAGAATATACAGAAGAAAACAAAGCATTTGAATGGAATTATAAACATTGGGCAACAATGGATAGTTTCTTAGGAAAACCAATTATCATAAACTCGTGGACTATACAGAAGGTTGAGTATGCATCAGATTATGTGTCAACTGATGTCCTTACTGATACTAATATGTCTTCAGCTACAACTAAAACATCATTTACATTAATCGAAAATGATAATGAACTCGATTCCCCAAAAATCTATTTTAAGAATGAGGGGAAAGGTCTTGCAGCTTTAGGAATGTATAAAAACAAAAATCATGTAAACGATGGTGTTGATCAATGGACTTTCCCGATGACTTATCTGGGGACATCACTATGAAGAAGTCCAGTCTCCTTTTAATCTGGTTCTTGCCTATATCATTGTTCGCGGCTATTCCGACACAGCCCTTTGATACCTCCGACTACTTCAGAAGCCCCGCAAGGCTTGCTGAGGTAGAGGAAGATATCTCATTCGGCTTTGAGATAGATGCCGGCAGCGATATAGATGGAATACTCTTTGCCTCCGATCCTGTCTCTGCTCTGCAGGGTGGCGCTGATTACCTCGGAAGCCATCTTGCAGAGGCAGATGACGCCTATCTTGCCTCACGTTATGAGATGCTGAAGCATGCATTCAGCTTTGACGGCAATTTCCCTACAGCGGGTAATACAGATGCTGAGACAGCGTACTTCCTCCGTGAATACTTCGGGCAAGGAGGAGGATACGAGAAGATAGGTGAGGCTAATAAAGCCCTTGTAGTGCAGTCCATCATTGCATCCGATCCAACGCTTTTCAGGAATGGCCTTCTCGGAAGTGATATAGATCTCTCCCTGAAGTTCTATGGAGGAAGGATAAAGGAAGGTTTCGGATGGAACTGGAATGTAAGCCTTGGCTTTGATGGTGCGGAGGACCTTCTCTTCCAGTACAGGTATAAGGATCATAGCTATGGCAATGATATCTACCTCACTGTTGGTGGGGATATCGGGTACGGAATGTATGTCGGTAATAAGGTCGCTGTAGGCTTTTCTGTAACGCCGCGACTTATGTTCCAGACATCGTTCCTGAATAGTGATTACCTGTCAGCGCGATTGAATGCTTCCATACTCAATGTGTTCGCGACAAATAGCTATAACCTTGGAATGGGAATCGGGCTCAATGCCGGCATAATGTACCGCATGAATGACGAGCTTGCGTTCACTCTTGATTTCCGAGATGTGCCATCAGTACGTACATACTGGTACTTCACGGCAGAGGATGTGCTCAATGACTTCCGCTTCCATCATGATGAAAGCCTCTACCTGACGCCTCCTGATGCGGCCTTCTCTGTCATCTGGGATAGGGGAGATTATCATCTGAAGGTAGAACTCAGCGATGCTCTTTCTCAGGTCATATGGGCCTCTACTGTAGAAGGTTATGATTATGACCCGTGGATAATCCCTAAGATAGCGTTCAGCTATGATTTAAACAGCAGCACGACGCTCTCGGCAAAGCTTGAATACAGGATGATCAGGCTGGGGGTAGAGTGGAACAGGATGAACGTTGAGATCTCATCACGATTGGACAAACTTAACTTCGGCATAAAAGTAGGCTATTTTATCTAACAAATCGTAAGATAAAAATCATTATAGGCAGGATTTATCGAACAAAATCAGTTATTTTTGTTCGTTATCTTGCCTTTTTCTGTACCTTATGATAGCTTCCAACACCGGGGAGGGTAAATTTTCAGTTTACCCCCTGATTACCCTGCTTTAATGCGGAGAATGATATTGATGAAAAGACCTTTGAGATATATTGCCGTATTTTTATTTATTTTTACGATTATGGTTTTCTGGAGTTGTTCAATGGATTCTTCTGAGCCAAGTAACAGTGGCACGATTTCATATGAAAAACCTTATGTACCGAAGAATGTAAAAGCAACTTGCGGATTTAAAGATACAATAACGCTGTCTTGGGATCCTGTTGAAAATGCAAGCATGTATATTATCGAAGGAATTGAAGCTTCACGTTTTGGTTCAGCAAAAATGGAAGAGTATGGAACTACTTCTTCAACAAGCATTACATTTAATCTCAATGGTTCTGGAAATGGGGCTTACAGAGTTTTTGATGCTAATCAATCTTATATCTTCTCTGTAAGAGCTTATATTAATTATGGTTCTAGTACTGATTATCTGATTTCTGATAATAGTAATTATGTAGAGGGATGCTTTGCTCCAGAAACTGTTCAATTTCACATTACAGTTACTAATACATCAATTCGAGCATATTGGAATTGTTCAAACCTGTTTTCAACATTAAATAATGAAAAAGAGCCAGTACAACTTTATACTCCAGAGTTTACTCTTTTATATCAGAAACAAGGCGAGAATAGCTGGCATGAAATAAAAGCAAGTGATGATATTGATGCTCAGACTTTATGGCTATTTACAAACCTCGATGTAAGAAAATGGGGATTTGAGCATAGTCAAGAATATGTATTCATGTTGCGCATGAATGTGAAAGATACAGATGCTTTACCTGTAACATCGGAATCTATAAGTCTGAGAATTGATGATTCATTGGATGTTTCAAGTGTAAATAATCTGACTGCGACTGATGGAACTTATTCTGATAAGGTTGTTTTAACATGGGATATTCCTTCTTGGTCTTTGCCCGCAAATAGAAGCAATTCATATTTTAAGATTCAAAGGGCCCAGTCTGGTTCTGATACATGGATTACATTAGTGGATGAAATAGCCGAGAAAGATAACATAAATACAACCATAACACCGAATGGTTCCAGTTCCATTACTGAATCAATAACGTATGAAGATAAGAGTGCGGCTCCTGGTGTGCAGTACATATATCGCGTAATAAATGGTGCCATTGATACAGATAACTTGATACATAATCAGGAAGATAATGATGCCGCCACAGCAAATGGAAGGATATTCTATCCTGCTCCTGTCAAAGTCTCAGGAGAATGGGCTGTTGATAGCAATTCACATTTAAAAGGAACATCGACTCTTTCATGGGGAAGTTTGATGACACAGATTCCTTCAGATCTTTCATATAAAATCGAAAAGAGCGTATGGCATGGAAAGATAGATAAGACAACAAAGGAGTTCATTGACATATCTCCCGATGAAGTATCATCTGGAACAAAAACGATTTCTGAATCTGTCGAAAGTCTGTGTACAGAATGCTCAGCGGAAGGAACAATACATAAATATAATTATAGATTAGTAATCACACGAGGTAATTCAGTTGTTTACGAGCTTGGTATTTTCTTCTCGGATGAGAATAGGCCTACAATAGGCTCTGTAATAGAAAATCAGATATTTACTGACTTCTGTGTCACTAATAACGGCTTAAATGATTATATCAATGCGATAAGGATAGAATGGAAAGAATCTACAGAATTATCTGAAGCTGATATTTCATATAGTTATGCAATCAAAAATGTTGGAGATAAAGAGTATTCATCTTATAGATCACTAAATCCTGAGTATGATTCAGCTTCAGGCCTCATGTATTTTGTCATAAACAACATCAATGATAGCAATGAAAAGCAAATCAAGCTCAGTGCATCTTATTCTGTTGGCGATGAGACGATAACATACCCAACAGCTGAAGATGATATATTTGTTACAGGAAAAAGATTTGATCTTTCAGATATTGCTATAACAGCATCTGATGGTACTTACAATGATAGGATTTCCATAGGATGGGATGAAATAGCGGTATCAAGTGAAAATATTGTTTTCTCCGTTGAAATGGACAATTCGGCAATTGATACAATTAATCCAAAAAATAATACATATGAAATATTAGATACTAATTCACATGTTACCGCTGGAGAAGATTATTCATTCAGTATCTCCGCATATAACATGAACCAGTCCGGAACTCCTAAAACATACACAAAATCCGATTTTGGTTATATTCTTCCGATACCAAAAATCTCAAATGTAACGAAAGCTGCATATGATGATCAGATAATCGTCGAATGGAATGATTGTGGAGAAAAGGTCGATGGTTATAACATTTATGTTTATGACAGCAGATCTATGTCTGAATCAATACATAGAGAAACGATTGAAGATGCTAATTCTTTTATATTAAGCAACGATAAGTTAACTTTAGAAGCTGGTGTTGATTATTATTTTGCAGTTTCTGGAATAAAGAAAAACAATACTGATACGGTTGTAGAATCTAAATTCTATGATAGACAGGATTATTTTGATGAATTGGTAGAAAATTATCCATATGGAGCAGATCCAATAAACGTTGGATATATATTTGATGGTTATTTCACTGCTAATCAGATTGAAATAACAGAATTGGTAAATGGAGATTATATTGCTGATTACTTCCAGATAAAGATTCCTGTGAATAAAACTATCAGATCAATCACGATTTCAAGTACTTCTGGTGAAGACAAATCATATAAGGCTTCAGATGCTAGAACATCTTCAGGGAGGAATGCTGTTGATGATTTCTGGATTATCAATGAAGGCACTGAAGCGGAACCTGCTTGGTTTGCCTATATCAATTCACAAATCGGTGTTGTAGAAATCGTAAATAACAATAGTATTCGAGTTCCGGTTGTTTATGTTCAGAGCTTTGGTCCAGCTGATAACACAAGTACTGAGTTATTTACTATGAATGAAAACGGTGGATATCGTAGAGGGCTTACAAACTACGATTATATTAGATTGTTCAATATTGTATTTAGGGAAGGTGTAAATAGTGCAAGAAGTGAAAATGCTGATTGGTGGTATGTGACCAAACACGAATATACTAATGCAGATAAAACAGTAATAGTTAATTGCGCACGAAATGCTACTATAACTAACGAAGTTGTTACTCCTGGATCAGTTCAATTCAAAGAATATAAGTATTTAAATCAAATTACTCTTAATATGGATTCTTCTACACTTTTAGATGTTTTTGTTGATACTTATGGAGGTATTGGTGCTACTAATGAAATGAGTTCAATTACAGGGGAAAACTGTGATATTTCCATGGAATTCGATTCTATTAGTATCGAAGGAACTAATGTTTCTTATAAACCTGCTAATCTTACAGTTATTACATTAAATGTAAGAGATGGTAATGAGTCAGAAGGTGTTGGAATATACACAGTAAATGATTCAACTATTGAGATCACTAAAGATATATTTGATAAATATATAAAGGAGAAACCCTGATGCACAATATGGAAAAGCATATTATGAGATTTCTCATTTTGATTATTTCAATTGTTGCTTTGACATCGTGCAATTGGAATATAATTTCTGCAAATCCAGAGGATTTGAATCCAGGATCAGACAATCCAGCTTCTGTGATTGTTTTCACAGGTGAGGCGCCGAAGAACGTATATGCTTCACAGGCAGTTTATGCAGATTCTGTCATTGTTTCATTTGATGGTGTTGCTGGTGCGGATACATATATTCTCGAACGAATAATCGTTGAAAAAGCTTCACCGGAATATGAAGAAACTGATTGGCGTATTCTTTCTATTATTCCAGCAGATTCCAGCAGTAATAGATACTCTTATACAGATACTGATATAACAACGGCTGATTATGTTTATCTTTATCGAGTGAAAGCTTCAAGCCTTTATAGTGAGTTCAAGGGAGATGTAACAGCCAAATACTCATCAATTGCAAGAGGCTGGCCATTATCTCCTCCAACCTCATTAACGGCCTCCCAAGGTGAATATAATAATAAGATAGTACTTGAATGGTCTCAGGTTGATCTTGTCGCAGGGTATGATATTTATGCATATATTCCTGATGATAATGCGCCTGAAACATGGACAAAGATAAACAATAAAATTATCCCAGCTTCTTACGGGGCGGGCATGATTTCTTATGGCTATGACAGTATTCCTGAAAATGCTGCAGGTATAGATATTTCATTCAAAGTGAAAAGCATATCTAGAGGGAATGCCGAAAGTGATTTCAGCGGAGCACGTATTGGATATACCTATATGCCAGGAGCTCCTAATACGCCAGAGGACCTTGAAGCTACAGATGCTTATTCATCTGAATATATTCAGGTTTCTTGGAAAATGCCTGATGTACAAGGGGTAAGTGAAGAACAATCATATTTCCGATGGGAAATATACAGAAGTACGCCTACTACTGATCAGGAACTGATTTGTAGTTTTAATTACAATTCATATAATCCTCCAGCAACTCTTACAGAAAATGTCTCGATTTCCGAAGATGGAGAGTATTTTGTATTTAAGGACTTCCGTGATAACAGAACCGTTTCAGCGGGAGTTGAATATACATATACTGTTCGAGCTGTAAAAATTGAACCTACATCATCAGAAGGAAATACTGTACAACTGATCGGCAAATCAGATTCTGATACAGGAATGTTAATTGAACCATCTGTAACCATCACAGATACTAATACTACATATCCAGATGCTTCAGGTGCAGGAGGCTCTTTTGAATTCACTATTAATCCACCTAAGGTCTTACCTACATGTGATTCTTGGGCATATTCTATTTGGGGCCGACATAATTATATAGACCAAGAGGTGGGTGATTGGGTATTCATCCAGGAGATTGATGGGAATGGCGGAGCTAATCCTGTTTCTGTGAAGATTCCATATAATCCTGGAACAGAAATCAATGAATTTGATGTTAGGATAAAAGATAGCGAAGGTGCGGTAAGCCTTGGATATGCATCATTCTATAACGAGCCTATTGTAACAAAACGGCAAGTTGCACCAAGTGCTTCGATACTTACCGTTTCACAAAATAAATTTGATAGTCGTTTGGAAGGTCTTGCAAATGCTTCTGGTGTATATCCCGTCATTGCTAAGATAGGGACAGATCCAAATTATAAGGTTTTCCAAATTGGAGCCTACTCTTTGAATATCTCTGGAGATTCAGCAGAGCAAGGAGTAGTAACGCTTAACAGTGAAGATGAAATAGTCCTTACGAATTTGAGTCCAACTTCTGTCGGAGAAAAGTGGTATTACAAAGTTAGAGGGGCTGATGTTTACGGTAGATGGAGCGAATGGAGTACGGCAAATTCAAGTACATCAGATAAATATGCAGAAGGATATGGTGCTATCACAGGGGAAGCTTTTATCAAGTTCTTTGAAGCTTATGCTATGAAACCCTGGGAATTCATCAATCATAGTGATTTTCCTGCAAACCTGAAGACTAAGTGGAGTACAAATGAAATCACGCGAAGGATAGTCAATGCAGTCGCAGAAGAATGTAATATTCCACAAGCATCAGAATATCATAATGGAACAATGACATATAACGTAAAAGTTGTTATTCCTAATGGTGTTATTACTTTTACATATTCAAATTTCGGAGAAATAGAAGAAATCTGGACTGAAAGTGGTTCATATTCTATGAGTGTTGGATTAAGCGGCAATGGATCAATATCCGCTAACAAGCCTTTCATAATAAAAGGAATGTATCCTGCAACGGTTCGGATAGATCCAGCTTATATGACTGTTAAATCCAAGGCTTTTGAAGGTGACTATGTCGTTATTCAGGAAAACGGCAAGGGACAGGAATTGGTGAAGGCTACGAGAAACTAATGAAAAAGTTGTTTTTAATTTTGATAGTTTATTTCATTATGGTTATGGCTTCTTGTGACGCTATCATAACAAAGCCAGCTCCTTTTATTGGAAGTTATATTGTTAGAGAACGTCCAGGTTCACAAGGATATATATATAGCTTTAGTTTGCGTGATAACGGGGAATTCACTTTTATCCAATGTGGAGGAGCATCGACTTCTGAGACAATTGTATTTACAGGTAAATATGATTATACACTTAGTAGCTTTGATTTTTACAATTCAACAGGAACCATTATTTTTATGCCTGAAGAGCCAAAGGATTCAAGTTTTGAGTCTTTGATTTTCACAGTTGGAATGGAAAATTCATACTCGTTTGAATGGGAATTACCTTTAACTACTGTAAATAGCCAGCTTGTTCTTATATCAAATAATAAGGCGGTAGGTCTTGATATAACAACAAGCCAAACGGGAGCTGCTGAATTAATTTCAAGTGCAGAATTTCAAACAATTCTCGATAATGCACTGAAAACAGAAGATGATGATTCTGATAGTGTTGATGACGGCAATGCTGATCAGCAGCCTTCACCAGATGACGACAATCCATCTATTGAGAATCCTGAAGATACTCCGCAGCAACCACCAGTGGAAGATGAGGAAGAACAGCCTGATAGCGATGGAAATGAGTCAGGAGAGGAAGAAGTAGTTCCTCCTGAAGAAGGAACTACAGAAGAGGAGGAAAAGATATGATTAAGAAAGCCGGAATAATCCTGCTCATATTATTGCTGTTCTCCTGTTCATTCCTCGCTGCATCTGAAGAGCCTCGCACAGAGCTGGATCCAAAAGGATGGTGGGAGGCTTTCTGGGACGGGGCATATGTTTCATATGATCTATATGGAAGATCAGTCCTGCTTGGAAATGATGATCTTAATTTCGGTGGCGGATTAAGCATTGGAGTAGAGACGGAGAATTTCCTTTTCCAGATATATGGCCAAGGAGATTACTTCCTTTTCCCTCTTGGCTCAACGGGGACAGCTGCTGCTTTGGAATTCGATATTGAAGCGGGAGTGACATTAGGATGGAAATTCATCAAATTCTGGAATTTCGATGTCTTCCTTGCCTGTGATCTTGGGTATTTTGCTCAGTTTGTCCAGACGCATTATCAGCCTAATGGATATACCATTGGCTTCAATGGGATAATGCTCAGGCCAAAGCTTATGACAGAGCTTAATATCGGGAAATATTATGGGATATCCGTTGGTGTCTTCTATCAGTTCCCGCTTTATCCAAGCTACAGCAGATATCAAGGTGTTGGAATAATGGTTTCAATACTCTGATTTATGATTTCTATTTTACTGTATAAAGCTCCAGCAGTATTTTCAGTTGGAGCTTTCTCAATATCATCTAAGTAACACAAAAAATTATTATCTCTTTATATTATCAGATAATATCTGAATTCTAGCATTTCTTGTACCGTCAAGAACTGTGACTCAATTCATATTAGATAAGAAAGAAGTAACTATACTACTGATGATATGAGGAACGTGAATATTGGCATTTCATCGTTCAGCAGCCTGATCGAGGATGGGCTTGTCTATGTCGATAAGTCGATGTATGGATACAACCTTCTGAAAGCGGAATCAGCAAGGTTCTTCTTCATTGCCAGGCCTCGTCGCTTTGGGAAGAGCCTCTTTGTCTCCATGCTCGAGTCAGCACTTATGGGTAAGAAGGAGATGTTCGAAGGGCTGTACCTAGGATCATCTGACTATGACTTCCATCCTTATCCCGTGATCCATCTTGATATGTCAAAGCCCACTGCAACCGATGGGGTTGACGTATTTCGTAAGAGCCTCACGCTGCATATAGCCGAGGCCGTGTCGGAATATGGACTAGATCTTTCCAAGTACATGTTCAGCCCAAGCGACCTCTTCATGGGAGCCATAAAGGAGCTGAATGCGAAGACAGGAGAGCGTGTTGCGATCCTGATTGATGAGTACGATTACGTCCTGACAAGCACATTGGATAAAAAGGACGGGAATGAGATAAGAGAGGTGACGAAAGAGCTGTACGGCAAACTCAAGCCCTGCGCGAACAAGATACGCTTCCTGTTCATAACGGGTATAACCCGTTTCTCCAATCAGTCCATATTCAGCAAGCTCAACAATCTTGTCGATCTTACCTTCAGCAAGGAATTCGCGGCTGCATTCGGCTACACGCAGAGCGAAATGGAAGCATATTTCGAAAACGGCATTGCTGAATATATGAAGGACCATGAAGGAGCAGGACGGGATGATCTCATAGATAATCTTAGGCATTGGTATGATGGATACCGTTTCTCCGATAATGCAGAGAAGGTTTATAACCCCATATCGATCAATTCGTTCTTCAGGAGCGATGAGAAGGCATTCGAGCCATATTGGGGGAGGACAGCGTCCACATCGATGGTCGTGAAGCTTGCCAGGCGCGCGAACCTCGCATTCCTGCCGAATAACCTTCTTTCCGTACGGAAGAGCATCCTTGAGAACTTCAGCATAGATGACTTCGCGCCAGAGGCGGATCTTAGTATCAAGAATATCTATGGATACCTTTACATGACAGGCTATCTCACGCTCGATCATAAGAGTGGTGATGATATGCTCCTCACCATTCCCAACCATGAGGTCGAGAAGATAATCACCGAGGTGTTTTCCACGGCTTTCCTCGGGGATGACAGCTCTGATGATATCAAGAAGGAGATCGAGGAAGCTGTCCTATGCGATGATGTAGATAAGCTCGGGAAGGCTATCAGCGAGATAATCCGCATTCCGACCTATGACATGAGGATAGATGCGGAGAGGTTCTATCAGGCGCTGATCTTTTCTGTCGCGTCCCTTTCCTGTAGGATCGAGGTCAGGGCTGAGGAGCATACGGCGCGAGGACGCTCTGATCTTGTGTTCATCGCGAAGGGAAGGGCGGTCATCACGGAGCTCAAGCTCGAAAGGAGCGCGGATGAAGCCATCTCGCAGATCAAGGAAAGAGGATACGCGGATAAGTACCTCGGGAAATATGATGAGGTATGGCTGCTGGGGGTAAGCATCGCGAGGGAGGATCTTCAGGTTTCCTGGAAGGCAATTCATTTATAGATTGTTTGTGTGGTTGCCCCGCGCATGTTCAATAGAAGCCCTTCTTCCTGTATAATCCTTCCTCAGGAGCAGAAGATGAAGAGAATCCTTATTCCCTTGATGCTTTTCCTTGCGGCCCTCTCAGGCCTTGGCGCGGCATCATATTACGATACAGGCTCGCAGATATTCACGATCACGGCCGGCGTGTCAACGCCTATGTCATATACATCGCATGGGGAGTCCATGTTCTGGCCGGGTTCCGGAGAAGGGCAGACGCACCATACAGTTGGCGGCATCGGAGCGCTGAGCTATCAGATATTCGTTACGCCGTATCTCGCGATAGGAGGCGAGCTCGGATACCAGTTCGACTTCTCCCGCTCCGGGGACGTGAGCACGAACGTGCCTATCACGGCCAAGCTTACCTATGTGCCGGTGCAGGGTGATTTCGATATCCCCATCTCCCTCGGGCTCGGCATGGACTACATAAGCTATGACTCATACTCGAAGATATCCTTCGGCCTCACGTTCGAGGTCGGGTTCAGGTACTACTTCACGGAAAGCTGGGGAGTTGGCATCAACACAGGTCTTCTTGTCGTCCCTGAAGTCTACTTCGACAGGGCTGAGAAGAACAGCGTCATGACATATATCCCAGCCACGATCAGTGTGACATACAGGCACTAGGAGGAAAGGAAATGAAAAAGATCAACATGCTTCTGATTACGCTTATCATGATCCTCCTCTCATCCTGCAACCTGGACTCAAACCAGGGCGTCCTGCAGATGGCCTATAACGCGACGCATAAGACAGGCTACACGATAACCGACGTCTATGGCACATACGATAACGGGACAAAGGTCCTCATGAACAGGGACCATGACCTATGGTATGCCACCACGGAAGGCAATGAGCTCAAGCAGGTCAAGGTCAAGGACCTTACCCGCAGCATGGTAACCCCTATATTCATCAATGAAAGTGGCACTCTCTTCTACGCCTACAGGGAGGATTCCAGAAGCGAGTTCAGATTCGGCTCAGCGTCTATTGAGGATATCTCGAGCGAGAACTTCAGCTTCATAGATAACCTCAATCAGGAGGGCGCGGAGCTACAGGGCATCACGAAGTTCTACAGCACGAACCTCAACCTTGACGAGTGCCTCATCGTCTATGGCACGGATAAGGAGACTTATTACTGCAAGATCACCGATAAGCGTACCGCATCTTCCCTCTCTCTTTCCGGCGAGGTCGGACTGACGAATCTGAAGGACCATGCTGGAAACGCCATCGATACAAGGGCGGCGACAATATTCGGCACCGATGCCCTCTTCGTCTATTACGAGGACAGCGATCTCGAGAACACCCCCGACAAGCTTGCAGTGATACGCGTCGACGGCACCTCTCCTGAGGCTGTAACCCTTGGCGTCGATGAGGACAATATCCCGATGGGATACGATGGGGGATACTTCATCACATTCGACGGAGACCTTTATCAGTTCAATGATCAGTCGAACAATGGCTATGACCGTATCGGAGGCTTTGTGTCTGATCTGAGATACAGGATCAACCACCGCCTTGTCCTCTCCAACGACGATCCGGACAGGAATGTCGGCTTCATGTACCGCAACGGCGTCTATGTCCGCGTGGTCAATGACAACAACGTCAGGCCAAGGATCCTCTCCATCGACAACAACGATAACGATATCATCTCGACATCGTATATCGGGCACACTGAGACCACGAAGGGGGAGGAAACCTATGACAGGTATCTCTACGCGACACAGAACAACAGCTTCATCATCCTCGAAGTCGGTCCTGGCACGCTCAATTCATTGGGATCCAATCCGCGCTATGAGTACCAGGTGGATGACAGCATGCTGCAGCAGTACAATCCGCGTGTGCATGGGGATATCTCTCAATACACGGCAAGCAGCAACTGAGCTCAGGCAGGCCAAGCGCCTGCCTTCTTTCTTTATGGAAAAAGCTCCCTGCGATTGCAAGGAGCTTTAATGGAGCCAAAGATGGGAGTCGAACCCGCGACCTGCTCATTACGAGTGAGCTGCTCTACCACTGAGCTACTTTGGCCCGTCTATAAGACAACAGGAAGTTTTTAGCAGATATCACGGAGAATATCAATAGGGGTACGGAGATTTCATTCCCTTCCTTGCAGTGCTTTGAACAGGCAGGGGAAATACTCTACAATCATCAGAGTATGAGAAGGCTAGGATGCAAGGAGGTGGCCGAGTCCATCCTCCAGAAGATAAAGGAAGAGGCGAGGAGGCTTGAGCGGAAGCCTGGCCTTGCCGTCATACTCGTCTCACACGATGCGGCAAGCGAGACATATGTGAGGAAGAAGGAGGAGGCTGCCCTTGAGCTTGGCTTCGAGCACAGGCAGCATACATTCGAGGAGGATGCCTCCGAGGATGATATCCTCGCCCTTATAGACAAGCTGAACGGAGATGATTCCATAGATGGCATACTCGTCCAGCTCCCGCTTCCGCGCCATATCGATGAGAAGAGGGTAATCGAGCGTATATCCCCGGATAAGGACGTGGATGGCTTCTCGCCAGTGAACGCCGGGCGCCTTCTCATAGGGGAGGATGCTTTCATTCCCTGCACTCCCAAGGGGATAATGCATGTGCTCTCATACTATGGGATAGAGACTGCGGGGAAGGATGTCACCGTGATCGGCCGAAGCAACATAGTCGGGAAGCCAATGGCGGCGCTCCTGATGCAGAAAGGCGCTGACGCGACCGTCACCGTGTGCAACACGAAGACCCGGGACCTCAGGGCCCATACCCTTTCCTCTGACATCATAATAGTCGCCGCGGGGCACCCTGGCACGATCGACTCAAGCTATGTGAAGGATGGCTCTGTCGTCATCGACGTGGGGGTCAACCGCATTCCTGACAGCACGAAGAAGAAAGGCTTCCGTCTTGTCGGGGATGCCGATTACGATTCATTTGCAGAGAGGGATGTCTCGATAACGCCTGTCCCTGGCGGCATCGGGCTCATGACGGTGGCCATGCTCATGGAGAACACGCTTGAGAGCGCTAAGAGGAGGCAGGGGCTTTGAGATACCTTATCGAATCATATGGATGCCAGCTCAACATGGCTGAGGCTGACGCCATGGACGCTATCCTCCGTGGCCGCGGGCTTGAGAGGACGGAGGACGGTGAGAAGGCCGATGTCGTCATCATCAACACCTGCTCGGTGCGCAAGACCGCGGAGAACCGCATATGGGGACGCCTTGGCTACTACAGCGCGATGAAGAAGAAGCATCCTCTGAAGCTTATCGTCACTGGCTGCATGGCGGAGAGGATGAAGGACGAGATGAAGGCGGAGGCTCCGTTCGTCGATGCCGTTATAGGCACTAACGAGAAGGCGGAGATCCCAGACTACATCCTCACGGACAGCCTGGACAAGGCCGAGAGCTACCGCTTCCTGCCGTCCTACCATAAAGAGGGATCATGGTCCAGCTACGTCCCTATAATGAATGGCTGCAACAACTTCTGCTCATACTGCATCGTCCCGTACGTGAGGGGCAGGGAGGTCTCAAGAAGCGTTGAGTCCATAATCTCCGAGATAAGGAGGCTGGAGGACGAGGGGGTGAAGGAGATCACGCTCCTTGGGCAGAACGTCAACTCCTACTCAGCTGAATACAATGGAAAGCCTGTTGATTTCCCGACGCTGCTGGAGATCATAACGCCTTACCTCGACTCGATAATCTTCGTGCGCTTCGAGTCCCCGCATCCGAAGGATTTCTCTGATCACCTTATATCAGTGATCGCGGAGAACGATAGAGTAGCCAAGCACATCCATCTTCCGATGCAGTCCGGTTCCTCGAGGATACTTGACCTGATGAACAGGAAGACGACACGAGAGCGCTTTCTTTCCCTTGTGGATACCATGAAGGACAGGATCCCTGGCCTCACGCTCTCAACCGATGTTATGGTGGGCTTCCCGTCCGAGACAGAGGCGGAGTACGAGGAGACTCTGAGCGCGATGGAGGCCATGGGATGCACGGAGGCCTTCATGTACTACTTCAACCCACGAGAGGGGACAAGGGCCTTCTCGATGGATGGGCAGATAGAGGAGAGCGTGAAGATAAAGCGGCTCGAGAGGCTCATAAACGAGCAGCTTGAGAGGCAGAAGAGGATAAAGGAGAGGATGCTCCCGCTCTCTGCAAGGGCGATCGTCACCGGCAGGAGCCGCGATGACGCTGCTATGTACCTTGCCCGCGGGGAGCATAATGACTACTTTGCCTTCACGTCATCTGTAGAGCATGAGGAAGGCGATGTCGTCACGATAGATGCGGATACCCTTTCGGGAAATACCTTCAGAGGTGCCGAGCATGTATGATATCTCCCCGTTCATGAAGCTATTGGAGAAGTCCCGCCGCGTCGTCGTGCTTACAGGAGCCGGGGTCTCGACCCTTTCAGGAATCCCTGACTTCCGATCAAGCACGGGCCTCTACAGCAAGGAATTCGGCCATATGCGCGTCGAGTCCATCCTCGATATAGACTTCTTCCTCTCACATCCTGACGTCTTCTATGACTGGGCAAGGGAATACTGGTTCTCCATGGACAGGTACGAGCCGAACATCATACATAAAACCCTCGCGCTGATGGAGAGCATGGGCAAGCTCAGCGAGGGCATATTCACGCAGAACATAGACGCGCTTCACCAGAAGGCTGGATCGAAGAAGGTCTATGAGCTCCATGGAAGTCTCCGTGACGGCTACTGCGTCGGCTGCCACCGCCACTACGACTACAGCTATCTTGCCGAGGCCGTGAACGCGCACATCGTCCCGCGCTGCCAGAGCTGCGGATCTCTTGTGAAACCCGATATCGTATTCTATGGAGAAAACTTAGATTCCACCATGCTCATGAGAGGGGAGAACGCCTTCACCAACGCGGACCTGGCGATAATACTCGGCTCGTCCCTTGTCGTCAATCCAGCCGCCGCACTCCCGTACAGATCCGTCATGGCGGGGCGCAGCATCGTGATCGTCAACAGGGACAGGACGTACATAGATGAGTACGCCCAGCTGCGCTATGACGACCTCGAGGCCTTCTTCACGGCTCTTTTCGAAAAACTTGCTTGATGGATAGCCCTCTGTCTTGCTATATTCTTATTGATTAGGGGGTGTTCTGGTTTCGACTGGCTTTGCCATGCCGTAGACTGCGGATCAAGAGCTGACTTGTAAAACCGGCAACAAAAATTAAATGCAAAGAAAGAAGACGAGTACGTCTCTGACGAAGCATTTGCTCTTGCTGCCTGATCGTAGCTGAGAGCGGGAAGCTTTGGGTTAGGCCTCTGGCCCTCTGATTCCTTTACCATAGGAGGCTTGCCTGGTGGCGTCTCGCCGCGCTTTCAGGGACTCTCAGGCGATGCTGCTGCCGGACGCTGGTCCCACTGCTGAAGGCAGAGCAAGGATGAAATGGGACTATATCCGTAGACGTTTATGGGTGGACTGTTAGGACGGGAGTTCGAATCTCCCCACCTCCAGACACTATCGGGGATGCTTATGAGTAGGGTAGATGTGAGAATAGTGAAGACCAAGGAAAGGCTTAGGCGTGCGCTCCTTGATCTTCTGGCTGAAAGAGGGCTTGAGGAGATTTCGATAAGCGAAGTCTGTGACCAGGCTGGTGTGAATCGGAATACCTTCTATTCCCACTATCCGAGCGTCAAGGCGCTTCTGGAGGAGATCGAGGCGCACTTCCTGGAGGAGCTGATCAATACCGTCACGATATCGGCGGAATCGGTGAACTCAGTGAAGGGCCTTCTGTCCCTCATACTCAGCAAGGTGCGCGAGAACCGCGACATGTGCATCCTCATCTTCTCGGATCATGGGGACAAGAACTTCCTCAGATCGATCCTCAACATCTTCCTTCCAAACGCTGTCGAGAACTGGGCAAGCAGCCTCAGCCTTCCCGAAAAGGACGCAAGCCTACTTTTCTACTTCATATCAGGAGGCGCCGTGAGCATCATAGAGGAATGGCTGAGGGGAGGATTCGGCTGGGACGAGGCGGACCTCGTCGCTAAGCTCGATTCCATGATCATGATGACCCAAAAGGCCTTCATAGAGGCTCAGTAGCTGTTGATCTCCCTGAGCTGGCGGCGCGCGTCGCGCTGGGCGTCACGCTCCTTTATCGCTTCCTTCTTGTCCCTCACGTTCTTTCCGCGCGCAAGGGCTATCCTCATCTTGACGAGGTTGCCCTTGAGGTAGATCTCGAGAGGCACGATCGTGAGGCCGCGCTCATTGACCTTCCTCGTGAACTTCTTTATCTCCTGCTTGTGGGCCAGGAGGCGGCGCTTGCGGTCCGGCACGTGGTTGAATATATTGCCATGGCTATAAGGCTGGATCAAGAAGCCGATGAGTATGAGCTCACCGTTCTTGGGGATTATATAGCTATCCGAGAACGAGCACTTGCCCTCGCGGATGGACTTCACCTCCGTCCCCTCGAGCTCCATGCCGACCTCAAGCTCCTCTATCATCTCATAGTTGAAATACGCTTTCTTATTCCGCTGTATCGACTTGGTTTCCATCTCTTATTCCTATGCGGAGCGTCATGTACTCGCTTGTCATGCTGCGCCCGGCGACGCCGACCGTGTCCACGGTCACATCGCTCGGGTCATTGATATAGCTGCCGCCCTTTATGATGATATCATCAAAGGGGTAGAGAGCGCCGAGACGCATGGCCTCATCATATCCATAAAGCCTCATGAGAGGGATGTACGGCGTTGATGTCATCTCCCAGAGCTGGCCCATCATGAACGAAGGCGTGGACGGGTCGTTATCGACAGGGATCAGCGTCGTAGCGTAATGCTTTCCCTCAGCGCTCAGCGCAGCGGCTGTCCACTCAGCCTCGGTAGGGATCATGTAGCTCACGCCATCACGCTCCGAAAGCCATTCTACATACGCCTCTGCCGCATGGTAGCTTATGTTCCTTATCGGAAGGGTAGAGCGCACGCGCGTGGTGAGCGTTATGCCGTCAAGATACCCATCATCGACCATGCCATCCGCGATAAGCTCCTCTTTGTTCTCAGCGCTCCAATATGGGTTTGCCTCGGTAAAGAGCGCGTACTCATACTCCGATACAGGACGCTCCGCGATGCTGAACGCACCGAGATCGGTGTCTACAAGCCTCTCGTTCGCCTCCGGAAAGCTCCCTGCCTCGCTGCATCCGAGCGTGAGTGCCATCGCGGGATAGGAGAAGAACGAACCATTCCTCACAGGCTTCCCGACAGTCCTGGCAAGGAAAGAGGGAAGAGGCTCAGGCCTTTTTTCTGCTATCGCCTCAAGGGTTGGGGTTGAATAGCGCACGGATGATGAGGAGAGGATATCCAGGGCATTCTGGAAATCCTCTTCCATGGCGCTTGATGTGATATGCATCGCTCCGTAGAGCATCTCGCTCGATATATCCTCAAAGCCGAGGGCAACCGCGTTCCTTGCAAACGACGAGAAGAGAGGAGGGAAGTGGTAGCGGTCATCGTAGTCTATGACGCGGGACCATGACGCGACCTCCAAAAGGAACTCAGCCCTAACGGCTTTTTCGATCTCTTCCGTGTTCTCCGTATCATGACTTACCTCTGTGACCTTGTGCGAGAAGAGCGTGAAGAGGATGCGGTGTGGTATATCAACGGTCACCGAGCCTGCGTCAGCCCCATAGATCGAGAAATGAAACGTGCTCGTTCCATGGGGAAGATAATAGACAGAGCCCTCTGATGAGCCTATGTAGCTTCCATCCTCAGCCCAGATCGCGGTATCGGAAGTGTTCGTGATGAACCTGACATAGCCTCCCTTCTGCACGATGCCCGGAAGGAGGAACAGAAGGAACGCGAGGATGAGCGCGAAGGCTATGATGGCCGCGAATATCACCGCACCTGGCCTGATGCCGAAGATAGGGCTCAGACGCACCGGCTCTACATCTGGAAGCTGAGGCTTTTTTCTCATAGGGTTAAAGTACTCAGCCCATCCCTTCTTGTCAACTTGAGCTCTGTTGCGTTAGATTTCAGATATGGAACGTATCTTCAGCTTCCTCGAGGAGAGGACGGAGAGGCGCCTCACGAGAAGACGCCAGGAAAAGGAATACGAGAAGAGCCGCCGGCACACGGTGCTTGGCGAGATATGGAGCTGGGTGGACGCCCTTATCTTCGCCATCTTCTGGGTCATCATCATCAACCAGTACCTTTTCCAGCTCTTCGTCATCCCTTCTCCCTCGATGGTCGCGACGCTCAATGTCGGGGATAGGGTCATCGTCAACAAGGACAGCTACGGAGTGGAGCTCTATCCTGCGGGAAAGAAGGTCCTCACCGATGGCAGAAGAGTCGAGCGAGATCAGATCATAACGTTCTACAATCCCGAATATGACTCCAAGGGCCCTGTCTTCGATATCCTTTCCCAGGTCGTGTACATGGGAACGCTCACGCTGGTGAATATAGATAAGAACGAAGACGGGACGCTAGCCGAGAGGCTTTATGTGAAGAGGGCCGTAGGCATGGGCGGCGATACGGTGCGCTTTGACAGGGGCGATGTCCTCATCAGGCCTTCCGGAACTGAGGCCTTCCAGGAAGAGAGGGATTTCCGCGCCTCGAACGATCTTGCGCAAGGCCCGCATCGCTCGGTCGAGAGCGGCTACTACCCGGCGCTTGAATCCGCGGCGGTTCTCTCCGCGTATCAGGAGGAGGGACTTGCCTCCTTCGCCCCTTCCTATGAGGTGAGGGAGTACATGAAGCTTGAGGGCTCCCCGTATTCCTACGTGTTCGACCGCTATGGCTATGAGAAGGCAAGGACAAAAGCCCTCTCTTCGTTCGATCCCTCGGATATGCAGCTCCGCTCCGACGCGGCGAGGTACGATAACGGCATATACGTGCCGGAAGGCTATGTCCTCCCGCTTGGCGACAACCGCGACAACTCACGCGACGGCCGCTATTTCGGACCGGTGGAGGAGACAAGGATAAACGGACGGGTGATCGGCCGCTTCTGGCCCCTTTCAGCGGTCTCCTCATTGATGGATAACCAGTGATGCTTCCTGAAAGAATAGACAGATCAAGGCCTCTATCCCTATACATCCACGTGCCGTTCTGCCGCGCCAAGTGCGATTACTGCGCCTTCTACTCGGTGCCTCGTTCCCGTGTGGATGATGATATCGTGAAAAGGTATATGGATATCCTCATTTCGGAGATACGCGCTCTCTCAACGGATTGGGGAAAGCCCTTCAGGACTATATTCATCGGCGGTGGCAACCCCGGTATCCTTGGCTATGATAGGCTCCGCATGATACTCGAGGAAGCCTGCCGCAATGGGATGGCAAAGGAGTGCACCATCGAGATCAACCCGGAGAACGTCACAGAGGAAATCCTCACGCTCTCCCCGTTCCTCACGCGCGTCTCGGTCGGCATCCAGAGCATGGATAGGGATACGCTCAGGACGCTTGGCCGCAATGCCAATATCCTTGACAACGAAAGGGCGCTTTCGCTTCTCTCATCATCCCCGTTCGCGTTCAACGCTGACATCATGACGGCAGTTCCTGGATCGGGGGTGGAGACGACAGAGGAGGATATCAAAAAGATAGCTTCTTTCGACCCTGATCATATCTCGCTATACTGCCTCACGTTCGAGGAGGGGACTCCACTCATAGAGCGTGCAAGGCCTATCGGGGAGGAAGGGGAGAGAGCGGCTCTCATCGCGTCCTGGCGGCTCCTTAAAGAGCTTGGCTACAGCCATTATGAGGTGTCGAACTTCGCGAGAGACGGGAAGGAATGCCTCCATAACAAGGTCTATTGGAGCCTTGGGCAGTACATAGGGTTCGGTCCTGGTGCAGAGAGCTCCATCGGCTACAGCGAGGCTGTATCGATGAAGGAGCCTGAGACGATAGAGGAGTATATAAGGAAGCCTAAGCTCACATGCTTCAACCTCACGCGTGAAGAGACCGAGGAGGAGGTTCTCCTCACATCGCTTCGGACGATATACGGGATAGACAAGGGCGAGTACAGCAAACGCTTCGGGAAGGACTTCGACGCTCTCTATTCAGAGCGCATCTCCGCACTCGATCCCGATTGCTATATAGATTCACCTGATCGCTTCAGCCTCACGGAAGAGGGATTCCTGAAGCTTGACAGGATAATCCTTGAGATGGCGATGGCGCTATGATGATAAGAACCGAAACGGAAAGAAATCCAAAGCTTATTGAAAAGCTTTCCACGATCTGGCGTAGGTCTGTGGAGAAGACCCACGATTTCCTCACAGCAGAGGATATTGATGGGATATCACATTACGTTCCGGGCCTGATCGGAAAAGTCCCGGTCCTTGTCACGGCAAATGATGGTGCTGAGCCTCTTGGCTTCATGGGCATAGACGGCCATAGGCTTGAGATGCTCTTCCTGGATCCCGATGCGATGGGTAAGGGGATAGGCAAGGCCCTCCTTCGCTGCGGCATCGATGAATGCGGAGTGAACGAGCTGACCGTCAACGAGGACAATCCAAACGCGGCTGGTTTCTATCGCCACATGGGCTTCGCGGAATACAGGCGGACTGACACCGACGAGGATGGAAGGCCGTTTCCTCTGCTATACATGAGAAGAGCATAAACTTACGTTGCCGGCACTGCTGACGGGGTTTAAGATTATACCCATGAAGAAGATCTTAATAGCATTAGCCCTTGCCATCATCCTCTCATCATGCAGCGCGGATGGAAACGGGAGCATGGAGAGCGATATGGAAATCAGCATCGAAAGCACTACCATAGACGATAAGGTCAGCATCAGCTCCGATTCCCTTGTCACCATCTCAGGCCTAGAGAAGGGCAGCCTCTACGCCATTTTCCCGGAAAGCAGGGCCAAGGCAACACACAGCGGCGGCAGCGGCCTTATAGGGACAAGCGGCGGCACGTTCCTTTCCGTTGCCTCCTCCGATACCCTGACGATCTCTGGCAGCGACATAGGCATAGCTGAAGGAACCTTCAGGATAGCCGAGCTCAAAAGCGAGGATGGCCGCATGATCATCGGCGAAGGCTATGGCGAGCCACTCTTCATAGAATCGGACGGGACGAAGATATTCGAAAGGAAATCAACGCGGGACCTACGGTCAAGGTCGGCCTTCGATCCCTCAGAGGCCACGCTTCTCGCCGTTCTCAATGGCTCAGGCACTCTCGTGACTGATTATGGGATAATCACGGAAGACGGCAGGAAGGAGAACGGCAAGCGCCTTCTTGATCTTTCCGCAATGCCATCCGTGGACATCTACTCACAGCTCCATGTAATGAAATCCAGGGAACCGGTATCATACGAGGTCATGCTGGTAAGCCCGATCACAATCGAAAGCGGCGAGGAATTCGCCCTTGAAGCCCCGGCCGTATACCAAATAAGGAAAACAGGGAAGGAGCTCGTGCTTGAGATCCATATGGATGGAAGCGGCCTCGATAGCTATCGCATAGCCTATATGTCCCCTGATGGCAGGTCAGCGCAGACCGGACTTCGGAGGCCATATATCTTCCCTATGGGAATCGATGGCGGCACTCTCCTCATATATGTAGGAATACCGGATGAGGACACGCTCTTCAGCTTCATCTCCGGTGGCGGCACGGCTCTCCTGAGGGAGATAACCGCGAAGGAGAAAGAAAGCATATATACGTTCAGCGGAAAAACGATGGATGTCACGGTGCCGGAACATGATGGGGAGTGCATAATACCGATCCTTTTCCACTCTAGGCCTAAAGGAGCGGAAGTCTCTGTCCAATGCCAAGATGATATCAGATACGCATTCTACCTCGTCAGCGATGTCTCCGATGGGATAGGATACTCAGAGCTCATGGCAAGGCCCACAGCCTCATTCCCATCCCACCATGCCCTGGAATACGGGTTTCTGCGCATACAGGAGGCAGAACCAGGCGATACGATAACGATAAATCTTTCATGATTACAGTAAATTATGATATTTGAAATATATTGTAATTCTATGATAATTATCAGTGAACTATATTGAAAACGTTTGAAGCGCGCCTTGTCCTGCATCCTTGATCGAAGGGTATATTAATTGCTTGCTTGACAAGGTGTTGCCTTCTGCAGAATTATACACGGTGGCATATCTAGAACAAAGATCGCTTTTGTGATAGCGTAGCTAGGTATTCATTGAAGTCAAACTTAATCAGAAGAGGTACAACTGATGTCTGGCCATAGCAAGTGGGCAACGATAAAACACAAGAAGGGAATTGCTGACGCCAAGCGCGGGCAGAAATTCACGAAGCTTATCAAGGAGATCACCGTAGCTGCGAAGAGCGGTGCCGATCCTGATTCGAACGCAAGGCTGAGGACCGCTATCCTCAAGGCCAAGGCCGAGAACATGCCTAAGGATAACATCGACCGCGCTATCAAGAAGGGAAGCGGCGAGCTTGGGCAGGCTACGTTCTATGAGCTTACGTATGAGGGCTATGCTCCAGGCGGAGTTGCGATCATCATCGACACGCTTACGGATAACAAGAACAGGACCGCGGCTGATGTCAGGTCAACGCTTACGAAGCTCGGCGGATCGCTTGGCGCGACAGGATGCGTCAGCTACATGTTCCAGACAAAGGGCGTCATCACATACGATGCCTCCAAGTACACGGAGGACCAGATCTTCGAGGCCGCTCTCGAGAACGGCGCGGAGGATGTATCCACAGAGGACGGAGTAATCGAGGTCACGACAAGCGCTGCGGACTTCCCGAAGGTGCTTGAGGCGATGCAGGCTGCGGGCTTCGAGCAGGACAGCGCCGATGTCTCCCGCATAGCTGACCAGACGGTCACGCTTGACAACGAGAAGGCGAACAAGGTCCTGAAGATCGTGGACAGGCTCGAGGAGCTCGACGATGTCCAGCAGGTTTCTACGAACCTTGACCTTCCAGAGGATTTCCAGGAAGAAGAGTGAGGGTTCTAGGAGTCGATCCAGGACTTGCGGATACAGGCTGGGGTGTCGTCGATTTCGATGGCGGGCACTACCGGCCTGTTTCTTTTGGAACGATCAGCACAAGTCCGAAGGAAAGGATACAGGACAGGATCTATACTATAGCGACGGATCTGGGAACGCTGCTTGGGAAGTACGAATGCTCCGTGGTGGCGATGGAGGATATCTTCTTCACGAAGAACATCACCTCCGCAATTCCCGTTGCAAAGGTGATCGGAGCGGTGATATTCCGCTTCTCGGAGCTTGGCGTCCCTGTATACCTTTATTCCCCGCTTGAGGTGAAGATGGCCGTCACAGGCATGGGCCGGGCAGACAAGAACCAGGTCCAGGAGATGGTGAAGGTCATACTCAAGCTCAAGTCGATACCCCGTCCTGACCATGCAGCCGATGCCCTTGCCGACTGCATATGCCACTGCACACACCAAGGGCTGAAAGGAAGAGAGCTATGATCAACGCTATTGTCGGCAAGATAGTGCAATGCGCCCCCGACCATGTGCTTGTGCTCACTCCGGGAGGAGTCGAATACAGGCTTGAGATATCATCAAACGCCTCCGAGCGCCTCATGAAGCAGAAGGGCGACGAGAGCGTGAGAGTGCTTGCCTATCTCCAGCATAGGGAAGACGCCATGACCCTCTTCGGCTTCTATGGGGAAGAGGAGAGATTCTGCTTCGAGCAGCTCCAGACAGTTCCCGGAATCGGCGCGAGGCAGGCTCTGAAGATCCTTTCCGGCATCACCGTCGAGAACCTCGTGAAGGCGCTTGACGGACAGGACGTGAAGACTCTTTCGAAGGTCTCTGGCATAGGCCCCAAGACAGCGCAGAAGCTCGTGCTGCAGCTGCGCAATGTCCTCGTGCTCGAGGACGCGGATGCAGAAGGCGAGGATGTCTCGTCTCCCGGCCAGTTCAGGGAGCTTATCGAATCATTTCTGGATATGGGTTTCGAGAGGAAGGTTGTCGTGCGCACTCTCAACCAGGTGCTGGAGGAGAACGCGCTTCTTATCCAGGGAAAGGACCTGAGAAGCGCGGAGACTCTCATATTCCCGCTTGTGCTTAAGGGGCTTTCAAGATGATCTATGACAAGAGCGATGAGATAGAGATGGACGATGGGGCCATCACCCGTACCGTTGACGCGCACTTCCAGGAGGAGGATAGGCAGGAGAACATGCTCCGCCCGCAGTATCTGGAGGACTTCCAGGGCCAGAGCTCGATCAAGGACAATCTCTCTGTCTTCATAAAGGCGGCAAGAAGCCGCGGCGACGCGCTGGACCATACGTTCATCGTTGGGCCTCCCGGTCTTGGAAAGACGACGCTTGCATCGATCATAGCCAATGAGATGCACTCCGAGATAAGGATGACATCCGCGCCCGCGCTGGATAAGCCTAAGGATCTTGCGGGCATACTCACCAATGTCTCCGAGGGCTCCATATTCTTCATCGATGAGATACACCGCCTCAAGCCCGCGCTGGAGGAGATGCTTTATATCGCGATGGAGGACTTCGAGATCGACTGGGTCATAGGGCAGGGACCAGCGGCAAGGACGATGAGGATACCGCTTCCGCACTTCACGCTCATCGGCGCGACAACCAAGGCCGGATCAGTCTCCTCTCCTCTAGCGTCCCGCTTCGGCATAAACATACACATAGACTTCTACGCCCCGGAGGAGCTTTCGAGGATAATATCGCGCTCGGCAAGGATCCTCGAGACGAAGATAACGGATGATGCCGTGCTCGCGCTCGCTCGCTGCTCGAGAGGCACACCGAGGATCGCGAACAGGCTTCTCAGGAGGCTCCGGGATTTCGCGTATGTGCTCGGGGATGGGACAATCACCTCTGGGATCGTTCGTGAGGGCCTTGATAGGCTCGGCATCGACGAGCACGGGCTGGAGAGGATGGACAGGAACATCCTCCGAACGATCATCGAGTACTATGGCGGCGGCCCGGTAGGCGCCGACACGCTCTCGATATCCGTAGGGGAGGCAGTGGAGAGTCTTGAGGATTTCTACGAGCCGTATCTTATACAGCAGGGATATCTCAAGCGCACGCCGCGCGGAAGATGCGTCACGGACAAGGCCTACGAGCTTCTGAAGATAAAGGGAAAAGGACATGCTGACCAAGGATTACTATTTTGACCTGCCCGCTGAGCTTATAGCGCAGGAGCCATCCGAGAGAAGGGGAGAGGACAGGCTTCTCCTGCTGGACAGGAAGGACGGGAGCTTCTCCGATTTCATGATGGAGGACTTCCCGTCTCTCATTCCCTCGGATTCCGTCATAGTCGTCAACAACTCCAAGGTCCGCAAGGCGCGAGTGTACGGCACGGCCGAGAGCGGCGGAGTCGTCGAGTTCCTATTCCTCTCCCCGGAGAGCGACGGCGCCTGGAAGTGCATGGTCACGAAGACGAAGAGGCAGAAAGAGGGAAAGCGCTTTGCCTTCATGGATAAGGAAGGCAATAAGCGCGCCGAGGCGGTGATCGTCAGGGAGAATGATGACTCAACGCGTTCCGTGATGTTCACAGAGGCGATAGACGAGAGCTTCTTCGACCGCTGCGGCCATGTGCCACTTCCCCCGTACATAAAGAGGGAGGATAGCTTTTCCGATGAGACAAGGTACCAGACTGTCTACGCGAAGAATCCTGGCTCGGTGGCGGCTCCAACCGCTGGCCTTCACTTCACGCCGGCCCTGATGGATAAGGTCAGGGGAGAAGGCGTCCCGATCTATGAGGTCACGCTCCATGTCGGAGCCGGCACCTTCCTTCCCGTAAGGACCGAGAATGTCGAGGATCATCATATGCATACCGAGCATTACTCGATCACAAAGGAGACAGCTGAGGCGCTCAATAAGGCTAAGAGGGACGGGAAGAGGATCCTCGCCGTGGGAACAACCTCGGTCAGGACGCTCGAGAGCGCCGCGGACATGGATGGGGTCATAAGGAGGCTTACAGGCGATACCGATATCTTCATCCGCCCGGGCTACTCGTTCCGCTTCGTCGATGATCTCCTGACGAACTTCCACACACCTGAGTCAACGCTGCTGATGCTCGTGTCGGCGCTTGCCGGCAAGGATCTTATATTCTCCGCGTATTCCCACGCGATAGAGAAGCGCTACCGCTTCTTCAGCTATGGGGACGCGATGTATATAAGGTCATAGTCCGTAAGGAGATAGTTCCTTGCGGATCTCAGCCTCCACGTCCTGTGGGCTTAGCGTCCCGTCGATGCGGATGAGGCGTACGCCCTCAGGCAGTGAGGAGAACGCCTTCTCATAGTTCTTCCTGACCTCGGAAAGGAAGTCCTGGCGATCGAAAAGCTCCTTCTCCTCTCCTCGCTTGTCTATCCTCTTCAGGCATTCCTCCACAGGGGTGTCGACATAGATGATGAAGCGGGGCGACGGGAAATCGTTGATCGCGTTGATGAAGGCTGGATCGCACTCCACGCCCTGGTAGGCGAGGGAAGAGTAGAAATACCTGTCGGATATCACGACAGAGCCTTCCTCGAGCGTTCTCACGATGCCGTATGAGGGATTATAGAGATGGTCATGCCTGTCAGCGGCGTAGAGCAGGGCAAGGGCCTCCGGCGTCGTCGCGATCCGCTTCTGCAGCACGTCACGCACCATCCTTCCTATCGGATTGGACGTGGGCTCGTTGGTTATGGCATAGCGGCGCCCCTCCGCCTCGTAATGACGCGAGAGCGCGTGCATCTGCGTCGTCGTCCCCGCCCCGTCCAGGCCTTCGAGGACTATGAAAGAATCAAGGATCTTCTCCCTCATCGTGCTGTTTCTCCTTTCCCTCTGATATGCTAACATATCCAATGGAATATTTTGAGGGCCCTGTGAAGTATCATTCGACTTTTTCGACGATTGCCATTTCCATTGCGGTGCTTCTGGCCTTCGCGGCGGTTGCGCTTGGAGTCGTTGCGGTGCTTTCCATGACAAGCCCTACGCTTATCGCGACCAATACCATACTCGAAGAGCTCTCCTCTGCCGATACCCCCCTCACGATCTCATTCGGATCGATGGACAGGAACTTCCGTGACGGTGTCTTCATAAATGAGCTTGAGATAGGCTATGAAGGGGAGAGCGTCGCCTCATTTGACAGGGTCACTGTGCACATGGGACTCTTCTCCCTTCTTCGCTACGCCGCGTTCGGTACAGGAGACCTCGAGGTGGAGGCTGAAGGGGGAACGATAACGATACCGGAAGGAATGGGAGGAGGGAGCGCAGGAGCATCGGCTCCATCCTCTTTTTCCCTTCCTCCCGTGCTCGACAACTATTCGATAACGCTCTACGTCCATGACACGGATGCCTCGATAATGGAGGCTGCAAAGCTCTCGGATATCGAGGCGAGGATCACGCTGGACCATGGCATCGACGGGCTTATGGGAGAGGTGAAGGCATCAACGATAGCCTTCAGCGGAAGCGGCATTGATGGAAGCGCTGAAGGCGCGGCTCTTTCCTTCTCATATGATGACGGCATCAATGCGGATCTATCGATATCATCTGCTGCGGCGTCGTATGATGGCTACGAAGGAACAGCTGGGAAGATCAGCGCCTCGGCCTTCATCCCTCTATCCTTTGACCTGAAAGATGCGGAAGCCCTTGTCTCAGCCGAGGATATCTCAGCCACGGGCGGGGAAGGATGGGCAAAGGTCTCCGCTCTCAGCGCTTCCTATAAGGAGAATCTCATCTCCGCGTCCATCGATGGGGCCTCTGCATCCATTCTGGGGATAGATGCCACTATAGCCCATGCGGAGGCGGCTACTGCCGATGCTGATGACATAAAGCTCGTTATCGAGGGCATAGATGCCAGCAGAGGCGGAGTGACTCTCCTCTCGTCCGATATGCTTGATCTTAACATCTCAATCGGGGAGAGAAGCATATCGATAGCATCTGAGAGCGCCGATACAGGACTCATCTCCGAAGGCACCGATATATTCCCCCTGGTCTCCCTTGGAAGCCTGCGGGCGGACGCCACGCTTTCAGATGGCGGCATAAGGTTCAGCGCGCTCACGTCAGCGGTATTCAGCTCGGAAGAGGAGGAGTTCAGCGGAACGGCCCTTGACCTGAGGCTCTCGGGACTAATCAGGGACGGCAAGGCGGACGATGTCAGCATAGAGATCTCTGACCTGAGGCTGCCAGGGGTGGATGAGAGCGCGCGGCTTTCGTTCTCATACGAAGACGGGGCCCTGCGCTTCTCCGGCCGCTATGGAAGATATCTCTCCGTCCTTGGAAGCTATAACGGGAATATCTCGCTATCGCTCATGGCAAGCGATCTCAGGCTCTATCCATTCCGCCCGCTCATATCGTTCTTCCTTCCATCCCTCTCGGAGTACATCGGCGCCGATACTTCCGCCACAGGCTCCGTGAACATCGGGCTTGAGGAAGGGGAGGACGGGCTTACTGGTCCTGCGTCGCTCTCTTTCTCCCTCAAGGACATCAGGTTCAACAACTACTCCTTCTCAGCCTCGTCCGCGTTCTCGATGTATCTCGAGAAGGAAAGCGTCAGGGTGGACAGCGCCTCGATAACCGCGGATCCTGTCGCGGTCGAATGGAAGGGCTCCGTGGACAGGGCGGCGATGCTTCCGGAAGGGGAGTTCAGGCTGATCCGCACCAGCACGGGCGATGCGCTCGCGATTGCAGTCCTCGAGCTTTCGGACAGCAGGGAATACTCGTTCGCGCTCACTATCCCGGACGCGCCTAACGTCAGCTTCAGCGGCCATGTCGATTTCTCCACCGACAACCTCATAAGCTCCGCAGCGACCCTTTCCAGCGGAGACAATATCTACCCGATCGATGTCACTGTCGACCTTGCGTCAGACACGATCACGCTTTACAACCCACAGCTCTCGGTGAACGTGGAATACGGGGATGGCGTGTACGGCAACGCGCTCTTCTCATCATTCGCGCTCCCGGTACCATCCCCTGATGTCGCTCCATGCATACTCAATGGCTCGATCTCCGCGTCATTCGTCTTCTCGGCCCAGCGCCTCGAGCTCTCAGTCCCCTCATTCCAGATAGAGAACATGAGGCATCTCCCGACATCGCCCGACCTCTCGTTCACGGCGGAGGGCGACAATGACGGGTTGAGGATCAGCAGCATAATACTCTCCGGGATAGAGACAGAGCCGCTCAGGGGAGCGCTTGAGCTCTCGCTTCCATCCCATAGCTTCGTTCTCTATCTCTCATCATCCAGAAGCGACGAGAGGGAGGAGATAAGGCTCTCGATATACGAGGAGGATTCCGTCATCTCCGGCATATTCCGCGCGGACAACCTCAACTTCGCGAGAATCGGGCTGGAGGGACTTAATGGGGATATCAACCTCACTGGAAGCGGAGGAAGCTTCCCGACACTCGCGTTCTCCGGTTCCGTTACAGCGTCCTCCACTGACGCGAACAGGCCAGGAGCTCTTTCCGCATCGCTCTCTGTCAGCAGCGATGAGATAAACCTTTCGGACATCCTCTATGAGCGTGAGGGGCTGAGGGTGGAATCCCCATCGCTCTCATTCTCATCAAGGACAGGGGATTTCAGCACCTCCGCGTCGGTCTACGCCGCGATGCTCAACAGCGACAGGGCGTACCCCGTGACGACATCGCTTTCGCTCACGGCCTCATTCGGAGAGGAGGAGAACCTTTTCAGAAGCATCATGGCCTTCATAAGCGATGAGGGGATAGGTGAGGCCTCAGGATCCCTCTCCTTCGGAAGGACAGCGATAGACAACAGGATATTCATAGAGCCGCGCGAATCGGAATTCAGCTACAGCAGCGGCTCGATCGAGGCAGATGGCAGTCTCCTTGACGGCTACTTCGACATCCCATCACGCTCATTCGACCTCACGCTTGACCTTGATCCGCTTGCGGACGTGACGCTTTCAGGCATACTCACCGATAGCGGCTTTGAGATGAAGGCTGATATCAGGAACTTCGAGATAAGCGTCGTCAACATATTCTTCCCGGTCCCGACAGTGACATTCATTGACCCGGCTCCTTCCCATGGCACGGTCTACATCGTCAAGGACGGGATAGAGTGGGATCTATATGGGAAGGCCGAGGCTGAGACAGTCGCCTTCGATCTCTTCTGGATGCCTGACGAGCGCGTCATCCTCCACAACCCGTCGTTCATAGTCTGGGAGAACAGCATCACGAGCCTCATTGATGACTGCTCGGTGCTTGACCTCAACACATTCGAGCGTCTTCCTGGGCGCGTATCGCTTGGCGTGGACCTCTCCCCGACGCTCTCGCTCACGCAGTGGTCGGTGGATGTCTATGTCCGCGATGGCGAGGAGGTAGGGATAAGGCTGCCTGTCCCGGCATCCAATGTGGATATATGGGGAGATGTCTCCGGGCACCTTTCCGTCGTCGGCTATGACAACTTCGTCCATCTCGGCGGGGATATAACGGCAGATGACCTCCAGATGTCCATCGGCATGGAGCCCATGCCTGAATGGTGGGGCACGCGGAAGACGACGATCATGGACATGAACCTCCTTCTCAGGAGCAATGTCAGCTTCGTCCTCCCTCTTGGCCCTGATCCGATCCTCACAGCGATGCTCGCCGAGAACCAGAGGATATCCGTGAGCATACCGGAGACGGGCGGGCTGAGCATCTCCGGAAACCTCGACATAAGGTCGGGAGAGTTCTTCTACTTCCAGAAGAACTTCTACATCACGGAAGGAAGCATAGGATTCCCGGAGACAGGATACGGGGATGCCTCGTTCAATCCGATCATCAACCTACGCGCCCGCCTCAAGGACTTCGACAGCGATGGACGCCCGGTGGATATCTTCCTTGTGCTGCGCAACGCGACGCTGGACAACATCAGCCCGACATTCGAGAGCTCGCCGAACAAGGATATCAACGAGATCATGTCAATCCTCGGCGGGGCGATACTGCCGACAGGAGTCTACGGGGATGTGTCGGTATCATCGGTATTCTCGCTTGTGTCCGCGTCAGTGGACATCCTCTCGCGCGTTGGCATCCTGCGCTCCGCGGATAACGGGCTGGAGGCGTCGATCCGCAACTCCCTTTCCCTCGATACCTTCTCGATACACACCAACATCGTCGAGAACATCCTCTATGACACCGTGAGCCTCGCTTCCTCAAATCTCAGGGAGGACAATGTCTCACCGATGGCGAGGTATCTCAATGGAACGACGCTATACCTCGGGAAGTACATCTCGCCTGAGCTGTACTTCGAGGGCATGGTGCATCTCCAGAGCTCTACCGACAGGGAGGACGTGTCGCACTCGTTCATAGCAGATGACCTCGATCTCGATATCGAGCTGTCGCTTGAATGGAACAACCCGATGTGCACAGTCACGTTCTTCACGCGGCCAGGGAACATAACGATCTACGATGTCATGGACACATTCGGCTTCGAGTTGTCTAAGAGAATCGTCTGGTAAGATGTAGTTTGGGTGTTTTTGCCATATCAATAGGGCAGGAAGCAGGATGAATGTAGCAACCGTCAATGCTTTTTGCTATCATGACCGAAGGAGTTTGGAATTGAGGATTAGACGCTTACTTCTGATTTTGGCCGCGCTGGCTATCCTTCTCTTACCGTCATTCGCCGCCGATGGCGTATGGTGGGACGGGATGGTTATGACGGATTTCACATATAAAGGCCTGCAGAATGTTCCCGAGAGAACGGTGAACAGCCTGCTCCGTCCATATATGGGCAAGGAGTTCTCCGACAGCGTATTCGCGGAGATGAACGCCGTTCTGTACGCCCAGCCATGGCTGAGCTACGTCAGCGCGGAGGCACTGCAGGATGAAAGCGGAGCGCTGTATATCCAGTTCGATATCACGGAGAACCCCATGATCTCATCCGTGTCAGCCTCCGGCAACAGGAGGGTGAAGCAGAGGACGATCCTCAACCATCAGGACATATCATCAGGGGACTTCTTCACGCCAGGTATCCTCTCTGTCAGCGAGAACTCGATCAAGGATTACTATCTGCAGCGAGGATATAGGGATATCCAGATATCATCAACGACATCGCTTGACGAGGCCGCCAATACGATGAGCATCGTCTTCAACGTGTCCGAGGGCAAGCAGTACAAGATCAGGTCCATCCTCTTCGAAGGGCTTTCAGGCCTCACCGCGCGCGACATAGAGCGCGTGCTGACGCAGAAGGAGAAGTCCTTCTTCAACAGCGGCAATTTCGTCCAGAGCAATGTCGATACCGACCGCAACGCGATCATAGCCCTCTATGGCACAGAAGGCTATCCAGATGCGAGGATCGACAGCGTCGAGGTCGTGCCGACGGGAGAGGAGGATGAGGACACGATCTTCGTCAACGTCATCTATACGATCACCGAAGGCGACAGGTGGACGATAGGGGACATAACCTTCCATGGCAACAGCGTCTTCTCCGATGAGGATATCTCATCGCTCATAACGCTCTCCCCGGGAGACGCCTATGATGTCGAGGATATCTCAAAGGAATTCGAGGCGATCTCCTCCCTGTACTATGACAATGGATATATCCGCTCGGACATCCAGTTCAACGAGATAAGGGACCAGGAGAACCACACGATAAGCTATGACATCGCCATCACAGAAGGCGAGCAGTCAATCGTCGAGGATATAATCATAACAGGCCTCACGAAGACCAAGCCATATGTAATGGAGCGTGAGCTGACGCTCAAGGTCGGTGACGTATTCTCCCGCTCGCGCCTGATCAGGAGCCAGCAGAACCTCATGAACACGGGCCTTATCTCAGCAGTGCGCGCGGACCTCCTGTATGGTGACACCCCGAACGGCGTCATAGTCGAGATCGCTGTCGAGGAAGGCAACCAGATGGAGCTTCAGTTCGGAGCCACATTCGGGGGTACTGTCGATGGGTTTCCGATCTCCGGCTTTCTTCAATGGTCCGATAGGAATCTCGCAGGGACTGGCCGTGATCTATCCATCTCCACGACACTCTCTCCCGATACCCAGTCTGTATCTATATCCCTTTCTGATGATTGGGTGGGGGACAGCAGATGGGCAAACGGAATAAGCTTCTCGGTAGAGCATAGCTATCGTGACAACACGCTGCAGAGGGCGTATGGCTCCGACTACTTCGACGGAAGGGATAACGACAAGATCACATATCCTCTGGGCTATCCATCGGCGGACGCGTGGTATGGCTCCGACAACCCGCTCTATCCGACGGACGCGTACCTCATGGCATACCATTACTGGAGGATCGCTGTCGGCTATGACACAGGATACACCTTCACGTTTGATCCAGGCTCGCTGACGCTTGCGGCCGGCGTCTCGTTCGGCATCAACCGCGCGTTCTATGATGATACGAAGTATGATCCGTATGAGCTATTGATAAAGCGCTACCACGAGAGATGGCAGTGGTCCAACAGGCTCTCGCTGTCAATCACATGGGATGGAAGGGATCTCAGGCAGAACACGACGAAGGGCTATGTGCTCTCGGCATCCTGGACCTACGCGGGAGGCTTTTTGGGAGGACTTTCGAACTACAACCGCTTCACTCTCTCTGGCGCTGGATACCATTCGCTCTTCAGCTATACCAATGATGAGGGGGAGACGAAGAACCTCGTGCTCTCGCTCTCCACGTCCGTATCGTTCATGTTCGATCAGTTCTGGAACAATGGGGACGGGACCGGATGGTCATGGCATAACGCGAAGCAGGGTGCGACGCGCTATGAGATGCTCTACATTGACGGCATGAACATCGGAAGGGGCTTCGATGTCGTATACGACAAGGCCTTCCTCTGGCACACCCAGCTTGACCTGACATTCCCGATCGTGAACCAGATCGTTGCGGTCGAGGGCTTCGTGTCGGCAACGGGCGTCACAGGCGAGCTTGAGGAGCTCTCGGAATTCCGCAACATAGACTGGTACTTCGCGGCTGGCATCGGGCTGAAGATGCAGATCCCGGGATTCCCGCTTGGGCTGTATATCGTCAAGAACGCGACATGGACGCACGAGAGGAACTTCCAGTGGGAATCGGGACTCCTCTTCGCGGACAGTAACAGGCCAGGATCAGGCCTGAAGATCGTCCTCGCGATAACGACATCCCTCTATTGATGCAATGCGGCTTCGTTCAGGATATGACACAAAGCCGCTTTTTCATGTAAAGTAGTCCGTATGGGAAAAAGCGATGAGCTGACGCCGATGATGCGCCAGTATATGGATATAAAGGAAAAGCATCAGGACATGGTGCTTTTCTTCCGTCTCGGTGATTTCTATGAGATGTTCAACGAGGATGCCATAGAGGTGTCGAAGCTTCTGAACCTCACCCTCACGAGAAGGGGATCCTCTCCGATGTGCGGTATTCCGCACCATGCGGCGCGAAGCTACCTTAAAAGGCTCTTGGATGCTGGCAGGAAGGTCGCAATATGCGAGCAGCTCTCGCTTCCGGAGAAGGCCAATGAGCTTGCAAAGCGCAGCGTGACCGAGATATACACGCCAGCGACTGTCGTAGATGACGAGTACCTTGATTCCCTATCATCCTCCTATATCCTCGCGGTGAACGAGGACCGGAAGGGGCTGTACCTATCCTGGGCTGATATCTCGACAGGGGAGTTCTATGTCAGGACATTCCCCCTCGAGAGGGACTACGCGTCGTTCGAGTCAGCGCTCTCGTCCATCTCCCCGAAGGAGATCCTGGTCCCCGATGACCTCTACTTCACGGAAAGAGGCTTCAGGACAGCCGTTGACGGCAGCGGCGCGATGATCACCAAGCTTCCTAAATGGGAATTCACGATACGCTCAGGACTGAAGGAGAGCGTCAAGCAGTTCCCTCTCTCCGTGCTCAGGGACGCGGGGATAGAGGAGAAGGATCCGGTGCTCTCCGCGATGGGGCCGCTCCTGAAGTACCTTGCAGACAATACGAAGGCGGAGCTGCCACAGCTCCGTGTCGTCGAGCGCATCACGAGCGAGAGCTTCATGGCGCTCAACAGCGCTGCGGTGAAGAACCTTGAGATCATCAGCTCCCTTACGGGAAGCAGGGATGGCTCCCTGATATCCACGATCAACCGCACCCGCACAAGCTCAGGCGCGAGGCTTCTGGGCTATGAGCTGCTGCATCCGCTTGTCGACAGAGAGAGGATAGAGAACCGCCTCGGCTGGATAGAGCGCTTCATGAATAGCCGCGCGGAGCTGGACAGGGTCAGATCGATCCTCTCTTCCTCTTCGGATCTCGAGAGGCTTTCTGCGAAGGCCTCGATGAGGAAGCTTACCCCTCGGGATATCCTCGCTATCGCTGACACGTCTGTCTCCTTCTTCTCCCTTGTCGCGGAGAATGACGAGTATCTCGCGCTCGCCGATGACTTCTCGGAGTCATTCGACGATCTCCTGTCTTTCTCCTCGGATGCCCTGAAAGCCGTAAGCAGGGACTGCACGAATGCATCCAATGCGGGGACCATCATCCTCCCGGGCTATGATGATGAGCTTGATAGCGAGCGCAATCTCATGGAAAGCGGATCCGCGATGCTGGATGAGTACATCGAGCGCATAAAGGAGGAGACAGGCATCCAGACCATGAAGGCTGGCGAGAACAGGATACTCGGCGCGTATATAGAGGTGTCCAAAGGCCAGCTTGATAAGGTTCCATCCTACTTCATACGCCGGCAGACCCTTGTCGGAGGGGAGAGGTTCGTCACTCCTGAGCTGGAGGATATGAAGCTCCGCATAAACACGGCCGCGGAGTCAGCTGCGGCAAGGGAGCGTGAGATATTCCTATCCTTCGTAAGCCGCGCAGCCGCCCTCTACATCCCGATAGAGAACATGGGAAGGATAATTTCCCGACTCGACTTCCATACATCGCTTGCAACACTCGCCATCGAATGCGGCTATGTGCGGCCGGAGATCAAGGATAGCGGGGATATCGAGATAGTGAACGGAAGGCACCCGGTCGTGGAGCGATTCACGGGAAGGGATGCTTATATCGCGAACTCATTCTCATCATCCCCATCACGCTTCTCGCTTATCACGGGGCCCAATATGGCTGGAAAGTCCACATATCTGAGGGAGATAGCCATCATAACCCTCCTTGCGCATATCGGATCATATGTACCGGCTGACATCGCGTCGATACCGATCACGGACAAGATATTCTGCAGGGTAGGGGCCAGCGACAACCTTGCGCGCGGCGAATCCACGTTCCTCGTTGAGATGTCAGAAACCGCAGCGATCCTGCGTTCCGCGACTCCAAGCTCCCTTGTCATAATGGATGAGATAGGAAGGGGAACATCCACGGAGGATGGCATGTCGATAGCCTATGCGGTGATGGAATACCTGAGGAAAGTCGGATGCATAACGCTTTTCGCGACCCATTACCATGAGCTCACGCTCCTCGATACATCCGGCCTCCAGCTTCTGCACATGGCGGTAAGGGAGGAGAAGAACACGATAACATTCCTCCGCAAGGCAGAGCCTGGGGTATCTGCATCAAGCTACGGCATACATGTCGCGAAGCTCGCAGGACTGCCGCGGGAAGTCATAAAGGAAGCATCGTCATTCCAGAAGCGCCATTTCGCGGATTATTCCTTCGATACGCAGCAGGGAGACCTCTTCATCGACAGCAGCGAGCACAGCGAAAGCGAGGCTGAGGCGATACTCAAGGACATAGAGGCATTCGACACGGATTCATCCACGCCTCTTGAGGCCCTGATGTTCATCTCTGAGCTCAAGAGGCGGATCTAGATCAGGATAGGCACTTCCACTCCGCGATCTTCCTCTCAGAGGAGGAGAAGCTTATCCCTACCTTGTGCATGGCCATGCCTGGCTTCATGAGGTAGGAGTACTTGTCCCCGTATCCCTTCTCCTTTATCTGCCTCAGCGCCTCGTCAGCCGTCTTGTCCACCTTGAGCTCGAAGACGTAGATCGCCCTTTCCCTCTCATATACCTCATCGGCCCTTCCTATCCTCCCTGCATCCTCTGCATACGCCCTTCCTCCCAGCGCGACGAGGTATGAGTGGAATATGAGATGGAATGTCCTCTCAT